>NZ_JBYSVW010000011.1:0-182602 GCF_058986625.1 Pseudomonas sp. GW821-FHT07G06
GTAGGAGCTGCCGCAGGCTGCGATCTTTTGATTTTGTTTTCAAGATCAAGATCAAAAGATCGCAGCCTGCGGCAGCTCCTACAGGGGAATCGGGTCTTCCCGAAAATTGAATGGTCATTTATCGGCCACGCCACTAAAGTGACATACGGTCTGTAGAGTAGGACGCTCTGTCAGTCTCCTTTCATTTGGTGAGTCAACGATTGACCCATAACGCCATCCAGCGCCTGTTGCTCAAACGTTTCGCCCTCGCGGCCGGCACCTATGCCCTGGCATTGCTGTTGCTGTGGCTGGCGTTTTTTACCGGTCACTACGATGCACCGATTTCCAGTGTCGCCATCGGCAGCGCACTGGTCGTGACCAGCCAGGCCGTCCTGTTCGCGGTGTTCTACAGCGGCTGCAACCTGCGTTTCGCCGACCCCAGCCTGACCGAGGCGCAAGTGTTGTTGGGGCTTGGCTGGCAAACCTGGCTGATCGCCCATCTGGACGAAGCCCGGGGTGCGTTCCTGGTGTTTTACGTCCTTATCCTGCTGTTCGGCCTGTTCCATCTGTCACGCCGGTCCTTTGTGCGATGCGCATTGCTGGTGTTCTTCAGCTTTAGTGCGATCACCCTGTGGGAGGGCTACCACTTCCAGTTGCCCGACCCAGCCATGGCGGTGTTGCAGGTGTGCGTGCTGTTCATCGTGCTGGTGTGGCTGGTGTTGTATGCCCGCTACGTCCAGGCTTCACGACAACGTATGCGTCAGCGGCGTTTTGCCTTGCAGGCGCACCAGGACACCTTGCGCGGGATGATGCGCCAGCTCGAAGACCTGGTGGCCACCGACGAACTCACAGGCCTGTTCAATCGCCGGCATTTCCTGCGCCTGGCTTCCCGCGAGTTGAACGCCATGGAAGCCGGTGTCGTGCATGGCCTGGCGCTGATCGACCTCGACCATTTCAAACGCATCAACGATCTGCACGGGCATGCCGCCGGCGATCAGGTACTGCAAGCCTTTGCCGGCGTTGCCACCGCGTGCCTGCGTGACAGCGATGTACTGGCTCGCTACGGCGGCGAAGAGTTCGTGGTGCTGCTGCCCGATTGCGATGCCGACAGTCTGACTTCGTGCTGCGAACGGCTGCGCATCGCCTTCACCGATGTCGAGTTGATCGGTCTGAATGTGCGCAATCTCAGCCTGTCCGCCGGCATGACCCTGCTGGAGCTGGGCTGCGACCTCGATGACGCGCTGCAACGGGCCGATCAGGCGCTCTATCGGGCCAAGCGTGACGGCCGCAACCGATGCGCAGCGGCGTGGGAGAACGTCGATGCCTGAGTTGCGGGTTGGCGAGCGCCTCTGGTCGGTAGCGGTGGGCAGCAATCTGCTCGACGCGCTGAATCAGAACGGCGTGCCGGTGCCTTACAGTTGCCGCGCCGGCAGTTGCCATGCGTGCCTGGTGCAGTGTGTGCAGGGCCTGCCGAGCGACAGCCGGCCGGATGCCCTGAGTGCGCAGCAGCGAGAACAGGGTTGGCGTCTGGCGTGCCAGTGCCAGGTGGTCGAGGACTTGCAGGTGCACGCCTTCGACCCGCAGGTCGATGGTCAACCGGCCGAGGTCGCCGCGGTCGATTGGCTGAGCACCACGGTGCTGCGCTTGCGGGTGAGCGCGCAGCGACCGTTGCGCTACAGCGCCGGCCAGCACCTGGTGTTGTGGGCGGGCAACGTGGCGCGGCCGTATTCCCTCGCCAGCCTGCCGCAGGAAGACCGTTTTCTCGAGTTTCATCTCGATTGCCGCCAGCCTGGGGAATTCAGCGATGCCGCCCGGCAAATGCGTATCGGCGATCCGATTCGCCTCGGTGAATTGCGCGGCGGTGCCTTGCATTACGATCCGGACTGGCACGCCCGGCCATTGTGGTTGCTGGCGGCCGGCACCGGGTTGGGGCCGTTGTTTGGTGTGTTGCGCGAAGCGCTGCGCCAGGATCACCAGGGCGCCATCCGTGTCATTCACCTGGCCCATGATGCCGATGAGCACTACCTGGCCAAGCCTCTGCAGGCCATGGTCGCCAGCCGTCCGAACCTGAGTGTCGAACTCTGGACCCCGGCCGAGTTGCCAGCGGCTTTGGCGCAACTGCGGCTTGTTTCCCGGCAAACCCTGGCCTTACTCTGCGGAGCCCCCGACAGTGTCGATGCCTTTGCCCGGCGCCTGTACCTGGCGGGACTGCCGCGCAATCAACTGCTGGCCGATGTGTTCCTGCCTCGTGGTTGAGCGCTGAATCCGCTGTTGTGGCGAGCGAGCTTGCTCGCGCTTGAATGCGCAGCGCTCACAGGTCTTTTGGACCGCTGCGCAGCCCGGCGCGAGCAAGCTCGCTCGCCACAATGAAATCTTCTGACCTCGCACCGCTGAGACCTGCCATGACCGATGCCATCCAAGTTGAACGCGAACGCGGCCTGTTGACCCTGCGCCTGAATCGCCCGGACAAGAAAAACGCCCTGACTCGCGCCATGTACAGCCAACTGGCCGAAGCGTTGAAACAGGCCGACAGCGACCCCGGGATCAATGCCGTACTGATCAGCGGTTCCGCCGAATGCTTCACCGCCGGAAACGACATCGCCGATTTCATCCAGCAACCGCCGACCGGCCTCGATAGCCCGGTGTTCCAGTTCATGCTCAATCTGCTCGAATGTCGCAAACCGGTGATCGCCGCTGTGGCCGGGGCGGCGGTGGGCATTGGCACGACGATGCTGCTGCATTGCGATCTGGTCTACGTCAGCCGCGATGCGCGCCTGCGCATGCCGTTCGTCAATCTCGGGTTATGCCCTGAGTTCGGTTCCAGCCTGATCCTGCCGCGCTTGCTCGGGCAGGCCAAAGCAGCGGAGTTGTTGCTGCTGGGCGAAGGTTTCAGCGGTGAACAGGCGGCTGCCTGGGGCATTGCCAATGAAGCCTTGGGCAGTGGCGAAGAGGCCCTGGCCAAGGGGCGGGAGATGGCCTTGCGCTTTGAGTCGCTGCCGCCGGAAGCGGTGCGGATCAGCAAGCAACTGATGAAAGCGCCGGATCGGGAACTGTTGCGCAAGGTGATTGAAGAAGAGGGTGCGTTGTTTACCCAGCGGTTGCGTTCGCCGGAAGCGTTGGCAGCGTTGACCGGGTTCATCAAGCGGCATTGAATTTGAAAAGATCGCAGCCTGCGGCAGCTCCTACAGGGGTACGCATTCCATGTAGGAGCTGCCACAGGCTGCGATCTTTTGATGTTCAAAACATAAAAAAGCCCCGCCATTCACATGGCGGGGCTTTGTTTTTCAGCAACCGGTCACTCAGACCATCGGGTCGCCAACGTGCAGGATCTTCATGCCGTTGGTGCCGCCGGTGGTGTGGTAGCTGTCACCCTTGGTCAGGATGACCCAGTCGCCTTTCTGTACTACGCCGCGCTTGACCAGCTCGTCGATCGCCTTCTGGCTGACTTCGTTCGGCGCCAGCGAAGCCGGGTCGAACGGGATGGTGTACACGCCACGGAACATCGCCGCGCGAGCCTGGGCTTCGCGGTGCGGGGTGAACGCGTAGATCGGCACCGAGGAACGGATACGCGACATGATCAGCGGGGTGTAGCCACTTTCGGTCAGGGCGATGATCGCCTTCACGCCCGGGAAGTGGTTGGCGGTGTACATGGTCGCCAGCGCAATGCTCTCGTCGCAGCGCTGGAACTCCTTGCCGATGCGGTGGCTGGAGGTCTTGCTGGTCGGGTGCTTTTCGGCACCGACACAGATACGCGCCATGGCCTGAACGGCTTCCAGCGGGTACAGGCCTGCGGCACTTTCGGCCGAGAGCATCACGGCGTCGGTGTAGTCGAGCACGGCGTTGGCCACGTCGGACACTTCGGCTCGGGTCGGCATCGGGTTCTGGATCATCGACTCCATCATCTGGGTCGCGACGATCACTGCCTTGTTGTGGCGGCGTGCGTGCAGAATGATCTTCTTCTGGATGCCCACCAGTTCGGCGTCGCCGATTTCCACACCCAGGTCACCACGGGCAACCATCACCGCGTCGGATGCCTTGATCAGGCCGTCGAGGGTTTCGTCATCGGCCACGGCTTCGGCGCGTTCAATCTTCGCCACCAGCCAGGCAGTGCCGCCGGCTTCGTCGCGCAGTTGACGGGCGTACTCCATATCGGCGGCGTCACGCGGGAAAGACACCGCGAGGTAGTCGACTTCCATTTCCGCAGCGAGCTTGATGTCGGCCTTGTCTTTTTCAGTCAGGGCCGGAGCGGTCAGGCCGCCACCGCGACGGTTGATGCCTTTGTGGTCGGACAGCGGGCCGCCGATGGTCACGGTGCAGTTCAGTTCGGTGGTGGTGGCGGTATCGACGCGCATCACCACGCGGCCGTCGTCGAGCAGCAGCTCGTCACCTACGCCGCAGTCCTTGACCAGGTCCGGGTAGTCGATGCCGACCACTTGCTGGTTGCCTTCGGTCAGGGGATGGCTGGTGGAGAAGGTGAATTGATCACCGATCTTCAGCTCGATCTTCTTGTTGGCGAACTTGGCGATACGGATTTTCGGGCCTTGCAGGTCACCCAGCAGGGCGACGAAGCGGCCGTGCTTGGCGGCCAGATCACGCACCAGCTTCGCGCGAGCCTTGTGCTCGTCGGGGGTGCCGTGGGAGAAGTTCAGGCGGGCGACGTCCAGGCCAGCCAGAATCAGCTGTTCGAGAACTTCCGGCGAGTTACTGGCCGGGCCAAGGGTGGCGACGATTTTGGTACGACGGACGGACATGCAAAGACTCCTGAGTTCAAGCGCTGAGTGAGGCTACTATGCTCCGAAGGTGTAGTCATTGTTCGTATGCACTACTTTTTTCTTTCTTTATTGAACCTGACAACTTTGCGCCAGGCAGCCTGAAGATTTCCGCCCACGGGTCGATACAGCGTTCAAGACAGGAGATCCCCATGCGATTCGTACTCATTGCTGCCCTTGCCGTCGGCGCCCTCAGTGCCACGGGCTGCACCCGTTGGGCAATGAACCATCACTTGAACAATGCCTACAGCGCCTATGACCGGGGCAATTGCGAGCAGGTGATGCTCGAACTGTCCAAGGTCGAACGCGACAGCCGCGCGCGGCCTTACGTGTGGCCGGAAGTGTCGATGATGCGCGGCCAGTGCCTGGAGCGGCAGAAGATGTTTATCGACGCGGCCCAGACCTACCAGTTCATTATTGCCGCCTATCCGCAAAGCGAATACGCCTACCGCGCCCGTGCCCGCCTGGAAACCTTGCAGAGCCTGGGCCACTACCCGCTGCGCAGTGCCGCGGCGGTAAAACCGACGCAGTTCTGATGGCCGGCGGGCAGTCCATCGCTGGCTCCCCGGCGGCGGTGAGCTATAGTCCAAGGAACCGGTTCTAGAGCCTTGCCTCTGAACCGGGGCAACACCTGTGACCGGCATAAGCAGGACTCAGCGCCGTAAGGACTGGCGCACCGGGAACGGGGAGAGCGGGCCACTACTCAATGCGCACCCGTTCCGAAGCAGTAGTGCGGCTCTGCTTAAGAGCCTTGCATAGCGAAAACGCACATGTTCACCGACCGCCGAATCGAGCGGCATCAACTGCCGTATTTCCTGAAAGTGTTCAACGGCATCACCGGCAAACCCATCGGCTACCTGGGCAATGTCTCCGAAGACGGGCTGATGCTGATCAGCCAGCTGCCGATGATGATCGGCGCGGACTTCAACCTGCGCCTGAAAATACCAGCCACCGAAGGCGGCCAGCGGATCATCGACCTGCAGGCCTGTTGCCTGTGGTGCCACGAAGACGCGACCCCCCAACATTACGACGCCGGTTTCAGCCTGCAACGGGCACCGCCGGAGTATGGGCAATTGGTGAGGGCGTTGAAGCAGTACTTCAGTTTTCAGTCGTTGCCGGCTTCGGCTTGAGGTCACTCAGGCTCAAGCTCTTTTCCAGCCCAGATACCGCGTCACCAACGCCGCCCCCAACTCGCCGGGTAACGCATCCATCACCAACACTCCATGGGCGTTCAAACGCTCATGGAGTTCGGCGCGTGCATTGAGGTAGTCCACGGTCCCGCAATAGGCCAGCGCCTCGGGCAAGGTCTGTACCGGTGACTGACGCAGGGTGTCGAGCACGTCCTCGCGAAGGCTCGCGACCAGCACCTGGTGCTGCTGGCTCAGGCGCTTGACCGCCGGGAGCAACTCAGCGTCGTCCTCTTCGCGCAGGTTGGTCACCAGCACCACCAGTGCCCGGCGTTTTTGCCGTGCCAGCAGTTGCGTAGTGGCGGCTTGGTAGTCGGCGCTGCGTTGGCTGCTGTTCAAGTCATAGACGCTATTGAGCAGTGTGTTGAGATGGCTGGTGCCTTTTACCGGCGCAAGATAGCGCGGCTGTTCGCTGGCAAAGGTACTCAGGCCCACCGCATCGCCCTGACGTAGCGCGACGTAGCTGAGCAGCAAGCAGGCATTAAGCGCATGGTCGAAGTGCGACAGCTCGCCGTCCTGGCTGCGCATGTGCCGGCCGCAGTCGAGCATGAAGATGATCTGCTGGTCGCGTTCGTCCTGATACTCTCGGGCTATGGGTGAGCGCTGGCGGGCGGTGGCTTTCCAGTCGATCTGACGCAGGCTGTCGCCTTCGCGAAACTCCCGTAGCTGATGAAACTCCAGACCCAGGCCTCGACGCTGGCGTTGGCGTACACCGAGTTGGCTGAGCCAGTTATCCACAGCCAGTAACTGGCCGCCATAGAGGCGGGCGAAGTCGGGATAGACGCGGGTGTGGTCCGCGACATCGAGAATGCGTGTGTCGGACCACAAACCCAATGGGCTCGGCAGGTTGATTTCGCAGTGCTCAAAACTGAAGTGTCCGCGCTTGAGCGGACGTAGCCGGTAGTCGATTCGGCTGTGCTGGCCCGGTTGCAATTGGACAGTCAGCGGCAGGTGTTCGAAGTCCAGGCCCGAGGGGACATGGTCGAAGATCTGTACGCTCAGCGGTTGTGAAAAGTCGTGCTCAAGGATCAGTTGCACATCGCTCCAGCGACCGAGGGCCAGACTGCCGGGTATCTCACGGCTCAGCCGGGGCGAGGGTAGTCGCTTCAGCCGAAAGGCATCGAGCAGGGCCAGGACCAGCAATGCCAGGAGCAGTCCCCAATTGATCTGCGTGACGCTCGCCGGCATCGCCAGCTCCAGTGCCTGCAGACTGCCGAGCACGATGCCGATGGCCAGTAGCGAGGTTAACCAGATCAAGAGCAGGCGCGAGGGCTTCATGATTGGGCACCTGAAAGATCGCAGCCTGCGGCAGCTCCTACAACGATCGTGTACACCTGTAGGAGCTGCCGAAGGCTGCGATCTTTTCGTTTCTGCACGGGTTTCACTGCCGCGGCGCCGGTACTTGGTCGAGCATCTGCCGGAGCACCTGATCGACATCCAGCCCTTCGATGTCCAGCTCCGGCGCGATGCGCACGCGATGACGTAACACGGCCAGGGCGCAACCCTTGATGTCGTCCGGAATCACGAACTCACCGCCGCGCAGCAGCGCACGGGCACGGGCGCACCGTACCAGCGCGATGGACGCGCGCGGGCCGGCGCCGAGGATCAGTCCGGGCCAGCTGCGGGTGGAGCGGGCCAGGCGCACGGCGTAATCGAGCACCTGATCGTCCAGCGCCAGGTCACTGGCGATGCGTTGCAGGGCCAGCACATCCCTGGCTTGCAACAAGGTGCGCATCGGTTGGACATCGAGCATGTCGGCCCGGGTCGAGCGGCTGACCTGACGGACCATGTCCAGCTCTTGCTCGGCGTCCGGGTAATCCATGCGCACCTTGAGCATGAAGCGATCCAGTTCGGCTTCCGGCAGCGGGTAAGTGCCTTCCTGCTCGATCGGGTTCTGCGTGGCGAGCACCATGAAGGGTTGCGCGATCGGCAATGGCTGGCCTTCGAGGGTGACTTGCCGTTCCTGCATGGCTTCGAGCAGCGCCGCCTGGGTTTTCGCCGGGGCGCGGTTGATCTCGTCGGCCAGTAGCAGGTTGGTGAACAGCGGCCCCTTGCGCAGTTTGAATTGCTCGGTCTGCAAGTCATACACCGCGTGCCCGGTGACGTCGCTGGGCATCAGGTCCGGAGTGAACTGGATGCGCGCGAACTCACCGCCGAAGCAGCGGGCGAGGGCGCGTACCAACAGGGTCTTGCCCAGCCCCGGCACGCCTTCGAGCAATACGTGGCCGCCAGCGATCAGCGCGGTCAGCACGTCGTCGATCACGCTGTCCTGGCCAATCACGGCTTTTTGCAATTCCTTGCGTACGGCCTGGGCCAGATGGCCGGCACGCTGACGTTGTTGAGCGGCATGGCTCGCTGCGTCGGGTTCGATCGGTTGACTCATAAGGCATTCCTCAGGGATTGCAGGTGGGCGACCTGACGGCTGAATTCAACGCTGGAAAGCCGTTGGTTCGGACGCGGGCTCATGGCCTGGCTGATAGCGCGTGTGGGTTGGCCGGTCAGGCGTGCGAGCACCAACCATTGTTCGGCGACGGCAAGTTGTTCAAAGCCGGGATGGCGACGTCGCACGCGCCGCAGGATGTCTTGCTGCAAGGCTTGCAGGAGGCCGGCTTGACCGTTGTGGCGCAACAGGAAGTCGGCACTGGCGCGCAGATGCTCCTGCAGTTGCCGGCGTGCTTTCGGTTCCGGCTCCAGCAACGGCCCCTGACGCACGCCAAAGTGCCAGAAACCCAGGACGATCAAGGCGAACAACGCGACCAGCGCCTGGGGGAAGTAACGCAGCAGCAAGGTCGGCAGGCTGTCGTGATCGGTGTTGAAGATCAGCGTCACGCGGGTGTCGGCGGTCAGGTACCAGAGCAGCCAGGCGTTGTCGTATTGCTCGACGGCCGGGGTTTTCCACAGGTCGGCATCGGTGACCACGATGATCGAACCGAGTCCGTAATCGAGTTGCATCATGTGCGTTGCCCTGGCGCTGTTGGCCCAGGCCTGGGCGAGGTTTTTCGGGTCCTCGAGATGGAAGGCGGTATCGAAACCGGCATAGGCCGGGGCGTCTTCGTCTTCCAGATAGAGCTTGGTCAGTTGTGGGTAAGGATCGTCACCGACATCCGGTGGCGGCTCCTTGAGGTCTTTGCTCAAAGACTGGCGCAGTTGTACCCGGTCAAGCAGCAGGTCATTGCTGTGGCCGAGTTTTTCATCCCACAACGACTCGGCGACGAACAGCAGCCGCCCACCGGCCCGGGTCCAGTTCATCACCTGATCGATCTGCCGTGGCGTCATGTTGTAGCGGTCCCCGAGCAATAACAGGCTGTGTCGATGCGGATCGAGACTGGGCAGGATGTCCAGGCCGTTGGCGTGATCGACACTCAGGCCTTGCCGACGCAGGAACAGCTGCGCCGCCAGGTAAGGGTTGGCCCTGGCTTCGGGAGAAGGGCCGTGGTCGATTTCGACCTGATAAGGGCTCGCCTTGAGGTACAGATAAACACCCAGCGCCGCCACCAGCACGGCGAGCAGCGCAATGGCGATCGTCCCCCGGTGCCGATTCAATGGAGCGCCTCCGGATCGAACAACACGCGCCAGCCGTCACACAGTTCCTGTCGCACCTGTTCGTGGGGCAGGCGGTGACCGTAGGCCATGCCTTGCCAGTGCCCGGTCAGGCTTTTGCTGTAGGCCAGCAAGGCCGGTTGCTGTAATTGCTCGATGCGCTGCAGCACCTGTCCTTCAGTGTCGGCGGCCTCGAGCGCGATGTTGAAGTCGTGTGACAGGCGGCTGAGCAGGGCGCGATAGAGCAAGCCGAGGGCTTCGCGCGGATGGCTCTGCCAGAGGCTTTCGGCGTGGGTGGCAATGTCGGCGGGCAGGGACTCGGGCTTGAGGTCCAGGCCAAACGCCTGCTGCGGCAAGGGGCGCACGGCTTGGGCGCCGAGGGGCGGTCGCCGGCTGACGAACGCCTGCACCCAGTCGCGATAGCGCCAGATCAACAGGCCGACAGCACCGATGACGATGCCCCACAGCGCGATTTCAATCAGGTTCGCCAAGGCTCTGAAGTGCTGCCCCTCAAACAGCTGCAACAGGGACTTCAGCCATTGCGGTGTCTGCCCGTCGCCCGATGCATCAGCGCCCCCCGGGTCTTCGCTGAAGCGATAGCGTGTCACCGCTTCCCGGTTCTTGAAGGGCGGCTGTTCGAGGATCGTCTTGATGCTGTCCCTGGCGACCTGGGTGTTCAGGGGCTGGTCCAGCAGGCGCGGGCTGTCGGGTGAAATGGCCGGTTCGGCGGCCCACACGCTGTGTGTCGGTGACATCAGCAACAGCACGGCGATCAACAGCACGCTGCTCGCACTGATCAGGCGCTGGCGCATCCGGCGGAACACCAGTTCGATGTCCCAGGCCTCCAGCACGGTGCGCCGGTTCAGATAAAGGCTGAAACCGCAGGCGACATAGATCGGCTCCCAGACCACCAGCACCAGTGCATAAAACAGGTTGGTCAGGTGTTCCAGCCAGCGCCAGTCCTGGGTGGCCGCAGAGATCAGCGACTGCCAGCTCCAGTCCAGCGCGACCTGTTGTGGCAACAGCAGATAGAACAGCACCATCAAGCCGATCCACAGCGCGCCTTCCAGGTGCGCGCCGATGATCGTCAGCCAGCGTGCGGCGCCGGCGTCCCGCTGCAGCAGCACCTCTAAACGCTGCTGGCGTTGTTGTCCGTCGAGGCCTTCGAGTTGCGCCACCGGCATCACGAAACTGCGCTGCAGACTCAGGCGTCGCCAGGTCAGGCTGGCCAGCAATTGCCCTTTGAGCAGCCGCGGCCATTGCCGCAGGGCCTGTTTGAGTGTGGGGGTTTCGCCGAACATGGCTTTGGACAGGATGTATAACGGCAAGCGGTCGAATGCCGGTTTCAGCCACCAGAAAATCAACACGGCGAGAGAAGGCGAGTCCCAGAGCCCCCAACAGAGCAACGCGAATACCGGCAACGTGAGCAACGCCCAACTGGTCATCAGCAGGCGTCGGTGGCGCTGGCTCAGGAGCACGCCGAGGTCCATGGCTTCCCAGGTCGAGCGCGGGCGAATGACCACGCTGGCGTCATTCAGGCGCATGGCGGCGACGTCCGGCGAACACGAGATAAACCAGCACCAGCAACCAGAGCGCCGCGCCGACCAGGTACTTGGTCTGGGGCGACGGGCGAGTCATCGATGACCAGTAGGCTTCGATAAACGCCGCGATCAACAGAAACAGCATGACCCCGCAGATCAGCAGCACGCTCTTGCGCGCCGCCAATCGCAAGGACTCGGCACGGGGCAGGCGCCCGGGGGCGACCAACGCCCAGCCCAGCTTCAGACCGGCGGCGCCCGCCAGGGCGATGGCGCTGAGTTCGAAGGCGCCATGGCCGATCACGAATGACCAGAAGGTCTGCCCGTAGCCGACGTAGGTCAGGTGCCCGGCCACCGCACCAATCATCAGGCCGTTGAAAATCAGGAAGAACACGCTGCCCAGGCCAAACAGCAAACCGCTGGCGAAGGTCTGAAAGGCAATGCCGATGTTGTGCATGATGTAGTAACCGAACATCACCCAGTCTTCACTGGCGGCCCGTTCCGCCGTGCGCCCGAGGTGACCGGCAACGGGGTCGTACATGCTTTGCATTTCGCTTACCTGCTCGGCGGGGATCAGGTTGTAGATCAGGTCCGGGAACAGGTACACCAGCAGCGCGAAACCGGCCAGGCTGACAAAGAACATCAGGCTGGCGGCGAGCACGAAACGCCACTGTTCGCGCACCAGGCGCGGGAAATCCGCGAGGACGAAAGCCAGCGCATTGGCCCTCAGGCGACTGCGGTGACGGTAAAGCTGTTGATGCCCGCGCAGCACCTGTTGCTGCAACGAATCGATCAGAAAACTGCTGTAGCCACGCTCCCGTGCCAGTGCCAGGTGCTGGCAGAGGCGTCGGTAATCCTTCGGGAAACTACCAGCGTCGGTGGCCTTGCCGTCCCGTTCCAATTGCTCGAGCAGCCCAGAGAAACGTTCCCACTCGGCCTTGTGCCGACGTTCGAAAAGGCTTTGCTTCATGTTGGCCCCAACAAGCCGCGGGCGATGCCGTTGAGCTCGGTCACCGCCTGCGGGGTCGGGACTTGCAAGGGTTGGGCGAGAATGGCGGCCAGTTCATCGGCCCGCGCCCGGGAGAGTTCGCCCTGGCGTTCGGCAAACCCGAGAATGGCCCGTTGCTCGCTGAGCGTCAGGGCAAATGCCGTGCGGCGGGGCTGGGCTTCGGGGAGTTCGGGGCGGCTGTGCGAGTGTTCGCGGTAGATCACCAGGGTCCCGGCGGCGATATCGCCAAGGCGCTTGAAGTGGGGGTGTTGCAGGCAACTGATGGCCCCGAGGAAGTAACCGAAGGGGAGCAGGTCGACAACGCGCAGCAGGTTGCGCAGCAGCGACGCGGACCAGCCGACCGGTGTGCCATCGTCGTGCACCACCCGCAGCCCCATCCATTGCTTGCCCGGCGAGCGACCCTGGTTGAGCACCTCGAACAGCACCATGTACCACCAACTCACCACGAACAGCAGGATCGACCCGAGCCCGGCGCCCAATTTGCCGAGCATCGCCAGCGCAATGAACAGCACACCGAGGACCAGGCCGCGCAAACCAAGATCGAAGGCGAACGCCAGCGCACGAACCATCAACCCGGCCGGGCGCAGTGGCAGGTCGACGCCCTCCGGCGTTTCGACCTGGTACCGCGTGTCCAGTGGCGGTGACAGCGGAGCATTCCGTGGCTGTGCTGTGGTCTCGAGCATGGGCAACCTGATGATGTGGCCTGGATCGGGATTGTGTATCCATTCGATGCTAGCAGCCTATACGGGGGGAAACGACATAACTATGTATTGCATGGTGAGCCGGGCAAGCTGCTGGAATGACAAGACTACTGGCCGTGGCGGGAGGTGAACGCCTAGACTTTGCCGATCTTCAGTTCAGGAATCGCCCGTGACCTCCATCTTCTGGTACGACTACGAAACCACTGGCATCAATCCCCGTTGCGACCGTCCGTTGCAAATGGCCGGCCTGCGCACCGACGTCGATCTCAATGAAATCGACGAGCCGGTCAATCTTTACTGCCAGCCCAGCGACGACATCCTGCCGCACCCGGCCGCGTGTGCGATCACGGGAATCACGCCCGGGCAACTGCAGGCGCAGGGCTTGAGCGAAGCCGATTTCATGACACGGGTGCATGCCCAGCTCGCGGCACCGGGCACCTGTGGCGCGGGGTACAACACGCTGCGTTTCGATGACGAGATGACCCGCTACAGCCTGTACCGAAACTTTTTCGATCCTTATGCGCGGGAATGGCAGGGCGGCAACAGCCGCTGGGACCTGATCGATGTGGTGCGCGCCGCTTATGCCTTGCGTCCCGATGGCCTGCAATGGCCGACGGACGACGAAGGGCGGGTCACGCTCAAGCTCGAACGCCTGACCGCGGCCAACGGCATCGATCATGGCAATGCCCACGAGGCGCTGTCGGACGTTCGCGCGACGATTGCCCTGGCGCGCCTCATTCGGGAGAAACAACCAAAGCTCTACGCCTGGCTGTTTCAACTGCGCAGCAAGCAGAAAGTCATGGACCAGATACGCCTGCTGCAACCGCTGGTGCATGTTTCCGGGCGCTTTTCGGCGGCGCGCAGCTATGTGGGGGTGGTGTTGCCGCTGGCCTGGCACCCGCGCAACAAGAACGCCCTGATTGTCTGTGACCTGCACCTCGATCCCCAGGGCCTGCTCGATCTGGATGCCGAAAGTTTGCGTCAGCGCTTGTATACCCGCCGCGACGAACTGGCCGAGGGGGAATTGCCGGTGCCGTTGAAGTTGATTCATATCAACAAGTGCCCGGTAGTGGCCCCGTTGTCGGTACTTCGCCAGGAGGATCAGCAGCGCCTGGGTCTGGACATGGCGCTGTATCAGCAGCGAGTGCTGCGGCTAAATGACGCGCGGAAAGTTTGGCTGGATAAAATCCTGGCAATTTATGCCCGCGAAGAATTTTCCCAGAGTGAGGATCCGGAGCAACAGTTATACGATGGATTCATCGGTGATCGGGATCGGCGCTTGTGCGAACAAGTCAGAACCGTTGACCCGATGCAGTTGGCACAAGAGCAGTGGCCTTTCGATGACGAACGCTTGCCTGAATTATTGTTTCGATATCGCGCACGCAACTTTCCCGATACGTTGAATGCCGAGGAGCAAGAGCGCTGGCGAATATTCTGTCAGAAGCGTTTGTCAGACCCCGGATGGGGGGCGCCAAATACCCTCGAAAGTTTTCTAGAGGCCGCGGCCCAATTGAGCGTTAGTGCCACTCCGTTTCAGCAGGGGGTGCTCGGTGAGTGGCAGGATTATGTCCAGGGACTGCGTCAGCGTTTCCATCTTTGAAATCGAACCTGCCGGTGCTTAAACACCGCGCATAAAAAAACGCCAGCATTTGCTGGCGTTCTTTTTTTGTCACGGATCCATCTGCGACAAGCTCTGAGGCTTAGCCCAGCAGGGTAGCCCAGCCTTCTACCACGTCACCGCCCCACTTGGCTTTCCACTCTTTCAGAGTCTTGTGGTTGCCACCTTTGGTTTCGATGACTTCGCCGTTGTGCGGGTTTTTGTATTGTTTAACTTTGCGAGCACGCTTGGTGCCGGTAGTTTTCACTGCACCACCGCGTGGTGCCTTGGTTTTCGACTCTGGATCCAACAGCGCGATGATGTCACGCAGGGACTTGGAGTATTCACCCATCAAGGTGCGCAGTTTGCCTTCGAATTCCAGCTCGGTTTGCAGTTTGTCGTCTTGGGACAGGTTCTTCAAACGGGCTTGCAGCTCTTTGATAGCTTCTTCGGTGGCGCGATATTCGTTGATCAAGGACATGGGAACTACCTTATGTTGTACGCTGGATGGCAGGTGACAGTGCGGCAATAATAGTCACGGTGTTTCATCAAGTAAACATATAAGCCAACTTTATTTAATTTAGTTGCCGTGTCTTGGGCGCACATTGGTAATGCCGTTATTAGTGTGATCCCGGTCCGTCAGATATACATAATTTAACAATTGCCCGGCACCGCTAGAGCATCCGGACGAACCGGCACGGGTGTTGACCGTCCAGCCGCATCGACCTTCCGGCAGGGCGAAACGTCAACAATACTGCAGTTTTGCTGCGCAATCGCTAGAATGGCGGCCTTTGCGAAGTTCTGGAGTTTCCCCCTCATGCGCACTTTTCGTCTGGTGATTTCTTGCCCGGACCGTGTTGGCATCGTTGCCAAAGTCAGTAACTTTCTGGCATCACACAACGGTTGGATCACTGAAGCGAGCCATCACTCGGACAATCTCAGTGGCTGGTTCTTCATGCGTCACGAAATCCGTGCCGACTCCCTGCCATTTGGTATCGAAGCGTTGCGCGAAGCCTTTGCCCCGATCGCCGAAGAGTTCTCGATGGACTGGCGCATCACCGATACCGAACAAAAGAAGCGTGTGGTGCTGATGGCCAGCCGCGAGTCGCACTGTCTGGCCGACTTGCTGCATCGCTGGCACAGCGATGAACTGGACTGCGAAATCTCCTGTGTGATTTCCAACCATGATGACTTGCGCAGCATGGTGGAGTGGCACGGCATTCCGTACTACCACGTCCCGGTCAATCCCCAGGACAAGCAGCCGGCTTTCGCCGAGGTATCGCGTCTGGTCAAACAGCACGACGCCGAAGTGGTGGTGCTGGCCCGTTACATGCAAATCCTGCCGCCCGAGTTGTGCAGCGAGTACGCGCACAAGGTGATCAACATTCACCACAGCTTCCTGCCGTCGTTCGTCGGTGCCAAGCCGTATCACCAGGCCTCCCTGCGCGGAGTGAAGCTGATCGGCGCGACTTGCCACTATGTGACCGAAGAGCTGGATGCCGGCCCGATCATCGAGCAGGACGTGGTGCGTGTCAGCCACAGCGACAGCATCGAAGACATGGTGCGTTTCGGCCGTGATGTCGAGAAGATGGTGCTGGCCCGTGGCCTGCGTTATCACCTGGAAGACCGGGTGCTGGTGCACGGCAACAAGACCGTCGTCTTCTGATAGACGCACGACGCGGTTGAAATTCGAAGGGCCTGGGCGTTCAATCGCTCCAGGCCCTTCGCCGTTTCTGCACCGAGGACATGACCATGGCCGATCCACTGGACAAAGCCACATCCAGGGCGCCCGCCACGCTGGGCGAGGGTTGCCTGAGCCGCTACGACCCGGATGACATGGGGCCTGAAGACGGTACGGAGTTTCCGGGGGCGGCCGAGTTGTGGGAGCAGCTGCAGCAGGAGTCTGACGAATTAAAAAGATCGCAGCCTGCGGCAGCTCCTACAGGGGGAATGCGTGCCATCATGTAGGAGCTGCCGCAGGCTGCGATCTTTTCAGGCCTGCCTGATTTTCATCAATTTCATCAGCAGCGGCCGCCCCAGCATCAGCAAAAACACCGGCCCACCGACCAGCAAGTAGAAGTAATACGTCACCGCCCGCCAGATCAGAATCGCCGCGGCTGCCGTGGATTTCCCGACCATGGGGGCCAATAGCGCTGCCGACGTCAGCTCCGCCGCCCCGGCTCCGCCCGGCAGAAGGCTGAATTGCCCGGCGCTGAGCGCCAGCATCTGGATCAGAAAACTCCAGGCCCACTGCAAATCCGCGCCGAGTCCGCGCAACGCCAGATAGAGCACGCTGTAGCGCAGGAGCCAATGCACACAAGTCAGGACGAATACCTTGATCAAGGTCTGCGCGGGCAATTTCAGCGTGTCGGTAAACGCCGCCAGAAACTGCAGGAGCTTGCGCGCCCAGCGCATTCGCGTGGCCGCCTTGACATTGACTCGGGCGAGCCATCGACCGCTCAGGCGAATCAACGAGCGGTGATAGCGGGCGACCATGGCGCAGGTAATCAAGCCGCCGAACAGCGAGACAGCGCTGACCATCAGCATCCATTCCATGCGCTGGCTGAGGTGCTGGAACAGGGCGTAAACAAGGATCCCGCTCAGGGCGCAGAGGAAAAACAGCAAGTCGCTCAGTTGGTCCATGGCAAACACGGCACTGCCCCTGGCCGGACGCACGCCGTGACGCGCCAGCAACGCCATGATCGTCAGCGGCCCGCCGCTGCCGCCTGGCGTGGCACAGTAGGCAAATTCGGCGGCCATCACCACGCCAAGGCTCCTGAGCCGGCCCACCTTGTGGCATTGATCCCCCAACAACAGGCGCAAACGCAGGGTGTTCACGCCCCAGCACAGCAGGATCATGCCGAACATGATCAACAGCCACGGCAGCGGAAAAGCGCTCAGCCGGGAGCCGATTTCGCTGCCGCCCAACAGCAGTGGAATCAGCACCGCCGCGAGCAGGCCGACGAGCAATAGCAGGGCGCGACTCATGCGGCACAGCCCATTCGGTTGTTTTGCAGCGCCAGCCACTGGGACTTGGTCATCGGAACGCGTCCTTTATCGAGCAGGCGCTCAAGGGTTCGAAGCCAGTATCGGTGCGAGAACTCGTGGCGCATGTCCACCGGGTGCAAGCCCAGGCGAATCACCGGTGCGTGCTCCCAGCGTTGTTCACGGCGGTCGTTGACAAGCTTCGATACACCCCGGCGCCAGGCACTGCGCGCACTCCAGACCAGCCCTGGCGCCTCGATCGCGGTGAAATCCGGTAAACGGTATAGATGCTGCGAGTCGCTGGTGTAACTCAGCGGCAGTTGGCGCAATGCCTGGCGAGTGCCCTGGCTCATCAACCAGGCCGGGGCGACGAACCCTTCCAGCGGCCAGTCATGCCGGTGGAACATTTCGATGCCCGAACGCAGGCGGGCGAGAGCGTCTTCTTGAGACAAACGATAAAACTCGCCTTCGTGGGTGTAGACCCGACGCAGGAACCAGTCGCGGGGATTGAGGGTCATCGGCCCCTCGTCGCAATGGAAATAGCCATGCAGTGCCAGTTCGTCGCCCCGGGCGAGCCTGGCACTGAGCTGGCGGCAAAACGACGGATGGGCGTCCAGGTTGTTGTGTTTGTGGTAATCCGGAACCACCAGCCAGGTGATCGGCACGTCCCCCAAGGCGTCGACGGCTTTGACGAACGGTTGGTAATCGGCCCAGGTGGGTGGTGCCACGTCGTGCAGCACCAGCAGTAAAGCGGGCCTGTTCATGGACTCAACCATTGGCTGTCAGCGGCCATTGGCTGCCGAGCACGGCGTGGTAGTGGCACAGCAAACTGGTGACCACCGTGTCCCAGGCGTAATGTCGTTCGACATGTAACCGCGCTTGGCGGCCCAGCGCTACGCTGCCCGAGCCGAACAGTTCCCGAACAGCGGTGGCCATCGCGGCTGGATCGTTCGGCGCGCAGAGCCGGCCGCAGTCCTCGGTGACGATTTCCTCGAAAGCCCCGGCCGCCACGGCCACCACCGGAATACCGCTGGCCATGGCTTCGAGTATCACCAGACCGAAGGTTTCCTGATCGCCGGCGTGCAGCAATGCGTCGGCGCTGGCCATCAGGCGGGCCACCTGCGGCGCCGGGCAGAACTGGTCGATCACCGTCACATTGGACGGCACGGCCGTCGGCATCGATGAGCCAACCAGCAGCAGGTGATAGCGTCGGCCCAAGCGTTTCATGCAGTCGAGCAACACTGGCAGGTTTTTTTCCTTGGAACCGCGCCCGGCGAAGATCAGCAGCCGGGTGTTGTCGTCCAGGCCCAACTCGGCCCGCAGTCCGGGGTCCCTGACATCGGGATTGAAGGTTTGCAGGTCGACACCCAGCGGTTGCACGAACACATTCCTGACCCCAAGCCCGGTGAGTTTGTCGGCCATGACCCGACTGGGCGCCAGGACCCGGTCGAAGTTGCCGTAGAGCTTGCTGACATAGGCCTCGACGTTGTTGGTCACCCAGTTGCCCATGCGGTTGCTGACCAGCAGCGGCAGGTCCGAGTGGTAGAAACCTATGACCGGTACATCGAGTTGCCGCCGTGCGTCCAACGCTGCCCAGGCGGTGAGGTAGGGATCGCCGACCTCGATCAGGTCAGGTTGCAAAACCTGCAGGACATTGCGCCAGGGCGCGAGACGCAGCGGGAAGCGATAGCCTTTGCCGAAGGGCAGGGCAGGGGCCGGAACGGTGAAGATGCCATCCTGTTCGCTCAAGGACGATCCGGGGATCAGCAGACTGTGACGAATGCCCGGCTTTATGCCCAGGCGACGGTGCTTTGCATCCAGATAAGTGCGCACGCCACCGCTGGCAGGGGCGTAGAACATGGTGATGTCAGCGATATGCACGATGAACGATCCTCCGGTCCCGGTATTCCCTTGGTTGACCTTTATGAAGGATAGATGTTCGGTTGGGGTTGTGCGGGTGGGGTGTCAGCGGGGAGATGTATCGTTTGACAGGCCGCCTTCGCGGGCAAGCCCGCTCCCACAGTGGATCTCGGTCGTACACAAAGTTTGTGTCCACTGAAGATCAAATGTGGGAGCGGGCTTGCCCGCGAAGGGGCCCGCAAGAGCGCCTCAGATCCTGAAACTGCCCACCAACTGCTTCAACCGCGCCGCCTGCTGCTCAAGGTCCGAGCACGCGCGCAAGGTCGATTGCAGGTTTTCCACGCCTTCCTGGTTCAGCGTGTTGATCTCGGTGATGTCGACGTTGATCGACTCCACCACGGCGGTCTGTTCTTCGGTCGCGGTGGCCACCGACTGGTTCATGCCGTCGATTTCCCCGATGCGTAACGTCACGCTGTTCAGACGTTCGCCGGCGAGGTTGGCGATTTCCACACTGTCCTGGCTGTGACGCTGACTGTCGCTCATGGTGCTCACCGATTCCCGGGCACCGACTTGCAGCTCCTCGATCATGGTTTGCACCTGTTGCGCCGACTCCTGCGTGCGGTGTGCCAGGTTGCGCACCTCGTCCGCCACCACGGCAAAACCCCGACCGGCTTCACCGGCACGGGCGGCTTCGATCGCGGCATTGAGTGCGAGCAAATTGGTTTGCTGGGAAATGCTGGTGATCACTTCGAGAATCTGCCCGATGTTCACCGTTTTGCTGTTCAGCGATTCGATGTTGGTGCTCGAGGCGCTGAGCATGCTCGACAGTTGATTCATCGCCACGATGCTGCGGTCCACCACTTGCTGGCCGTCTTCGGCCAGGCTGCGGGCATCGCTGGCCTGGCTCGAAGCTTGAGCTGCGTTACGGGCGATTTCCTGGGCTGCGGCGCCGAGCTGATTGATTGCGGCCGCAACGCTACTGGTGCGCGAGGCTTGCTGGTCGGAGTTGAACATCGACGAGTTGGAAGCCGCGACCACGCGCAACGCCACTTCGTTGACTTGCCCGGTGGCCGAGGACACTTCGCGGATCGAGCCGTGAATGCGCTCGACGAAACGGTTGAACGCGGTGCCGAGGGTGCCGAATTCGTCATTGTTCTGGATGGTCAGGCGTTTGGTCAGATCACCTTCGCCGTCGGCGATGTCGGCCATGGCGCGGGTCATGACGTGCAACGGCTGGATCAGGATGCGAATCAACATGCCGAGGAGGGCGATGATGATCGCCACGGCAATGATGGTTGCAACCACAGCCGAGGTGCGGAACTCGCTGAGCATCGAGTAGGCTTTTTCCTTGTCGACCGACAGACCGATGTACCAGTTGACCGAAGGCAAGCCCTTGATCGGAGTAAAGCTGACAATGCGGGTCTTGCCGTCGACGTCCACTTCGCTGAAGCCGTTGCCGATGCGCGGGGTGTCTTTCGGATACGCCTCGCTCAGGGACTTCATCACCAGCGCTTTGTCCGGGTGAACCAGGATCTTGCCGTCGGCGCTGACCAGAAACGCGTAGCCCATGCCATCAAAGTCGCGGGCACTGAGGGTGGCGATCAGGGTTTGCAGGCTCAGGTCGCCACCCACCACACCGACGCTCTGTCCGGCTTTTTTCGAAGCCGTGGCCATCGAGATGATCAGTTGACCGGTTGCCGCATCGATGTAGGGTTCGGTCAGGGTCGGCGTGCTGCTGTTTTCGGCGCCTTTGTACCAGGGGCGAACACGCGGATCGAAACCGTCCGGCATCTTCGCGTCCGGACGAATGGTGAAGTGCCCGGTGGCGTCACCCAGGTAGGACGCCATGAAAGTCGACGTCAGGGTTTTCTGCTCAAGCAGGCTGGCGACATTGGCTTGTTCGGGGTTGATGGCGATGTTTTGCGAGAGGTTCTCGATCAGCAAAATACGCCCGGCCAGCCAGGTCTGGATGTTGTTGGCGGTGACGTCACCCATCTCGTTGAGATAGTTATCGAGGTCCTCGCGGATGGCATTGCGCTGCAAATAGTCGTTGTACAGCGTGAATGAGGCGAAGGCGGCAATAACAATGAGGGCGGCGGCAAGCAGGATTTTATGGCTGAAACGCAGATTTTTGTTCATGGCTTGGGGTTCCGCTAAGGTCTTAATGTCCAGCGCGTGCTTTTATAAAGGGACGCACGACGGGCAAGGTTGAAAGCAATTGAATTTTCCGACTCTCCTTAGGGAAATTTCCTACCAGATCGTGTCTGACTGCTTTGTCGTTATCTCTATCGGCCGTGTAGGACCAAAGATTAATCATGGGTGACCAAATGCCTGACTCACTGCAACTCGTTATCGGCGCCGACCTCAAGGGGCAGCCGATTGCCCAGGCCATGCGCCTGGCGAATCGCCACGGTTTGATCGCGGGCGCGACCGGCACCGGAAAAACCGTGACGTTGCAACGAATGGCCGAAGCGTTCAGCGATGCCGGCGTGGCGGTGTTCGCCGCCGACATCAAGGGAGACCTGTGCGGCCTTGGCGCCGCAGGCAACCCCCAGGGCAAGGTCGCCGAGCGGATTGCCGGTATGCCGTGGCTCAACCACAAGCCTCAGGCTTATCCGGTGACGTTGTGGGACGTACAGGGCCAGTCCGGTCATCCTTTACGCACAACCTTGAGTGAAATGGGGCCGCTGCTGTTGGGCAGCCTGCTGGAACTGACCGACAGTCAGCAGTCGGCGCTGTACGCGGCGTTCAAGGTGGCGGACCGTGAAGGCCTGTTGTTGCTCGATCTCAAGGATCTGAAGGCGCTGCTCAATCACCTGCGGGACAACCCCGAGTTGCTGGGCGACGATGCGGCACTGATGACCACCGGCTCCAGCCAGGCGCTGCTGCGACGTCTGGCGACCCTGGAGCAGCAGGGCGCCGATGCCTTGTTCGGCGAGCCGGCGCTGCAACTCGAGGACATCCTCCAGCCCACTGCCGATGGCCGCGGGCGCATCCATTTGCTGGATGCCAGCCGTCTGGTGCATGAAGCGCCGAAAGTCTACGCGACGTTCCTGCTGTGGCTGCTGGCCGAGCTGTTCGAGCAACTACCGGAGCGTGGCGATGCCGACAAACCCTTGCTGGCGCTGTTCTTCGACGAGGCCCACTTGTTGTTCAACGGCACGCCCCAGGCATTGCGTGATCGCCTGGAACAAGTGGTGAGGCTGATTCGTTCAAAAGGCGTGGGCGTGTATTTCGTCACCCAGTCGCCGGGTGACCTGCCGGATGATGTGCTGGCTCAGTTGGGCTTGCGCATCCAGCACGGTCTGCGTGCGTTTACCGCCAAGGAGCAAAAGTCCCTGCGCGCAGTGGCCGAAGGTTTCCGGCCGAATCCGGCGTTCGATACGTTGTCGGTGTTGACCGAACTCGGGATCGGCGAAGCACTGGTCGGCACGCTGCAGGAAAAAGGCACCCCGGAAATGGTCCAGCGGGTGCTGGTCGCGCCGCCGCAATCGCGGATCGGGCCTTTGACCGGTGCCGAGCGTACGGCGCTGATTGCCGGTTCGCCGTTGCAGGGTCGCTATGACAAGCCGATTGACCGCGAATCGGCCTATGAAGTGCTGATGGGGCGCAAGGGCCTGGCGCCCGAGCCCGAAGCGAAGCAGGGCAAACAGGAACCGAGTTTCACCGAACAGGCGGGTGAGTTCCTCGGCACAGCAGCTGGGAAGGCGCTGAAATCGGCGATGCAACAGGCGGCGAACCAGCTTGGCCGACAGTTGGTGCGCGGCTTGATGGGCTCATTGCTGGGCGGCAGCAAACGCCGTTAATGTTAATAGAGCAAAGGATCGCAGCCTTCGGCAGCTCCTACAGGGATCGGTGTAGGAGCTGCCGAAGGCTGCGATCTGTTGATCTTGTGTTTAAGCTTTGGTCTTGGCGTGCGCCGCCAGTCGCTCCAGCGCTGCCCGCAGATTCGGGTCGCTGATGCCGTCGGCCGTGGCCTGGATGGTCGCGGCCGCATCGTCCGACAGATCCATGGTGTGCCCGGTCGCGCCCCGCTGGACGGTCGGTGGCTGCACCTTGAACAGGATTCGCGTCAGGTTGGCAAACTCGTCGAACAGTTGCAGTTGCCGCTGCAGGCGCTTCTGCTGGTAGCGCAGGCGGGTTGCCCAATGGCCGTCGGTGACAATCAGCAACAAACTGCCTTCGCGCCAGGACGCCACGTGGCAATGCTCGCGAGCAGCGGGTTGCAATTGGCTTTCGAGCAAACGTTGCAAATGACCCAGGCGTTGAGCGTGGCCTAGAATGGCTTTCAGCGGCTTGGCTTCGCGTAGTAGAACGGCGGGTACTTTGGCCGTAAGTGGGCGAAATGCCATGATCAGACACCTGAAGTAACAGAGCCGCCATGGTAGCAGAAAGCACCGGATGCACCCGCCCATTGCTTTTGTGGGCGCTTTACCCATTAAATCAACAACTAACTTCTGCCTTGAACGGCTTGAAGTTGAGCAAAACGCCCCTATTTTAAGTGAGCCCCGTCAAAGCGCTGTGCCAGCATCGTGGAATATCGCCACTTTCCTCACCACCGTTTCCGGGTAGAATGCTCGTTCGCATGCGGCCATGAGGGCTGCACGGGCGACTCACGGGGCCGCCCTCCATCCCTTTAGTGTGGAAGATCCTGCCGATATGTTTGCGCCTTTGTTAAAGAAACTTTTTGGAAGCAAGAACGAGCGTGAAGTCAAACGCATGCTCAAGACGGTGCAACTCGTCAATGCCTTCGAAGAGCAAATGGTGGCCCTTTCGGACGATCAATTGCGTGCCAAGACCAGCGAGTTCAAGGCCCGCATCGCCAAAGGGGAATCCCTCGACAAGCTCCTGCCAGAAGCCTTTGCGGTCGCCCGCGAAGCCGGCAAGCGTGTCATGGGCATGCGCCACTTCGATGTCCAGCTGATCGGCGGCATGACCTTGCATGAAGGCATGATCGCGGAAATGCGTACCGGTGAAGGCAAGACCCTGGTGGCAACACTGGGCGTTTACCTCAACGCGCTGTCCGGCAACGGCGTGCACGTTGTGACGGTGAACGACTACCTGGCCCGCCGTGACGCCAATTGGATGCGCCCGCTGTATGAATTCCTCGGCCTGACGGTCGGCGTTGTCACGCCGTTCCAGCCGCCGGAAGAGAAGCGTGCTGCCTACGCCGCCGACATCACCTACGGCACCAACAACGAATTCGGGTTCGATTACCTGCGCGACAACATGGCGTTCAGCATGGAAGAAAAATTCCAGCGCGAACTCAATTTTGCCGTGATCGACGAAGTCGACTCCATCCTCATCGACGAAGCCCGTACGCCGCTGATCATCTCCGGTCAGGCCGAGGACAGCTCCAAGCTGTACATCGAGGTCAACAAGTTGATCCCGCAGCTCAAGCTGCACGTTGAAGAAGTCGAAGGCGAAGTGACCCAGGCCGGTCACTACACCATCGACGAGAAGACCCGTCAGGTCGAACTCAACGAAGCCGGTCACCAGTACGTCGAAGAAACGCTGACCCGCATCGGCCTGCTGGCTGAAGGCGAAAGCCTGTACTCGGCGCACAACCTGAGCCTGCTGACTCACGTCTACGCCGGCCTGCGTGCGCACAAGCTGTTCCATCGCAACGTCGAATACATCGTGCAGGACGGTCAGGTCGTACTGGTCGACGAACACACCGGCCGCACCATGCCGGGTCGCCGGTTGTCCGAAGGCCTGCACCAGGCCATCGAAGCCAAGGAAAACCTGAACATCCAGGCCGAAAGCCAGACGCTGGCGTCGACCACCTTCCAGAACTACTTCCGTCTGTACAACAAGCTGTCCGGCATGACCGGTACGGCCGACACCGAAGCGTTCGAGTTCCACCAGATCTATGGCCTGCAGGTCATGGTGATTCCGCCGAACAAGCCGCTGGCGCGTAAAGACTACAACGACCTGGTGTTCCTGACCGCCGACGAGAAATACGCGGCAATCGTGGCCGACATCAAGGAAAGCATGGCCGCCGGTCGTCCGGTGCTGGTGGGTACCGCCACCATCGAAACCTCCGAGCACATGTCCAGCCTGCTCGTGAAGGAAGGCATCGAACACAAGGTTCTGAACGCCAAGTTCCACGAAAAGGAAGCCGAGATCATTGCCCAGGCCGGTCGCCCGGGTGCACTGACCATCGCCACCAACATGGCCGGTCGTGGTACCGACATCCTGTTGGGCGGTAACTGGGAAGTGGAAGTGGCTTCCCTGGAAAACCCGACCCCTGAGCAGATTGCCCAGATCAAGGCCGACTGGCAGAAGCGTCACCAGCAAGTGCTCGAATCGGGTGGTTTGCAGGTGATTGCGTCCGAGCGTCACGAATCGCGCCGTATCGACAACCAGCTGCGTGGTCGTGCCGGTCGTCAGGGCGACGCCGGTTCCAGCCGTTTCTACCTGTCGCTGGAAGACAGCCTGATGCGCATCTTCGCCTCTGACCGGGTGAAGAACTTCATGAAGGCCCTGGGCATGCAGCCTGGCGAGGCGATCGAGCACCGCATGGTGACCAACGCCATTGAAAAGGCCCAGCGCAAAGTTGAAGGTCGCAACTTCGACATCCGCAAGCAGCTGCTCGAGTTCGACGACGTCAACAACGAACAGCGTAAAGTGATCTATCACATGCGTAACACGTTGCTGGCCGCCGACAACATCGGAGAGACCATCGCTGACTTCCGTCAGGACGTGCTCGACGCCACCGTCAGCGCACACATTCCTCCGCAATCGCTGCCTGAGCAGTGGGACGTGGCCGGTCTGGAAGCTGCGTTGCAGAGCGACTTCGGTGTGACACTGCCGATCCAGCAATGGCTCGACGAAGACGATCACCTGTACGAAGAAACCCTGCGCGAGAAGCTCATGAACGAGCTCATCGCGGCGTACAACGAGAAAGAAGACCAGGCGGGCGCCGAAGCGCTGCGCACCTTCGAGAAGCAAATCGTTCTGCGTGTTCTGGACGACCTGTGGAAAGACCACCTGTCGACCATGGACCACCTGCGTCACGGTATCCACTTGCGTGGTTATGCCCAGAAGAACCCGAAACAGGAATACAAGCGCGAGTCGTTTACCCTGTTCTCCGAGTTGCTGGACTCGATCAAACGCGACTCGATCCGTGTGCTGTCCCACGTTCAGGTTCGCCGCGAAGATCCTATCGAGGAAGAGCAGCGCCTGCGCCAGGAAGCCGAGGCATTGGCCGCTCGAATGCAGTTCCTGCATGAAGAAGCTCCAGGTCTGGATCAACCGGAAGTGCTGGGCGAAGAGGTCGATGTGGCTCTGGCCGCTGCCCCGGTTCGCAGCGAGCATAAGCTGGGTCGCAATGAGCTGTGCTACTGCGGTTCGGGCAAGAAGTTCAAGCATTGCCACGGGCAGATCCAGTAAAACCCGTTTCAATCGCTGAAATACCCGCGCCGCGACCGGCTTCTGCCGTCGCGGCGTTTTACCATTCGAACCACCGTCTTCCTGAAACGGTGCTGACATCATTTATAAAGGAGCGCATTCATGGCTGTTGGTCTTGGTCCTTTGCCAACGTTGCACCCGGTTGCCGGTTTTGAACTCGGTATCGCCTCGGCTGGCATCAAGCGCCCGGGGCGCAAGGATGTTGTGGTCATGCGCTGTGTTGAAGGCTCCACGGTAGCCGGCGTGTTCACCCTGAACGCCTTTTGCGCCGCCCCGGTGATCCTGGCCAAGCAACGCGTACAAGGCCCTGTGCGTTACCTGCTGACCAACACCGGCAATGCCAACGCCGGTACCGGCGAGCCAGGCCTGGCCGCCGCCGAGCGTACTTGCGCCAAACTGGCCGAGCTGACCGGCGTCGAAGCCAGTCAGGTGCTGCCGTACTCCACCGGTGTGATCGGCGAACCGTTGCCTGTGGAGAAAATCGAAGGCGCGCTGCAAGCGGCCCTTGACGACCTGTCGATCCACAACTGGGAAGCTGCCGCCACCGGCATCATGACCACCGACACCCTGCCCAAAGGTGCCAGCCGTCAGTTCCAGCACGACGGCGTGACCGTCACCGTGACCGGCATCAGCAAAGGCGCCGGCATGATTCGCCCGAACATGGCGACCATGCTCGGCTACATCGCGACCGACGCCAAAGTCTCCCGCGATGTGTTGCAAAACCTGATGCTCGATGGCGCCAACAAGTCGTTCAACCGCATCACCATCGATGGTGATACGTCGACCAACGACTGCTGCATGCTGATCGCCACGGGGCAGGCGGCGCTGCCGGAAATCACCCGCGCCGAGGGCGAACTGTTCGCCAAGTTGAAGCAGGCGGTGTTCGAAGTGTGCATGGACGTGGCCCAGGCCATCGTTCGCGACGGCGAAGGCGCGACCAAGTTCGTGACCGTTGAAGTCAACGGCGGCGGCAATCACCAGGAGTGCCTGGATGTCGGCTACACCGTGGCTCACTCGCCGCTGATCAAGACGGCGCTGTTTGCTTCCGACCCGAACTGGGGCCGTATCCTGGCCGCCGTTGGCCGTGCCGGTGTGCCGGACCTGGACGTGAGCAAGATCGACGTATTCCTCGGTGACGTGTGCATTGCCAGCCGTGGTGCGCGTGCGGCGACCTACACCGAAGCCCAGGGCGCGGCGGTGATGCAGCAGGAAGAAATCACCATTCGTATCGAGCTGGGTCGTGGCGATTGCAGCGAAACCATCTGGACCACCGACCTGTCACACGAGTACGTGAAGATCAACGCCGAGTACCGTACCTAAGACCGCGTCGACCCGATCGCGGGCAAGCCCGCTCCCACAGGTTCAGTGGCGTACACAAAGGTTGTGTTCAGCGCGGTCACTGTGGGAGCGGGCTTGCCCGCGATGACGGATGACCAGACGCTAGAGATTTTGGCCTGTCCCCCCTCATCACAAGGTCCCGACTATGAGCCTGCACCTGATCATCGGCGACAAACTGCATTCCTCCTGGTCCCTGCGCGGCGCTCTGGCCCTCGATCTGGCTGGTGCCTCCTACACCGAAGAACTGATCAAGCTGAACCAGCCGGACACCCGCGAGCGTCTGCTCAAGCATTCGCCGACCGCCAAGGTCCCGCTGCTCAAGACCGAACACGGCACCATCGCCGACTCCCTGGCGATTGCCGAATACCTGGCAGAACAGTTCCCCGACGCGAACCTGTGGCCCAAAAACACCGCCGCCCGCGCCCAGGCACGTTCGGCGTGCGCGCAGATGCACAGCGGCTTTTTCGCCATGCGCGGCAACATGCCGTTCGACCTGAGCCATGATGCAGCGCTGTCGCCGGTCCCGGCCGATGTCCAGGCGGACATCGAGCGCATGTCAGCGTTGTGGGCCGAGTGTCGTGCTGCTGCGACCGAGAGCGGTCCGTACCTGTTTGGCCGCCTCACGTTGGCCGACGCGTTCTTTGCACCCATCGCCGTGCGCCTGCGCACCTATCGGGTGAAACTGTCTGCGGCTGACGAAGCCTATGTTGAAACCCTCTACCAATGGCCGGCGTTCAAGGCCTGGCAGAAGGCCGGACTGGAGGAGTTGGAAAAGTGAAACGAGTCCATGTCGCCGCCGCCGTCATCCGCGATGGCAGTGGCCATATCCTGATCGCCCGTCGTGCCGATTCACAGCACCAGGGTGGCTTGTGGGAGTTTCCCGGGGGCAAGGTCGAGGCCGACGAGTCGGTCGAAACCGCACTGGCCCGTGAGCTCCATGAAGAGCTGGGCATTGTGGTCGGCGCGGCGCGCCCGCTGATCAAGGTCCGGCACGATTACCCGGACAAGCAGGTGTTGCTGGATGTCTGGGAAGTCTCGGCGTTTAGCGGCGAGCCCCACGGCGCCGAAGGCCAACCGCTGGCCTGGGTGTCGCCCCGGGATTTGTCGGGTTACGAGTTCCCTGCGGCCAATCAGCCGATCGTCGCGGCGGCCAGATTGCCGTCGCAGTACCTGATTACCCCGGAAGATCTGGAAACCCCGGCGTTGCTGCGTGGCATCCAGAAGGCCATTGCCAGTGGCATCAAGCTGATCCAGTTGCGCGCACCGAACGGTTACGATCCCAAATATCGCGACCTGGCTGTCGATGCGGTGGGCCTGTGTGCCGGCAAGGCACAATTGATGATCAAGGGGCCGTTCGAGTGGTTGGGCGATTTCCCGTCCGCGGGTTGGCACATCACTTCGGCACAGTTGCGCAAATACGCAGCGGCTGGCCGACCGCTACCGGCTTCGCGCTGGCTGGCGGCGTCGTGCCATAACGCTGAAGAGCTGGCGCTGGCCGAACAGATGGGGGTGGATTTCGTGACTCTGTCGCCGGTGCAACCCACCCTGACTCACCCGGGCGCCGAGCCATTGGGTTGGGAGCAGGCGTCGAGCTTGATCGAGGGCTTCAGCAAGCCGGTGTTCCTGCTGGGTGGCGTTGGCCCGGCCGAGGTCGAAAAAGCCTGGGCGGCGGGTGCACAGGGTGTGGCGGGGATTCGGGCATTCTGGCCTGAGGCCTGATTCTGTGCTGTAGCTTCTGACGCCTTCGCGAGCAGGCTCGCTCCCACATTTGATCGCATTTCTTCAGTAACAATGCGGTCACCTGTGGGAGCGAGCCTGCTCGCGAAGGAGCCCTGACAGGCACCGGTTAAACCTCAGGCTTCGCCGCCGGCTGCCATAGAATCTCGGCCACACCCTGACGCTTGGCAATCAGCCGCGCCACCACAAACAACAAATCCGACAACCGATTGATATACGCCAGGCCAACCCCGGCCAACGGCTCAATCGCGTTCAATTGCTGACACCGCCGCTCGGCACTGCGCGCCAGGCTTCGGCAAACATGCGCCTGGGCAATCAGCGCCGAACCGCCGGGCAAGATGAAGTTTTCCAGTGGTCCCAACTCTTCATTCCACACATCGATCGCCGCTTCCAGGCGCTCGATTTCCGCCGCATTCAGCGCCTGATACACCGGCATTGCCAGCTCACCGCCCAGATCAAACAATCGATGCTGGCAAGGCGCCAACACCTCGATCACTTCCTGCAAGCCTGCAAAAGTATCCGTTTGTGCCGCCAACCCGGCCAGTAACACGCCCACCTGACTGTTCAGCGTATCGACTTCGCCAATGGCCTCGATCCGCGGGTGATCCTTGGGGACGCGACGGCCATCGCCCAGCCCGGTCTCGCCTTTGTCGCCAGTGCGGGTGTAAATCTTCGACAAACGAAAGCCCATGGTTACCTCGATAGCAGATTGTGTTCTTGCGCGACAGGTGGCGTGCTCGCCAGGGGCAGGCGCAAGGTGAAGCAAGTGCCTTGGCCCAGGGTCGATTGCACTTCCATCTGCCCCTTGTGGTTATTGGTGATGATGAAGTACGACACCGACAGCCCAAGTCCGGTGCCCTGGCCAATTTCCTTGGTGGTGAAGAAGGGTTCGAAGGTGCGTTTGCGCACGTTTTCACTCATGCCGATGCCGTTGTCTTCGACCTGGATTTCCGCCCACGGCGGGTTCAGCCGGGTGCGCAGAATGATCCGCCCCGGCTCGCTGTCGTCCTCGCGCTGGTGAATGGCTTGGGCAGCGTTTTTCAGCAGGTTGAGCAGTACTTGCTCCAGTTCGTTGGCGGTGCCGGGGACCGGGCCCAGCGCCGGGTCGAACTGACGAATGATGGCCTGGCCCTTGAAGTCGAAGCCGATCGCCAGGTCGAAATCGTTGCCGGCGATTTCCACCGCTTGATCAATCAGGGCGGGCAGATCGCACGGGGCCATCTGGCGGGTGCTGCGACGGCTGAAACTGAGCATGTGGGTGACGATTTTGGCGGCCCGGGCACCGGCCTGCTGGATACCGTCGAGCAACTGTGGCACTTCGCGGATTTTCAGATACTGATTGACCGTCGCCAGTTCGACGCCGGCCTGTTCGGCCACTTCAAGGTTCTTCGGCAGGTCGGGGGACAGGCGTCGACGAATGTTTTGCACGTTGTGCAGGATCGCACCCAGCGGGTTGTTGATCTCGTGGGCCATGCCGGCGGCAAGACCGCCTACCGACAGCATTTTCTCCGACTGCACCATCATTTCTTCCAGGGACAGGCGCTGGGTGATGTCGTCGATCCGGATCACCACGCCACGCCCTGCACCGCCCATCAACGGATAGAACGTCAGGGCGTAGTGGCGGGGCTCGTCGTCCTTGAGCCAGGTGACACGTTCGATTTTGGCCACCGTATGCTGTTCGACCGTTTCCTTGAGTTGCGGCAAGAACGGCTTGAGCGGTTCGAAGGCGAGGAAGATGGGCTGGTTCAGGGCTTCATCGAGGCGTGTGCCGGACAGGGCGCTGGCTTCCTGGTTCCATTGAGTCACGTAGAGCTGTTCGTCGAGAGCGATCAGCGCCGACGGCATGGAGTCGATGATGCTGTTGAGGTAGTTCTGGAAGCCGGTTAGCTTTTTCTCGATCTTGCTGCGCACCTGGACTTCGAGCTCGAGTTTGCGGTTGGTATGACGGGTTTCTTCCGCCAGGCCCTGAGCCTGGTCGTATGCGGCCTGGGAGTCGTCCCGAGCCCGCTTGAGTTGCTGCTCCCTGGCCTCGATCCGCGAGAGCATGGTGTTGAACGCCTCGGCGAGGCTGCCGATTTCATCGTGGTTTCCTCGTGAAGCGCGCAGTGCGTAGTTTTCTTCACGGGTGACCTGCCGCGACAACTCTTCGAGCTGGTGGATCGGCCGGGTGATCAGGCGCTTGATCTGGCGGGCGATGATCAGCCACAGCAGCACGCTGAAGATCAGAATGCCCAGGCTGGCCGTCAGGGTCCCGGTGTAGAACGCCACGGGCAGTTCACTGCTGGCCACCAGCAGCAAATGTCCCGGTGCAGCGCCGAGGCGGGGCAGGGTGATGACTTGATTAGCGCGAAACTCGGTGACCTGCCAGTCTTCGATATGCCGGAAATGTTTGGGCAGTTCCAGATTGTCGCCATGCTGCAATTGCGCCAATCGCTCACCCTTTGCGTCATACAGGGCTGCCGCGCGCAACGGCGAATAGCTGTTGAGTTCATTCAGCAGGCGCTCGGCGCTTTGGGGGGACGCCAGGGCTTCGGAGGCCAGGCCCGGGTTGGATACCAGCCGGCCGATGGTCTGCAGGGCCTGGGGCGCCATGCTTTCCTGGGAGATGTAGTACGCGGCGCTGATAAAGGTCAGGTTGGCAACCAGCAGGACGGTGACCATCAGTACCAGCAGGGCGGCTAGCAGTTTCTGGCCGACGGGCAGGTTTTCAAGGCGCTGGCGCAATGGCATCGGATTCATCGCAGACAAGGAACAAGTGGCCAGCGTAGCCGCTGCTCAGTCGCTGGGCAATCCAAGGCTTTGCAGGCGAGCGATCAACCTTGCCTGAAGTTGATTGAGGTGAGGCAGGCTCAGTTGATGTCGCCCGGCCACTTTGCAGGCGTAGCCCAGCAGGTAGCTGATTTCCGTGCGGCGCTGGCTCGTGACGTCCTGATGCATCGACGAGTAGTTGGCTGCGGTGGCGTGAATCACCCGTTCGACTTCCTGCTGCAGGTTTTCGCCCGCCGCCGGCTGACCGCAACGCTCGAGCAACTCCACCAGTTCACCGCACAGGGTGGCCACTTCGCACTGATGTTGCTGCAAACCGCCGTTGCGGCAATCGTGCAGCACCGTCAGCGGATTGATCGCGCAGTTGAGAGCCAGCTTGCGCCACAGTCTGGTCAGAATATCGGTGCTCCACTCGTGAGGGATGCCGGCTGCGCTCAAGTCATCGAGCCAGATCGGCGCGACCGGATGGCTCGCATCCCCCAGCCAGGTGAAGCCATGTCCGGCAAACACCACACGCCAATCGCCATCGCGGAAGGCGCCTTCGGTGCTCGAGGCATAGATGCAGCGTGCCTGGGGAACCTGTGCGGCGACCGCGTCCTGACTGCCCAGGCCATTTTGCAGCAGGATCAGTTCGACGCCGGGGGCCAGGCGTGACGCCAGTCGGGCCACCGCGCTTTCGGTATCGTAGGCCTTGCACGCCACCAGCAGGCGGTTGATCGGCTGGCTGCTGTCCGCTGTTTCGGCGGGCACGGCGTAGTGTTGCGCCTGGCCGTGTTCCACCAGTGTCAATCCGCCCGCAGCCTCATAGGCCTGCAGTCTCGCGGTGTCCCGCAGGATCAGCCTGACCGGCACGCCAGCCCGGGCCAGACGTGTCGCCCATAAAGTGCCGAGGCTGCCGGCGCCGAGTACATGCCAGGTGGTGGACATCAGCTTTTTGCTCTGTTTAAGGCGTGCATCGGCAGCTCACAGTGAATGATGGGAAAGACCCGTTATAATCAGCGCGGATTTTAACCGCAAGCCAGGCGCGCTCCATCGGTGCGCCTTTAAATTTGGAGAGATTACATGCCGTCGTTCGACGTGGTATCCGAACTGGACAAACACGAAGTCACCAACGCGGTCGAGAACGCCGTCAAGGAACTCGATCGTCGTTATGACCTGAAAGGCAAAGGCAGCTTCGAGTTCAAGGAAAAAGACCTGACCGTCAACCTGACCGCAGAAGCGGATTTCCAGCTCGAAGCGATGATTGAGATCCTCAAGCTGGCTCTGGTCAAGCGCAAAATCGACGTGCAGTGCCTCGAAGTCAAGGATGCCTTCGCGTCGGGCAAGCTGATGAAGCAGGAAGCCGTCCTCAAGGAAGGCATCGACAAGGAACTGGCGAAGAAAATCGTCGCTCACGTCAAAGATGCCAAGCTCAAGGTCCAGGCAGCCATTCAGGGCGAGCAGGTTCGTATTACCGGCAAGAAGCGTGATGACCTGCAAGAAGCCATTGCTGTGCTGCGGGCCAAAGAGTTCGGTATGCCGCTGCAGTTCAACAACTTCCGCGACTGACCTTGAAAGCGGGAACCTCTTGGCGATTGTGACGTCGGAGGCCCAGGCAACGGCAGAAACGATTGAGCCCGTCGCGGTTCGATCGTTCTGCCGCTTTTTTTACGCATGCCGCATAGCCGGAAAACAGGAGAAAGTAGATGGATTTAAGCGCTGAGGTAGACAACCTGGTCAAGGTATCCCAAACCTGGATTCCGATGATCATGGAATACGGCAGTCGCGTACTGCTGGCGGTCATCACCCTGGCCATCGGCTGGTGGCTGATCAACAAAGTCACGAAAAAGCTCGGCGGTCTGATTGCATTGCGCAATGCCGACCTGGCGCTGCAGGGCTTTATCAGCAGCCTGGCGAACATCATCCTCAAGATCCTGCTGGTCGTCAGCGTGGCCTCGATGATCGGTGTGGAAACCACTTCGTTTGTGGCGGCGATTGGTGCGGCGGGCCTGGCCATTGGCCTGGCTTTGCAGGGCAGCCTGGCGAACTTCGCTGGCGGCGTGTTGATTTTGCTGTTCCGTCCGTTTCGTATCGGTGACTGGATCGAAGCCCAGGGGATTGCCGGCACCGTCGACAGCATCCAGATTTTCCATACCGTACTGCGCACCGGTGACAACAAGACCATCATCGTGCCCAACGGTAATCTGTCCAACGGCATTATCACCAACACCAATCGCCAGCCAACCCGCAAAGTCGTGTTTGATGTAGGCGTCGATTATGAAGCGGACTTGCAGAAAGCCCGACAGGTGTTGCTGGAGTTGGCCAAGGATCCGCGTGTATTGACTGATCCGGAACCTCAGGCAGTCATTTCGACATTGGGTGACAGTTCTATCACTGTTTCCCTGCGTGTATGGGTGAAGACAGCGGATTATTGGGATGTGATGTTCATGTTCAACGAACTGTCCCGTGATCGTCTGAGAGAGGCCGGCATCGATATTCCATTTCCACAGCGGGTTATTCGCGTGGTTCAGGAGTCCGCAGTGCAGTGATAGACCTTGTCATATATGTCTGACTTTTCGGTCAGACACATAGGGCGATTGTTCAATAATTGAACAATTTGCACAGGCAACAAAAAAGGCCCATCCGAAGATGGGCCTTTTATTTTGTTACCGCAAACTAACTGGATGCGATTACAAAACCGACAGCGGGTAGTCGACGATGAAACGGAACTCTTTCACGTCGCCTTCACCTTCGTCAGCGTTAGCGAAGTGCCATGCTTGACGAATACGGAAGGACAGGTCTTTTGCCGGGCCAGTCTGAACAACGTACTTGGCTTCGAAGTTGGTTTCGTTGTGCTTGCCGTCTGCACCGTAGATGCCTTCGTAAGCGCCGCCAACTGGAGCTTTGGTGCCGTCGATGTCCCAACCTTTCACGTAACGGGTCATGAAGCTCAGACCTGGAACGCCGTACTCAGCCATTTTCAGGTCGTAACGAACCTGGGCAGACTTCTCGTTTGGAGCGTTGAAGTCAGAGTACTGGATGGAGTTGGCAAGGAAGATCGAGTCGCCGCCGCGGTTGTTTTTGCCCACGCCGATGTAGTCGAACGGAGTGTCACCGTTGATCTTCTGGAAGGCGAGGGTGATGGTGTGCGCTTTCATGAACGAGAAAGCGGCTGCCAGGGAGTAAGCGGTGTTGCTGATCTCGCCCGCTTTGGCATCACCAGTGTCTTTGGTGTTGTAGATGTTACCGTCGAGGTTCAGCGACTCGTCGCCGCCCAGCGGGATGGTGTAGTTCAGGTTGGCGTAGTACTGGTTCCAGATGTCTTCCAGCTTGGCGCCGTACAGCGATGCCGACAGGTTGTCGGTGATGCCGTATTTACCACCGAAGTAGTCGATGGAGTTGGCTTCTACGCCAGCGTAGGTTGCAAACAGGCCGCCGTCACGAGCGTTACGGTCCTGGCTGGTCGCCGAGTAGAAGTGACCGGCTTCGAGGTCAAGGTCTTTGACTTCGCTGCTTTGCAGTTGGATACCGCTGGCAGTTTGAGGAAGGATGCGGGAACCGCCAACAGCGAACACTGGAGCAGTGCTTGGCTGCATGTCGCCGACTTTCAGCTCGGTTTTCGATACGCGGAATTTAACGGCGCCGCCGGCTTTACCCTGGCTGTCGTTAACTTCGCCATCGGCGTCGCGGCTCATGTTGCCGGTGCCGCCGGTGCCGTCACCGCCGTCCAGTTTGATTGCCAGGTAACCGAAAGCGTCAACGCCAACACCGATCAGGCCTTGGGTGTAACCGGAGCTGAAATTGCCCCAGATGCCTTGGGTCCAGTCTTTCTGGTCGTTGGCACCATCTTTGTTATCACGGTTGAAGTAGTAGTTGCGAACCAGCAAGTTCAGGGTGCTGTCTTCAACAATACCTTTGGCTTCAGCCTGGTCACTTACGAAAGGGGCGGCCGTAGCCAATTGGGTACTGGCTGCTGCTGCAACTGCCAGTGCGATCATGCTCCACTTCATCACGCGCATCGTGATTTGCTCCTTTGGTTTTAGAAGAGTACTGCCGTCCCACCTGTTTTATTATCTGGGCGGCTCTTTCTTTTTGTGTCGGCGCAAACTTATATCACGCCGACAATGTTGGCGATACTTGCGTATCTAACCTTTCGCGTTCTTTACGACCATGTCGCAAACAGCGAGGTAGATGTCGCAAATTTCGAGCTCCGACGCAACCGGGCTGACAACTTTAATGCTGTTTTCTGAGCCTGGGTGTCGGTAAAAAGAGTCCTGGTGAAACGTTTGAATCTCCATCGGGCTACCTTGCCACTGTCTTTTTTGCCTGAATGCTCCCCACTTCCAGCGGGTGTCACTCAGGTGATGTTGGGTATGTATGCAACAAGCGTGCACAAAATCATGTTTTTTTGCGGTTTTTTCAAAATGACTCTCTGACGCTGTAAAAACCTCATAAAACCGGGGGGTTCAAGCGTCCTTGGTGTGGGCTTGACGCTTTGCCTCGCATGATGTTGCACCCTTCTGGTTGACTGCCTGACAAGCAAAAATGTTACCGGTTCACCCCGCCAGTGAGTAAAAGGCGGATGTCGAAGCATTCAGCGTAGACCCACTGTGCGTTTTTGGTGCAAAAAATTTTAACCTTGTGCTGAATTCATTCCTGTTGATCGAGTGTCTTACGCGAACTCTTCGTTGTTTATCAGTCATTTCGGCGTTTTTTTCGGCTGGCCGGTTCTGTGGTGGTGCGCGGCGGCGAAAAGTGTCTCATTCGGGGGCGGGCTGTCAGCTTTTCGCTGGTGCTCGTGGCGCCTGTGCAAGGTTCGCCGTGAAGCCTGCGCCGTTCACAGGTATGCTGCCGTCCGGTCGCTTGGTGCGCTGCTCTTCTGGATGGGCGCTAAGCTGAAAAATGATGACCCGGCGGGAGTACGCGCAGTGTTCGCTCTAGATCCACGACTTCAACAAGACACGTTACCGATCGGGGACTTTCCGCTCTGCCGGTTGCTGTTGTCCAACGACTCGAACTACCCCTGGTTCATCCTGGTACCTCGTCGTGAGGCTATCAGCGAGATATTTCAGTTGGATGTCGCAGACCAGCGACAACTTTGGCAGGAGACGACGGCGCTTTCGCAAGTGCTCAAGGACTCGTTCGATGCGGACAAATTGAATGTTGCGGCGCTGGGCAATGTTGTCAGCCAGTTGCACATGCATGTGATTGTGCGCAAGCACGAAGATGCCGCCTGGCCAGCGCCAGTTTGGGGCAGGCATCCGGCAAAACCCTACAGTTCGGAGCAGATTGCCGCCATTCGCGAGCGTTTGCGCCTGATATTGACCGATGACTTTACGTTTCTGGAGGGCTGAACCATGAGCCTGGAAGAACGCGTTACCGATCTTGAAAGCCGCCTGGCCTTTCAGGATGACACCATCCAGGCATTGAATGATGTGCTGGTCGCGCAGCAGCGGGTGGTCGAGCGTCTTCAACTGCAAATGGCTGCGTTGCTCAAGCGGCAGGAGGAAATGGTCGGCCAGTTCGAGTCGTTCGAAGAGGAAGCGCCACCGCCGCACTACTAAGTAACTGCAGTAAGCAACTGCAGTAAGCAACGTGCAGGCATGAAAAAACCGCGTACAGCCAGGCTGTGCGCGGTTTTTTTCTGCCTTGAATCAGCGACGCGGCAGTGCGGCGATCACATCTTCGGCTTGCAGGCCCTTGTCACGATTCATGACAGAGAACTCCACGCGCTGGCCTTCTACCAGGACGCGGTGGCCTTCACCGCGAATGGCCCGGAAGTGGACGAAGATATCGTCGCCGGAGTCGCGGGAAATGAAGCCGAAGCCTTTGGAAGTGTTGAACCACTTGACGGTGCCAGTATCGCGGTTGCTCATGTCGTAGCTTGGCGAGGCAGCGACCGGTGACGATTTGTAGAAGCTGATGCCCAGGTGCAGGGCAACAGCGATCAGGGCTGCGACCAGGCTGAACAGAACGGCAGGTTGACCGGCGATGACAGGCATCGGCGCGATCAGCGTCAGGGTCTGCAGGACTACCGCCAGAGCCAGCAGGACGCTGACCAGATTTTGCAGTTGGTGGCGCGGACCCTTGTTCCAGTAAGGGATGACAGGTGCAAGCGTGAGATTGAGCAGGCCGAAAAAGGCCAGGTACAGCGCGTCAGGTTGTTGCAGGTAAGGCAAGGCTTCAGGGTGCAGGCTAGGGATGAAGGACAGCAGCAAGGCTGCTGCGCCTATCAACAGATGGACGATTTTCAACATTTTGATTAACTCACGTTAAGACAGCTCACGAGGAAGAGCTGATGGCGCACGGTTCGCTTCAAGACAATAAAGAGGCGTTGGACACGTGCCCGGTATCAGCCTATGCGCCAAGCCCGGAAAAATAGGCACTGGCGACACGTCGTCTATTTAACAGCAAAGCCGCAGGCTACTCAAATCAGGGCGTCCGGCGGCTCTTTGGCGGTCATTTGCCGCAGGTTGCCCGAAGTTCCGGGGCTGCGGTAAGGCAAGTGACTTGCTGATCCGTGTATGCAGTTGCATGAAAAAAAACGGCGTGGATGCTTGGCGCTCTTCTTTCCTACGCCATTTCGTAGGAGCTTCTGAAGGGGGCATCGCTTCACTGTGTGGGAAAACGTCCGGGGTAGGACGATCTCCAGGGTCTGCCATAAGTTGTTGGCTTATCCTACGTCGAGGGTCATAAAGTCAGCTGGAAAACACCTTTGCACCTGCGTTTTTATAAGTCGACAGGCAGTTGCGCTTTAAGAAACCAGGATGGCAAAGGAGTGTCAGCGTTATGGTTTATGAAAGGCAAGAAGAGGGGCGATACGGTTCACACAGGGATGTAAGGGTTGATCCGTTCGTTCGCGAGTTCGATATGGGATTGGCCCAGCCCATGTCCCGATCCGTACGATTGAATGGCTTCGCTACCTGTTTGCGGCTTGAGCAGGTTTATTGGGATATTTTGGCGGGGATGGCCCGGGCCAACGGTTGTTCGGTCAGTCGCCTGTTATCCCATGTGGATCGCGAAGTTCACTTGCGTCATGGCGGAGTCAGGAATTTCAGTGGATTGGTGCGGGTTGTCTGTGTCGTACACAGCCTCAAGGAAGGGGGTTGCATCGTCACCGCCTAGTTCGGGGCGGCGAAAACGGCAGAGTGTCGGTCTGTGCAGTCTTACGGCTGCACAGGCCGCATTTAATGGATATAATCCCGCTCTTTGCCGCGAAACCCAGCGTGTGCGGTAGCAATCTGATCGCCGAGACAACCTCCATGCCGATGTACGATTATCAATGTGCTTCCTGTGGTCATCAGTTGGAAGCCATTCAAAAGATCAGCGATGCACCGCTGGTCGACTGCCCTGCCTGTCAGGCGCCAGAGCTTAAGAAAATGCTGTCCATGCCGGGCTTTCGCCTCAGCGGCACGGGTTGGTACGAAACCGATTTCAAGACCGGTTCCAAGAAGAACCTGGCCGGCGGCGACAAAGCTGACTAAGGTCCTGAACCTGAATTGAACGACACACGCGAGTTCTTGCATCACCCGACGACTTTTTAAAGGCGGGGCTGCTGTAGGATCTCCAACCGAATTTCGAATTACGAGAAGTGAAACCACGACCATGATGCGCAGCCATTATTGCGGCCAACTGAACGAAAGCCTGGACGGCCAGGAAATTACCCTTTGCGGATGGGTTCACCGTCGCCGTGACCACGGTGGGGTGATTTTCCTCGATATCCGTGATCGTGATGGTCTGGCCCAGGTCGTGTTCGATCCGGACCGCGCTGAAACCTTCGCCGCAGCCGATCGCGTGCGCAGCGAGTACGTCGTGAAGATCACCGGCAAGGTTCGCCTGCGTCCGGCCGGTGCGACCAACGCCAACATGGCGTCGGGCATGATCGAAGTCCTCGGCTACGAACTGGAAGTGCTGAACGAATCGGAAACCCCGCCGTTCCCGCTGAACGAGTTCTCCGACGTCGGCGAAGAAACCCGCCTGCGCTATCGCTTCCTCGACCTGCGTCGCCCGGAAATGGCCGAGAAGCTGCGTCTGCGCTCGCGCATGACCACCAGCATCCGTCGCTTCCTGGACGAGAACGGCTTCCTCGACGTCGAGACGCCGATCCTGACCCGTGCTACCCCGGAAGGCGCGCGCGACTACCTGGTGCCGAGCCGTACTCATGCCGGTTCGTTCTTCGCCTTGCCGCAATCGCCGCAGCTGTTCAAGCAACTGCTGATGGTGGCCGGCTTCGACCGTTACTACCAGATCGCCAAGTGCTTCCGCGACGAAGACCTGCGCGCCGACCGCCAGCCGGAATTCACCCAGATCGACATCGAGACCAGCTTCCTCGATGAAAAAGAGATCATGGGCCTGACCGAGCAAATGATCCGCAACCTGTTCAAGGAAGTGCTGGGCCTGGAATTCGGCGAGTTCCCGCACATGACCTTCGAAGAAGCCATGCGCCGCTACGGTTCCGACAAGCCAGACCTGCGTAACCCGCTGGAACTGGTGGACGTGGCCGACCAGCTCAAGGAAGTCGACTTCAAGGTGTTCAGCGGCCCGGCCAACGACCCGAAATGCCGCATCGCCGCCCTGCGCGTGCCTGGCGGCGCGAGCATGCCGCGCAAGCAGATCGACGACTACACCAAGTTCGTCGGCATCTACGGTGCCAAGGGCCTGGCGTACATCAAGGTCAACGAACGCGCGAATGGTGTTGACGGTCTGCAATCGCCGATCGTGAAGAACATCCCTGAAGCCAACCTCAACGTGATCCTGGATCGTGTTGGTGCGGTTGACGGCGACATCGTGTTCTTCGGTGCCGACAAGGCCAAGATCGTCAGCGAAGCGTTGGGCGCATTGCGCATCAAACTCGGTCACGACCTGAGCCTGCTGACCTGCGAATGGGCTCCGATGTGGGTCGTTGATTTCCCGATGTTCGAAGAGAACGACGACGGCAGCTTCAGCGCCTTGCACCACCCGTTCACCGCGCCGAAGTGCTCCCCGGCGGAGTTGGAAGCCAACCCGGCGGGCGCTCTGTCCCGTGCCTATGACATGGTGTTGAACGGCACCGAGCTGGGTGGCGGTTCGATCCGTATCCACCGCAAAGAGATGCAACAAGCGGTCTTCCGCCTGCTGGGCATCAACGAAGTGGAACAGGAAGAGAAATTCGGCTTCCTGCTCGACGCCCTGAAATATGGCGCACCGCCGCACGGTGGCCTGGCCTTCGGTCTGGACCGACTGGTGATGCTGATGACCGGCGCCCAGTCGATCCGTGAAGTGATCGCCTTCCCGAAAACCCAGAGCGCGGCCGATGTCATGACCCAGGCGCCGGGCCAGGTGGATGCCAAGGCATTGCGCGAGTTGCACATTCGTCTGCGTGAAACGCCTAAGGCCGAGTAAGGCTGACCCGAAGGGCGCATCTGCGGATGCGCCCTTTCTTTATAGGCAGAGCTGTTCAAGATTTTTGTTTGCCGGCCGGCGCAATACAGTGCGGCGGGCAATGTTTCAAAGAGAATTCGGAGCGAGTTATGGCAGGTCATTCCAAGTGGGCGAACATCAAGCACCGCAAAGAACGTCAGGATGCCAAGAGGGGCAAGATCTTCACCAAGTGGATTCGTGAGCTGACCGTCGCTGCCCGTCAGGGTGGTGGTGATCCAGGCTCCAATCCGCGTCTGCGCCTGGCCCTGGACAAGGCTCTGGGTGCGAACATGAGCCGTGACATCATCGATCGTGCCATCGCCCGCGGTACCGGCGCTGCCGACACCGACGACGTGGTCGAGCTGACCTACGAAGGTTACGGTCCGGGCGGCGTGGCGGTGATGGTCGAATGCATGACCGACAACCGCAATCGCACCGCTGCCGCGGTTCGCCATGCGTTCAGCAAGTGCGGTGGCAACCTCGGGACTGACGGTTCGGTGGCCTATCTGTTCGAACGCAAGGGGCAGATCTCTTTCGCTGCCGGCGTTGACGAAGACGCGCTGATGGAAGCGGCCATGGAAGCCGACGCCGATGACGTGGTGACCAACGAAGACGGTTCGATCGACGTGTTCACCTCGTTTGCCGGATTCTATTCCGTGCGTAACGCACTGGAAGCGGCGGGTTTCAAGGGTGACGACGCGGAAATCGTCATGCTGCCGACCACCAGCGCCGAGCTCGATCTGGAAGGCGCCGAGAAAGTCCTCAAGCTGATCGACATGCTCGAAGACCTGGATGACGTGCAAAACGTCTACTCCAACGCGGAAATCCCGGAATCGGTGGCCGCGCAGCTCGGTTGATGATCGATAAAGATCGCAGCCCTGCAGGAGCTGCCGCAGGCTGCGATCTTTTGATCTTCGCATCTAAAATCAAAAGATTGCAGCCTTCGGCAGCTCCTACACGGTTATCCTCAGGCAACCGCGAATTCCTTTTGCAGGCGTTATGACTCTAATTCTTGGTATCGACCCCGGTTCGCGCATCACCGGTTACGGTGTGGTTCGTGATACCGGCCGTGGCTGCGAGTACGTCGCCTCCGGTTGTATCCGCACCGGTGCCGGCGAGCTGGCTGAGCGACTGCAGATTGTCTATCGCGGGGTGCGGGAAATCATTCAGACCTACCATCCGGTGACCATGGGGATCGAAAAGGTGTTCATGGCTCGTAACGCCGATTCCGCCCTGAAACTGGGGCAGGCCCGTGGCGCCGCGATCGTGGCGGGCGCCGAGGAAAGCCTGGAAATTGCCGAATACAGCGCTACCCAGGTCAAGCAGGCGGTGGTCGGTACCGGCGCGGCCAACAAGGAGCAGGTGCAGATGATGGTCATGCACATGCTCAAGCTGACCAGCAAGCCGCAGATCGATGCTTCGGACGCCCTGGCCATTGCCATCTGCCATGCTCATACCCGCTCCAGTCTGCTGCCCCATGGCCTCGGGGCGGCACGCAGTCGTGGCGGGCGCCTGCGTCTCTGATAGCATCAGCAATCATTTTCATGGGGTGAGGGCGTTTCGCCTGGGTTGTCGGCGCTACTCTCTTGCTCTATCAGTCGCTGGCCCAGAGCTGGCCAACGCTCAAGGATTTGTAACGTGATTGGACGTTTGCGCGGCACCCTGGCTGAGAAGCAGCCTCCACACCTGATTCTGGATGTAAACGGCCTGGGTTATGAACTCGAAGTACCCATGACGACCCTCTATCGCCTGCCGTCGGTCGGTGAGCCGCTGACGTTGCACACTCATTTGGTCGTGCGTGAAGACGCACAGTTACTCTATGGTTTTGTCGGCAAGCGTGAGCGCGATTTTTTCCGCGAGTTGATCCGCCTCAATGGTGTCGGGCCGAAACTGGCGCTGGCCTTGATGTCGAGCCTGGAAGTCGACGAACTGGTTCGTTGCGTACAGTCCCAGGACACTTCGGCGCTGACCAAGGTGCCAGGTGTGGGCAAGAAAACCGCCGAGCGATTGCTGGTGGAACTCAAGGATCGCTTCAAGGCCTGGGAAACCGTACCGGCCATGTTCGCCCTGGTGCCGAACCAGCCGGATGGACCGGCCCCGGTGAACACTGCTGAAAATGACGCCGTCAGCGCCTTGATCTCCCTGGGCTACAAGCCGCAGGAAGCCAGCAAGGCGGTGTCTGCGATCAAGGAGAAAGGCTTGAGCAGTGAAGACATGATCCGTCGCGCCTTGAAGGGAATGATCTAAGTGATTGAAGCTGATCGTCTGATCGCTGCCACGCACAGTCCGCGTGAGCGCGAAGAAGTCCAGGACCGGGCGATCCGCCCGGTCAGCCTGGCGGAATACATTGGCCAGCCGACCGTTCGCGAGCAGATGGAGTTGTTCATCCAGGCCGCTCGCGGTCGTAACGAGTCCCTGGATCACACGCTGATCTTCGGGCCGCCGGGCCTGGGCAAGACCACCCTCGCCAACATCATCGCCCAGGAAATGGGGGTGTCGATCAAGAGCACTTCGGGGCCGGTGCTGGAGCGTCCGGGTGATCTCGCCGCGCTGTTGACCAACCTTGAACCTCACGATGTGCTTTTCATTGACGAAATCCATCGCCTGTCGCCCATCGTTGAAGAAGTGCTGTACCCGGCCATGGAGGATTTCCAGCTCGACATCATGATCGGTGAAGGTCCGGCCGCGCGGTCGATCAAGCTGGATCTGCCGCCGTTCACTCTGGTCGGCGCAACGACCCGGGCGGGGATGCTCACCAACCCGTTGCGTGACCGTTTCGGTATCGTTCAGCGTCTTGAGTTCTACAATAACGCCGATCTTTCGACGATTGTCAGTCGTTCGGCGAGCATCCTCGGTTTGCCGCTTGACCCGGAAGGCGCCTTCGAGATCGCCCGCCGTGCCCGTGGCACGCCCCGGATTGCCAACCGACTGTTGCGCCGGGTGCGTGATTTCGCCGAAGTTCGCGCCAAGGGGCATATCACCAAGCCGATTGCCGACCTGGCGCTGAACCTGCTGGACGTCGACGAACGCGGCTTCGATCACCAGGACCGGCGTCTGTTGCTGACCATGATCGAGAAGTTCGATGGCGGGCCGGTCGGGGTCGACAGCCTGGCCGCCGCCATCAGCGAAGAGCGTCACACCATTGAAGACGTACTTGAGCCTTACCTGATCCAGCAGGGTTACATCATGCGCACGCCAAGGGGGCGAGTGGTGACGCGGCATGCCTATCTGCATTTCGGTTTAAACATTCCGTCACGATTGGGCGAAATGCCCGTGGCAGACGAGTTCCTCGGTGCCGGTGACGATTAATTAACATTGCGTGCTGATTTTTTCGGGCAATGTAGGGTCCCAGCACCGTACTTTCGCAAGAAAGCCGCAGATCAATGAAAAACAGTTGCCTGGCCGGATTGGCAACCTGAGGAGTAAGCACTAGAGTATGCGCGCGCAAAACGGGCTTGAGCCATTCGCACATCGGTGTCGCGTTTATTACGAGGACACCGATGCGGGCGGCATCGTGTATTACGTCAATTACCTCAAGTTTATGGAACGGGCTCGAACCGAGCGGCTGCGAGATCTGGGCTTTGCCCAATCACAGCTGGCAGGAGAGGACCTGTTGTTCGTCGTGCATTCCAGCGAAGCGCGTTACCACGCGCCGGCGCGACTGGACGACGAACTGCTGGTAAGCGCTGAAGTAATCGAATTGAACCGTGCCAGCCTGCGCTTCAAGCAGCAGGTCAGGCGGGCAACGGATAATGCGCTGCTCTGCGAAGGGCAGTTTTTGGTGGCCTGTGTGCGCACTGACAGTTTGAAACCCCGGGCCATTCCCGAAGCTCTACGAGCGGCCTTTGCCGACGTGAGCGGCGCGGGTACACACTCAAAGCAGGAGATAAAGCGTGGAAGCTAACGTCGTCGACCATTCCTCCATGTGGAGCCTGGTCAGCAATGCCAGTATCGTGGTGCAACTGGTAATGCTGACCCTGGTAGCCGCATCGGTGACCTCGTGGATCATGATCTTTCAGCGCAGCAACTTGCTGCGCGCCGGTCGACGTGCCCTGGAGAGCTTTGAAGAGCGCTTCTGGTCGGGTATCGACCTGTCCAAGCTGTACCGCCAGGCCGGCAGCAACCCGGACCCTGATTCGGGTGTCGAGCAAATCTTCCGTGCCGGTTTCAAGGAGTTCTCCCGCCTGCGCCAGCAGTCAGGCGTTGACCCGGAAGCGGTCATGGAAGGCGTGGCCCGTGCCATGCGCGTTGCGATTTCCCGCGAGGAAGAAAAGCTCGAACAGAGCCTGCCCTTCCTCGCCACTGTCGGTTCCGTCAGCCCCTACATCGGCCTGTTCGGTACCGTCTGGGGGATCATGAACTCCTTCCGTGGCCTGGCCACCGCCCAGCAAGCGACCCTGGCCACTGTGGCCCCGGGTATCGCCGAAGCACTGATCGCCACGGCCATCGGTCTGTTCGCGGCCATTCCAGCCGTTATCGCTTACAACCGTTTTGCTGCTCGCAGCGAAACCCTGCTGGGCCGCTACTACACCTTCGCCGACGAGTTCCAGGCGATCCTGCACCGCAAAGTGCACACCAGCGAAGAATAAGCAGGTAATTTCCAATGGCTTTAATCGCTCGAGCTCGCAAAAAGCGCAAGCCGGTCGCCGAGATGAACGTGGTGCCCTACATCGACGTGATGTTGGTGCTGCTGGTCATCTTCATGGTGACCGCGCCGATGCTCAATCAGGGCGTGAAAGTTGATCTGCCCAAGGTTTCCAGCGAAGCCTTGCCGCAGGACAACAACACCCAGGTCCTGACCATTTCCATCAAATCCGACAAGACCTACTACTGGAACCTTGGCAGCGAAGTCGACACGGACAAGCAGCAGGACCGGGCCATGACGTTGCCGCAGATGACTGACGCCGTGACCAAGATCATTCGCGTCGGCAATGAAAACGGCAAGCACACCCAGGTCTTCATTCGCGGCGACAAATCCGTCGATTACGGTTCCGTCATGGGGGCCATGGGCGGGTTGCAGAAAGCCGGGGTCGGTAATGTTGGCTTGATTACCGAGGCGCCCTGATGCAGCAACAGCGAGAGCCGTCCGCCTCGGAAAGCTACTTCTGGCCTAGTGTCTGGGCGATTGGCTTGCACGTGCTGGTGTTCGGCATGTTGTTCGTCAGTTTTGCCTTTACCCCGGAGCTGCCGCCGGCCAAGCCGATTGTCCAGGCGACCTTGTACCAGCTGAAATCGAAAAGTCGGGCGACCACCCAGACCAATCAGAAGATTGCCGGTGAGGCGCAGAAATCTGCTGCACGTCAGACCGAAGTCGAGCAGATGGAGCAGAAAAAGGTCGAGCAGGAAGCGGTGAAGGCTGCGGAACAAAAGAAAGAAGAGGCGGCTCAAAAGGCCGAGGAAGCCAAGAAGGCCGACGAGGCGAAGAAAGCGGACGAGGCGAAAAAGGCTGATGAAGCCAAGAAAGCCGACGACGCGAAGAAAGCCGCGGAAGCCAAGAAGGCAGAAGAGAAACAATTGGCTGATATAGCCAAGAAGAAATCTGAAGAAGAAGCCAAGAAGGCTGCTGAAGAAGAGGCCAAGAAAGCGGCCGCTGAAGAAGCCAAGAAAAAGATCGTCGAAGACGCGAAGAAGAAAGCCGCGGAAGACGCCAAGAAGAAAGCCGAGGCTGAAGAGGCGAAGAAGAAAGTCGCCGAGGAAGCGAAGAAGAAAGCTGCTGCCGATGCTGCGAAGAAGAAATCGCAGGACGCGGCGCGTAAATCCGCCGAAGACAAAAAGGCTCAGGCCCTGGCAGATTTGCTTTCCGACACGCCGCAGCGTCAGCAGGCCTTGGCCGATGAGCAGGGTGACGAAGTCGCCGGCAGTTTCGATGACCTGATTCGTGCGCGTGCAGCGGAAGGCTGGGCTCGTCCACCTTCGGCACGCAAAGGCATGACGGTCGTGTTGCAAATCGGCATGTTGCCGGACGGTACGGTGACTTCGGTCAGCGTGTCCAAGTCCAGTGGCGACGGTCCGTTTGACGCCTCGGCTGTTGCAGCAGTGAAGAATATTGGACGTTTGACAGAAATGCAGGGAATGAAGCCGAGTGATTTCGCTCCGTATCGTTCATTCAAGATGACATTCACACCTGAGGATCTAGCCTTGTGAGAAACCTTCTTCGAGGAATGCTGGTCGCTATCTGCTGCATGGCAGGGATGGCGATGGCAGATGAGAAAAACATTCTGGTTACCAGCGGCAGCGATCGGGCGACCCCGATCGCCGTTGTACCGTTCGGCTTCCAGGGTGGTAGCGTGCTGCCGGACGACATGGCGGAAATCATCGGTAACGACCTGCGCAACTCGGGTTACTACTCGCCGATTCCAAAGCAGAACATGATCAGCCAGCCGAGCCAGGCCGGCGAAATCATTTTCCGTGACTTCAAGGCACTGGGTGCCCAGTACGTCATGGTCGGCAGCATTGTTCCGGCGGGCGGTCGCCTGCAGGTGCAATATGCACTGTTCAACGTAGCCACCGAACAGCAAGTGCTGACCGGCAGCGTGTCGGGCGGTGTCGATCAGTTGCGCGACATGGCGCACTACATCTCTGACCAGTCGTTCGAAAAACTCACGGGTATCAAGGGTGCCTTCTCGACTCGCCTGCTGTACGTAACGGCCGAGCGTTTCTCCGAGAACAACACTCGCTACACCCTGCAGCGTTCGGACTACGACGGTGCCCGCGCCGTGACCCTGCTGCAATCGCGTGAGCCGATCCTGTCGCCGCGTTTCGCACCGGATGGCAAGCGCATCGCTTATGTCTCCTTCGAGCAGAAGCGTCCGCGTATCTTCATGCAGAACATCGACACCGGTCGCCGTGAGCAGATCACCAACTTCGAAGGCCTGAACGGTGCACCTGCCTGGTCGCCGGATGGCAATCGCCTGGCGTTCGTGCTGTCCAAGGACGGTAACCCGGACATCTACGTGATGAACCTGGGCTCGCGTCAGATCAGCCGCGTCACCAACGGTCCTGGCATCAACACCGAACCGTTCTGGGGCAAGGATGGCTCGACCATCTACTTCACTTCCGACCGTGGCGGCAAACCGCAGATCTACAAGACTAGCGCAGGTGGCGGCGGTGCCGAACGCGTGACTTTCGTCGGTAACTACAACGCCAACCCTAAATTGTCGGCTGATGAAAAGACGCTTGTCATGATTCACCGTCAGGATGGCTTCACCAATTTCAAGGTGGCGGCCCAGGATTTGCAGCGCGGTAGTGTAAAAATCCTCACTGATAGCACTCTGGACGAGTCGCCTACTGTCGCGCCCAACGGCACCATGGTAATCTACGCCACCCGCCAGCAGGGCCGGGGAGTCTTGATGCTCGTGTCCATCAATGGACGCGTAAGGCTCCCGCTTCCTACCGCACAAGGCGAAGTCAGAGAACCTTCCTGGTCCCCTTACCTGAACTGACGCGGCGCTATACGTTTTACTTAACACACTGGGGTTCATTAGGAGTTTCACGATGGAAATGCTGAAGTTTGGTAAATTTGCTGCGCTGGCACTGGCCATGGCTGTAGCTGTAGGTTGCTCGTCCAAAGGCGGCGACAATGCCGGTGAAGGCGCGGTAGATCCAAACGCTGGTTACGGCGCAAACACTGGTGCAGTTGACGGCTCCCTGAGCGAAGAAGCTGCACTGCGCGCTATCACCACTTTCTACTTCGAATACGACAGCTCGGACCTGAAGCCAGAAGCCATGCGCGCTCTGGACGTTCACGCCAAAGACCTGAAAGCAAACGGCGCTCGCGTTGTTCTGGAAGGCAACACCGACGAACGTGGTACTCGTGAGTACAACATGGCACTGGGCGAGCGTCGTGCGAAAGCCGTTCAGCGCTACCTGGTACTGCAAGGTGTTTCCCCAGCTCAGCTGGAACTGGTTTCCTACGGCGAAGAGCGTCCAGTTGCTACCGGCAACGACGAGCAGTCCTGGGCTCAAAACCGTCGCGTCGAACTGCGTAAGTAATTCGTCATGCGAACGTGCCGTCGTGCTGTAACTGTTCTGGCTCTCAGCCTCGCGCCGCTTGCGGTGTGGGCTGCGGTTCCTGTGGTCGATAATGACTCCGGCTATAACAATAGCGGGAGCAGTTATCCGCCTGCAGGTTACGGTACGAACGGCGCCTATGCCGGGGGAGGGGTTTCGACCCCTGTCTCGGCACAGGGCCAGCTGTTCAACCAACTGCAACAAATGCAGGAGCAGATCTCGCGCCAACAGGGTGTGATCGAAGAACTGCAAAATGATGTAGCGCGCATGAAGCAGGAAAACCTGGAGCGATACCAGGATCTTGATCGGCGCATAGGAACCGGCGTTGCACCAGCCGCGACTCCTGAAAATTCTTCCACCGGTGGTGAAACGAATGCCCCCGGTGCAGCCGCAGGTGCAGCAGCTGGCGCAGCCGCCGCTCAAGCACCTGCCGCGGGTAGCGAGCCGGCAGATCCGGCGAAGGAAAAGCTCTATTACGATGCTGCCTTCGACCTGATCAAGGCCAAGGATTTCGACAAGGCCAGCCAGGCTTTCGCCGCATTCCTGCGCAAATACCCGAACAGTCAGTACGCGGGTAACGCCCAGTACTGGCTGGGCGAAGTGAACCTGGCCAAAGGTGATCTGCAAGGTGCAGGTCAGGCGTTTGCCAAGGTTTCGCAGCTGTATCCCAAGCACGCCAAGGTGCCTGATTCGCTGTACAAGCTTGCTGATGTAGAGCGCCGTCTCGGTCATACCGACCGGGTCAAGGGCATTCTGCAGCAGGTCGTGTCCCAGTATCCGGGTACTTCCGCTGCTCAGCTGGCGCAGCGTGATCTGCAGAAAATGTAAGGCGGCTTGAGCCGTTTCAAAGAAACCCGCGCTTGTCGCGGGTTTTTTCGTTAGAATTCACCCCCTTTTTCTGAAACACGCTTTTTGGGATCTGCGCATTGCCGGGGGTTCCTTGAAGTGCCTGACGGAGGCGGACAGCCTGTTTAGCTGTTACGCCCGTGGCGACTATGCAAGACACATTGAGAATCACCGAAGTTTTCTACTCGTTGCAGGGTGAAACTCGGACTGCCGGCCTGCCCACTGTTTTTGTGCGCCTGACCGGTTGCCCGTTGCGTTGCCAATACTGCGACAGCGCCTATGCGTTCACCGGCGGAACCATTCGCACCCTCGACGACATCCTCGAGCAGGTCGCCGGTTTCCGCCCGCGTTATGTCTGTGTCACGGGCGGCGAGCCCCTGGCGCAACCCAACGCCATTCCCTTGCTCAAGCGCTTGTGCGACGCCGGTTACGAAGTGTCACTGGAAACCAGTGGCTCTATCGATATCTCGCCAGTAGATTCCCGGGTCAGTCGCGTTGTCGACCTGAAAACCCCGGGTTCGAAGGAAGCGCACCGCAATCGCTACGAAAACATCGAGCTGCTCACGCCCAACGATCAGGTTAAGTTTGTCATCTGTTCGCGGGAGGACTATGACTGGTCCGTTTCCAAATTGATTCAGTACGGTCTGGACCAGCGTGCCGGTGAAGTCCTGTTCTCGCCCAGCCACCATGATCTCAATGCCCGGGACCTGGCGGACTGGGTGGTGGCGGACAACCTGCCAGTGCGTTTGCAATTGCAGCTGCATAAATATCTATGGAATGACGAGCCGGGGCGCTGAAATGACTGAACAACTCAACACCGCTGAAAAACGGGCGGTCATCCTGCTGTCCGGTGGCCTGGACTCGGCGACCGTGGTAGCCATGGCGCGCGCCGAAGGCTACAGCTGCTACACCATGAGCTTCGACTACGGTCAGCGCTCTCACGCCGAACTGCACGCAGCCGAGCGCGTGGCGCGGGATCTGGGTGTGGTCGAGCACAAGGTGATCGGCCTGAACCTGAACGGCATGGGCGGCTCGGCGCTGACCGACAGCAGCATCGATATTCCGGAAGAGCTGGGTGAGGGCATTCCTGTCACTTACGTGCCTGCGCGTAACACGGTGTTCCTGTCCCTGGCCCTGGGCTGGGCTGAAGTGCTCGGTGCGCGGGACATCTTCATCGGCGTCAATGCGGTGGATTACTCCGGTTACCCGGACTGCCGCCCCGAGTTCATCGAATCGTTCGAGCGCATGGCCAACCTGGCAACCAAAGCCGGCGTGGAAGGCAATGGCTTCCGCATTCAGGCGCCGCTGCAAAACCTCAGCAAAGCGCAGATCGTCCAGGCGGGTGTGAAGCTTGGCGTGAACTACGGGCTGACCGTTTCCTGCTATCAGGCCGACGATGATGGCCGTGCGTGCGGCAAATGCGACAGCTGCCGACTGCGCGCAGAAGGCTTTGCGGCGGCCGGAATCAGCGATCCAACACCTTATTTTTGATTTTTTTAAAATAGGTGTTGAATAGTCCTTAAAAATCAGTATTATACGCGCCACCACACAGCGGGTCGTTAGCTCAGTTGGTAGAGCAGTTGGCTTTTAACCAATTGGTCGTAGGTTCGAATCCCACACGACCCACCATTTTTAGCAGTTTTAAAAGTCTGGAAGGCCCACGCAAGTGAGGATTTCCGGATTTTTTTTTGCCTGCGATTCAAGCCCGCCTCGCTTCGGGCTGCTGCGCAAGGCGCAGGTCAGAATCATCTTTTGCATCTGTCGGATATTCTGTAGCCTTGCGCAGCTTCAACGCTGTCCGTGCCTGATGAATACTCACTTTCCCGGCGGTACCCTGAAGGGTACGGAGCCGGGTGTATACTCGACTTTCGCGCGAAAGCGCCTGCAGGTCTTGCGAACATGACGCAAATATCCGAACGCCTTCTGGTTCAAGCCCACCTCGACGCCAAACAGCCCAAACCGCTGACCGCCGATGAAGAGGCTTACTACCGTGCCGCCATCGCTGCCGAGCTCAAGGCTCAGGACGCGGTGCTGGTGGCCCACTTCTATTGTGACCCTGTCATTCAGGCGCTGGCCGAAGAAACGGGGGGCTGTGTCTCCGACTCGCTGGAGATGGCCCGCTTCGGCAACGCCCATCCGGCCAAGACCGTGGTCGTCGCCGGCGTGAAATTCATGGGGGAGACTGCCAAGATCCTCAATCCGGAAAAACGCGTGCTGATGCCGACCCTCGAAGCGACCTGTTCGCTCGACCTGGGGTGCCCGGTGGACGAGTTTTCCGCGTTCTGCGATCAACACCCGGAGCGCACGGTCGTGGTGTACGCCAACACTTCCGCTGCGGTAAAAGCCCGCGCGGATTGGGTGGTGACTTCAAGCTGTGCGCTGGAAATCGTCGAAAGCCTGATGGACAACGGCGAGACCATCATCTGGGGGCCGGACAAGCACCTGGGTACCTACATCCAGCGCCAGACCGGTGCCGACATGCTGCTGTGGGACGGTGCCTGCATCGTTCACGAAGAGTTCAAGTCCAAGCAGCTTGAAGACATGAAGGCGCTGTACCCGGATGCGGCGATCCTGGTGCACCCGGAGTCGCCGACTTCGGTGATTGAACTGGCCGACGCCGTGGGCTCCACCAGTCAGTTGATCGCGGCGGCTCAGAGCCTGCCGAACAAGACGCTGATCGTTGCCACCGACCGCGGCATCTTCTACAAGATGCAGCAGCTGTGCCCGGACAAGGTCTTTATCGAAGCCCCAACGGCGGGTAACGGTGCGGCGTGCCGCAGTTGTGCACATTGCCCGTGGATGGCCATGAACACCCTTGAGCGCACGCTCAAGGCGTTGAAAGAAGGCGCGAACGAGATCTTTGTCGATCCGGCGCTGATCCCGCAGGCGATCCGGCCGCTCAAGCGGATGCTGGACTTCACCCAGGCGGCGCGGATGAAACTGGCCGGTAACGCATAAAAGCCAGAAAGCAAAAGATCGCAGCCTTCGGCAGCTCCTACAGGTGTAAACAAAACCCTGTAGGAGCTGCCGAAGGCTGCGATCTTTTTTGTGGACGTTACTTGGTCTTCTTCGGAATCCGCACCAGTTCGGTATTGGAATAGATGTCATGCCAGCTGCGTTGCTGTTTGTCGAACAGCGACCAGAAGAACCCAAGGCCAACACACAGCAAGGAAGCAATCGACACCACAAAGCGCAACAGCGCCTGCCACAGGCTGATGGATGAGCCGTCGGCGTTCTGTACGCGAATGCACCAGACCTGCATGCCCAGGGTCTGACCCGACCAGGTCCAGAATTTGGCGAAGAAGCCGAACAGTACGAACAGCAGGACGGTGGAGAGCAGGGGATCGCCGTCCAGCGCGCCGGCTTCGGTCAGGGTGCGCATCCTTTCTTCGCCGATGATCGCCATCTGGATCATCTTGTAGATGCCACCGGTGACGATCAGCAGGGCGGTGCACAGCAGGAAATCATAGAACATGGCTGCCAGGCGACGACCCAGGCCAGCGGCAGGAAAGTCGCCCTGGGGAGTAAGCAGGTGTTTCGACATGGCAGGCTCTCGGCGAAAAAGAAGCCATTTTACGGATTTACGCGCACAAAAAAGCCCCTGATGTCAGCATCAGGGGCTTTTTCGTTACAGAAGATTAGGCTTCTGCTTGTACTTCGTCAGCCTGCATGCCTTTCTGGCCTTGCACGGCGATGAAAGTCACTTTCTGGCCTTCTTTCAGGCTCTTGAAGCCGTTGCCCTGGATGGCGCGGAAATGCACGAACAGATCCGGACCGCTTTCAGGAGTGATAAAACCAAAACCTTTCTCGTCGTTAAACCACTTGACGGTACCGCTCTGACGTTGGGACATTTCTTATTTCCTTTGACGCAAAAAATTAATGACAGTCTCCTTCTCATGAAAGAGTACTGGGGCTGGTTGCAGGAGAGTAAGAAGACGTCGAACGGGATGTAGCTAACTTGTAGGCTACTGCCCAGGTCACGATTCCAAGCGACCCATGCAAACACAGTGAACAAACTCTACGCCAACTACGGGAGAAAAAACAAGCCCTGTGAAGGCCCCGTATTTCCTCAGGTTGATGGCAAAGTCAGTCCACTAGTGGGGCCTTATACGCTAGCGCTGTTCAAATGTTTTCAATCGTTATAAGCAAAGTTCATAATCGAAGCTTAGAGCCAAACAATGCACTATTTTATGGCGGTTGCGTTACACATTAGTGCACAGTTAACGCAACCGCGTTACTTATAGAAACATTCAATCAGCCGCGATAGTAGCGTTGTGGAACAAATGGCATTTTGCTTACAAGCAATGGCACCTTTTTCCCACGAACAATCGCCCAGACGGGTGTGTCCAGTGCGATATAGGCGCTGTCGACATAACCCATGGCCAGCGGCCCACCCAGGGTCGGCCCGAAACCGCCGCTGCAGACGCTACCGATGATGTCGCCGGCTTCGTTGACGATCTCCGCACCCTCGCGCACCGGCGTGCGTTCCTGCGGTAACAGGCCGACGCGTTTGCGGCTGACACCTGCCTGTTGCTGGGCGAACACGGTTTCGGCGCCAGGGAAGCCGCCGGCCCGTGCGCCATCGGCGCGACGCGGCTTGGAGATCGCCCACAGCAGGCTCGCTTCGATCGGGCTGGTCTCGGTGTTCATGTCATGCCCATACAGGCACAAGCCTGCCTCAAGGCGCAGCGAGTCGCGGGCGCCCAGGCCGATGGCGGCCACTTCCGGTTCGGCCAGCAGGGCGCGAGCCAGGGCTTCGGCGTTGGCGGCGGGGACGGAAATTTCGAAACCGTCTTCGCCGGTGTAACCCGAGCGGCTGACAAAACAGTCCACGCCCAGCAGCTTCACGCGGGCGAACTGCATGAAGGTCATCTTCGCCACTTCCGGGGCCAGGCGTGCCAGCACGGTCACTGCAGCCGGGCCTTGCAGGGCAAGCAGGGCACGTTCTTCGAACAACGGCTCGATAGCGCACTGCTCACCAATGTGCTTGCGCAGGTGGGCCAGGTCCTGATCCTTGCAAGCGGCGTTGACCACCAGGAACAGTTCGTCGTTGCCCAGGTTGGCGACCATCAGGTCATCAAGGATGCCGCCCGTCGCATTGGTGAACATCGCGTAACGCTGCATGCCCACCGGCAGGTCGATGATGTCCACCGGCACCAGGGTTTCCAGGGCCTTGGCAGCATCGGCGCCGGTCAGGCGGATCTGGCCCATGTGCGAGACATCGAACAGCCCGGCCTGGTCGCGGGTGTGCTGGTGTTCTTTCATCACGCCCAGCGGGTATTGCACCGGCATGTCATAGCCGGCGAACGGCACCATGCGCGCGCCGAGTTCGATGTGCAGTGCGTGCAACGGGGTTTTCAACAGTTGTTCGGTGGACATATTCAGCTCCTGAAGAAGGGTGCAGATGAGCGCACATCAGCACTCGATAATGTTGACCGCCAAACCGCCACGGGCGGTTTCCTTGTATTTGCTTTTCATGTCGGCGCCGGTCTGGCGCATGGTGCGGATGACCTTGTCGAGGGAGACGAAGTGTTGCCCGTCGCCGCGCATGGCCATGCGCACCGCATTGATGGCCTTGACCGAACCCATGGCGTTGCGCTCGATGCAAGGCACCTGCACCAGTCCGCCAATCGGGTCGCAGGTCAGTCCGAGGTTGTGTTCCATGCCGATTTCCGCTGCGTTTTCCACTTGTTGCACGCTGCCACCGAGCACTTCGCACAAGGCTCCGGCGGCCATCGAGCAGGCGACGCCGACTTCACCCTGACAACCGACTTCGGCGCCGGAAATCGAGGCGTTTTCCTTGTACAGAATGCCGATGGCGGCGGCAGTGAGCAGAAAGCGCACCACCCCGTCATCATTCGCGCCGGGGATAAAGCGCATGTAGTAATGCAGCACCGCCGGAATGATCCCGGCCGCACCATTGGTGGGTGCCGTCACCACGCGTCCGCCGTTGGCGTTTTCTTCGTTGACGGCCAGGGCGTACAGGTTGACCCAGTCCAGCACTGACAGCGGATCGCGCAAGGACGATTCAGGGTTGCTGCACAATTGCCGATGCAGCGCTGCCGCCCGGCGTTTGACCTTCAGGCCACCGGGCAGGATGCCTTCATTACGGCAACCGGCGGCGACGCAGTCCTGCATGACCTGCCAGATCTTCAGCAGGCCGGCGCGGGTTTCCGCTTCCGGGCGCCAGGCGCTTTCATTCGTCAGCATCACCTGGCTGATCGACAGGCCGTATTTGGCGCAATGAGCGAGCAGGTCCTTGGCGCTTTTGAAGGGGAAGGTCAGGGGCGTGGCGTCTTCGACGATGCGGTCGGCGCCGGCGGCGTCCTCATCAACGACAAACCCGCCACCCACCGAGTAGTACTCGCGGCTGCGAATCTGCAAACCCGCCGCATCGAAGGCGCGAAAAATCATGCCGTTGGGGTGATAGGGCAACGGTTTGCGAATCATCGCCAGGTGTTCTTTCTCGTTGAACGCAATGCTGTGTTCGCCGAGCAGGTTCAAGCGTGCGTTGCTGCGGATTTCTTGCAGGCGCGCAGCGACGGTTTCGGTATCCACGGTGTCCGGGTGTTCGCCTTCCAGGCCCAGCAGCACAGCCTTGTCACTGCCGTGGCCTTTGCCGGTGGCGCCAAGCGAGCCGTACAGCTCGACCTTGACGCAGGTGGTGGCCGTCAGCAGCCCTTCACGGCGCAGGCCTTCGACGAAACGCACAGCGGCGCGCATCGGGCCGACGGTGTGGGAGCTGGAGGGGCCGATGCCAATCTTGAACAGGTCGAACACGCTTAACGACATGGTGGTTCTCCGGTTTCTTGTTATAGGAATTCACGGAATCGGAAGGTTGGCGCAATTCACTGTGGGAGCGAGCTTGCTCGCGATGACGGTCTGACATTCACCATGGATGTCGACTGAAAGACCGCTATCGCGAGCAAGCTCGCTCCCACAGGGGGCTGTGGTGTTTTTGCAAAAGGGGGGCGGGATCAACCGCCCCCTCATTGCTTTAAGCGTAGCTTTCGATCGACGGGCAGGCGCAGACCAGGTTGCGGTCGCCGAACACGTTGTCGACGCGACCGACCGGCGGCCAGTACTTGCCTTCGATCAGAGACGCAACCGGGTAAACCGCTTGTTCGCGGCTGTACGGGTGCGACCACTCGCCGACCAGTTCCTTGGCGGTGTGCGGAGCGTTTTTCAGCGGGTTGTCATCCTTGTCCAGGGTGCCGTTTTCCACCGCGCGGATTTCTTCGCGGATGCGGATCATGGCGTCGCAGAAGCGGTCCAGTTCTTCCTTGGATTCGCTTTCGGTCGGCTCGATCATCAGCGTGCCGGCTACCGGGAAGGACATGGTCGGCGCGTGGAAACCGAAGTCGATCAGGCGCTTGGCCACATCATCGACGCTGATGCCGCTGCTGTCTTTCAATGGACGCAGGTCGAGGATGCACTCATGCGCCACCAGGCCGTTGCTGCCGGTGTACAGCACGGGATAGTGCTCTTCGAGGCGACGGGAGATGTAGTTGGCATTGAGGATCGCCAGCTGCGAAGCACGCTTGAGGCCCGCGCCACCCATCATACGAATGTACATCCAGGTGATCGGCAGAATGCTCGCGCTGCCGAACGGTGCCGCGCAAACGGCGCCTTCCTTGCGCTCCATCTGTGCGTGGCCCGGCAGGAACGGTGCCAGGTGCGATTTCACACCGATCGGGCCGACGCCCGGGCCGCCACCGCCGTGGGGGATGCAGAAGGTCTTGTGCAGGTTCAGGTGCGACACGTCGCCGCCGAACTTGCCCGGCGCGCAGAGGCCGACCATGGCGTTCATGTTGGCGCCGTCGATGTACACCTGGCCGCCGTTGTCATGAACGATGCCGCAGATTTCGCGGATGCCTTCTTCGAACACGCCGTGGGTCGACGGGTAGGTGATCATCAGCGCGGCGAGGTGCTCGCGGTGCTCGATGGCCTTGGCGCGCAGGTCTTCGATGTCGACGTTGCCACGGGCATCGCACGCGGTCACGACCACACGCATACCGGCCATCTGAGCGGTGGCCGGGTTGGTGCCGTGGGCCGAGGACGGGATCAGGCAGATGTCGCGGCGGTCTTCGCCACGGCTCTGGTGGTAGGCGCGGATCGCCAGCAGGCCGGCGTATTCACCCTGGGAACCGGCGTTCGGTTGCAGCGAAACCGAGTCGTAGCCGGTTGCAGCGCACAGCATGGCTTCCAGTTCGTCGGTCAATTGCTGATAACCGGCGCTTTGCTCGGCCGGGGCGAAGGGGTGCAGGGCACCGAACTCGGCCCAGGTCACCGGGATCATTTCGCTGGAGGCGTTGAGTTTCATGGTGCACGAACCCAGCGGGATCATGGTGCGGTCCAGCGCCAGGTCCTTGTCCGCCAGTTTGCGCAGGTAGCGCATCAGCTCGGTTTCCGAGTGATAGCGGTTGAACACCGGGTGGCTGAGGATCGGCGACTGACGGACCAGCGCGGCCGGGATGGCGCTCTGCACCGAGGCGGCGAGGGCGGCGAAGTCCGGCAGGGCCTTGCCGTCGGACAGCAGGCTCCACAGGGTTTCAACGTCGGCTTGAGTGGTGGTTTCGTCCAGGGACAGGCCCAGGCGTTCGCCATCGACCACGCGCAGGTTGATGCGCTGGGCGTGCGCCTTGTCGTGCAGGGCGGCGGTTTGAGCGCCGGTCTTCACGGTCAGGGTGTCGAAGAAGTTCGCTTGCTCGACGTTCAGACCCAATGCGCTCAAGCCTTTGGCCAGGATCGCAGTCAGGTGGTGCACGCGATTGGCAATCTGCGTCAGGCCTTTCGGACCGTGGTACACGGCGTACATGCTGGCGATGTTGGCCAGCAGCACTTGCGCGGTGCAGATGTTCGACGTGGCTTTCTCGCGACGGATGTGTTGTTCGCGGGTCTGCATGGCCAGGCGCAGGGCCGGGTTGCCGAAGCGGTCTACGGAAACACCGACCAGGCGGCCCGGCATGTCACGCTTGAACGCATCCTTGGTGGAGAAGTACGCCGCGTGCGGGCCACCAAAGCCCAGCGGCACGCCGAAGCGCTGTGCGCTGCCGATGGCCACGTCGGCACCGAACTCGCCCGGTGCGGTCAGCACGGTCAGGGCCAGCAGGTCGGCCGCCACGGCGACGAGGGCGTTGGCGGCGTGGAAACGTTCGGTCAGCTCGCGGTAATCGAACACGTCACCGTTGCTTGCCGGGTATTGCAGCAGGGCGCCGAAGAACGGCGTCACGTCGGTCAGTTCACGCTCGTCGCCGACCACCACGTCGATGCCCAGAGGCTCGGCACGGGTGCGCAGTACGTCGAGGGTCTGCGGGTGGCAATGCACGGAGGCGAAGAATTGATGGCTGCCTTTGTTCTTGCTCAGGCGCTTGCAGAAGGTCATGGCTTCGGCAGCGGCGGTGGCTTCGTCGAGCAGCGAGGCGTTGGCGATCGGCAGGCCGGTGAGGTCGCTGATCAGGGTCTGGAAGTTCAGCAGCGCTTCGAGACGGCCCTGGGAAATTTCTGGCTGGTACGGGGTGTAGGCGGTGTACCAGGCCGGGTTTTCCAGCAGGTTGCGCAGGATCGGCGACGGCGTGTGGGTGCCGTAGTAACCCTGGCCGATAAAGGTCTTGAACAGCTGGTTTTTGCTCGCGATGGACTTGATCAAGGCCAGGGCATCGGCTTCGCTCAAGCCGTCTTCCAGGCCGAGGACGCTGGTGCCCTTGATGCTGTCGGGAATCACGCTGGCGCTCAGGGCTTCCAGGGAGTCGAAACCGAGGCTGTTGAGCATGGCTTGCTCGTCGCCGGCGCGCGGGCCGATGTGACGGGCGATGAATTCGTTGGCAGTGGTCAGATTCACTTCGGTCATGTCAGTGCTCCTCAGGCTTCGGCTTGGGCTTTGATCAGGCGGTCGTAGGCGTCCTGATCCAGCAGTTGGCCGACAGCGGAGGCATCGGCAGGTTTGAAACGGAAGAACCAGCCTTCACCCAGCGGATCTTCGTTGACCAGTTCAGGGTTGCTGTCCAGGGCCGGGTTCACTTCCAGCACTTCGCCGTCCAGCGGCATGTACACGCCGCTGGCTGCCTTTACCGATTCAACGGTGGCGGCTTCGGCGCCTTTGTCGTAGGACTGCAGCTCAGGCAGTTGAACGAAAACCACGTCGCCCAGGGCGTTCTGTGCGAAAGCGGTGATGCCGACCGTGACGCTGCCGTCAGCTTCGGTGCGCAGCCATTCGTGATCTTCAGTAAAACGCAACTCGCTCATGGAAACTCCTAAGGGGCCAGACTCGTCTGGTGGACGCGATTGAATGCTTGGGCAATGCCCTGGTTATGGAGGACTACATAGCAAGAACGCGGCCAATGTTGTTTTTATTGTTATTGATCAATGATTTAGGTGGTTTCGACAAAGACTGAAATTCATTCACTGTAGCGAAATCGATACGGCGTATGTCAATGATAAAAGCCGAGGTGGATCAAAGCCTTGCACAGCCGTGATCGGAGAGGTGTGTAGCGATATCGTTCCGCTGTAGCGCTTTCAGTACAGATGGAGGTCGTTTTTGGCGCGGTTTCATGTCGAACACAAAAAACTGTGGGAGCGAGCTTGCTCGCGATGAGGGCGTGTCAGTCGACATTTTTGTTGAATGTGACTTCGCAATCGCGAGCAAGCTCGCTCCCACAGTGGTTCTGTGTCAGGCCTCAGGCCTTGCCGGGTATGCCGTACTTGCGCAACCGATGGGCAATCGCGGTGTGGGAGGTTTGCAGGCGGGTCGCCAGTTGCCGGGTCGAGGGATAGCTGACGTAGAGCTTTTCCAGCAGGGTCTTCTCGAATGAGTCCATGGCCTGTTCCAGGCTGTCGACGTCATGGTCGCCCTGGCGGGCCACCGAGGTGCCGGCGATGTCGAGGTCGCCAATGTCCACCAGGCTGCTTTCGCAAATCGCCGCGGCGCGGAAGATCACGTTCTGCAATTGCCGCACGTTGCCCGGCCAGCGGTTGCCCAGCAGCGCCGGGTAAGTGCCCGGTGCCAGGCGACAGATCGGGCGCTGGATCTGCGCACAGGCCTGCTGCATGAAGTAGCGGGCCAACAGCAGGATGTCCTGGCCGCGCTCGCGCAACGGCGGCACTTCAACATTCAGGACGTTGAGGCGATAGAACAGGTCTTCGCGGAACAGGCCTTCGCTGACCATTTTTTCCAGGTCGCGGTGGGTCGCGCTGAGGATCCGCACGTTGACCTTGACCTCACGGTCACCGCCGACCCGGCGAAAACTGCCGTCGTTGAGGAAACGCAGCAGCTTGGCCTGCAAATACGGCGACATCTCGCCGATTTCATCGAGAAACACCGTGCCCTGGTTGGCCAGCTCCATCAGCCCTGGCTTACCGCCGCGTTGCGCGCCGGTGAAAGCGCCGGGGGCGTAGCCGAACAGTTCACTTTCGGCGAGGTTCTCCGGTAATGCGGCGCAGTTCAACGCCAGAAAGGGCGAACTGTGCCGGGCGCTGATGGCGTGGCAGGCACGGGCCACCAGTTCCTTGCCGGTGCCGGTTTCGCCCTGGATCAGCAGCGGTGCATCGAGGGCCGCCACCCGCTGGGCGCGTGCCTTGAGGGTGCGGATCACCGGGGACTCGCCGAGCAGTGCATCGAAACCTTCGGCGTGGTCATGGTGCAGTGCGGAAAGACGTTCGCCGATGCGGTTCGGCTGGTACAGGGTCAGCAGGGCGCCGGCGTCAGTGATCGGTGTGGCGTCGAGCAGGAAGGTCTGGCCATTGACGATGATTTCCCGCAGGGGCAGGCGAAAGCCGTGTTCGAGCAGGGCGTCGAGCAAGGCCGGGTCGGCAAACAGCTCGGCCACACTTTCACCATTCGGCTCGCGGCCGTACAGGGCGATCAACGCCGGGTTGGCCAGCAGCACCTTGCCGGCGCTGTCCAGTGCCAGCACCGGGTCGGTCATGGCGGCCAGCAACGCGTCGAGCTGCAAGTGCCGACGCTGGCCGGGCAGGATGTCGACCACCGTCACCGCTTGCACGCCACGCACGCTGAACAGGGCATCGCGCAGTTCCTCAAGGACTTGCGGGCTCAGGGTCGGGGCGTCGATATAAACATTGGGCGGGACCATTTCCACTGCATCCAGGTTCAGATTGCGCCCGCCAAGCAGGGCCAGGACTTCCTGGGTGATACCGACGCGGTCGATGAAGCTGACGTGGATACGCATGGGGCGGTTTTGGTTCTGCAGTGCGGAGGGTGGCAAGTATGCCTTGGGGCGGGCTAATGGTGAAATCCTGCGCGGATTTCAATAGAGCGATGATCCCCCTTGTGGGAGCGAGCCTGCTCGCGAAGGCGTCGTGTCAGGCACCCTTGATAGTGACTGATACACCGCTTTCGCGAGCAGGCTCGCTCCCACCGGGAAATGTGGGCTACTCGAAGCTCTCGAGATCTATCGGGTCGCCGGATTTCATATTCAGTTGCTTGCGGATGTCTTCGAACATCAGGTCGTAATGTTCGTGTGACGATCCAATGGCGATTTTTTCTTTGGGAATGCCATATTTCTCGGCGATTTTCGTCACATTGCTGGCGAAGTTGTAGGCTTCCTCCTTGGGCAGGAAGAAGGGCTCCTTCAGGTCCTTGCCCTGAATGCTGCCATGCATGGTGAACTGAATGCCTTTTTCCCCTTTGGGGTTCTTGCTGACTTCATAGTCTAGGTGGATGTTGTAGCTCACATCATCCTTGTTCAGCGCATGGCGCTCGATGTGCAAGTGACCTGGATCAAACGTTGCCATAAACGCCTCTCTCTACAAGTAAGTAATGCCGGCGGTCGCCGTGCTGATGCGCGTACCGGCCTTGCCCTGGACGATCGCTTCGATGTCCGCGAGCGAGCCAATCACCGCCACTTTTCCAGTATGGCGCGCGAATTCGCAGGCCGCCTGCACCTTCGGTCCCATGGAGCCGGCGGCGAAGCCGAGTTTTTCCATTTCGTCGGGGTGCGCCTGGGCGATGGCTTTCTGCGTGGGTTTGCCAAAGTCGATGAACGCGGCGTTGACGTCGGTGGCGATCACCAGCAGATCGGCTTCTAGCTGTTCGGCCAACAGCGCCGAGCACAGGTCCTTGTCGATGACCGCTTCGACGCCCTCGAGTTTGCCGGGCGAGGTATACATGGTCGGAATGCCGCCGCCGCCGGCGCAGATCACGATGCTGCTTTTTTCCAGCAGCCATTTGATCGGACGGATTTCGAAGATGCGCTTGGGTTTCGGACTGGCGACCACGCGACGGTATTTGTCGCCGTCCGGGGCAATGGCCCAGCCTTTTTCGGCGGCGAGTTGTTCCGCCTCGGCCTTGCTGTAGACCGGGCCGATGGGCTTGCTCGGGTTCTTGAAGGCCGGGTCATTGGCATCGACTTCGACCTGGGTCAGCAGGGTCGCGAAGGGCACTTCGAAGTCCAGCAGGTTGCCCAGTTCCTGTTCGATGATGTAGCCGATCATGCCTTCGGTCTCGGCGCCAAGCACGTCCAGCGGGTAGGGCGAAACCGAGGTGTAGGCCGCCGCCTGCAATGACAGCAGGCCGACCTGGGGGCCATTGCCGTGGGCGATGACCAGTTGGTTGCCGGGATGGATCTTGGCGATCTGTTCGGTGGCGATCCGGATGTTGGCGCGCTGGTTGTCAGCGGTCATCGGTTCGCCGCGGCGGAGCAGGGCATTACCGCCCAGAGCAACGACGATACGCATGGTGCAGTCCTTTTTGGGGTAGGAGCTGCCGGAGGCTGCGATCTTTTGATCTTGCTATTGATCTTCAAAGATCAAAAGATCGCAGCCTTCGGCAGCTCCTACAGGTCAGTGGTTGATCATGGAATCGTGATCAGCCGTTAAAGGTCGGCCAGCGTCGACACCAGAATCGCCTTGATGGTGTGCATGCGGTTTTCCGCTTGCTCGAAGGCGATGCAGGCCGGCGACTCGAACACGTCATCGGTCACTTCGATGCCGTTGCTCAGGTGCGGGTACTGCTCGGCAATCTGCTTGCCGACCTTGGTATCACAGTTGTGGAACGCCGGCAGGCAGTGCATGAACTTGGTGCGCGGGTTGCCGGTGGCTTTCATCAGTTCGGCGTTGACCTGGTACGGCAGCAGTTGCTGGATGCGTTCGGCCCAGGCTTCAACCGGTTCGCCCATCGACACCCAGACATCGGTGTGGATGAAGTCGACGCCCTTGACTGCCGCTTTCGGGTCTTCGGTGAGGGTGATGCGTGCGCCGCTTTCTTCACCGTACTGTTTGCAGCGGGCGACCAGGTCGTCCGCCGGCCACAGGGCTTTTGGCGCGCAGATGCGCACGTCCATGCCGAGCTTGGCGCCGATCAGCAACAGCGAGTTACCCATGTTGTTGCGCGCGTCGCCGAGGTAGGCGTAGCTGATTTCGTGGATCGGTTTGTCGGCGTGTTCACGCATGGTCAGCACGTCGGCGATCATTTGTGTCGGGTGATACTCGTCGGTCAGTCCGTTGAACACGGGTACGCCGGCAAACTTGGCCAGTTCCTCGACGATTTCCTGCTTGAAGCCACGGTACTCGATGGCGTCGTACATGCGCCCGAGCACGCGGGCGGTGTCCTTCATGCTTTCCTTGTGGCCGATCTGCGAGGAGTTCGGGTCGATGTAGGTGACGTTGGCGCCCTGGTCATAGGCTGCAACTTCGAACGCGCAACGGGTGCGGGTCGAGGTTTTTTCGAAGATCAGCGCGATGTTGTTGCCCTTGAGATGCTGCTGTTCGGTGCCGGTGTACTTGGCACGCTTGAGGTCGCGGGACAGGTCGAGCAGGTAGCGCAATTCGCGAGGGGTGTGGTGTTCCAGGCTCAGCAGATTGCGGTTATGGATGTTGAACGCCATTTTGGATCTCCTAAGGTGTCGGTTATCCCCTTGGCCCGAGCATGCCCTGGGGTAGAGGGCAGCGCGGGCCAAGGTAATAGGTTAGTAGTCGATCGGATCGCGGATGATCGGGCAGGTCATGCAATGGCCGCCGCCCCGTCCCCGGCCGAGTTCGCCGGCGCTGATGGTGATGACCTCCACCCCGGCCTTGCGCAGCAGGGTATTGGTGTAGGTATTGCGGTCGTAGCCGATGACCACGCCCGGCTCCACGGCCACCACGTTGTTGCCGTCATCCCATTGCTCGCGTTCGGCGGCGAAGCTGTTGCCGCCGGTTTCCACCACGCGCAAGGCTTTGAGGTTGAGGGCCTGGGCCACGGTGTCGAGGAAGTTGGTTTCTTCGCGACGGATGTCGATGCCGCCTGCCTTGCTTTCATCGGGACGCAGGGTGAAGGCGACAATCTGGTTCACCACTTCCGGGAAGATCGTGACGAGGTCGCGATCGCAGAAGCTGAACACGGTGTCCAGGTGCATCGCCGCACGGGATTTCGGCAGGCCGGCGACTATCACTTTCTCCACGGCCTTGTTCTTGAACAGGTTCACCGCCAGTTGGGCGATGGCCTGGCGCGAGGAGCGTTCGCCCATGCCGATCAACACCACGCCGTTGCCGATCGGCATCACATCACCGCCCTCAAGGGTGGCGTTGCCGTGGTCCTTGTCCGGGTCGCCGTACCAGATCTGGAAGTCGGCGTTGGTGAACTCGGGGTGGAACTTGTAGATGGCGGTGGTCAGCAGGGTCTCCTGACGGCGCGCCGGCCAGTACATCGGGTTGAGGGTGACGCCACCGTAGATCCAGCAGGTGGTATCGCGGGTGAACTGGGTGTTGGGCAGCGGCGGCAGGATGAAGCTGGAGTGGCCAAGGAAGTCGCGGAACATCTCGATGGCCTTGCCGCCGAAACTGGTGGGCAAATCGTCGCCCGATACGCCACCGATCAGGAACTCGGCGATCTTGCGCGGCTCCAGGCTGCGCAGCCACGAGGCGGTTTCGTTGATCAGGCCCAGGCCCACCGAATTGGCGGTGATCTTGCGCTCCAGAATCCAGTCCAGGGCTTCGGGGATGGCGACGATGTCGGTCAGCAGGTTGTGCATTTCCAGCACATCGATGTTGCGTTCGCGCATCTTGGTGACGAAGTCGAAGTGGTCGCGCTTGGCCTGGGCCACCCACAGCACATCATCGAACAGCAGTTCGTCGCAGTTGTTCGGGGTCAGCCGCTGATGGGCAAGTCCTGGGGAGCAAACCATGACTTTGCGCAGTTTGCCGGCTTCGGAATGGACGCCGTACTTAACTTTTTCCGTGGTCATTACAGTGATCCTCCAGATGACAAAACAAGTGCATTACAGGGTCAGGAAGCCGTCGTAGAGACCGTAGGCCGCCACCACGGCGCCGACGACCACCGCAGCGAAAATCAGCTTCTCGACGTTGGTGAAAACAGGTTTGTTGATTTCCAGCTTGGCCTTGGCGAACAGGATCACGCCGGGGGCGTAGAGCAGGGCGGACAGCAGCAGGTATTTGATGCCACCGGCGTAGAGCAGCCAGACCGCATAGACCAGGGCCACGGCGCCGATGATGAGATCTTTCTGCCGACCGCCTGGCGCGCCCTCGTAGGTTTCGCCCCGCACGGCCAGCAGCAAGGCATAGGCCGCCGACCACAGGTATGGCACCAGGATCATCGAGGTGGCGAGGTAGATCAGCGACAGGTAGGTACTGGCCGAGAACAAGGTGATGATCAGGAAGATCTGCACCATGGCGTTGGTCAGCCACAGGGCATTGACCGGTACATGGTTGGCGTTTTCCTTGCGCAGGAATGCCGGCATGGTGTGGTCCTTGGCAGCGGCGAACATGATCTCCGCACACAGCAGCACCCACGACAGCAACGCCCCCAACAGCGAGATGATCAGGCCGACGCTGATCAGCACTGCGCCCCAGTGGCCGACCACATGCTCCAGCACCGCCGCCATCGACGGGTTCTGCAATTTGGCCAGTTCCGGCTGGGTCATGATCCCCAGCGACAGCACGTTCACCAGCACCAGGAACAATAGCACTGTGACAAAGCCGATCACGGTGGCTTTACCCACGTCGCTGCGTTTTTCCGCCCGGGCCGAAAAGATGCTCGCGCCTTCGATGCCGATGAACACCCACACGGTGACCAGCATCATCTTGCGCACCTGGTCCATCACGCTGCCCAGGTCCGGGTTTTTCAGGCCCCAGATGTCGGCGGTGAAGATGTCCAGTTTGAAAGCGAACAACGCGATCAACATGAACAGCACCAGCGGCACGATCTTGGCGACGGTGGTCACCAGGTTGATGAACGCTGCTTCCTTGATTCCTCGCAGTACGAGGAAATGCACGGCCCAGAGCAGCACCGAGGCACCGATCACGGCAGCAGGGGTATTGCCCTCCCCGAATATCGGAAAGAAGTAGCCGAGCGTGCTGAACAGCAAGACGAAGTAACCGACGTTGCCCAGCCAGGCACTGATCCAGTACCCCCAGGCAGACGAGAAGCCCATGTAGTCGCCGAAACCGGCCTTGGCGTAGGCGTAGACCCCGCCGTCCAGGTCGGGTTTGCGATTGGCCAGGGTCTGGAACACGAATGCCAGGGTGAGCATGCCGACGGCGGTGATTGCCCAACCGATCAGAATGGCACCGACATCGGCACTGGCGGCCATGTTTTGCGGCAAGGAAAAGATCCCGCCACCAATCATCGAACCGACGACTAATGCAACCAGTGCGCCGAGTTTGAGTTTTCCGGGAGCTTCAGACATTGCATGACTCCAATGCAGGAGAAGAGAGGCAACAGACTAATTCCGTTGGCTATCCAATCAGCTGACTTGGATCACTAAATGAGAGCGTTCCCAGTTTCGTGGCGGAGTGCTATCACTTGCAAGGCGGCTGCTTGTAATGCTTGATCTAGAGCCTTTCTTTGAATAATTTCAGTACTTTTGTATTTTGTTTCGAATTATGACGCTAGTTGGTTTTTCAGAATTCGCCAATCTTCCTCCTGGGTTTTTTGTACAAAATGGATGTATTGGAAAAGCGTATACAACAAATGATTATATCGGCGTCTTTAATAGCCGTTTTGTGCAAGTAAAAAGACATAGGTTGGCGTTATCCAATAAACGTTATTACGCTTCAACAGTTTAGTTGACGCCCGATATGTGACGATCTCGCGGCAGTTGTCGCCCCCCGAAAAAATGGAGATGCAACGATGTCGCAATCACCGAGCAAGCTTCGCCTGAGCGCATTGATCGCCTTGGTGGTGGGTTCGATGATCGGCGGCGGGATCTTTTCCCTGCCGCAAAACATGGCGGCCAGGGCCGATGCCGGGGCGATCCTGATCGGTTGGGCGATCACCGCCGTCGGCATGCTGACCCTGGCGTTCGTGTTCCAGACCCTGGCCAATCGCAAGCCGGAGCTGGAGTCCGGGGTGTATGCCTATGCCAAGGCCGGGTTCGGCGACTACATGGGCTTCTCGTCCGCCTGGGGGTACTGGATCAGCGCCTGGCTGGGCAACGTCGGCTACTTCGTGCTGCTGTTCAGCACCCTGGGTTATTTCGTTCCGGTCTTTGGCGAAGGCAACACGCCGATCGCCATCGCCTGCGCTTCGGTGCTGCTCTGGACCGTGCATTTTGTGGTGATGCGCGGAATCAAGGAGGCGGCGTTCATCAACCAGGTGACCACAGTGGCCAAGATCGTGCCGTTGATCATGTTCATCGTGATTGCCGCCGTGGCGTTCAAGGCGGACATCTTTACCCTCGATATCTGGGGGCGTAACAACCCGGAATTCGGCAGTGTGATGGATCAGGTTCGGCACATGATGCTGGTCACCGTGTTCGTGTTCATCGGCATCGAGGGGGCCAGTGTCTATTCGGCCCGGGCGGAGAAACGTTCCGACGTGGGCCGGGCGACGGTGATCGGGTTCATTGGGGTATTGGCCCTGTTGGTGCTGGTGAACGTGCTGTCGCTGGGGATCATGACCCAGCCGGAACTGGCGAAACTGCAGAACCCCTCGTTGGCGGCGGTGCTTGAGCATATCGTCGGCCCCTGGGGTGCATTGCTGATCAGCGTCGGCCTGGCGATCTCGCTGTTGGGTGCGTTGCTGTCGTGGGCGCTGCTGTGCGCCGAAATCCTGTTCGCCACGGCGAAAGACAAGACCATGCCGGCATTCCTGACCAGGGAAAACACCAACCATGTGCCGGTCAATGCAATGTGGCTGACCAACTCGATGATCCAGCTGTTCCTGCTGATCACGCTGTTTTCCGCCGGCACCTACACCAGTCTGATTTATCTGGCGTCATCGATGATTCTGGTTCCGTACCTGTGGTCGGCGGCCTATGCGGTATTGCTGTGCGTGCGCGGGGAAACTTATCAGCAGGCAACCGCCGAGCGCAGCAAGGATTTGCTGGTTGGTGTCATCGCCTTGAGTTACGCGGTGTGGTTGCTGTACGCCGGTGGCCTGAAGTATTTGCTGCTGTCGGCGTTGCTGTATGCGCCGGGTGTGATCCTGTTTGCCAAGGCCCGCCATGAACAGGGCATGCCATTGTTCACGACGCTCGAGAAAGGCATTTTCACCGCGGTCATCAGCGGCGCCGGGCTGGCGGCTTATGGGTTGTATAGCGGGTTGCTGAGTCTGTGAAGCTGTTGCTGGCGTATCAGCCACCCTATGACTGGCCGGCCATGCTGGGATTTTTGTCGGCTCGGGCGATTGCAGGACTGGAAACGGTTGCTGACGGCGTCTACTCGCGCAGCATCGATCTGAAGGGTATGCACGGCAGCTTTTCTATCCAGCCTGCCAAGTCTGACGCCCTTGAGCTGACGCTGGACTTTCCCGACCCGAGCGCCGTGCCCGACATCGTCGCAAGCGTGCGGCGGATGTTCGATCTCGATGCCGACCTCGGCACGATCCATCGGCATTTAGCGCTTGATCCGCTGATGGCCCGGTTGATTGCCGAGCGTCCCGGGCTGCGTGTGCCGGGGGCGTGGGACGGGCTGGAACTGGCGATCCGCGCGGTATTGGGGCAGCAGATTACGGTGGCGGCGGCGATCCGCCTGGCGGGGAAACTGGTGGCGCAATATGGCATGCCACTGGGTAAGCCGTTGGCGGGTTTGAGTCATGTGTTCCCCACGGCTGACGTGTTGGCGCAGGCCGATCTGGCTGCGTTGGGCATGCCAAAAAGCCGGGGCCGGACCTTGTCGGGTGTGGCTCGGGCATTGCTCGATGACCCGCGATTGTTTGAGCCCGGCCGGGAGGGGGGCGTAGCGCGGTTGCTGGCGTTGCACGGGATTGGTGACTGGACGGCGCAATACATTGCGTTGCGCCAGTTGCGGGAGATGGATGGATTTCCCAATGGCGATGTGGGGCTGGTCAATGCGTTGGTGGCGCTGGAGGGTGGGCCGGTGACGGCCAGGCAGTTGTTGTTGCGGGCGGAAGCGTGGCGGCCTTATCGAGGGTATGCGGCGCAGCTTCTTTGGACTTCATTGAGTCGGGTGGATTGAGTTGATCCGGAATTTGTATCGATAGTCCTGACGCCTTCGCGAGCAGGCTCGCTCCCACAGGTGACCGAGTTCAAATGTGGGAGCGAGCCTGCTCGCGAAGGCGATCTGAAAGTCACCACCACTGCGCGGGATGTGAACCCAGTTCAGTCGCGGGCAATGTCCACTGTAGTGGCGTCCCGATGATCTTCAGCGGCACCTGCAACCGATGCGCCGGTCCCCAGGACGTTTGCTCCACCAGCATCCCCAGATCCTGTTGATCTTCGCCGCGCAACGACCCATCCGGGCCGGCCCCCTGCTCGATTAACAACTTCGCCGTGCGCGCCAACGACAATCGCGCCGAGCCACCTGTACCGTCGCTCAACCGTCCCGCCAGCAACCTGATCGCACTGGCCGCCATCAAATACCCGGTGGCGTGATCGAGTGCTTGCACGGGGAGCGGTGTCGGCTTGTCGGCACTTTTCCAGCGCATGCCGGCTTCGGCGATGCCACTGCTCATCTGTATCAGGCTGTCGAAGCCCCGACGATTTTGCCAGGGGCCACTCCAGCCATAGGCGTTGAGGCAAACATCAATCAGGCCGGGGTTCAGTTGCCGACGCTGATTCGTGCCCAAGCCAAGTCGCTCCAGCGCATCGGCACGATAGCCGTGGAGCAGAATGTCGGCGTCCTTGAGCAGGGATTCGAATACGCCGCGGTCGGACTTGTCGCTCAGATCAAGACGCGCGCAACGTTTTCCCAGCGTGACTTCCGGCACCACTCCCGGCTCGTTCCAGGTCGGCGGATCGATGCGCAGGACATCGGCGCCCAGGCCTGCCAGAAAGCGGCTGGCGATGGGGCCTGCCAGTACCCGGGTCAAGTCCAGCACCTTGATGCCGGCCAGTGGTCGAGCCACTGAACCTGTCCACGGTTTGTGGCTCTGGCTTGGGTGGTTGGCGAACAGAACCAAGGGTTCGGCATTGACCGCCTGGCCTTGGGGATGGACCTGCCATTGTTCCCGGGTGCGCATTTCGGCGGCACAACCACCGGCATCGACCACCGCCTGTTCCAGCTCTCTTTTCGTCCATTGCGCCACTTTGTCGGCCATCGCTGCGCGGTCGGCACAGGCACCGAGCACGCGTTCGGCAGCGGCGCGGTGATGGGGCGCGTTGGTGTGCAGGCGAATCCAGCCGTCGCGGGTGGCGTAGTCACCGGCCACCGCGTCCCACAGCGGTGGAACGCGCCAGCCGATCGGGCGAATCGAGGTCGCGAACCAGAAGGACGCCAGGCGTCGGTCAACTTCAAGGTCGGGCCGGCGTCCGGTCTATTGGTGCAGCAGCTCGCTGGCGGCCTGGCCGGCGGCGGCGATGCTCGCGCAAGCCAGCTCGGTGACGGCAAATGCAGAGGGCAGGGTGCCGCTGGACGTGAAAGGAATCGGGGTGTGAGGCAAACCGAGTGCGGCTTGAATGGACGTGAGCAGATCAGTCATTGAAGAGCCCTCCGGAGCGAGAGCCAGATCTTAGTCCAGATTGGCTGACAAGCCAGATGAAACCTGTGGGAGCGAGCCTGCTCGCGAAGGCGATGTGTCAGCCACATTGATGTTGCATGGGCTGCCGTCTTCGCGAGCAGGCTCGCTCCCACAGGGGGGATGTGGCGATTTTTTTAAACGCGGAACTGATCCATCAACTTCATCTGGTGGGTGGTCAGGGTGTTGAGCTGGCTGCTGATCTGCGCCGACTCGGTGGCCTGGCCGGTCAGGGTTTCGGTGACGGTGCGGATCGCCGAGACATTGCGGTTGACCTCTTCGGCGACGGCGCTTTGCTGCTCGGCGGCGCTGGCGATTTGCAGGTTCATGTCGCTGATCACGGTGACCGCGTCGCTGATTTTGCTCAGGGCCTGGACCGCCTGCTGGATCTGCCCGGCGTTGCTGTGGGCCTGGGTCTGGCTCGAGTGCATGGTGGCGACCACACCGCGGGTACCGGACTGGATGCGTTCGATCACCAGGCGAATTTCCTCCACCGAATCCTGGGTACGTTTGGCCAGGTTGCGCACTTCATCGGCGACCACCGCGAAGCCGCGACCGCTTTCGCCGGCACGGGCCGCTTCAATCGCCGCGTTGAGGGCCAGCAGATTGGTTTGCTCGGCGATGCTGCGGATCACTTCCAGCACCGAGCCGATCTGTTCGCTGTTCACCGCCAAGGCTTCGACTTCGGTCACGGCCTTGCTGACTTCGTCGGCCAGTTGATTGATGTCGCGGGTGCTGCGTTCGATGATCGACATGCCGTCGCGGGCCGACTGGTCGGCACCTTTGGCGGCGTTGGCCGCGTTAGAGGCGCTGTTGGCGACATCGTGGGCCGTGGCGCTCATTTCGTTGGACGCGGTGGCGACCTGGTCGATTTCGCGGAACTGCACCTGCATGCCTTCACTGGTCTGGCGTGCGATTTCCGAAGACTGGTCGGCCGTGCCACGGGCATCGGTGATGCTTTGCTTGATCTGCGCTATGGTCGGTTGCAGCTTGTCGAGGAAGCGGTTGAACCAGCTCACCAGTTCGCCCAGTTCGTCCTGCTTGCTGTAGTGCAGGCGCTGGGTCAGGTCACCGTCGCCACTGGCAATCGCCTTGAGCATTTGCGCCACGCTGTTGATCGGTTGGGTCACGCCGGTCGCCGTGAGCCACATCAGCAGCAGGCCGATCACACCGGCAATCACCGCCACCGACAAGGCCTTGATCGTGCCACTTTGCTGGGCATCGTCGAGTACCGCTTGCAGCTTCACCGAGTCGGCCAGCAGCACTTGTTTGGGCAAGTCGATCACCACGGCCCAGGCCTTGGCATCGGCAATCGGGCTGACCGGGTACACCGCACGGATCAGGTCGCCTTGCTGGAGTATCTTCGGTGCACCGCTGCCAAGCAGTTGCAGGATGTTCTTGCCGTCGGCGCCCAGGGTGTCGCCGATGCTCTTGCCGACCTTGCCGGCATCGACACTGTAGGCGGCCAGCACGCCAGTGCCGGAAACGATGAGCATGTGCCCGGCACTGTTGAACAGGTCGCGCTGAGACTCGACCGCCGCCGCTTGCAGGGCGTCGAGGGCGATGTCGATACCGACCACGCCGATGGACTTGCCATCCACCAGCAGCGGGACGGAAATGGTGGTCATCAACATTTCCTTGTTGCCGACCGTATCGGCATAGGGGTCGAGCAGGCAGATGCGCTTGCTGTCCCGCGGGCAGGTGTACCAGACGTTGTACGGATTGCCGCTGAGGTTCAGGGTGGTCTTGGTCATGTCCTCTTCGACCATGATCGTGTTGAGGGCATCACCCCCGGCGCGGCTCCAGTACGTAGCGAAACGCCCGATCTCGTTGGATTGACGGGCGGCGTCGTTGACGAACTCGCTGTCCTTGCCGTCCAGGCCGTTGGGTTCGAAGGCCAGCCAGATGCCCAGCACCTTGTCGTTGCGTTCGAAGGCGGTTTTCAGGTTCTCGTTCAGCTCTTCTCGCAAGACGCCGGGCTCGAGCGAGCGCTTGGCGGCCAGGTTGCGCATGTCCTGGATCTGGTCCGCGAGGGCGGTCACCACCGTCAGGGTTTCACCGAAGGTCTTCTGCACCCGCACCGCCTGCTCGGCGGCCTTGGCCTGCAGCAGATCCTGCACACTGGCGGTGAGCATTCTGCTGCTGGAATCGCTGACCAGATCATCGTTCTGATTGGTCTGGTAGATGTTCATGCCCACTATCAGGGCGACTACCCCCAGCAGGCACAGACCGGACAGCAGGACGATTTTCAGGCGGATGGACAGTGAGTCGAACATAGGGCGAACTCGCGAATGGATGAAGTGTTGGCTGCGAGCCATTGCGGCTCACTGGCTAAATCCATTTAGCGCCATTCAATGCACATCGGCGTGATGGCCAGGTTACATGAATGGGCTGCCGACGAACGGTAGCGGTTGAACGTTTGCGCAGAAAAATGTGCCGAAAATGGGGGTAAAAAGAGGAAAAAGCGCGGGGGGAGTTCAGGCGGGTTGCGGCAGTGATTCCGGTCGTGACCAGATCCACAGGTTGCCCAGCCCCATCCCGGCAATCGCCAGGTAGATCGGCCAGTCGTGCTCGAGCATCACCAACATGAGACTGGCGCATACCAGCATGCTGACGGTGGCACTGACCTTGGCCCGGCGCGCGATGACCTTGCCGTTGCGCCAGTTAAGGAGGATGGGGCCGAACAGCCGGTGGTGTTCCAGCCAGGCACTCAGGCGCGGCGAACTGCGGGTCGCGGCCCAGGCGGCCAGCAGGATGAACTCGGTGGTCGGCAGACCGGGAATGACGATCGCGATCAGGCCGATGCCCAGGCTGACATAGGCCAGCAGGCCGAAGAGGAGGCGGGAGAGTCTGGAAGAGGTGGGCATGGGCTCAAGGCAGGTGTTGAGGCTTGATCGGGATCCAGTGGACTTGCTCGGACCCTGTGGGAGCGGGCTTGCCCGCGATAGCAATTTACAACTCAGCATCTCTATTGGATGCGAAGCCGCCATCGCGGGCAAGCCCGCTCCCACAGGGGTTAGATGTCTCAGGCCGGTTCGGCAGTTGTCGAATAAGCCTGCTCCAGCAACACGGTGAAGCGGTTGAACGCGTCGAGGGCGCCTTTCTCTACTTCGGCTTCTTCCTGGGCGCTGAACTCAAGGCCGTCCAGGGTTTTGACAAAGCTTTTCCAGCCTTCCGCGCGGCCGCCGGCCGGTTCGCCGAGGTGACGGGCACCAAAGGTTTCACTCAGGCCAAGGCCCACGGCACGCTTGATCAGGAACGCTGCACCGAGCTTCGAGCCTTCGGAGACGAAGAGCCAGCCCAGGGCCTGGGCCTTGGTCGGGTTCTTCAGGGCGCCGGCGACAGGTGCCGGTATGTCGGTGTCCAGGTCCGCCAGGTCAGCCTTGGCCGCATCGGCGCGGCAGCGGGCCGGCAGGTCCGGGACGATGGCGGTCAGTTCGGCATCGTTGTACAGCGACACCAGTTCCGACTGGAACAGGTACTGCGCCACCACGAAGCGGGCGAAACTGGCCTGGGTTTCAAACGGGGAGTGGGCCTTGACCAGCGCATCGAGCTTGCTGTGCGGCTCGTGGGTGATCTGGTTCAAACGCTGCGAACGCAAGTTGTGGCGTTGTTCGGTGGCCTGGGTAGTCATGGCAATTCCTTGGAGAAAGAAGAGGCGCTTGGTAACGAGACGAACAGGACGGCGCCTGACAGTAAAAAAATCCTCACCGGGCGGCTTGATGAAACCGCCCGGAGAGATGAGCGGATCAGATATCCCAGATCAGGTTGACCGCGAAGTTGCGACCCGGCTGGGTCAGGCGGTCGAGGTTGGCCGGTTGGGTCACCGAGGCTTCGCCGACACTGTCGTAACCGCGCACGTCATCCCACAGCCAGTACTTCTTGTCGGTCAGGTTGTAGACGCCGCCGCTGACGGTCACGTCGTCGGTCACCTTGTAGAACGCGCTCAGATCCAGAATGCCGAAGCCCGGGGTCTTGAACTGGGTGCTGGTGCCGTCCGGGGTCTTGAAGGTGCTGCTGTCGACGCGATCCTTCTTCTTCACCAGTGTCCAGTTGAGCAAACCGCCGTAGGTGTCCTGCTCGTAACCGAAGCCGAACACGCCGGTCAGCGGGTTGACGCTGTTGAGCGGCTCGCCGCTGTCGTCGTTGCGACCGTAGGCATAGGCCACCGAGCCCTGGGTGTAGAGGCCTTGCGGCGCGCCGAAGGCGTCGAGGTTCAGGCGTCCCTTGACCTCGGCACCCTTGATGGTGGCGTGCTTGATGTTGTTGCTCTGGAACGTGGTCTCGGTGTAGCCGGGCGTGATGGCGTTCTCGTCGATGAAGTCGCGGTATTTGTTGTAGAACACGGCTACGTCAAATGAGCCCTGCTCGAAGTTGCCGCGCAAACCGGTCTCGTAGCTTTTGCTCTTTTCCGGTTCGAGGTCCGGATTAGGCGCGACCCGATAGCCACCGGCGAGGTTTTCGAAACGGCCATACAACGCCTTGGCGGTCGGGGTGCGGAAGCCTTCGGCGTATTGGCCGTACCAGGTGTAGTTATCGTTGAAGCTGTAGGTGGTGCCGAACTTCGGCGACAGGCGATGCCAGGTCTTGGTCTCGTCGCTCACCGTGCCGTTGCCGCTCTGGTCGGCGGTGGCCAGGAACTCTTCGGTGATGTGCGGCTTGAGCTGGGTGTAGTCGTAGCGTGCACCGGGCAGGAAGGTCCAGTTGCCCCAGCTGATCTGATCCTGGGCGAACAGGGCGTAGCTGTTGATGGCCGGGTCCGGGAAGTCACTGGCCGGTGTCAGCGTGTCGGTGACGCTGGGGGCGCCGATGACCCGGCAGGCGCCGGCCACGGTCAGGCAAGTGCCGGTACCGGTACGCAGGCCGGTGATTTTGTCCTGCTTGATGGTGGTGCCATAGGTGACGAAGTGTTCGGTGTCGGCGATGGCAAACGACTTGTCGACCTGGGCATCGAATACCCATTGGCGATCCTTGTAAGTGGTATCGCGGTTACGCAGCACGGTCCGCGACGGCGCGTAGATTTCTTCGGTGGTCTGGTCGGTCTTGGCGATCTGGTAGTTCAGGGTCCACTTGATGTTGTCAGCCAGTGCACTGTCCAGGCCGAAGCTGTGTTCCAGGCCAAAGCGTTCGCGGGTGATCGTATCGTTGCCGGTGCGGGACTTGTAGAAGCCGAAACCGCGTCCGGCATTGAACGGGCCGCCCACCGCGCTCAATTGATTGGTGTCGCGGTCGTCCTTGTAGTGCTCGTAGGTCAGGCCCAATCGAGCGTCGTCGGCGTAATCCCAGCCCAGTTTTGCCAGCACGCTGGTGGTGCGAGCGTCCTGGGGGTTGGCTTCAGTACGGTTCAGGCCAGTGCCGCCGGTTTCTCCATAGGACTCTGTTTCATGACCGTTGCGTTGACTGAAGTGCAACAGGCCATCGAACTCGCCGTTGCGGCCGGCGACGGTGCCGGACGTCAGCCAGCTTTCATCGGCGGAGCTGTAGCCGGTTTTCAGGCGTGCACCGACATCCTTGCCCGGTTTGATGATGTCGTCCGGGTCCAGCGTGTAGTAGCTGACCGCACCGCCAATGGCGTTGCTGCCATACAGCACCGACGCCGGGCCCCGGAGGATTTCCACGCGCTTGACGATTTCCGGGTCGACATAGTTGCGGTTGGTCTGGGCATACGGGCCGTTGAAGAAACCGTCGGGCACCTGCACCCCGTCGACCTGGGTCAGCACGCGGTCGCCATCGATGCCGCGAATGTTGTAGCCGGTGATGCCGGCGCGCTGGCCTGCGCCGCCGACCGAAACGCCGGGTTCGTAGCGCACCAGTTCCTTGATGGTGTTGACGTTGTTGCGGTCCAGATCTTCGCGCGTGTAGACAGAGACCGTGCTCGGTACGCTGTTCACATCCTGCTCGTTACGGGTGGCGCTGATGGTGACCTGATCCAGATTGAGGGCACTGCTAGCGCTGCGCTTTTCCAGCACGATGCTGTTATTGCCCAGTTTGCGATAACTCAGGTTGGTCCCCACCAACAGGCGATCCAGGGCTTTCTCCGGCGACAGCGAACCACGGACGCCCGGTGAAGCCACACCTTGCGCCAGCTCCGACGACACGCCGACCTGCCAGCCGGTCACAGCGGTAAAGGCATTGAGTGCCGATACCAGAGACTGTTGGGGAATGGCGAACGCGTAGTCGCCCATTTTGCGAGTCGACGGCTCGGTGGCGGTGGCGGCCATGAGCGGTGCGGCACCGGCCATCAGGATGGCAGCGGTCAGCAGCGACAGCATGCGGGAAGGTGAGGTGGCTGGGCGGGTGAGGCGAGAGGACATCGATAGCGCTCCGTGTCGCACGAATCTTTATAGGTGCTGATTGGCATGGTGAGATGCGAATCAATTGCATTGGCTATAACGAGACGTACAGGGTTTGGCTATCGAGTAAAAATAATTCTCATTCAGTTCAAGATGACCAGCGCCGGGAATTCCTGAAGCCGTGCCGAGGTGATGTGGGCCAGGGAGCGAACCACATCCAGTGGCTGATCGAGGCGGTAGTTGCCGGTCACGGCGACATCGGCCAACTGTTCGTTGTTGTTGATGATCCAGCCCGGGTAGTAGCGGCGAAGTTCCGCCAGCACCTGGTTCAACGGGCAGTTTTCAAACACCAGTCGCCCCTGGACCCACGCCAGGTCGGTGGCGGCATCCAGCTTGGCCGGGCGGTCGAAGCCGTTGGGGCCGATGCGAATGCTTTCCCCGGCGGACAAACGCACCCGCGCATCGTCACGGGTGGCGCGCAAGTCGACATCCCCGCGCTGCACCCGCACCTGTGCCACGCCGTCGAGGTAACGCACGGCAAACGCGGTATCGCGAACGCTGGCCGTGACCGGACCGGCGTCGATTTCCAGTGGCTGATTGCGATTGGCCTGCACTTCGAAAAACGCTTCACCCTGATACAGGCGGGCAACGCGTTGTTGATCGTTGATGGTGCTTGAGAACGCCGAATTGGTATTGAGCAGGACTTTGGAGCCGTCTTCCAGTTGCAGGCGCTGGCGCTCGCCGACCACGGTCAGGTGATCGGCCTGCAGGCGCATCGGCAGGTTGCTGAAACTGAACAGACCGAGCAGCAGCACGGCGGCGGTGGCCAGCGGTTTCCAGTGCGGACGCAGGCGGGCGAGGACCGTGACTTTCGCGGGACGGGCAGCCAGGCTTTGCGCGCATTGCGCCACTTGCGGGCCGTCCCAGATCGCCTGGGCCTTGGCGAACGCCTGGGCATTCAACGGATCGGCGTCAAGCCACGCCTGGAACTGGCGGGTCTGCTCCTCGTCGGGACTGCCGAGCACGATCAGCCAGTCCAGGGCCTGGTCCATCGCACTTGCGGGATCCTGCGCCGGTGAAGGCTCAGGGGAGCGGTGGTTGTCCGTCACGGTGTTTCCTCGGCAGGGGCTTTTGAGAAGCAGTTTTAAGCTGCAAGCCGCAAGCCGCAAGCTAAAGTTGGTTTCTGGATTGACTTGCAGCTTATAGCTTGCCGCTGCCGTCATGCCGTTCTGCAACCCCGATGCAGATCGACATGATCAGTTTGAGCTCTTTCTGCACAGTACTGAGGGATACGTTCAGCTCGTCGGCGATCTCCTGGTAGCTATGCCCGTGCAGGCGGCTGAGGATGAAAATCCGCTGTTGGCGGGCGCTGAGTTCACTGAGGCTCACGTTCAGGCGCTCCAGCAATTGTTCGGCGTGGGCGGCGTCTTCGGCGCTGCTGGTGGGGGCGGCGACGCTGTGCACCACCTCTTGCGGTACGTCGTCGACCATGGTGCGCGAATGGATGCGCCGTGCGCGCAAATGGTCCAGCGCCAGGTTGCGCGCCGTCTGGAAGACAAAGGGCTCAAGATGATCGATGGCCCGTTCGCTCAATGCACGGGTCACCCGCAGGTAGGTTTCCTGCAGGAGGTCTTCAGCGGTGCTGTGATTGTTGACCATCCGCTCCAGCGTGCGCAGCAGGGAGGTGCGCTGGGCGAGGAAAACGTGGTTGAAGCGCGACTGACTCACGGGAGAACCTGATCCATTTCGAGTGAATGATAATGCTTATCATCTACTCGAATGGTCAAGCACTGATTTGTGAAGCTTTACGCGCGACCCTGCAGATAGCTCGCGTAATCGGGAATCCGATGAGGATGCGCCTGATCCATCAACGGGCTGCTGAGCAGGTAGTCGGCGCTGCATTCGTTGCACGCCACCGGGATGTTCCACACGGCTGCGACCCGCAGCAATGCCTTGATATCCGGGTCGTGGGGTTGTGGCTCGAACGGGTCCCAGAAGAACACCAGCATGTCGACCCGCTGCTCGGCGATTTGCGCACCGAGCTGCTGGTCGCCGCCCAGGGGGCCACTAATCATGCTTTCCACGGGCAGGTCGAGGCGTTGTTGCAACAACAACCCCGTGGTGCCGGTAGCGACCAGATCATGCTGGGCCAGCTTGTCTTTCTGCCGTTCGGCCCAGTCGAGCAAGAACACCTTGCAGTGGTCATGGGCAACCAGGGCGATACGCTTGCGCGCCGCCAGAGTCTTTTGCGTAAAAGTAATGCCGATCATTGCATGCTGCTCCAGACGCCTTAGAGATGTTCCAAATACCCGTGTAGGAGCTGCCGCAGGCTGCGATCTTTTGATCTTGGTCTTTTGAAATTCAAGATCAAAAGATCGCAGCCTGCGGCAGCTCCTACAGGTGAACAGGCGGTGCTTTACCCGGCGTTGCCGCCGAAAGTAATGCCGATCATTGCGTGCTGCTCCAGACGCCTGTGAGGTGTTGCAAATCCCTGTGTAGGAGCTGCCGAAGGCTGCGATCTTTTGATCTTGGTCTTTTGAAAATCAAGATCAAAAGATCGCAGCCTTCGGCAGCTCCTACAGGTGAATAGGCAGTGCTTTACTCGGCGTTACACAGCGCCAGGCAGTTATCGAGCATGCGGTTGGAGAAGCCCCACTCGTTGTCGTACCAGGCCAGGACCTTGAGCAGTTTGCCGCTGGACTTGGTGTGGTTGGCGTCGAAGATCGACGACAGGGGGTTGTGGTTGAAGTCGCTGGAGACCAGCGGCAGGGTGTTGTACCCAAGGATCTTCGAGTGCTGGCTGGCCTCTTTCATCAGCGCATTGACCTCATCGGCCGACGCTTCGCGCTTGAGCTGCACGGTCAGGTCCACCAGCGACACATTGATCACCGGGACGCGCACCGACATGCCGGTCAATTTGCCCGCCAGTTCCGGCAGCACCAGGCCCACTGCTTCAGCAGCACCGGTCTTGCTCGGAATCATGTTCTGGGTGGCCGAACGGGCGCGGTATGGATCGACGTGATAGACGTCGGTCAGGTGCTGGTCGTTGGTGTAGGCATGAATGGTGGTCATCAGACCGCTTTCGATGCCCAGCTCGCGGTGCAGCACCTGGGCCACCGGGGCCAGACAGTTGGTGGTGCACGACGCGTTGGAAATGATCTGGTGCGACTGGCGCAGAATGTCGTGGTTCACCCCGTAAACCACGGTGGCATCGGCGCCTTTGGCCGGGGCCGAGATAATCACTTTGCGCGCGCCGGCCGTAATATGCGCGGCGGCTTTGGCCCGGTCGGTGAACAGGCCGGTGCATTCGAACACCACATCAATCTTTTCCGCGGCCCAGGGCAGGTCGGCCGGGTTGCGGATGGCGCTGACCGAAATGCGGTCACCGTTGACTGTCAGGCTCTCCTGGTCGTGCTGGACATCGGCATCGAACGTGCCGTGAACGGTGTCGTACTTGAGTAGATGAGCATTGATCGCGCTGTCGCCCAGGTCGTTGATGGCGACGATCTGCAGATCCTGACGGTAGCCCTGGGTATAGAGTGCGCGCAGGACATTACGGCCGATGCGGCCAAAACCATTGATTGCGATTCGAAGAGTCATATTGCGGCGCTACCGTCGTTTTGTTGTTGGAATTACAAGATTATTCGCAAAAAAATAGAAAACAAGCCTTTTTGATGGCAATATTTTGTTCAATCTACAACGAGCGACCTGAATCAACTGGTCCAACCGATCAAGAAAACCGTCTGTCATCCCATCGACACCGGCCTTTGATCAGCATAGACAATCAGGTCGCCACATCCGTTAGCCTGGAGTTCTACACATGCATCCCCGCGTCCTTGAGGTCACCGAACGGCTTATCGCCCGCAGTCGCGCCACGCGTGAGGCTTACCTTGCATTGATTCGCGGTGCGGCCAGCGACGGTCCGATGCGCGGCAAGCTGCAATGCGCCAACTTCGCCCATGGCGTGGCCGGTTGCGGCAGCGACGACAAGCACAGCCTGCGGATGATGAACGCCGCGAACATCGCGATTGTTTCGTCATATAACGACATGCTCTCGGCGCACCAGCCGTATGAAGTCTTTCCGGAACTGATCAAAAAGGCCCTGCGCGAAATCGGCTCCGTCGGCCAGTTCGCCGGTGGCACACCGGCCATGTGCGATGGCGTGACCCAGGGCGAGCCGGGCATGGAGCTGAGCCTGCCGAGCCGCGAAGTGATCGCGCTGTCCACCGCCGTGGCGCTGTCCCACAACATGTTCGACGGCGCGCTGCTGCTCGGCATCTGCGACAAGATCGTGCCGGGGCTGATGATGGGCGCGCTGCGCTTCGGCCATCTGCCGATGATCTTCGTGCCGGGCGGGCCGATGGTCTCGGGCATTTCCAACAAGCAGAAAGCCGACGTGCGCCAGAAATACGCCGAAGGCAAGGCGACCCGCGAGGAGCTGCTGGAATCGGAGATGAAGTCCTACCACAGCCCTGGCACCTGCACCTTCTACGGCACCGCCAACACCAACCAGCTGCTGATGGAAGTCATGGGCCTGCACCTGCCGGGCGCGTCCTTCGTCAACCCGAACACGCCGCTGCGTGATGCCCTGACCCGCGAGGCGGCGCACCAGGTCACGCGCCTGACCAAACAGAATGGCGACTTCATGCCGATCGGCGAAATCGTCGACGAGCGTTCGCTGGTCAACTCGATTGTCGCGCTGCACGCCACCGGCGGCTCGACCAACCACACCCTGCACATGCCGGCCATCGCCATGGCGGCGGGCATTCAACTGACCTGGCAGGACATGGCCGACCTCTCCGAGGTGGTGCCGACCCTGAGCCACGTCTACCCGAACGGCAAGGCCGACATCAACCACTTCCAGGCTGCGGGCGGCATGTCGTTCCTGATCCGCGAACTGCTGGAAGCCGGGCTGCTCCACGAAAACGTCAACACCGTGATGGGCCACGGCCTGAGCCGCTATACCCAGGAGCCGTTCCTCGACAGCGGCGAGCTGGTGTGGCGCGAAGGCGTGACCGACAGCCTCGATGAAAGCATCCTGCGTCCGGTCGCCCGTGCATTCTCGGCCGAAGGTGGCCTGCGTGTGATGGAAGGCAACCTCGGTCGCGGGGTGATGAAAGTCTCTGCCGTCGCCGTGGAAAACCAGATTGTCGAAGCGCCGGCCATGGTGTTCCAGGATCAGCAGGACCTGGCCGATGCATTCAAGGCCGGTTTGCTGGAGAAGGATTTTGTCGCGGTGATGCGCTTCCAGGGGCCGCGCTCCAACGGCATGCCCGAACTGCACAAGATGACGCCGTTCCTCGGCGTGTTGCAGGACCGCGGCTTCAAGGTGGCGCTGGTGACTGACGGACGCATGTCCGGGGCGTCGGGGAAAATTCCGGCGGCCATTCACGTCAGCCCCGAAGCTTATGTCGGCGGCGCTTTGGCGCGGGTGCAAGAGGGCGATATCATCCGCGTCGATGGCGTCAAAGGCACCCTGGAGCTTAAGGTGGACGCCGAAGAATTCGCAGCGCGCACGCCGGCCAAGGGCCTGTTGGGCAACAACATCGGCACCGGTCGCGAACTGTTTGGTTTCATGCGCATGGCCTTCAGCTCGGCGGAGCAGGGCGCCAGCGCCTTTACTTCTGCCCTGGAGACGCTTAATTGAAACTGGCTTTGGTCGGTGACATCGGTGGGACCAACGCACGTTTCGCGTTGTGGAAAAACCAGCAGCTGGAATCGGTCCAAGTGCTGGCAACGGCGGACTTCCCCAGCCCGGAAGAAGCGATCAGCCTCTACCTCAACGGTCTGGGGCTGGCACCGGGTTCGATCGGTTCGGTGTGCCTGTCGGTGGCCGGTCCCGTCAGTGGCGATGAGTTCAAGTTCACCAACAATCACTGGCGCCTGAGCCGCAAGGGTTTCTGCCAGACCTTGCAGGTGGATCAACTGTTGCTGGTCAACGACTTCTCGGCCATGGCCCTGGGCATGACCCGTTTGCAGCCCGGCGAATTCCGCGTGGTCTGCGAAGGCATGCCGGAGCCGTTGCGCCCGGCCGTGGTGATCGGTCCGGGCACCGGCCTGGGTGTCGGCACCTTGCTCGATCTGGGCGAGGGCCGGTTTGCTGCGTTGCCAGGGGAGGGCGGCCACGTCGACCTGCCATTGAGCAGCCCGCGTGAAACCCAACTGTGGCAGCACATCTTCAACGAGATCGGCCATGTCAGTGCTGAAACGGCGTTGAGCGGCGGCGGCTTGCCCCGCGTCTACCGGGCGATCTGTGCGGTGGACGGGCACACGCCTGTGCTCGACACGCCGGAAGCCATCACCGCCGCCGGGCTGGCGGGCGACCCGATTGCCGTGGAAGTGCTTGAGCAGTTCTGCTGCTGGCTCGGTCGCGTGGCGGGCAACAACGTGCTGACCAGCGGCGGACGCGGTGGCGTGTACATCGTTGGCGGGGTGATTCCACGGTTTGCCGATTTCTTCCTCGAAAGCGGTTTCGCCCGCTGCTTCGCCGACAAGGGTTGCATGAGCGATTACTTCAAGGGGATTCCGGTGTGGCTGGTGACGGCGCCGTATTCGGGCCTCGTCGGTGCCGGTGTAGCGCTGGAGCAATCTATTCCGGTTTGAAAATGCGATCAAAATGTGGGAGCGAGCCTGCTCGCGAATGCGGTGTGTCAGTCAACGAATGTGTTGAATGTAAAACCGCTTTCGCGAGCAGGCTCGCTCCCACAGTTGTTTCTGTGGTGTTTGTAGAATCAGTGCATCAGGCATAATCCGCCCAATTCAAACAACAAGGACGCCGCCCCGTGAGCTCAGTCAACAAGTCGATTTTGTTGGTCGATGACGATCAAGAGATACGCGAGTTGCTGGACACCTACCTGACTCGCGCCGGGTTCCAGGTGCGTGCCACTGCCGATGGCGCCGGTTTTCGCCAGGCGCTGAACGAGGCGCCGGCCGACCTGGTGATCCTTGACGTGATGCTGCCCGACGAAGACGGCTTCAGCCTGTGTCGCTGGATTCGCCAGCATCCGCGCCAGGCGCAGGTGCCGATCATCATGCTCACCGCCAGTTCCGACGAAGCCGACCGTGTCATCGGCCTGGAGCTGGGTGCCGACGATTACCTCGGCAAGCCGTTCAGCCCACGGGAATTGCAGGCGCGGATCAAGGCGTTGCTGCGCCGCGCGCAGTTCGGTCAGGAGCGTAACGGCGGTGAGGTGCTGGCCTTCGATGACTGGCGCCTGGACATGGTCAGCCATCGGTTGTTTCACATCGATGGCGAAGAGGTGATTCTCTCGGGGGCCGACTTCGCACTGCTGAAACTGTTCCTCGATCATCCGCAGGAAATCCTCGACCGCGACACCATCGGCAACGCGACTCGTGGCCGTGAATTGATGCCGCTGGATCGCATCGTCGACATGGCGGTCAGCCGGTTGCGCCAGCGCCTGCGCGACACGGAAAAACCGCCACGGTTGATCCGCACCGTACGTGGCAGCGGCTACCAACTGGCGGCCAATGTGGTTGCCGGCAATGGCCACTGAGATGTTGCGCAAGCTCGCCGCCAGGGTACCGATGCCGCGTTCGCTGCTCGGGCGGATGTTGCTGTTGACCTTGCTTGCCGTGTTGTTCGCCCAGGCGCTGTCGAGTGTGATCTGGGTGTCGCAATTGCGCGCCACGCAGCTCGAGGGCCTGGTTACCAGCGCCCGCAGCCTGGCCCATTCGATGACCGCCAGTGTCAGCTATTTCCGTTCGTTGCCGGTGGCGTTTCGGCCCCTGGTGCTCGATCAGTTGCGCAGCATGGGCGGCACCCGGTTCGTGGTCACGCTCAACGACAAACCCCTGGGCATGGAAGTGCTGCCCATCACCCCGCGCAAAGAGGCGGTGCTCAAGGCGGTGGACGAGGTGCTGCGCCAGTCCCTCGGCCAGGACACGGACATCTCGGTGACCTTCGTCAGCCCGGAAGACCTGCGCATCTTCAATGGCGGCCTGAAACTCGATGAGTTGCCACGCTCCTGGGCGCACTACGCGTTGACCCTGGAACCGGTGAACCCGCCGGTGCTGGTCACGCAGATCCAGATGGCACCGGGCGAATGGCTGTACATCGCCTCGCTGCTGCCCGAGCCCTACACCAGTCTTGAAGAGCAGGGGCTGCCGGCGCAGCAGGTGTGGTTCATCGTCCTGACCAGCGGCTTTCTGCTGTTGTTCATCGGCCTGCTGGTGCACTGGCAGAGTCGTCCGCTCAAGCGCCTGGCGCGGGCCGCGCGCGATCTGTCGCTGGGTGCCGACGTGGAACCGGTGGCCGAGGGCGGTGGCAGCGAAGTGGTCGAGGTCGGGCGCGCCTTCAACACCATGCGCGAGCGCATCAGCCGTTACCTGACCGAGCGCAGTCAGTTGTTCAGTGCGATCTCCCACGACTTGCGCACGCCGATCACCCGTTTGCGCCTGCGCGTTGAATTGCTCGAAGACGAAACGTTGCAAGCCAAGTTCGGACGCGATCTGGACGAACTCGAATTGCTGGTCAAGGGCGCGTTGCAATGCGTGAAGGACACCGACATCCACGAGAACATCGAGCCGGTGGACCTCAATCATGTGCTCGACTGCCTGGTGGAACCGTACCTGGCCCCCAACGGCAATGGTCGCGTGACCCAGCAGGGGCGGGCGCTGGCGGCGTATCCGGGCAAACCGCTGGCGCTCAAGCGCTGCATCGGCAACCTGATCGACAATGCATTGAAGTACGGGCAGAACGCGCACCTGCACATCGATGACGATGACCGCGTGTTCATCCTGCATGTCGATGATGAAGGGCCGGGCGTGCCGGAGCAGCGGCTGGAGCAGGTGTTCGAACCGCATTTCCGTCTGGCCGGGCAGCAGCAGGGGTATGGGTTGGGACTGGGGATTGCCCGCAATATTGCCCATAGCCATGGTGGTGAGGTCAGCTTGCAGAACCTGCGTGAGGGTGGGTTGCGGGTGACCCTGCAATTGCCACGCAGCGTTGACTAGTTAGACTGCGTTATCGTTCTTCGCGAGCAGGCTCGCTCCCACATTGGATTTGTATAAGACGCCACCCTGTGGGAGCGAGCCTGCTCGCGAAGGCGTCAGATGATCCAACACATCTCCCAAGGAAATGTCACAACCTGGTGACATAACCCACCCCCTTCGTTACAAGCCCGCCGCCTTCCGTTGTTTATGCTGCCCCTCAGTCATAACAACAAAAAAGGTACGCCATGGACACCCTCCAACCAGCCTTCAGCAGTTGGCTGAACGCACCTGCCCATCAGCAATGGCTCGCCGCCGAAGGCCTGCGCCTGTTGAGTTTTGCCAAGGCCTCCAAGCTCCCTGAAGGCTTCGGCAACCTCGATGAAAAGGGCCGCCTCCCGGCCGATGCGCAAGCCCAGACCATGAACACCGCACGCATGACTCACAGCTTCGCCATGGCCCACATTCAGGGTTTGCCAGGCTTTGCCGAACTGGTCGATCACGGCGTTGCGGCACTGCGCGGGCCCCTGCGCGATGGGGTTCACGGCGGCTGGTTCGCCACCGCCGAACATCGCGATGGCAACACCGGCAAGAACGCCTACCTGCATGCTTTCGTCGCACTGGCCGCCAGTTCGGCGGTGGTCGCCCAGCGTCCCGCTGCGCAAGCCTTGCTCGATGATGCCATCGACATCATCGACACCTGGTTCTGGAATGAAGAAGAAGGCGCGATGCGCGAATCCTTCAATCGCGACTGGAGTGAAGAGGAGGCGTACCGGGGCGCCAACAGCAACATGCACGCCACCGAAGCCTTCCTCGCCCTGGCCGATGTCACTGAAGACAAGCGTTGGCTTTGCCGTGCACAGCGCATTGTCGAACGCGTGATCCATGGTCACGCCGCTGCCAACGACTACCTGGTGATCGAGCATTTCGACCGCGACTGGCAGCCACTGCGGAACTACAACCGTGACAATCCGGCGGACGGTTTTCGCCCCTACGGCACCACCCCGGGCCACGGTTTCGAGTGGGCGCGGCTGTTGCTGCACCTCGAAGCTTCGCGGGTGAGTGCGGGGATGCTCACGCCGGGCTGGCTGGTCACCGACGCGCAACAACTCTTCGAGCACAACTGTCGTCACGGCTGGAACATCGATGGCGCGCCGGGGATTGTCTACACCCTGGACTGGGACAACAAAGCGGTGGTCCGCCATCGCCTGCACTGGACCCATTGCGAAGCCAGTGCCGCCGCCAGTGCACTGATCAAACGCACGGGTGAAGTGCAATACGAGCAGTGGTACCGCCTGTTCTGGGAATTCTGTGACAGTCATTTCATCGATCGCTGTGATGGCAGCTGGTATCACGAACTCGATCCGCAAAACCGCCCGAGCGCCGATATCTGGCCCGGCAAGCCTGACCTTTACCATGCCTGGCAAGCCGTGCTGATTCCGCGCCTGGCGCTGTCGCCGAGCATGGCCACGGCGCTGGCGCAGTTGTCCCAGAGCGGTTCTATGTAACCATGCGGTGACATTCGCGCATCCCTTCGTTACCTGCGAGGGGATATCCCCTGTTTAGAATCTTATGCAGCGCAAGCAACAGACTTGCATGCATAACAACAAGAAAGGTGCTCCTAGATGAATGCGATTTCTCGCCTCGCTACTGTCATTTCTCTCGCTTCCCTGTCTGCGCTCCCCCTCAGTGTCCTGGCCGCCGAATCCAAAGGTTCCGTTGAAGTCGTTCACTGGTGGACCTCCGGTGGTGAAAAAGCAGCGGTCGATGTCCTGAAGGCTCAAGTCGAAAAAGATGGCTTCACCTGGAAGGACGGCGCAGTCGCCGGTGGCGGCGGTTCCACGGCCATGACCGTACTCAAGAGTCGCGCCGTCGCTGGCAACCCGCCAGGCGTTGCGCAGATCAAGGGTCCGGACATCCAGGAGTGGGGCAGCACCGGCCTGCTCAGCACCGACGCGTTGAAAGAGGTTTCCAAGGCGGAAAACTGGGATGGCCTGCTGTCGAAGAAAGTCTCCGACACCGTGAAGTATGAAGGCGACTATGTCGCCGTGCCGGTGAACATCCACCGCGTCAACTGGCTGTGGATCAACCCGCAAGTGTTCAAGAAAGCCGGGATCGAAAAAGCCCCCACCACCCTCGAAGAATTCTATGCCGCCGGCGACAAGCTCAAGGCCGCCGGCTTCATCGCGCTCGCCCACGGTGGCCAGCCTTGGCAGGACAGCACCGTGTTTGAAGACGTGGTGCTCTCGGTCATGGGCGCCGACGGTTACAAGAAAGCCCTGGTCGACCTGGACCAGAAAACCCTGTCCGGCCCGGAGATGACCCAGTCGTTCGCCGAGCTGAAAAAGATCACCGGCTACATGGACCCGAACCGCGCCGGTCGTGACTGGAACATCGCCGCCGCCGACGTCATCAACGGCAAGGCCGGCATGCAGATGATGGGCGACTGGGCGAAAAGCGAGTGGACGGCAGCCGGGAAAGTCGCGGGCAAGGACTACCTGTGCGTAGCGTTCCCGGGCACTGAAAAAGCCTTCACCTACAACATCGACTCCCTGGCGGTGTTCAAGCTCAAGGCCGATCGCAAGGGCGACATCGCTGCCCAGCAAGACCTGGCCAAAGTGGCGTTGGGCACCGACTTCCAGAAAGTCTTCAGCATGAACAAGGGGTCGATCCCGGTGCGTAACGACATGCTGGGTGAAATGGACAAGCTCGGCTTCGACGAGTGCGCCCAGAAGTCGGCGAAGGACTTCATCGCGGACGACAAGACCGGCGGCCTGCAACCGAGCATGGCGCACAACATGGCCACCTCCCTGGCCGTGCAGGGCGCGATCTTCGACGTGGTCACCAACTTCATGAACGACAAGGACGCAGACCCGGCCAAGGCCAGCGCCCAACTGGCTTCGGCTGTCAAAGCCGCCCAGTAATCCCTGACACCTAGCACCCCCTGTGGGAGCGAGCCTGCTCGCGAAAGCGGTCTGACATTCAGAAGTGATGTCGACTGAAACACCGCCTTCGCGAGCAGGCTCGCTCCCACAAGGGGTCACCGTGTCGGTTCATTTCTCTAAACCTGGATTATCCCGATGAGCTCTGTGGCGGTTTTCAGCAAAGCCTCACCGTTCGATGCGCTGCAACGCTGGCTACCCAAATTGGTACTCGCGCCGAGCATGCTGATCGTGTTGGTTGGCTTCTACGGTTACATCATCTGGACGTTCATTCTGTCCTTCACCAATTCCAGCTTCATGCCGAGCTACAAGTGGGTCGGCCTGCAGCAATACATGCGCCTGATGGACAACGACCGCTGGTGGGTCGCGAGCAAGAACCTCGCGGTGTTCGGCGGCATGTTCATCGGCATCAGCCTGGTGCTGGGCGTGTTCCTCGCCGTGCTGCTGGACCAGCGCATTCGCAAGGAAGGCTTCATCCGCACCGTCTACCTGTACCCGATGGCGCTGTCGATGATCGTCACCGGTACCGCCTGGAAATGGCTGCTCAACCCTGGCCTGGGCCTGGACAAGATGCTGCGTGACTGGGGCTGGGAAGGCTTCCGTCTCGACTGGCTGGTGGATCAGGATCGCGTCGTCTACTGCCTGGTGATCGCCGCCGTATGGCAAGCCTCCGGGTTTGTCATGGCGATGTTCCTCGCCGGCCTGCGCGGTGTCGATCAATCGATCATCCGTGCCGCGCAAGTCGATGGGGCGAGCCTGCCGACCATCTACCTGAAGATCGTCCTGCCGAGCCTGCGTCCGGTGTTCTTCAGTGCCTTCATGATCCTGGCGCACATCGCGATCAAGAGCTTCGACCTGGTCGCGGCGATGACTGCGGGCGGCCCGGGTTATTCATCCGACCTGCCGGCGATGTTCATGTATTCCTTCACCTTCAGCCGTGGCCAGATGGGCATCGGTTCGGCCAGCGCCATGCTGATGCTCGGCGCCGTGCTGACCATCCTCGTGCCGTACCTGTACTCCGAGCTGCGAGGCAAACGCCATGACTAATCAACTCGGCAAACCATCGCTCAGCTTCAGCCGCATCGCGATCTACGCCACCTTGTTGCTGGCCGCTGCGATCTACCTGATCCCGCTGGTGGTGATGCTGCTGACCAGCTTCAAATCCCCGGAAGACATCCGCACCGGCAACCTGCTGAGCTGGCCGACCGTGATCGACGGCATCGGCTGGATCAAGGCCTGGGACGTGGTCGGCGGCTACTTCTGGAACTCGGTGAAGATCACCGTGCCGGCGGTGCTGATCTCGACCTTCATCGGCGCGATGAACGGCTACGTGCTGTCGATGTGGCGCTTCCGTGGCTCGCAGTTGTTCTTCGGCCTGTTGCTGTTCGGCTGCTTCCTGCCGTTCCAGACCGTGCTGCTGCCGGCCTCGTTCACCCTCGGCAAATTCGGCCTGGCCAACACCACCACCGGCCTGGTGCTGGTGCACGTGGTCTACGGCCTGGCGTTCACCACGCTGTTCTTCCGCAACTACTACGTGAGCATTCCGGATGCGCTGGTCAAGGCCGCAAGGCTCGATGGTGCGGGCTTCTTCACGATCTTCCTGAAAATCCTGCTGCCGATGTCGATCCCGATCGTGATGGTCTGCCTGATCTGGCAGTTCACCCAGATCTGGAACGACTTCCTGTTCGGCGTGGTCTTCGCCAGCGGCGATGCCCAGCCAATTACCGTGGCCCTGAACAACCTGGTCAACACCAGCACCGGGGCCAAGGAATACAACGTTGATATGGCCGCCGCGATGATCGCCGGGCTGCCGACACTGCTGGTCTACATATTCGCTGGCAAGTATTTCCTGCGTGGGCTGACGTCCGGCGCGGTCAAGGGGTAGAAAGATGGCAACTCTCGAATTGCGCAACGTCAACAAGACCTACGGCCCCGGCTTGCCGGACACCCTGAAAAACATCGAACTGAAAATCGATGACGGTGAGTTCCTGATCCTGGTCGGCCCGTCGGGCTGCGGTAAGTCCACGCTGATGAACTGCATCGCCGGCCTGGAAACCATCAGCGGCGGCGCGATCCTGGTGGATGACGCCGACATCAGCGGCATGAGTCCCAAGGATCGTGACATCGCCATGGTGTTCCAGTCCTACGCGCTGTACCCGACCATGAGCGTGCGCGACAACATCGCCTTCGGCCTGAAGATCCGCAAAATGCCGACCGCGGAAATCGACGAGGAGGTCGCTCGCGTATCCAAGCTGCTGCAGATCGAACACCTGCTCAGCCGCAAGCCCGGCCAGCTCTCCGGCGGCCAGCAACAGCGCGTGGCGATGGGTCGTGCATTGGCGCGGCGGCCGAAGATTTATCTGTTCGACGAACCGCTGTCCAACCTCGACGCCAAGCTGCGGGTCGAGATGCGCACCGAAATGAAACTGATGCACCAGCGCCTGAAAACCACCACGGTCTACGTGACCCACGACCAGATCGAAGCGATGACCCTGGGTGACAAAGTGGCGGTGATGAAGGACGGGATCATCCAGCAATTCGGTACGCCGAAGGACATCTACAACAACCCGGCCAACCTCTTCGTGGCGAGCTTCATCGGCTCGCCGCCGATGAACTTCATCCCGCTGCGCCTGCAGCGCAAGGACGGTCGCCTGCTGGCACTGCTCGACAGCGGCCAGGCCCGTTGCGAGTTGCCGCTGGGCATGCAGGACGCCGGTCTCGAAGATCGCGAAGTGATCCTCGGCATGCGCCCTGAACAGATCATCCTGGCCAACGGTGAAGCGAACGGTTTGCCGACCATTCGTGCCGAAGTCCAGGTCACCGAACCGACCGGGCCGGACACCCTGGTCTTCGTCAACCTCAATGACACCAAGGTCTGCTGCCGCCTGGCGCCGGATGTGGCGCCTGCGGTGGGGGAGACCCTGACCCTGCAATTCGATCCGGCGAAAGTGCTGCTGTTCGATGCCAGGACAGGGGAACGGTTGGGCGTTGCCGGCGTGCCAAAAGCCGAGACGCATGCTGACAACGTCGCACAGTTCAAAGGTAGATAGAGATCAATGTGGGAGCGAGCTTGCTCGCGATAGCGGACTGACATTCAACATCGTTGTCACCTGATACACCGCCATCGCGAGCAAGCTCGCTCCCACAGGGGGGATTCGCAATGCACGGCCTGTCGCGCATTGCACCGGATGTAACCGCGTTAAAGAAGAAAAGTTAATAACAATAAAACGAGGATGTAGGGATGAAGATGACGAACAAGGCCCGGTTGATCTGCCAGGTTTCAGCAGCGGCAGCACTGGTACTGGCCGGCAATGCGATGGCCGATGAAGCGTTCAGCTCCGACTCCAAGTGGATGACGGGCGACTGGGGTGGCGAGCGTACCAAGCTGATCGAGCAAGGCATCGACATCAAGATGGACTACGTCGGTGAAGTCGGCGGCAACCTGCATGGCGGCTTCAACGATGACAAGACCGCGCGCTACGCCGACCAGTTCGGCCTGGGCGCGGCGCTGGACCTGGAAAAACTGTTCGGCTGGGACAACACCCAGGCCAAGATCCAGCTCACCAACCGTAACGGCGAAAACATCTCCAACGACCGTATCGGCGACCCGCGTGCCGGCACCTTGAGTTCCTCCCAGGAAGTCTACGGTCGTGGCCACATGGTGCGTCTGACCCAGTTGTGGATTCAGCACCAGTTCTTCGACAACAAACTGGACGTCAAGGCCGGTTACTTCGGTGAAGGTGAAGACTTCAACACCTTCCCGTGCGAATTCCAGAACCTGGCGTTCTGCGGATCCCAGGTCGGTAACTGGGCCACCAACATCTGGTACAACTGGCCGGTCAGCCAGGCGGCGATCCGCGTGAAGTACCACATCAATGACGAGCTCTACGCCCAGATCGGCGCGTACAACCAGAACACGTCGCAACTGGAGCACGGTAACGGCTTCAAGCTCAGCGGCAGTGGCACCAATGGCACCGTCCTGCCGGTCGAGCTGGTCTGGTCGCCGAAGGTCAACAGCCTGCCGGGCGAATACCGTGTCGGCTACTACAAAAGCACCTCCGATGCCGACGACGTTCTCAAGGACGACAACGGCCAGGATGCCGCGACCACCGGCAACCCTTATCGCGTCCACGATAGCAAGCACGGCTACTGGTTCGTCGCGCAGCAGCAACTCACCAGCCACAACGGCGATGCTTCCCGTGGCCTGAACATCGCGGCCAACGCCACCTTCCACGACAAGGACACCAACTTCATCGACAACTACCAGTCGCTGATGTTCGTGTACAAGGGCCCGTTCGACGCACGTCCCAAGGATGACGTGGGCATCGGTTTCGCCCGTATCCATGTCAACGATGATGTGAAGAAAAACGCCGAGCTGACCAACGCGGCCAATGGCGTTTCGGAATACGACAATCCGCTGTTCTCGCCCATTCGTGAAACCGAATACAACTACGAGATCAACTACGGCTTCCACGTGACCAACTGGCTGACCGTACGTCCCAACCTGCAATACGTCACTCACCCGGGTGGTGTGGATGAAGTCGACAACGCGCTGGTGGCCGGCCTGAAAATTCAGTCGGTGTTCTAACGCGTCTGCGATAAGCTTCTCTCCATGTGCGCATATTTGCGGACAGCCATGGCTGTCCGCTTTTTTTTGCGAGGGCTGACTGGACTTTGGGGTACTGCTTTTGTGGCGAGGGAGCTTGCTCCCGCTGGGGTGCGAAGCACCCCCAAAAAAGGGACTGCTGCGCAGTCCAACGGGAGCAAGCTCCCTCGCCACAAAAATGAGCACAGGCCGTTTGGAGAGATGAGTACACCCATGTTTTTCAGGACCGTGGCACATGCTTGAGCATCCGCTACAACGCTTCTTCAAATCCTTGCGTGAACGTCCGGTGTTCGCGTGGGAGCGCTATCAGATGCGCGACGTGCTGGTGATCGATCATCCGCTGTGTCAGGCGGTGTTCAGTCGGCAGGGCGCGCAGTTGCTGCACTTCCAGCCCAAGGGGCAAAAACCCTGGCTGTGGTGCGCGGCAAAGTGGCCGCAGGTCGGGGCGATTCGCGGTGGTGTACCGGTGTGTTGGCCCTGGTATGGCCGGCATCCGAGCGAAAACGCCTGGCCGTCCCATGGCTGGGCGCGGCTACTCGACTGGAAGCTCCTCGACAGCAACAGTGACGACGAAGGCGTGCGGCTGCACTGGCAGCTGAAGTTGTGCGACTGGCAGGTGGATCTGCACGCCCATCTGGGAGAGCGCATGGACTTGCGCCTGAGCACCGAGCATCAGGACGACATGCCGTGCCAGATGAGCCAGGCTTTGCATGCTTACTGGCGTATTGGCGATGTCAGTGAGATAGCGCTGTCTGGGCTTGAAGGTGCGCAGGGTTATGACCAGTTGAGCCGACAGGTTTGTCGGCAGGAAGGCGAGTTGCGCGTGGATGGCGGATGCCAGCGGGTGTTCCAGCATGATGGCGAATTGCAGCTCAACGACCACGCCTGGCAGCGGGCGTTGTGCATCGATACGGGGGAAACGGCCGACACGGTGGTGTGGCATCCCGGCTCGCGACCGTTGCTTGGCGTGACCTGGAACGAGATATCAGAATTTGTTTGTGTAGAGGCAGCAAGCGGTGGCACCGACAGCCTGTGCCTAAAGCCTGGGGAGCGGGCGCATCTGAGTTTGCAGGCGCGGGTGGGGGGTTAGCTCAGCATCTGTGGTGCTCCGTATACCGCCATCGCGAGCAAGCTCGCTCCCACATTTGGAATGCATTCCCCTGTGGGAGCGAGCTTGCTCGCGATGAGGCCATTCAGGGCGATGGAGATGCTGGATTAATTAAACTCATCCCCAACGGGATACCGGCTGGCATTCAGGCTCTCCTTGATCTTGCGCAAATGCGGCTGGAAATCCACACCCCGGCGCAACGTCATGCCGGTGGCGAGCACGTCCAGCACGGTGAGCTGGATGATCCGCGACGTCATCGGCATGTAGATGTCGGTGTCTTCCGGTAGCGGAATGTTCAGGCTCAGGGTGCTGGCCTTGGCCAGTGGCGAGTTCTCGGCGGTCAGGCCCAGCACCGAGGCGCCGTTTTCCCGGGCGATGCGCGCCACTTCCACCAGTTCGCGGGTGCGCCCGGTGTAGGAAATGATCACGAACAGTTCGCCGGTATGGGCCACGGAGGCAATCATGCGCTGCATCAGTACGTCGGCGTGGGCGGTGACGGCAAGGTTGAAGCGGAAGAACTTGTGCTGCGCGTCCAGTGCCACCGGGGCCGAGGCGCCGAGGCCGAAGAAGTGGATCTGCCGGGCCTGGATCAGCAGGTCGACGGCGCGGCTGATCAGGTTCGGGTCCAGTGCCTGGCAGGCGCTGTCCAGCGAGGCGATGGCGCTGCCGAAGATCTTCTGGGTATAGGCCTCCGGATTGTCATCGGCCTCCACCGCACGGCTGACGTACGCGGCGCCACTGGCCAGGCTCTGGGCCAGTTGCAGCTTGAGCTCGGGGTAGCCGCTGACGCCGAACGAACGGCAGAAACGGTTGACCGTCGGTTCGCTGACCGACGCCGCCTGGGCGAGGGCGGCGATGCTGAAGCGGGTGGCCTGCTGCGGGTTGAGCAGGATCACCTCGGCGACTTTGCGTTCGGCCTTGTTCAGCTCTTCAAGGCGATTCTGGATCTGCTCCAGTAAATTTCGCACGCGGTCCATATAAGTATCCTTGATTCACCGGCGCGGATAAGCGCGCGGCTAATGCAAAAAGGGCCTTTGGTGAGGCCCATGACGGTGGCCTATCCTACTGATGGCTCCGACCGACCACCACTCGGAATCTGTATTTTGCGAAAATGTTGTGGTTATTACTACATTTTCCCTTGAGTGATGCCTTGAAAAAAGGTATTTGTAGCTTAACTTGATAAAAGAACAAACATCATGCTCTCGATTACGGTTGAACCGTGCACCTTTGCCTTGTTCGGCGCCCTTGGCGATCTGGCCTTGCGCAAGCTGTTTCCTGCCCTTTATCAACTCGACGGCGCCGGCCTGTTGCACGAGGACACGCGGATCATCGCGCTGGCCCGTGAGCCGGGCAGCGAGCAGGAACACCTGGCGTTCATCGCCTCTGAGCTGCGCCGCTATGTCGGTGCCAAAGAGCTGGACGAAGCCGTGGTCGAGCGTTTTCTGGCGCGCCTGAGCTACCTGCACGTCGACTTCCTCAAGTCCGAAGATTATGTGGCCCTGGCCGAAGTGGCCGGGACCTCGCAACGGGTCATTGCCTACTTCGCCACGCCGGCTGCTGTCTATGGCGCGATCTGCGAGAACCTGGCCAAGGTCGGCCTGGCGCAAAACACCCGTGTGGTGTTGGAAAAGCCCATCGGTTCTGACCTGGAATCCTCGCGCAAGGTCAACGACGCCGTGGCGCAGTTCTTCCCGGAGAACCGCACCTACCGCATCGACCACTACCTGGGTAAAGAGACCGTCCAGAACCTGATCGCCCTGCGTTTCGCCAACAGCCTGTTCGAAACCCAGTGGAACCAGAACTACATCTCCCACGTGGAAATCACCGTGGCCGAGAAGGTCGGCATCGAAGGCCGCTGGGGTTACTTCGACAAGGCCGGCCAGCTGCGCGACATGATCCAGAACCACCTGCTGCAACTGCTCTGCCTGATTGCCATGGACCCGCCGGCCGACCTGTCCGCCGACAGCATCCGTGACGAGAAGGTCAAGGTGCTCAAGGCCCTGGCGCCGATCAGCCCGGAAGGCCTGACCACCCAGGTGGTGCGCGGCCAGTACATCGCCGGCTACAGCGAAGGCAAAGCGGTGCCGGGGTACCTGGAAGAACCCAATTCCAACACCCAGAGCGATACCGAAACCTTTGTCGCCCTGCGTGCCGACATCCGCAACTGGCGCTGGGCCGGCGTGCCGTTTTACCTGCGTACCGGCAAGCGCATGCCGCAGAAGCTGTCGCAGATCGTCATCCACTTCAAGGAACCGTCGCACTACATCTTCGCTCCCGAGCAGCGCCTGCAAATCAGCAACAAGCTGATTATCCGCCTGCAGCCGGACGAAGGCATTTCCTTGCGTGTGATGACCAAAGACCAAGGCCTGGACAAAGGCATGCAGCTGCGCAGCGGTCCGTTGCAGCTGAATTTTTCCGACACCTGGAGCAGCGCACGGATTCCCGATGCCTACGAGCGGTTGTTGCTGGAAGTGATGCGCGGCAATCAGAACCTGTTTGTCCGTAAAGATGAAATCGAAGCCGCGTGGAAGTGGTGTGACCAGTTGATCGCCGGGTGGAAAAAATCCGGTGATGCGCCCAAGCCGTACGCGGCCGGGTCCTGGGGGCCGATGAGCTCCATTGCTCTGATCACGCGGGACGGGAGGTCGTGGTATGGCGATATCTGATTTGAAACTGCCGCAGGGCGTCAGCGCCCATGGGTTCAAGAGCCCGGTGTTGCTGGCTGAAAGCCTTGCACTGAGTGTGGCGAAAAAACTGAGCGACGCGATCGACACCCAGGGCACTGCGACCCTGGTGGTCTCCGGTGGCCGCAGTCCGGTGGCGTTTTTCCAACACCTGGCCAGGCAGTCGCTGGACTGGTCGAACGTGGTGGTCAGCCTGGCCGACGAGCGCTGGGTGCCGGTGGAACACGCCGACAGCAACGCGGGGCTGATCAAGCGTTATCTGTTGCAAGGTCCCGCGGCCAAGGCGCAGTTCCTGAGCCTGTACAGCGCCAGCGCCAACCTTGAACAGGCGGCGGAACAGGCCGACCGCTTGCTGTCCGAACTGCCGGTGATCGACGTGCTGATCCTCGGCATGGGCGATGACGGCCACACCGCGTCGCTATTCCCCAACAGCCCGAACCTTGCCGAGGCATTGCAGGCCGATGGCGTCCGTCGTTGCTGGCCGATGTTGGCGCCGACCGTGCCGCATCAGCGCCTGACCATGAGCCGCGCGCTGCTGGCCTCGGCCAAGCACAAGGTTCTATCGATTTCCAGTCAGTCCAAGCTGACCACCCTGAGTACCGCACTGGCCGGCGACGATATCGCCGCAATGCCGGTGCGCGCATTTCTGCAACCCACGTTAGAGATTTTCTGGTGCCCATGAGCCAAGGAACAGCCGCTATGACAAACCCATCCCCGACCGTTTCCATGGCGGACAAAGTTGCCCTGATCGACAGCCTCTGCGCGAAAGCGCGGATTCTGCCGGTGATCACCATCGCCCGCGAGCAGGACGTCCTGCCGCTGGCCGACGCGCTCGCGGCCGGTGGCCTGACAGCCCTGGAAGTGACCCTGCGTTCGCAATTCGGCCTCAAGGCCATCCAGATTCTGCGCGAGCAGCGTCCGGAGCTGGTGACCGGTGCCGGCACCGTGCTCGATCGCCACATGCTGGCGGCGGCGGAAGCGGCGGGCTCGCAGTTCATCGTCACGCCGGGCATCACCCGCGACTTGCTGGAAGCCAGCGTCGCCAGCCCGATTCCACTGTTGCCAGGCATCAGCAATGCCTCGGGCATCATGGAAGGCTACGGTCTGGGTTACCGCCGCTTCAAGCTGTTCCCGGCCGAAGTCAGCGGCGGCGTTGCGGCCATCAAGGCGTTGGGCGGCCCGTTCGGCGAAGTGAAATTCTGCCCGACCGGCGGCGTGGGCCCGGCCAACATCAAGAGCTACATGGCGCTGAAAAACGTCATGTGCGTGGGCGGTAGCTGGATGCTTGATCCGGAGTGGATCAAGAACGGCGACTGGTCCCGCATTCAGGAGTGCACCGCCGAGGCCCTGGCGCTGCTGGACTGATCGCTTCACCCTACACTTCGTTGTGTGTTCTACGGCTTTACGGTGCGCTTGGTCGGTGCACCGTTTTTTTTTGCCCGCCAAAATGCAATCCCCCTGTAGGAGCTGCCGAAGGCTGCGATCTTTTGATTTTGATTTTTCAAGATCAAAAGATCGCAGCCTTCGGCAGCTCCTACAGGGGATGTGGACATCCTGGAAGAGAGGGTGTTTATGCCACCGTCTGACGTCAGCCCAGTTCAGTCAGTGCCCTGGCCAGCACATCCATGTCAGCCGCCCTGGTCGTCAGCCCCGGTGTAATACGGATGCAAGGACCGCATGCAGCACCGCTGCGGGTCACGGTGAACAGGTTGTACTCATTGAGCAGGCGCTCGGTCATGACTTGCTGGTCGGCCTGCCGGGTAAAGCGCATCGAGGTGATGCCGCAATACAGGCGCGGGTCATCCGGAGTCAGGACTTCAATGCCCGGCAACCGCCGCGCCGCACTGACCCAGCGGTTACGCAGATAATTGAGCCGCGCGCCCTTGGCCGCGGTTCCACCCATCGCCCAATGTTCTTCGAGCACCAGCGGCAGGGTCAGCAGCGCCGGGATGTTGGGGGTGCTGTACGAGGTTCGGGCGCGGATGTCAGTGGGCGGGAAATGCATCTCGCCCATGTCCGGGTCGATGTCGGCCAGGCGTTCGGGGGCGATGTAGATATAGCCGAGCGTCAGCGGTGCACCGATCCACTTGTGCAGGTTGTAGCCGGCGAAGGCGATACCCAGTTCAGTCAGGTCAAATTCGAGTTGGCCGAGGGCATGGGCACCGTCGAGGATGACGTCAATGCCATGTTCCTTTGCCGCGGCCGCAATCGCCTGCACCGGCATCACCAGGCCCGTGCGATGGGTGACGTGGGTCAGGGCCATCAACTTCAGCCGTGGGTGCCGGGCGAAGGTTTCGCGGTAGGTGTTCAGCAGGCTGTCGAAGGTGGCCGGGTGTGCGTGTTCGATTTCGATCACTTCAACGCCGCGATTACGCGCCAGCCAGCGCATGGCGCCTTTGACCGTGTCGTATTCCAGATCGCAAAACAGTACCTGATCGCCGGGCTGCAGCCGGTTGTAGTTGCGGATCAGCGACTGCAAACCTTCCGATGCGTTGCGGGTCAGGGCGATGCTGTCGCCGGGGACGCCTGTCAACCTGGCCAGTTGCGCGCGGACCTTCAGGCTGTCGCCCTGTTCGAAGCGCTGGCGCACGTACACCGAATTGCTGCGATTGATCAGCTCGATGTTGCGTTGGTACTCCTCGACGACCGTGCGCGACATGCGTCCGAAGTAACCGTTCTCCAGGTTGAGCGGGCCGGGTTCGACATCGTAGCGGTCGGCAAAGGTTTGCCAGAAGGCTTCGTCACGGGCGCGGCGGGTGTTGTCAGGCATGAGGGTGCTCGGTAGGTGATTCAGTGACGCGGGGCCGGTTTGCCGTGTTTGGCGCGCAGCGGTTCGAGCAAGTCCGACAAACCGTTGTGATCGATTTCCTGCATCAGGGCCAGCAAACCGCCCAATTCGCCGTGAGGGAAACCCTCCCGGGCGAACCAGTTCAGGTAAGGGCCGGGCAGGTCGGCAATGATTCGACCCTTGTATTTGCCGAAGGGCATTTCACGGGTGATCAGCAGTTCGAGCTTTTCAGGATTCATCGATCGGTCGTCTTGATTCAGTCAGTCTGGAAAATACAGGCATTCTGCATGCAGGCCAATTGACAGATCATGCAAATAAAACGGATACAGATTTTTTGTTAATGGATAACTGTTTGAAAAATAACGAATAGTTAAACGATTCCGAGCTGGCATGCAGGGTGCAGTACTCATTGCATCTTTCATCAACCGAAGGAATTGAAAAATGACTGACATGAATAAAGAAGCGATTTCTGTACTCAATGACCTGATTGAAACCAGCAAGGACGGTCAGGCCGGGTTCAAGACTTGCGCTGAAGATATCAAACACCCTGAACTCAAAACCCTGTTTATCAATCGCTCGGCCGATTGTGCGACGGCCGCTGCGGAGTTGCAGTCCGCGGTGCGTTCGATGGGTGGCGATCCGGAAACCTCCACCAGTGTCAGCGGTGACCTGCACCGTCGCTGGGTCGACGTGAAGTCGATGTTCACCGGCAAGGGCGAGGAGGCCGTGCTCAATGAAGCCGAGCGCGGTGAAGACCATGCGTTGAAGGCTTATCGGGATGCCATGGAGAAAATCAACAAGCACAACCTGGTGGGCATTCGTGACCTGGTTGAGCGCCAGTACCATGGCGTGCAACGCAATCACGATCAGGTCAAGGCCCTGCGTAACCAGGCGCGTGCGCGTTCGTAAGCCTGGCTGAGCTGAAGTCAATGTGGGAGCGAGCCTGCTCGCGAATGCGGTCTGACAGTCACCATTAATAGTGACTGACACGCCGCCTTCGCGAGCAGGCTCGCTCCCACAGTGTTTTGTGACCCTTCGATCAGCCGATGCTGATCGCCGGCAGCTCCGTCAGCGTCACGCTCTGTTGCTTGCGTGGTGCGAGGATTTCCGCTTCGCCATCCACCACCAGTTCATCCCGCTGATTGAACACGCGAGTGGCAATGCGTACGCGAAACTTCGGCAGCTTTTCCAGGATCTCCAGGCGCACGGTCAGGGTGTCGCCGATCTTCACCGGTTTCTGAAAGCTCATGGTCTGGCCGATGTAGATGGTCCCCGGTCCAGGCAATTCGCAGGCGACCGCCGCGCTGATCAACGCACCGCTGAACATGCCATGGGCGATGCGCTCCTTGAACATGGTGCTGGCGGCGTATTCGGCATCCAGGTGCACCGGGTTGTGATCGCCGGACATCGCGGCGAACAACTGGATGTCACGCTCTTCGACCGTCTTGCTGAAGCTGGCGGTCTGGCCCACTTCGAGGGCTTCGTAAGGGGTGTTGGTAACCTGGGTCATCTGTCTCAATTCCTGTGACGAATTAAATAATTCACAAAAAAACTATTCGGATCGGTGCGGCCGAGGGGTGCTCAAGACCTGGGCGATCCAGTTCAGCACATCGGCGACGATTTCATCGCGGTTGCTCTCGTTGAACAGTTCGTGCCGTGCCTGCGGGTAAACGGTCAGTTGCAGGTGCCGGCTGCCGGCCGCCCGCAACGCGTCGGCCAGATCCTTCAGACGTTTGCCTTCGCTCACCGGATCACATTCACCGCCAATCACCAGCAGCGGCAGGCCCGGGTCGATCTGGGCGAGATTGGACGCTTTGCTGATTTGCTGCAAGCCACCGAGCAAATCGATCCACAGTTGATTGGTGCAGCGGAAACCGCAGAGCGGGTCGTTGACGTACAGGTCGACCTGCGCCGGATCACGGCTAAGCCAGTCGAACGGCGTGCGTGCCGGTTTGAATTTGTTGTTGAACGAACCGAACGACAGCCATTCGATCAATGCGCTGCGTCCTTTGCCGCCCTGGCGCAGCCGTTCGAAACGGGCGATTTGCCGTGCCGCGCGATAAAGCGCCACGGGCTGGAAGTTCGAGCCGCTGAGGATGGCCCCGTGCAGGCTGGCACTGTGGTGCAGCAGATAGGCCTGGGCAATGTAACTGCCCATGCTGTGACCGAGCAGCACGATCGGTATGCCAGGGTGCTGCTGGCCGATGTGCTGGTTGAGGCACGCCAGGTCGCTGACGACCTTGCACCAGCCGTCGTCATCGGCGAAATGTCCCAGGGTCCCGTTTTCGGCAGTTTTGCCATGTCCACGCAGGTCCGGCGCACACACGCCATAGCCCTGATCACAGAGTTTTTCCGCAAGGGCTCCATAACGGCCGCTGTGTTCGGCCATGCCATGGGCCAGCAGAATCATTGCCTTGAGGCTGCCGTCGGGTAGCCACTGGTTGACGAAGAGGCGGCTGTGGTCGCTCGTGGTCAGCCAGAAAGTGTCATGGATCATGGCGGTTCCTTTGCACTGAGTCGTTGCATTGTATAGCGCATCCCGTTGCATGCGTCTGATCAGCCCACAGCAAGGCAGGAAGATTCACACGGTCAATGACGGCTTTGCGCATATTTGCCTGAATCGCCATAGCTGCTAGTGTCCGTGAAGCTCCGCTTTTCGCTTTCTGCCTTTGAGGGATCAGGGAGAAATGACAGAAACGCGGCCCCGGATAGATTCAGGTAAAGAGGACAAGAACAATGCAACCTGATTTCTGGAATGACAAACGCCCGGCCGGCGTCCCCCTGGATATCGATCTGGGTGCCTACAAGTCGGTGATCGAGGTGTTCGAGCGTTCCTGCAAGAAGTTTGCTGACCGCCCTGCGTTCAGCAACATGGGCGTGACCCTGACCTACGCCGAACTGGAACGCCAGAGCGCTGCTTTCGCCGGCTACCTGCAGGCCCACACCGACCTGGTGCCGGGTGACCGCATCGCCGTGCAGATGCCCAACGTCCTGCATTACCCCATTGCCGTGTTCGGCGCCTTGCGCGCCGGGTTGATCGTGGTCAACACCAACCCGTTGTACACCGCGCGGGAAATGCGTCACCAGTTCAAGGATTCCGGTGCCCGGGCGCTGGTGTACCTGAACATGTTCGGCCAGAAAGTCCAGGAAGTGCTCCCCGACACCGACATCCAGTACCTGATCGAAGCGAAGATGGGCGACCTGATGCCCACCGCCAAGGGTTGGCTGGTCAACACAGTGGTGAGCAAGGTCAAGAAGATGGTCCCGGACTATTCCTTGCCCCAGGCCGTCTCTTTCAAGAGCGCCTTGCGCCTGGGCCGTGGCCTGGGCATCAAGCCGCTGAAGGTCGGCCTCGACGACATCGCCGTGCTGCAATACACCGGTGGCACCACGGGCCTGGCCAAGGGCGCGATGCTGACCCACGGCAACCTGGTGGCGAACATGCAGCAGGCACGGGCCTGCCTCAGCCAGTCGGCCAGCGACGGTCAGCCGCTGCTGCGGGAAGGCCAGGAGGTGATGATCGCGCCGCTGCCGCTCTACCACATCTATGCCTTCACGGCGAACTGCATGTGCATGATGGTGACGGGCAACCACAACGTGCTGATCACCAATCCACGGGACATCGCCGGCTTCATCAAGGAACTGAAGAACTGGCGGTTCTCGGCGCTGCTGGGGCTCAACACGCTGTTCGTCGCGCTGATGGATCACCCGGACTTCAAGACCCTGGACTTCTCCAGCCTCAAGCTCACCAACTCCGGTGGCACCGCACTGGTCAAGGCCACCGCCGAACGCTGGGAACAACTGACCGGTTGCCGCATCACCGAAGGTTACGGCCTGACCGAAACCTCGCCGGTGGCCTGTACCAACCCGTATGGCGAGCAGTCCCGGATCGGCACGGTCGGCCTGCCGGTGCCGGGCACCACGCTGAAAGTCATCAACGATGACGGCGTCGAACAACCTTTGGGTGAACGCGGCGAGTTGTGCATCAAGGGCCCGCAAATCATGAAGGGCTACTGGCAAAAACCTGAAGCCACGGCGGAAGTGCTGGATGCCGAGGGCTGGTTCAAGTCCGGTGACATCGCGGTGATCGACCCGGACGGTTTCGTACGCATTGTTGACCGCAAGAAGGACATGATCATTGTCTCGGGTTTCAACGTGTACCCGAACGAAATCGAAGATGTGGTGATGGCTCACCCGAACGTCGCCAACTGTGCGGTCATCGGTGTGCCTGACGAACGGTCGGGGGAGGCGGTGAAGCTGTTCGTGGTGGCCCGTGAAGCGGGCGTCAGCCTTGAAGAGCTGAAGGCTTACTGCAAGGAGAACTTCACGGCGTACAAAGTACCGAAGCACATCGTGCTGCGCGAATCGCTGCCGATGACGCCGGTGGGCAAAATTTTGCGGCGGGAGTTGCGTGATATCGCGTAGCCGGTTGTAGATCGAGGCGGTCCCGAAAGATCGCAGCCTTCGGCAGCTCCTACAGAGGAATGCGATCCCTGTAGGAGCTGCCGAAGGCTGCGATCTTTTGCTTTGAGCCCCCGATTTACGAGGCTTTCAAGGCGGTTATAGAATTTTTGCTCTAAAATGACTCGCTTCAAGTCTTGAGTCACAAATGTGACCGTAGAGGCCGCTTTTGGCTCTAGTCGACCCTTGGCAAAGCTGCTACTCTCGGCGCGCTTTGTGACTTCTCGGCCTTCTATCAGCCAGATTTACCAATGGCCAAACACCAATAATAATCGCATCAAATGCGGTGCTGAATTCGCGTTGCTGAGGAGTGGGCTTCCATGATCGAAGACTTTTGGAAGGATAAGTACCCAGCTGGAATTGCTGCCGACATCAATCCAGACGAGTATCCGAATATTCAGGCAGTGTTGAAGCAATCCTGCCAACGCTTCGCCAACAAGCCGGCGTTCAGCAACCTGGGCAAGACACTCACCTACGGTGAACTGTACGAATTGTCCGGTGCGTTTGCCGCTTACCTGCAACAGCATACCGATTTGCAGCCAGGCGATCGAATCGCCGTGCAACTGCCCAACGTGTTGCAGTACCCGGTTGCCGTCTTCGGCGCGATCCGCGCCGGGCTGATCGTGGTCAACACCAACCCGCTGTACACCGCGCGGGAGATGGAACACCAATTCAACGACTCCGGTGCCAAGGCCCTGGTCTGCCTGGCCAACATGGCGCACCTGGCGGAAACCGTGGTGCCGAAAACCGGCGTCAAGCACGTGATCGTCACCGAAGTCGCCGACCTGCTGCCGCCGCTCAAGCGCCTGCTGATCAACAGCGTCATCAAGTACGTGAAAAAGATGGTGCCGGCCTATCACTTGCCAAAAGCCGTCAAGTTCAACGACGTGTTGAGCAAAGGCCAGGGCCAGCCAGTGGCCGAAGCCAATCCGGCCAGCAGCGATGTCGCGGTGCTGCAATACACCGGCGGCACCACCGGTGTGGCCAAGGGCGCGATGCTGACCCACCGCAACCTGGTGGCGAACATGCTGCAATGCAAGGCGCTGATGGGGTCCAACCTCAATGAAGGTTGCGAGATCCTGATCACGCCGCTGCCGCTGTACCACATCTATGCGTTCACTTTTCACTGCATGGCGATGATGCTGATCGGCAACCACAACATCCTGATCAGTAACCCGCGTGACCTACCGGCGATGGTCAAGGAACTGTCGAAGTGGAAGTTCAGCGGCTTCGTCGGTTTGAACACCCTGTTCGTGGCCCTGTGCAACAACGAAGGCTTCCGCAAGCTGGACTTCTCCGCGCTGAAAGTCACCTTGTCGGGCGGCATGGCCCTGCAACTGGCTGCGGCCGAACGCTGGAAGGCGGTCACCGGTTGCGCCATCTGCGAGGGCTACGGCATGACCGAAACCAGCCCGGTGGCCACAGTCAACCCGATCCAGAACATCCAGATCGGCACCATCGGCATTCCGGTGCCGTCGACCCTGTGCAAAATCGTCAACGATGCCGGTGTCGAACAACCGATGGGCGAAATCGGCGAACTGTGCGTGAAGGGGCCGCAGGTCATGAAGGGCTACTGGCAGCGTCAGGAAGCCACCGATGAAATCCTCGACAGCGAAGGCTGGTTGAAGACTGGTGACATCGCGCTGATCCAGCCTGATGGCTACATGCGCATTGTCGATCGCAAGAAAGACATGATCCTGGTGTCCGGTTTCAACGTGTACCCGAACGAGCTCGAAGACGTGCTGGCGACCCTGCCGGGCGTGCTGCAATGCGCGGCCATCGGTGTGCCGGATGAGAAATCGGGTGAAGCGATCAAGATTTTCATCGTCGCCAAGCCAGGCGTGACCCTGACCAAGGAACAGGTGATGGAGCACATGCGCGCCAACGTCACCGGCTACAAGGTCCCGCGCTCCGTGGAGTTCCGCGATGCACTGCCGACCACCAACGTCGGCAAGATCCTGCGTCGTGAATTGCGCGATGAAGAGCTGAAGAAGATCAACGCGAAGAAAGCCACCGCGTAACCGACAAAAAGCCCCGCAGATGCGGGGCTTTTTGTTGAAGATCAAAGGATCGCAGCCTTCGGCAGCTCCTACAGGTGACCGCGATCCCATGTAGGAGCTGCCGAAGGCTGCGATCTTTTCTTTATTGTTGGCGAAACGGCGCGAAGTTGACGTGGGTGCCCGCCGGGCGCATGTCTTGCAGGAAGGAGTCCTTGTCGGCGCTCAGTTCCAGGCTCAATGCGGCCTTGCGCTTGCCTTCGTTGCGTACCACCAGCCCCTCGAGCTTCTCGCGCAGGAACACGGTCGGCACTTTCAGGTGCAACAGCTCGTCGGTGGCCGGCGTGTGCATCAGCAAATGGATCCACTCGTACTGACCGATTGCCAGGCGCGTCACCGGGAGGTCGAACCACCAGATGTTGCGATTACGGTTCAATTCGGCGAAGTGGCAGTTGTTGACGCCAAGCACAGCACCGCCGAGTTCCTGGTTTCTGCGGGCAATGGCCTGCTTTTTATCGAGTTTCATAACATTCCTACGGGATTGGATCTTCAGCGCCATGGCCTGAACGTGTTGCGCATTCTCGGGGGTTGGCCCGCAAACATAAAGCGCAACCTGCACTGAACGATGAAATGTCGTGGTGAAAATAAATGAAACTCCCTGCAAAAGCCCCCGGTCAACCTTGTGTAACGACTTTTCTTCCCATTGAACTGTTCACAGGAGAATCACCATGGGCAGCACAAGCGATAAAGTCAAAGGCATGGCCAATGAAGCCGCCGGCAACGTCAAGCAGGGTGTCGGCAAGGCCACCGGCAACGACAAGTTGCGTGCCGAGGGCGTGATGCAGGAAAAGAAAGGCGAGGCCCAGCAAGCAGTGGGCAAGGCCAAGGATGCGCTCAAAAAAGGTATCGACGACGCGTGATCCGGCCGTTTAATGAAAACACGAAGCGGCCATCTCGGATGGCCGTTTTTGTGTCAGCCTGAACTTGCATCCTGAAATTGTTTCAAAGTCGCCAACTGGGCTACCTTGATGATAGAAAGCGGCCCCTGAGTCGCCACGACTCCAACCCAAATCCGTATGCGGCGAATGGAGACGCGAATGATTTTTCCGGACATGAGAGGCCTGCCCCTGCACCGTGTGATGATGCGCACGGTGACCGAGTTCGTCGCCGACGAGATGTCGACCTATGCCTCGGCGTTGGCCTATCAAATGCTGTTTTCGCTGTTTCCGTTCATTCTGTTCCTGATCGCCCTTATCGGCTTCCTGCACCTGCCGGACTTCTTCTCCTGGCTGCGCCTGCAATCGGAACTGGTGCTGCCGCCCCAGGCGCTGGAACAGGTCAACCCGGTGATCGACCAGTTGCAGCAATCCAAGGGCGGCTTGCTGTCGGTGGGTATCGTGATTGCGCTGTATACCGCCTCTGCCGGTGTGCGGCTGATGATGAGCGCGATGAACGCGGCCTACGACGTGGTTGAAGGGCGCCCGCTGTGGAAACGCTTTCCGTTGTCGATCATCTACACCGTCGGCATTGCCGGCATGCTGCTGGTTGCCGCGGCACTGATGGTGCTCGGGCCGCAGGTAATGGGCTGGATCGCTGCGCAAGTCGGCCTTGAGTATTTCATCGTCACGCTCTGGACCCTCTTGCGCTGGCCGGTGATCGTGATTCTGCTGATGGTCGCGGTGGCGTTGATCTACTTCGTCATGCCCGACGTCAAACAGGAATTCCGCTTCATCACACCGGGATCGGTGCTGGCGGTGGTGGTGTGGATCATTGCCTCCCTGGGCTTCGGTTTGTACGTCAAGGAGTTCGCCAACTACAACGCCATGTATGGCAGTATCGGTGCGATCATCGTGCTGTTGCTGTACTTCTACATTTCCGCCGCGGTGCTGCTGCTGGGCGCGGAAATGAACGCGGTGATCGAACACATGTCGCGAGAGGGCAAGGACCCTGGGGAAAAAGTGCCTGGCGAGCATGGTCCCGTCCATGAGGAAAAACACCACGTCTCGGGCCTGGGCCGCGATCACTCAATCAAACCGACCATTGATGAAACCTGATCATGATTCGTGAAATTCTGAAAATGGGCGACGAGCGCCTGCTGCGTATTGCCCCGCCGGTGCCGGCCGAGATGTTCGACAGCCCCGAGCTGTGGCAACTGATCGATGACATGTTCCAGACCATGGAAAGTGTGGGGGGCGTTGGCCTGGCGGCTCCGCAGATCGGCGTCGACCTGCAACTGGTGATCTTCGGTTTCGAGCACAGCGAACGTTATCCGGATGCCGAGGCCGTGCCGCAGACGATCCTGATCAACCCCTTGATCACACCGCTGAGCCCGATCATGGAGGAGGGCTTCGAAGGCTGTTTGTCCGTGCCCGGCCTGCGCGGCGCGGTGCAGCGTTACCAGCAGATTCGCTACGAAGGCGTCGACCCCAAGGGTGAGCCCATTGTGCGCGTTGCTTCGGGGTTCCACGCACGGGTGGTGCAGCATGAATGCGACCACCTGATCGGCCGCCTGTACCCGTCGCGCATCACCGACTTCAGCAAGTTCGGCTTCACCGAAGTGATGTTCCCGGACCTGGACCCCAACGCGGATGAATAGACTCGCTGCATACCCTGTGGGAGCGAGCTTGCTCGCGATGGCGGTGTATCAGTCGCCAACAATGTTGACTGACCGGGCCTCATCGCGAGCAAGCTCGCTCCCACATTGGATCTCCAACAGGGTTGAGTAAGTTAAACGCTTGGCGCCAACCCCATCGCAATCATCGGCTTGCTGCGCGCATACCGGCTCAACCGTTCAACCATCGCGTAAGGCATCGGCGGATCGAAAGTAAACCCGTGCCGCTCATAAAACCCGCGCAAGTCCGGATGACAGAACAACCACACCGGCAGTTCGCAATCCTTCACCGCGGCCGCAATCAACCCGGCGGCTATCCCTTGTTCCCGGCACTGCGGATCGACAAACAACCCGGTCAGCCAATGCCCGCCGGACACCGGACGTAAACACAGTGCAGCAACTATCTGGTCACGCCGGGCCACCCAAAGCTGCGCGTCGCGCACGGCTTTCATCGACGATTGGTGAGCGCGATAGAACTTGTTCATCAATGGCCATAACGGCTCGTCGAGCAGGGTGTAGTGGGTGTCGGGCATGGTCTCGGACTGTCGGTGTGCAAAGCGGCGATTATAAAAGAACACGCGCGCCGGGATAGGTGTATACCTGATCTCACATCCCCACGAGTGGAGTACGCATCATGTCCAAAGGTATGGATTCAAAGAAAGCAGACAAGAAAAAGCCGGCGAAAACCGCTATCGAAAAGCGCGCCGACAAGAAAGCCAAAAAGGTCAATGTGTTCGGGCATTGAGCCTGCGCTGACCGATCGCTCCCGCGCAATGCGGGGGCGGTCCTCCTGAAAATAATCTGCAAGATTTCCCATGGCCATTGCACAGAAGGGGACTGGTCCCCGATCTGAGCAACGCCATGCCCCATTACTTTGATAGCGCCCACCAAGAAGAAATCGAAACCCTGCGTCGGCGCTTCACCGCGCGCACCGAATGGCCGACCTGGTTGCTGTTGATCGGTGTGTACGGCGGCTGGTTCGGCATCGTGTTGAACAGCCATCGGCTGGGTTTGTGGTGGAGTACGTTGCTGCTGATTCCATTGCTGGTGCTGTGGTTGTCCGTGCAACACGAACTGCTGCACGGTCATCCCACGCGCTGGGCAACCCTGAACAAAATCCTTGGCTACGCGCCGTTTGCCGTCTGGTATCCGTACACCCTGTATCGCGACAGCCATTTGCTGCATCACCGCGACGAGGACCTGACGATCCCCGGTCGCGATCCGGAAAGCCGTTACCTGAATGCCGAGCAGTGGCAGGGCAGTTCGTTATTCGAACAAGGCCTGCACTGGTTGAACAAAACCGTGCTCGGGCGCTTTCTGCTCGGTGCGCCAATCGCTTTGCTGACGCTGGCCCGGGAAGAACTGCAACGCCTGAAAAGCGGCGAGCGCCAGGCCTGGTTGATGTGGCTCAGCCATGGCACCTTGACCCTGTTGATGCTGCTGTTCATCGCGCGCTACAGCGTGTTGCCGGTGTGGCACTACCTGTTGCTGGTCAGCGTGCCGGCGCTGTCGATTGCGATGATTCGCTCCTACTATGAACATCGACCTCACGCGGCGCCGGAGCAACGTACCGTGCTCAATGAAGCGGCGTGGCCGTGGCGCTGGCTGTTCCTGAACCTCAATTTCCACCTGGTGCACCACGAGTTGCCGGGGTTGCCCTGGTACGACCTGCCACGCGCCTATTGGGCCCGCCGCGAGCAATGGCTGGCGCGTAGCGGTGGATTCCTGGTGCAGGGGTATGGGCAGCTGTGGCGTGAACATGGCGTCAAAGCCATCGACAGCCCGAGGCATCCGTTTCACTGATTCTTCAATCGCCACTGACCTCCTGTGGGAGCGAGCCTGCTCGCGAAAGCGGTGTGACAGATTGCATGGATGTTGACTGACACGACGCCATCGCGAGCAGGCTCGCTCCCACAGGGGATTTTCGTTGCATGGGACTATCTCGATGACCCAACACATCGCCGAACTGCTGATGTACACCGCCCCCGAACCCATCCACCAGGCCAACGAACGCTGGCTGGCGCGAATCCTCGAGCACCTGGGCGAAACCCGCGTTAATGCCGCAGGCCTGTCACTGATGGAGATGTGGTTGTCGCCGCATTTGCTGCTCACCCAAACCTGCGGCTATCCGCTGATGACAGCCTTGCGCGGCAAGGTCCGGGTGCTGGGGCGGCCGCGTTACGAGCTGCCGGACAGCAGCGGCGGCAATCACTGCAGTCTGATCCTGGGGCGCGTCGATGATCCGCGCCAGACCCTGGCGGATTTTCGCGACAGTCGAGGCGTGATCAATGGCCATGACTCCAACAGCGGCATGAATTTACTGCGCCACCGATTGGCGCCGTTGCAGCGTGACGGGCGTTTTTTTGCCGAGGTCGGCATCAGCGGCAGTCATCGCGAAAGCCTGCGCTGGTTACGTGAAGGCCTTGCCGATCTGGCGGCCATCGACAGCGTGACATTTGCCTGTCTGGCCCGATACGCCGAGGAAGAAGTGACCGGTTTGCGCGTGATTGCCCGCAGTGCATTGAGTCCGACGTTGCCCTTCATCACGGCCGCAAGCGTCAGCGATCAGCAGGCTGAAACGCTGTTGCAGGCGATGAATCAGGCGTTGCACGAATTGCCGGACGTTGCCGACATCCTCGGGTTGCCTCAGGTGCTGCCCGCCAGTGAAAGCGACTATCAGGTTGTGCTCGATTATCAGCGTGAGGCCGAGGCGTTGGGGTATGGGGATTTGCGATAGGGCGCAAATGTTGGGTCGACAGGTTCATTTTTCGCGGGCAAGCCCGCTCCACAGGATTTCGGTGTACCTGTGGTTTAATTCCATAAATGAATATAAAAATAAGTTTTAAGTATTATTAATGAATAAGGCTCCTTGCTAGGATTCGCCTCACCGGACCACCGGACATTCAGCGACCCCTAACCCAGGAGCCCCTATGTCCGGCGCCGATATTCTTCACCGCAAGCACGTGGACGGACTGTTCCGCGCTCACTACCACTGGCTCTGCACACGCCTGCGTCAGTCCATGAACGATGCCGCCGCTGTCGAAGACATCGCCTGCGAAACCTTCGTGCAACTGCTCCAGGCGCCAAGCCTGACGGCAATCCGTGAACCCCGTGCCTTGCTCACCACCATCGCCCGGCGCCTGCTCTATCAGCGTTGGCGCCGAGGTGACCTGGAGCGCCAGTACCTTCAACAACTGCAACAGGCCGAGCCGATCCACGCCGAATCGCCGGAGGAACTGGCTCAACGGTCCCAGACCTTGACCCGTGTGGAGCGCAGTCTTCAGCGGCTGCCCGGCAAAGTGCGCTCGACCTTCCTGCTGTCGCGGATCGACGGCCTGACCTATCCGCAAATTGCCGCTGCGCTGGGTATCTCCCTGCGTTCGGTCAGCGACTACATGACCCGTTCCCAGGCCCTGTGCGACCGGCACAGCGCCAACCAATCCCTGAACCGCCCACTCCAGAACAAGAGGTCCGCATGAGATCGATCAAAACCCTGCTCGGCAGTTCGCTGCTGGCCCTGAGCCTGTTGTCCCACCCGGCATCGGCCACGGAAAAAGCGGCGCCTATCCATTTTGGCGACATCACTTGGGAAAGCGGCAGCCTCATCACCGAAATCCTGCGCCTGATCGTTGAAAAAGGTTACGGCTACCCGACCGACACGCTGCCGGGCAGCACCGTCAGCCTGGAAGCGGCGCTGGCCAAAAACGATATCCAGGTCATCGGTGAAGAGTGGGCCGGACGCAGCCCGGCCTGGGTCAAGGCTGCCGCTGAGGGCAAGGTCTTCGGCCTCGGCGATACGGTCAAAGGCGCCACCGAGGGCTGGTGGGTGCCGGAGTATGTGATCAAGGGCGATCCCGAGCGCGGCATCAAGCCCTTGGCCCCGGAGCTCAAGTCCGTTGCCGACCTGGCGAAGTACAAGGATGTATTCCGCGACCCCGAAGACCCGAGTCGTGGACGCTTCCTCAACAGCCCGACCGGCTGGACCTCGGAAATCGTCAACAGCCAGAAACTCAAGGCTTATGACCTGACCGCCAGCTACGTCAACTTCCGCACCGGTTCCGGCGCAGCGCTGGACGCAGAAGTGGCGTCGTCGATCCGCCGTGGCAAACCGGTGCTGTTCTACTACTGGTCGCCGACACCGTTGTTGGGGCGATTCAAACTGGTGAAGCTCGACGAACCGCCGTTCGACGCCGAAGCCTGGAAAACCCTGGCCGACGCCAACAACCCGAACCCCAAAGGCACGCGCTCGATGCCCGCGAGCCTGGCCATTGGCGTGTCGGCACCGTTCAAGGCGCAATACCCGGATCTGGTGACGTTCTTCGAAAAGGTCGACCTGCCGATTGATCTGTTGAACCAGACCCTGGGCCAGATGAGTGAAAAGCGCCAGAAACCCCGTGAAGTCGCCGAAGCGTTTTTGCGTGAGCAGCCGCAGGTGTGGAAGGGCTGGGTGCCGGGGGAGGTGGCTAGCAAGGTGAGTGCGAGCTTGTAGTTTTGTAGTGCCTGGAAAGTAGCCATCGCGAGCAAGCTCGCTCCCACAGGGGAACTGCAGCGGACGCAGTATTTGGGAACCCCAAAATCCTGTGGGAGCGAGCTTGCTCGCGATTCGATTTGAAGTCTTACGCCAGTTCGGCGGCCAACGCCGCTTTAACCGCCGGCCGCTGATCTACCTTGATCGACAAGCAATCCCCCCCAACAAGCAGCTGAACCGTTTTTGTCCTCAATGCTGGCCGACTAGTGGCCTTGCAAGCCCAAGGTTGCTGTCTATGATCAGCTGTAACTGGTTATGTCGACCGTGATGGGGCGGTCGACTGGCCGCCAGAGTGCGCAATCAAAGGCACCGACACTTGATGACAGGGAGCTGTCCGCTAAATGGAATTTGATTCGAATCTGTTAGGGCTGGCCCGCATGCGGGCTATCAAGAGAAGGATGTCTTGATGAGCGTGTCGCTGTAAGGACCCCTCCGATTGATCATCGTTTATCACCTGACTAGTCCTTCTTTTTGGAGGGATGCGTGTGCCTGTTCCACGGAACGTAGTGGTGGATGTGAAAGACCTGCAACTTTCATCAATCAAAAAATCGCGCGGAAGGTGATACAACAATGTTCAACCTACATCACAAGGCTGACCTGCTGGAAATCGAACGCTTCAGCTGTGCGCTGACCGAGGCCAACGCCAAGCTGGCGGCGGTCAGTCGTTCGATGGCGATGATTGAATTCACCCCGGACGGCATCGTCATCGATGCCAACGAAAATTTTTGCAGTGCCATGGGTTACAGCGCCGAAGAAGTGCGCGGCAAGCATCACCGGATCTTTTGTGAAGAACAGTACTACCGCAGCGACGACTACACCAAACTGTGGCGCGACCTGGCGCGGGGCGAGCCGCTGAGCGGAACCTTTTTGCGCTTGCACAAAAGCGGCCGTGAAATCTGGCTCGAAGCCAGCTACATGCCGGTGCTGGGCCCCGACCGGCAGGTCAAGAGCGTGATCAAGGTCGCTACCGACATCACCGCCCGGGTCAACAAGGAACACGAAAACGAAAGCCGACTCGCCGCGATCGGCCGCTCCATGGCCGTGATCGAATTCACGCCCGAAGGCAAGGTCATCAGCGCCAACGACAACTTCCTGAAAACCATGCAGTACTCGCTCAACGAAGTGGTGGGGCAGCATCACAGCCTGTTCTGCCACCGTGCCGAAGCCGAGTCCCAGGGTTACCGCAATTTCTGGGCTTCGCTCAACCGCGGCGAATATCACTCCCATCGTTTCGAGCGCAGGAACAAGCAAGGTCAGACGGTATTCCTCGAAGCGTCCTACAACCCGTTGTTCGACGCCAAGGGGCGTTTGTACAAAGTGGTCAAGTTTGCCAGCGACATCACTCACCAGATGACCACCCTGCAAACCGCCGCGGAATCGGCCCACAGCACCTCGGTGCAAAACGACGTCTGCGCGCGCAAGGGGTCCGAAGTGGTGCAGCAGACGGTGCAGATCATCCAGGATATTTCCCGCGATCTGAACGAAGCCGCAGTGAGTATCGATGCCGTGAGCAAACAGTCCGACATCATCGGCACCATCGTGCAGACCATCCGCGGCATTGCCGATCAGACCAATCTGCTGGCGCTCAACGCGGCGATTGAAGCGGCGCGGGCCGGTGAGCACGGGCGCGGGTTTGCGGTAGTGGCCGATGAAGTGCGCAGCCTCGCGGCGCGTACCAGCCAGGCGACACTGGAGATCGTCGAGGTGGTGCGCAAGAACCACGACTTGTCGTTGAGTGCGGTGTCGAGCATGCAATCGAGTCTGAGCCGAACCGGCCTGGGCGTGGAACTGGCGAACGAGGCGGGGGAGGTGATCCTGGAAATCCAGCAGGGCTCGCGGCATGTGGTGGATGCGATCAGTCAGTTCAACTCGACGTTGCAACTGAACTAGTCGCGGTAAATGAAAAAGGGTCCCGGTAGAGCGACCCAAAAAAAGCCGGCAAAAAGCGCGTTGACACGAGGGCCAAGAAGGTTGGGGCGTTCGGTCATTGAGCCAGCTTTGACGGAGCCCGGCAATCGGGCTCCGTTATTACATCCAAGCCAATAAGCATCCGATCTGCAAGATTTCCCTGCGCCGTTGCCCGGAAGGAGGCAGGGCCAACTTTGTCTGTTGGTTTGCCCTTGTTCCACGCCGAGCAATGTCCCATTACCTTGATCCATACCGGGATATAGAAACTGAAACCTGGTGCCGCACATTCAACGGCCGCAGCGAATGGCTGTCAGGGGGGGCATGGCGCCTGGATGAGTATCCTGGCAACCAGTACTTGGCCGCTCGGAGTCTGATACCTGTTAGTTCTGACAGTAGACGTATTATCGTATTGGTCGGACTATGTATGCGTGACTGGTTTACCGATAAAACCTCGGCTAAAAACTGGGCTACTCAATACTCGCATGGACGAAATTTAATATGAAAATCAAATGGGTTGTTATTGTTTGTTCGCTGATTGTCTGCCTCGGTGCAGTCTACTTTCTAAATGGGGAGCAAGAGTCGGTAGGGCAAAGCAAATACACATTGCTCAATCCATCAATGACTGAATTACAGAAGGACGAGGTTCAACGGCAGATTGATCAACAGCTCGCTAGAAAAGCGGGAGCGCGGCAGGTCAGTGCTACCCAAGTGGTTTATGGAGATGGAGCAGTCGTTATGACTTTCCTTCCCAAGGACTCCGCTCAACCGGATAATACCTGCGACTATGGTTATTTTTGCGTCTGGGAACACCCATATTACACTGGCAGAAAAGTGTCAGTGCGCAGTAAGCAAGAGCAAAGTCCGGTCAATCTCGCAGACTACGATATGAGCCTCCAGGTGTCGTCGTGGAAATATAACAATAAACCCTACGCTTCGATCGTATACGGGGTGAGCAGTCGTGATGGAAATGGACAAATATTAACTAGCACCCTAAAGGAAGTTGGTATTGGTGATGAGTGTTGCCCATTCAGTGTTCCTGAAAAAACAGAGCCTTCCGGAGCGTGGACAGAAATATATGCCATCGATCACCTTCAGTCCCAGGGCGACAAGATAGTGAGTATTAGTATCTCTACACTATTTGGCGGGGATACTAAGTAAGCAGTCCGTTGGACGGAGTGTTGAGCGATGCCAAATAAATCAATTAGTTGACGATTTTTGTTGAAGGAATGAGCCGGGTTCGCGGTCAATGTTTGCCGTTGGACGGCAAACATTTGCTGCACGGCTCGACAGTTCAAGGCAGACCATTGCAGCAATGCTTCAGGAAACCGGGGTGTTGCGCCAGGCGTTTGAAATACTCATCGACGGCGGGGTAGTCCGGACGCTCGATCGGGGTCATCAGCCAGCGGTTGACGGACAGGCCGATGACGATGTCGGCCAGGGTAAACCGCGGTCCGGCGACATAGGCCTTGGTGGTTGCGAGTTGATGCTCGAGGATGGCCATCTTCTGGTTCCAGCCGCGAATGCCGACTTCAAGGCTATGCGGGTCCTGGAACTCCGGGTCCTTGCGCACCAGTGCCATGAACGGGTATCTCCAGGACGGATTGAGCTCGGTGGCTTGCCAATCCATCCACTGCTCCACCCGGGCGCGAGCGGCCGGTTCGGCAGGCAGCAGCTCGGTATGATGGTGATGGTGTTTGCCCACCAGGTAGCGGCAGATGGTGTTGGACTCCCATAACACCCCGGCTTCATCAATGATCACCGGCACCTGCGCGTTGGGATTGAACCGGAGGAACTCCGGGCTGTGGGTGGAGGCAAAACCGCTGCCCCAGTCCTCGCGTTCGTAGGTGATGCCCAGTTCCTCGCAGGTCCACAGAACCTTGCGGACGTTGATCGACGAGGCTTTACCCAGAATCTTCAGTGTGTGTTCCATTGAGCTACTCCGTTAGCGAATTGGTGCGCTACGGGAATCTAACAGTGTGCCCGCCAGAGGGCGACATACGTTGCTCTGAAAGGTTAGTTGAAATCCGCTCGCAGGGGCGCCTTGATCGTTCCCATGCTCCGCCCGGTAATGCCTCAACGGACGCTCCGTGTTCGGCTCTTGATTGGACTTCAGGCGCTTGGCCGAGTCTGGCTGCTCGGCAGCAGGTCGGTCCAGATGGGCGTCGAACAGGCACTGGGAATAGGCGGGTCGAGGATCGGTTGTCTGAGTATCCAGCCCTGAAGCTGCCGGTCGATGTACACCGGGGCTGATTCGATGCACTCGCCCTTGGGCGCAACCTTGGCTTGATCCACTGACACAAATAGCGGTCCGGGCAGGTCAAACACCGTCTGGGACTGGCTTACAACGCCCGTGTCCTTGCGGGCGAAACAGTTGTTTCTACGTCCGTTCAAGTCGGTTGTCATGACCCCGGCTTCTTCCAGGTTCGCATGCCAAACGTTCATCACAACGGCTGGCCCCTCGGCTTTTGGGTGCGCAGCGAGGCAGTTTTTGATTGCCGGCATGAAACGAGGATCGCTCAAAAACTGCGTCCAGTCGTTCGGCTCCGAGGCTTGTGCCTGAATCGTTTGGCCGAGCAGGAAGGTCAGCACGCTGGTCAGGAAAATCGCTTTGCGCACAGGAATATCCGCGAGAAAAAAGTGTGCGGATTCTGCACTCGACTCTTGGGTCGCGGAGGGTAAAAGGTGTTTCGAAATGCGGATAAACAGTCCCGGAATGTTGTGTAGGAATGGTCTGAAGGTCAGCGGCTTCAGAGGCGTTCCGCAGATGACGGTTTCTTGCACCCTTGCCTACAACTACGCCAGAATCCGCCGACTTGTGCGCCTGGTATCCGGACTCTATCGTTCCGTGTCGCTGCAAATTCAGCGATCGGGTTTCGCAGCCCGGGTATCTCTAGACGCATAGCGTCCACCATTCGTGATCACTTCACTTTATGGCGGCTGTGCGTGGGAGACCTTCGGGTCTACCGGGTTCTAGAGTCCCGGTCTGCGACCCGCGTACAGCTGCCACCCTTCGTATCGCAGCGAGACGTGGCAGCTCCATCACTCTAGGAGCATTGCCATGTTCAAACCCGCGCCCAACCCCCCACGCAATCCCAGCCCGATGTTCTCCATTTCACCCGGCATCAATAACGAAACGCTGTTGGCGCACGCCTGCGAGTCACTGGCCTCGGCGAGTGTGATGACCAATGACTTTGCAACGTATCTGGAAGGCAGCCAGCGCAACACGGCGCTGGCGATCGCACAGATCATCATGCTGGCGGAACTGGCAGTGAATCGGGTGCTGGATAACCTCGATCCGCAGGATTGATCGCCGAACCTGTGGCGAGGGAGCTTGCTCCCGCTGGAGTGCGAAGCGCTCCCAATATGAGCGGATGCGTTCTATCCGCATTGCGACGGCTGCGCCGCCGAACGGGAGCAAGCCCCCTCGCCACAAAATCTCACTTCACTGCGGTTGTGTTGCGCCTATGTGCTTTCACGCACCTTCAACTCAAACCCCATGTCCTGCACCGGCCTGGCCACGCTGTTGCCGGCCATCAGCGTCAGCATCTGCTCGGCCGCGCGGCGGCCGATGGCCTCGCGCGGGGTGTTGATGCTGCTCAGGCGCGGGACCATGTGTTCGGACATGGGCAGGTCGTTGAAGCCGAGGATCGCCACTTGCTCGGGGATCTTGATCCCGTGTCGCATCGCTTCGAGCAGCGCGCCCTGGGCCAGGTCGTCGTTGCCGAAGAAGATCGCATCGACATCGGGGCGGCTGGCGATCATCTGCAGGAACAATTCGCCGCCCAGGCCGACCGAAGACGGGCGGGGCGTCAGCACTTCCAGCGCCGGGTCGTACAAACCGGCCTTTTGCAGGGCTTTGCGGAAACCTTCGCCGCGCAGCAAGGTGCGTTGGTCCAGTTGTGCGCCGATGTAGGCCAGGCGCTTGCGACCGCGAGACAGCAAGTGTTCGGCCGCCGTTTCACCGGCCGCCAGTTGCGAGAAGCCCACGCAATTGAGCCCGGCAGCACTGTCCAGCTCCATCATGTACACGCAGGGAATGTTGCTGGCTTCGATCATCCGCCGCGAACTTTCGGTGCGGTCGAACCCCGTCAGCAGCAAGCCGCGTGGCTGATAGGCCATGTAGTTGCGCAGCAGGTTTTCTTCTTCATCACGTGAGTAGTGGAAGTTGCCGATCAGCACTTCGAAGCCCTTGGGGCGCAAAACCTGATGAATGGCTTCCAGGGTGTCGATGAACAGCAAATTGGATAATGAAGGCACCAACACCACCACCGAATGGCTCTGGGCCGAGGCCAGGGCGCGGGCGGCAGGGTTGACGACATAGTTGAGTTCCAGCGCCGCTTTCTGCACTTTTTCCACCAGTTCGGTGGCCACGGTGCTGACGCCACGCAGGGCACGGGAGGCGGTGATCGGGCTGACGCCGGCCAGTCGGGCAACTTCGTTCAGGGTAGGGCGGCCAGTGGTGCGGGTATTTTTATCGTTCTTGGTTGTGTTCATCGACGGCTTGCCAAACAAAATTCAAGGCACTAAGGTAGCGCTGTCTCGATGCAGCTGCAAATGCGTGAGCGAGGGTTCGCCTGATCCTCGCTTTTTGGTGTTGGGACCTAACCTGCTGCAACCCACAAAATGACAAGAAAGGCGTCGGCAACTTCTGCTTTTGATCTAGTGTCATAACTGGCAAAGGTAGCGCTGTCTGCGCGCTGAGGTGTTACATGAACCATCCCATCACCGCCCTGGTCATCATGGGCGTTGCCGGTTGCGGCAAGACGTGCGTCAGCGAGGCCCTGTGCCAACTGAGCGGCGCTACGGCCATTGAAGGCGACTCTTTCCACCCTGCCGCCAATATCGAAAAGATGAGCGCGGGGATCCCCCTGAACGATGAAGACCGCGCCGGCTGGCTCGACAGCCTGTGCGATGAACTGCGCCGTGTCGACGCCAAGGGCGAGCGCCCGGTGCTGACCTGTTCGGCGCTCAAACACATCTATCGCGAACGTCTGCGCAGCGCCTTGCCGGGCCTGGGCTTCGTGTTCCTTGAGTTGACCCCCGAGGTGGCCGCCGACCGTGTGTCCCATCGGCCGGGCCACTTCATGCCGTCGACCCTGATCGACAGCCAGTTCGCCACCCTCGAATCGCCCGTCGGCGAGCCGTTGACCCTGGCGCTGGATGCTTCGACCCATAGCGTCGAGCAACTGGCTGCGCAGGCTCATGTCTGGTGGCAGGCGAACGGCCTGAAGCAGGCGGTATGACTGTGCTTGCAAAGACAGCGCTGTCCTCGCGGCTTCTGATTAACCCGCTTTAATAACAACAACAACCAGGAGACACCCCTAATGTTTGGCATGTCCCACGAGACGTTCCTGCTGCTCGATGCAGTGGTCACGGTGATCGGGCTTATCGTCCTGATCACCAAGTTCAAATTGCACCCCTTCCTCGCCTTGATCATCGCCGCAGCCTTCCTCGGGCTGACCTCCGGCATGCCGATCGGCACCATCATCAAGGCGTTCCAGGACGGCTTCGGTGGCGTGCTTGGCTTTGTCGGCATCATCCTCGCGCTGGGCACGATGCTCGGCAAAATGATGGCCGAATCGGGCGGTGCGGATCAGATCGCGCAGACGTTGATCCGCGCCTTCGGCAAGGACAAGGTGCAGTGGGCGATGATGTTCGCGGCCTTCCTGGTCGGTATTCCGCTGTTCTTCGAAATCGGCTTCGTGCTGCTGATCCCGCTGGTGTTCATCGTCGCCCGCCGCACGGGCGTGTCGATCATCAAGATCGGTATCCCGTTGCTGGCGGGTCTGTCCGCGGTACACGGCCTGGTGCCACCGCACCCGGGTCCGCTGCTGGCCATCGGTGTGTTCGGTGCCGACATCGGCAAGACCATTCTTTATGGTCTGATCGTTGCGCTGCCAACCGCCATCATCGCTGGCCCGATCTTCGGTACGTTCATTGCCAAGCACATCCCTGGTCATCCTAATCAGGAGCTGGTGGATCAACTGGCCCGCGAATCGGACTCTGCCGATCTGCCAAGCTTCGGCATCACGCTGGTGACCGTGTTGCTGCCGGTGTTCCTGATGCTGCTCAAGACCTTTGCCGACGTGGTGCTGCCCGATGGCAACATCTTTCGCGCCTTCATGGACCTGATCGGTCACCCGATCTCGGCGTTGCTGCTGGCATTGCTGCTGTCGCTGTATACCTTCGGTTACAAGCAGGGCATCGGTTCCAGCCAGATGATGAAATGGCTGGATGCGAGCCTCGCGCCGACCGCCGCGATCATCCTGATCATCGGTGCCGGTGGTGGCTTCAAGCAGATGCTGGTGACCAGCGGTGTGGGTGACGTGATCGGCCACATGGCGGTGAACGCACAGATCTCGCCGATCCTGCTGGCCTGGCTGGTGGCGGCGGTGATTCGTATCGCGACCGGTTCGGCGACTGTGGCGACCATCACTGGCGCCGGCATCGTGGTGCCGGTGGTGGGGATGATTCCGGGCGTGAACCGTGAGCTGCTGGTGCTGGCCACCGGTGCCGGTTCCCTGATCCTGTCCCACGTCAACGACGCCGGTTTCTGGCTGGTCAAGCAGTACTTCAACATGACCGTGGCCGAAACCTTCAAGACCTGGACGGCGATGGAAACCATCCTGTCGGTGGTCGGCCTGGGCTTTATCCTGCTGCTGTCGCTGTTCGTCTAAGCGATTCGACAGACACAAAAAAACCGCAGCGATGCGGTTTTTTTATGGGTGCTCGACTTCAAGGACTATACAAGACCCTGTGGGAGCGAGCTTGCTCGCGATAGCGGTGTATCAGTCGCCATTATTATTGACTGATACGACGCCATCGCGAGCAAGCTCGCTCCCACAGGAGATATGGGTCAGGTGTTGGATTTTGTGACTAGCCCATCCGCCCGGAACATTCCGCGAATCCCGCGTACGGCCTGGCGAATCCGGTCCTGGTTTTCGATCAGGGCAAAGCGCACGTGATCGTCGCCGTACTCGCCAAAACCGACGCCGGGCGAGACACACACTTTGGCTTCGGCCAGCAGTTTCTTGGCGAACTCCAGCGAACCCAGGTGCGCGTAAGCCTCAGGAATTTTGGCCCAGACGTACATCGACGCTTTCGGGTTTTCCACCATCCAGCCCAGTTCATGCAGGCCCTTGACCAGTACGTTGCGGCGCTGCCGATACTGCTCGGCGATGTCGCGTACGCATTGCTGATCGCCTTCCAGGGCAGCAATCGCCGCCACTTGCAGCGGGGTGAAGGTGCCGTAGTCGTGGTAGCTCTTGATCCGTGCCAGGGCGTTGACCAGTTCCGGGTTGCCGACCATGAAGCCGATGCGCCAGCCGGCCATGTTGTAGCTCTTGGACAGGGTGAAGAACTCCACCGCAATGTCCTTGGCTCCCGGTACCTGCATGATCGACGGGGCTTTCCAGCCGTCGTAGACGATGTCGGCGTAGGCCAGGTCGTGCACCACCAGCACGTCGTACTGTTTGGCGAGGGCGATGACGCGCTCGAAGAAGTCCAGCTCCACGCACTGGGCGGTCGGGTTGGACGGGAAGCCGAGGATCATCATCTTCGGCTTCGGAATCGAGCCGCGAATGGCCCGCTCCAGCTCCGCGAAGAAATCCACGCCCGGCACCAGCGGCACCGACCGCACCTGGGCGCCGGCAATCACGGCACCGTAGATGTGAATCGGGTAGCTAGGGTTGGGCACCAGTACGGTGTCGCCCTGATCCAGGGTGGCCAGCATCAGGTGTGCCAGGCCTTCCTTGGAGCCGATGGTGACGATGGCTTCGCTTTCCGGGTCGATGTCGACCTCGTAGCGGTCCTTGTACCAGTTGGAAATCGCCCGGCGCAGACGCGGAATGCCCTTGGAGGTGGAGTAGCCGTGGGTGTCTTCGCGTTGGGCCACCGTGACGAGTTTTTCGACGATGTGCGGCGGCGTGGCGCCGTCGGGGTTGCCCATGCTCAAGTCGATGATGTCTTCGCCACGACGACGGGCGGCCATCTTCAGCTCGGCAGTGATGTTGAAAACGTAAGGGGGGAGTCGATCGATGCGCGCAAAGCGGCGCGGCGAACCTTGTTCGGCCATTGTTGCCTCGGATAACGTAAGCGCCCGGAACCGTCCGAGCGACGCTGGTCACTGCGGTGACCTGTGGCGGAATGTAAGGGCAGCTGTGGCAGACTGTCCAGCCTCAAAGTAAACAAATTTTTCCGAAGGATAGGGTTCGATGGAATTTACCAGCGGCTTCTTGCTGAGCCTTTCGCTGTGCCTGGATATCGGCGTGGCCAACATCGCGATGATTACCCTGGCCATGCAGCGCGGCTATTTCCAGGGCTTTGCCCTGGGCCTCGGGACCTGCGTCGGCGACCTGATCTACGCGGTGCTGGCGCTGGCCGGCATGACCGTGTTGCTGCAGTACGAAACCGTGCGCTGGGTGTTGTGGATCGGTGGCTCGGCGCTGCTGGTGTATTTCGCGGCGAAGATGATCTATTCGGCGATTCACCACGAAGCGGTGCTGGCGCAATCGACCGAGGTGGGGCACAACTCCCATCGCAAGGAGTTCTTTCGCGGGATCTTCCTGGCCATGTCGTCGCCTAGCGCGATTCTCTGGTTCGCCGCCGTGGGTGGCACGCTGATCGCCCGTTCCGGTGGCGGTGGCGTCCTCAGCTCCGCGCTGTTTCTCGGCGGTTTTCTCTGCGCGGGGATTCTCTGGTGTGTCGGGCTGTGCTTTGCCGCGAGCCACGGCGGCAAGTTGCTCGGCGACAAGTTGCTGCGTTATTCCTATATGGCATCGGCGGCGATCTTCTGTTATTTCGCGGTCTACGTGATCCTATCGGGTTACAACGAGTTCGTTGGCGCCGGTGCGGTCGAGCCGTTGCACGCCCTGTAACTGGGCGAATCGGGTTTGGCTTCTATACTCCCAGCCGAACCCATTTTTATGCGTCAGGAGTCGAGTCATGGATGAGTTAGCACGCGTCGAACTGACGCAACCGCGCTTCGAACACGGGCACTTCCTGCTGATTGCAGGGCTGGGCGGACAATTTACCCAGCAAACCACCCAGGGTATTCCCGAGCTCTGGGAGAAATTCATCCCGCATATGGGCCATATCCCGGGCCAGAAAGGCGAAGTCACCTACGGCGTCTGCTGCAATTTCGACGGCAAGGGCGGCTTCGATTACATCGCCGGGGTCGAGATCAGCAAGCTCGACGACTTGCCGGAAACCTACCGCTGGGTGGAAGTTCAGCCGCAGCTGTATGCGGTGTTCGAACACAAGGGGCCGCTGGACACCCTGCCGCAAACCTTCCAGTACATCCATGGCACGTGGCTGCCGCAATCGGGCCACGAACTATTGGCGGCGCCGGAGTTCGAGCGTTACAGCGAAGACTTCAACCCCAAGCTCAACACCGGCAAGCTGGAACTCTGGCTGCCGATCAAGGCATGACACCTGCCGCGAGAGGCGGATCAGCCGATTCGTCTCTCGATGTCCCACGGCGGCTGATTTATCATCCCCAGCCTTTCCCAAGCTGATCCCGAGCCGCCATGAACACCGTCATCCGCAACGTCATCCCCGCCGATCTGGACCGCTGCTTTGCCATCGAAACCCTTGCCTATGAAGGCGACGAAGCCGCGACCCGCGAGAAGATCGCCACCCGCATCGCCACCTGGCCCGAGGGTTTTATCGTCGCCGAGGTGGACGGGGTCGTCGCCGGTTTCATCAACTCCGGCGCGGCGTTTCAGGTGGAAATGTCGGACGAGGCGTTCAAGGAACTGATCGGCCATGACCCGGCCGGGCCGCACGTGGTGATCATGTCGGTGGTGGTGCACCCGGATTTTCAGGGGCAGGGCCTGGCCAAACGTTTGATGGGCGAATTCATCGAGCGTATGCGTGGGATGGGCAAGGTCAGCATCAACCTGATGTGCAAGGAACGGCATATTCCGTTGTATGCCGGGTTCGGCTTTGCCTACGTCAAGCCGTCGGCGTCGGACCATGGCGGCATGGCGTGGCATGAGATGGTGCTGGAACTCTGACCCGACATAGATCCTCTGTGGGAGCGAGCTTGCTCGCGATGGCGGCGTAACATTCAACAAAGATGTCGACTGATCATCCGCTATCGCGAGCAAGCTCGCTCCCACAGGGGGGGGTGGTGTTGGTGGGGGCCGTGTTCAAAACACCAACCCCATCCGCCGCTCGTAACCGATCCGGCCCTTGTACGCCTCGCCGCTGTCGACAAAGCCGAACTCGACTTGTAGGAGCTGCCGAAGGCTGCGATCTTTTGACTTTGCTTTTCCAACAATCAAGAGCAAAAGATCGCAGCCTTCGGCAGCTCCTACAGGGGGTTGTGGTGATTCAAAAAAACAGGCCCATCCGCCGCTCGTAGCCGATCCGGCCCTTGTACGCCTCGCCGCTGTCGACAAAGCCAAACCTTTCGTACAGGGCGATGGCAGCCGCGTTATCGGCATCCACCGACAGCTCCAACCCCCGGATTTCCGGCCAGGCCAGGCGCGCCGCCTCGGGCAGCGCCTGCAGGCAGGCCTTGCCGTAGCCTTTGCCCTGGGCGCGTTGGTCGACTTGCAGGGCATGCAGGGTGGCGCTGTGTTCATTGGCCCACGCAGGCAATACGGGTGGGCGTTTGAGCAGCAGGAAGGCTACGGGAATGTCGTCGGCCAGCAGGGCAAATCCTTTGACCCCCGGGCCGGGCCTGGACAACAAGGTGTGCAATGCACCGTGGATATCACCGGAGAACTTTATCTGTTCCGGATGTACTTCAATGGCCTCGACCTGTCGGCGCTGCTGCGCATTCAGGCTTTCGTAAGGCACAAGTCGAGCTGTCACGGGAGTGTCCTTTTTCCAACATGAATAGAACCTCGGATTCTAGCGATTCTGGCCGTTTGGATTATTTTTATTTCTTCTGTCGATTCGCCGGATCGCCAGACGACTAAGGGTGTCTTCCAATAAAAACCACGGAGAACCACCATGAACTCGCAAACCCAGATCCAGAACCTCATCGAGAACTATCGTCAGGCGGTCATGACCAAGGACATTGAAAAAGTCATGGCCCTGTATGCCGATGACATCGTCTCCTTCGACGCGGTCAAGGCCCTGCAATTCAAAGGCAAGCCGGCGTATCGCGCGCATTGGCAGGCCTGTATGGAAATGTGCCCCGGCCCGCACATTTTCGAATTCCACGAAATCACCATCGAACCGTCCCAGGAGATCGCTTTCGCTCACTGGCTGGCCCATTGCGGTGGCACCAACGAGAAGGGCGAAACCCAGGCCTGCTGGATGCGTGTCTCGCAGTGCTATCGACAGGAAGCCGGGCTGTGGCAGATCGTCCACGAACATTGGTCGGCACCGTTCGACATGACCAGCGGCGCGACGCTGTTCGACCTCAAGCCCTGATCGTCGGGAAGTCGAGCCAGAATGCCAGTCAGCGACCATAGTTGATCGTTCGATAAGGAGAGCGTGATGAAGTACCTATGCCTGGTCTACAGCGATGAGCACTTGCTGCATTCGCTGCCGGAAAGCCCGAAGGACGAAGAGTGCATGGCCTATGCCGAGTCGATCCAGGGCAGTGGCCGGATGGTCGCCGCCGAGGCGCTGGAGTCGGTACAGACCGCTACCACCGTGCGCATGCGCAACGGCAAGCTGTCGATCACCGATGGTCCATTCGCTGAAACCAAGGAGCAACTGGCCGGTTTTTACCTGATCGATGCCAAGGACCTCAACGAAGCCCTCCAGGTCGCCGGGAACATTCCGGCGGCCCGGGTCGGCAGTGTCGAAGTGCGCCCCGTTCGGCAGTTGAATCCTTAAGATGCCAGGGCTGCCGGTTCAGGCGCAGGTCGAGCGGGTCTATCGCGAAGAGTCGCGGCGCATTCTTGCGACCCTGATTCGTTTGCTGGGTGATTTCGACCTCGCCGAAGAAGCCTTGCACGAGGCGTTTTTCATCGCGGTCGAACGCTGGCAGCGTGATGGCGTGCCGGACAATCCGCGGGCCTGGCTGGTGTCCGCCGGGCGCTTCAAGGCCATCGATGCCTTGCGCCGGCGCGCCCGTTTTGCCGCGTCGCAGCCCTTGCTGATCGCGCAGCTGGAGGCGTTGGAACAGGCAGACTGGAGTGATGAAGACGTGGAAGACGATCGCCTGCGGCTGATCTTCACTTGCTGCCACCCGGCCCTGGCGGCGGACGCGCAAGTGCCGCTGACACTGCGGGAAGTCTGCGACCTGACCACGGAAGAAATCGCCCGGGCCTTTCTCTCGGCCCCGGCCACCATCGCCCAGCGCATCGTGCGCGCCAAGGCAAAGATCCGTGACGCGAAAATCCCTTATCAAGTGCCGACGCTGGCTGAGTTGCCCGAGCGCCTGGACAGCGTATTACGGGTGATCTATCTGGTGTTCAACGAGGGGTATTCGGCGTCCATCGGCGCCGAACTGGTCCGCGAGGAATTGACCCGCGAGGCGATCCGTCTCGGCCGGTTACTGGTGGAGTTGTTGCCGGAGCCAGAGGTGATGGGCTTGCTGGCGTTGATGCTGCTGCACGAGTCGCGGCGTCCGGCCAGGACTTCGGCGAGCGGCGAGTTGATTGTGCTGGACGAGCAGGACCGTTCGCTGTGGGACGCCGGGTTGATCACGGAAGGCTGCGCGTTGATCGAGCACGCGCTGGGTATGGGGCGGTTCGGGCCCTATTGCCTGCAAGCGGCCATCGCGGCAGTGCATGCCGAAGCCTCGACGGCGGGGGAAACCGATTGGCCGCAGATTGTCGGCCTGTATGACGTGCTGCTGCGGGCGGTGCCGTCGCCGGTGATCGAGTTGAATCGTGCGGCGGCGATTTCCCAACGCGACGGACCGCAGGCGGGGCTGACGCTGGTCGACGCCATTCTGGCGCGGGGCGAACTGCTGGATTACCACCTGGCGCATTCGGCGCGGGCGGAGTTTTGTCGGCAGCTGGGTCGCAAGCAAGAGGCGCGGGCGGCTTGGGAGCGGGCACTGGCGTTGACCCGGCAAGAGCCGGAGCGGCGGTTTATCGAAGCGCGGCTCAAGGCGTTGGATTGATGCGGCTGTACTGGCCTCATCGCGAGCAAGCTCGCTCCCACAGGGGCAGTGGTGTACACAAATTTTGTGACCAGACACAATAACCTGTGGGAGCGAGCTTGCTCGCGATAAGGGCCGAAGGACCTTCATTCCAGCATCTTGCCCAGCAACCAGCTCCCCGCCGGCCCCGGCGGATTCAGCCGTGACCACAACGCATCCACCGACACCGTTTTCGGCCAGCCGCGCACCACCAGTTCCTGCAGGGTGCCGGGCCCGAAGCGCTCCACCAGCCAGCGGGGCAACGGCGCCCAGCCGAATCCGCCCTGGGCCATTTCCAGCAGCATCAGATAACTCGGCGCCGACCAGACGCGGCCCTTCGCCCGACTTTCATAGGGATTGATGATGGTGGCCAGGCGCAGTTCGCGGTGTTGCTGCAGGACGTCCTGATCGACGTAGTCCAGCCTTGTCAGCGGGTGGGTAGGGGACACGAACAGGGCGATTTCCGTGCGCTCGTCCACCGTCGAACTGACCAGGTCCGGCGGGTAGCTGTCCTGCATTTCGGCGAAGGCAATCTGCGCCCGGCCGCTTTGCACCAGTGACACCAGGTCATCGCATTCGGCGATCAGGCATTCGAGTTCAAGGTCGGGATAACGCTGCTCGAAGGCACTGAGTGACGCCTCGAAACGGTCCGACTGATAGGTGTCGGACAGCGCCACCGTCAGCTTCGCTTCCACCCCTTGGGACAGTTGGCGGGCGGTCATCTCCAGACGACTGCTGGCGGCCAGGATGTCTTCGGCCCGTTGCAGCATGACGCGTCCGGCCGGGGTCAGCCCGGGCTTGCGGCTGCTGCGGTCGAACAGTGTCAGGTTGAGGTCGATTTCCAGGCTGGCCACCGCCGCGCTGATGGTCGACTGACTGCGGCCCAGCTTGCGCGCCGCGGCGGAAAACGAGCCTTGGGTCGCGGCTTCGACAAACGCCAGCAACACTTCGTGAGAGGCCATAAACTATCGCCTTGATCGATGGTTATTGGTTATGAAGTATCGGTGTGATGACAGATCATGGCAACCACAGTCACTCAACGGAGTACGGCCATGAGCGCCAACAAATCCATTACTGAACGTATTTTCCAAGCCATCGGCTTTGAACTGCTGGCCATCCTGATCTGTACCCCGCTGCTGGCCTGGATCATGAAGAAGCCAATGCTGGAAATGGGCATGGTCACCGTCCTTATCGCCGCCCTGGCCCTGGCCTGGAACGTGGTCTTCAACGGTATGTTCGACCGGGTGCTCAAGCGCCTCGCCATCGCCCACAACGCCTGGGTCCGCGTGGTGCATGCGCTGTTGTTCGAAGGCGGTCTGGTCGCGCTTGGGGTGCCGCTGATTGCCTGGTGGATGGATGTCAGCCTGTGGCAGGCGTTCCTGCTGGATATCGGCGTGTTGCTGTTCTTCCTGCCGTATACCTACGTGTACCACTGGGGGTATGACGTGGTTCGGGAGCGGGTGGTGTTGCGCCAGTCTTGTGCGCAGTAACGTAAAAAAGATCGCAGCCTGCGGCAGCTCCTACAAAGCTGCGATCTTTTGATCTTACAAAAACATCCCCCCCGACGCCTCGATGCGCTGGCCATTGATCCACTGGCTGCCCGGCGCGAGCAGCAACGCAATCGCGGCGCCGATGTCGTCCGGCAAGCCGGCGCGACCCAGGGCGGTGTTGTTCGCCACCAGGGTGTTCAACCCGGGGTTGTCGCGCACGGCGCCACCGCCGAAATCGGTTTCAATCGCGCCGGGTGCGAGGATATTCACCGCGATGTTGCGCGCCCCGAGTTCCTTGGCCTGGTAGCGGGTCAACACTTCCATCGCGCCTTTCATCGCCGCGTAGGCGCTGTGGCCCGGCAGGCTGAAACGGGTCAGGCCACTGGAAATGTTGATGATGCGCCCGCCGTCATTGAGCAATGGCAACAAGCTCTGCGTGAGGAAAAACGGCCCCTTGAATTGGATGTTCACCAACAGGTCGAACTGCTCGACGGTGGTGTCGACGAAGTTGGCGTGCAGGCCGATCCCGGCGTTGTTGATCAGAAAGTCGAAACCCTCGCGCTCGAAGTGGCTGTGCAGGACCTTCGCGACTTCGCTGGCGAAGGCGCTGAAGCTTTCACTCCGGGCAACGTCCAGTTGCAGCATGACGGCGCGACCGCCCAGGCTTTCGATCTCGGCCACCAGTGCCTGGGCCTCATCGGCGCGGCTGTTGTAGGTGCCGATGATGTCGATGCCTTGGGCAACCAGGTGCAGGGCTGCGTTTTTGCCGAGGCCGCGGCTGGCGCCGGTGATCAGTGCGATTTTACGGTTCATGGGACTTCCTCAGGTGCAGTGGGCGGTTGATGTGAGGAAGTTTATTTATCCGAGCAGGGGTGATAAATAGAGTGAAACCGGAATCACTGGTCGGATAAACCGAACAATAAAAGAGCAGGCTGATGAACAAACTGGAACTGCTGCGCACCTTTGTCCGTGTCAGCGAGATGTCGAGTTTTACCCTCGCCGGAGAAAGTCTTGGGCTGCCCAGATCCACGGTGTCCGAGCATGTGCAGGCGCTGGAGGCATTGCTCGGCACCCGGCTGTTGCAACGCACCACACGCAAGGTCCAGGCGACCCAGGATGGCCTGGTGTTGTATGAGCGCAGCAAGGACCTGTTGTCGCACATGGACGAAATCGAGGGCTTGTTTCGCCAGGACGAGGCGTCGCTGGTGGGGCGCATTCGCATCGACCTGCCGAACATTCTCGCCCGTCGCGTGGTCATGCCGCGTCTGCCGGCGTTCATGGCGCAGCACCCATTGCTTGAGCTGGAAATCAGCAGCACCGACCGTCGGGTCGATCTGCTCGCCGAAGGGTTCGATTGCGTGCTGCGCATCGGCGCCCAGCCGGATCAATCGGTGGTGGCGCGACACCTGTGTGACTTCACCATGGTCAATTGCGCCAGCCCTGCGTATCTGCAGCGCTATGGCGTGCCCGAGCGGCTGGAGGATCTGACGCGGCATCGGCTGGTGCATTACGTCGGCGTTTTGGGTGCGCGTTCGGAAGGCTTTGTGTACGTCGACAAGGGGCAGGTGCAGCGACTGCCGATGGCGGGCAGTGTCACGGTCAACAGCACCGATGCCTATGAGGCCGCCTGCCTGGGTGGTTTCGGGCTGATTCAGGCGCCGAGAATGGGCATGCAGCAATACCTGCAAAGCGGTGAACTGGTCGAGGTGTTGTCGCCGTTCAATGCGCCGTCCATGGAGGCATCGCTGCTTTATGCCCGGCAGCGGCATTTGCCGTTGCGGGTGAGGGTGTTCATGGATTGGCTGGGGGAAGTGATCCGCTCGGAAGCCTGAGATCGGCCCGGGGTCCCTGTGGGAGCGAGCTTGCTCGCGATGGCGGTGGTTCAGTCAACAGTGATGTTGAATGTGATGACCTCATCGCGAGCAAGCTCGCTCCCACAGGGGTATTGCGGTGTTTAGAAGAGTTGAGTGAACAACCAGTACAGGCTGCCCGACAACAGGATCGCCGCCGGCAAGGTCAGCACCCAGGCCATCAGCAGGTTGCGGATGGTCTTCATCTGCAGGCCGCCGCCGTTGGCGACCATGGTCCCGGCCACGCCCGAGGACAGCACGTGGGTGGTCGACACCGGCAGGCCGAACATGTCGGCGGCGCCGATGGTCAGCATCGCCACGGTTTCCGCCGAGGCGCCCTGGGCGTAGGTCAGGTGGGTCTTGCCGATTTTCTCGCCGACGGTCACCACGATGCGCTTCCAGCCGACCATGGTGCCCAGGCCCAGGGCGATGGCCACGGCAATCTTCACCCACAACGGAATGAAGCGCGTGGAGTTGTCGATCTGTTGCTTGAACAGTTGCAGCTTGCCGCTGGTGTCGGCGTCGAAATTGCCGACCTTGTTCTTGTCCATCAGGCGAATGGTTTCGCTGGTCAGGTACATGTCGTTACGCACGTTGCCCACGGCCTCGGCCGGGACTTTCGACAGCGAGCCATAACCCTTGACCTGGGCACCGATGCTGCCGGTCAGCGCAGCGAGCGCCGGCACCAGTTGCGGCGTCGCTTCCTTGCTGCGCACGTATTCGGACAGCACAGGGCGCGGGTCGGCTGGCGCTGGCAGCGGGGCAGCCTTGACCAAGGCTTGCTGGGTGACTTCGGCGACCGCCGCGAACTGCAAGGCCTGATCGGCCGGCATGGTGCGGTTCAGCGCGTAGGCCATTGGCAGTGTGCCCACCAGAATCAGCATGATCAGGCCCATGCCTTTCTGGCCGTCGTTCGAACCGTGGGCAAAGGACACGCCGGTGCAGGTCACGATCAACAGGCCGCGAATCCACCATGGCGGCGGGGTCTCGCCCTTGGGCTCCTTGTACAGCGCACGATTCTTGACGAACGCGCGCAGGGCCAGCAACAGCAGCGCGGCACAGCCGAAGCCGACCAGGGGCGAGAGCAGCAGCGCGTAACCGATCTTGGTCGCTTGCGCCCAGTCCACGCCGCTGGTGCCGTCGCGGCCGTGCATCAGGGCGTTGGCCACGCCGACACCGATGATCGAACCGATCAGGGTGTGCGAGGACGACGCCGGCAGCCCCAGCCACCAGGTGCCGAGGTTCCACAGGATCGCGGCGATCAGCAGAGCGAAGATCATCGCGAAACCGGCGGACGAGCCGACTTGCAGAATCAGCTCCACCGGCAGCAGGGCGATAATGCCGAACGCCACCGCGCCGCTGGACAGCAGCACCCCGAGGAAGTTGAAGAAACCGGACCAGACCACCGCCACGTTCGGCGGCAGCGAATGGGTGTAGATCACCGTGGCCACCGCGTTGGCGGTGTCATGGAAGCCGTTGACGAACTCAAAGCCCAGGGCGATCAAGAGCGCCACGCCGAGCAGCAGGAACGGCGTCCAGGTGGTGACCACCGTGCCGAGTTCGTTCATGTCGTGCATCAGGCTATAGGCAGTAAACAACAAGCCGATGGCCAGCACGGCAAAAAATACCACGAGGGTGATCAGGCCGGGCTTCTTGTCGAATTGCGGTCTGGCGCTACTGGCCGGTGCCGGGGCGGTGAAGGAGGGCGTAGCCATCACGGACATTCCTGAGGAGGGAGGTGTACCGGTGATAATCGTTGCCAATTGTTACAGGGAGACTGCTTTGGATCAGTGTTTGGTTTTTTGCAGGGCCGCTGATCTGGAATCGAGCGCTGAACCCTGTGGGAGCGAGCTTGCTCGCGATGACGGTCTTTCATTCAACATCTCTGTTGGCTGACAGGGCCTCATCGCGAGCAAGCTCGCTCCCACAGGTTTTCGGACAGACTCAATAATCCTGCTGCTTGCGAAACGCCCAGCGCCCGGCAATCACGGTAAAGGTCGCGACCAGCGCCACCAGGATCCAGAAACCTTCTGGGTCACCGGCCAGCGGAATGCCGCCGACGTTCATGCCGAAAAAACCGGCAATAATGTTGATTGGCAGCGCCAGCACCGTCACCACTGTCAGGGTGAACAGCGTGCGGTTGGTCTGTTCGTTGATGTTGGCGGCGATCTCTTCCTGCAACAGCTTGATCCGCTCACCCAGCGCCGTGAGGTCGTTGATGATCAGCGCAAACTCCTCGGTGGATTTGCGCAGTTCCTTCACGTCTTCCTTTTGCAGCCATTGCGGCGGCCGGTTGAGCAGGCGCAGCAATGAACCTGGCTCCAGCGCCAGCAGCCGTTGCAAACGCACCAGCACCCGGCGATTGGCGCCCAGCTCGGCGCGGTTGGTCGACAGGCGCGAGGAGAGCAACTCGTCTTCGATCTGGTCCACGCTCTGGCTGGTCTTGCGCACGATCTGGGTCAGCACTTCACCCTGGTCGCGCAGCAGATGCACCAGCAGCTCCAGCGGGGAGCGAAAGCATTCCCGGGCCTTCACCGACGAGCGCAACTTGTCCACCGAGTGCAGCGGCTGCAGGCGGGCGCTGATGATCAGCCGGCTGCGGGCGCACACCCACAAGGTCGAGACATCCGACGAGACCAGGTTGCTGAGGTTGAACACCACGTCGTTGACCACCGCCAGCAACGCGGAGTCGACATGCTCGATGCGCGTCGAGCGCGAGCCTTCGTGCAGCGCCTCGAAAAATTCCTCGGGCAACTCCAGGTGGCTTTTCATCCAGCGCTCGCACGCGGCATGGGCGAGGTTCAGGTGCAGCCAGAGAAACTGTTCGTCGCTCTCCGGTTGTTGCAGGTACTGCAAGGCTTCGGCGGAGTTGATTTCCCGACCGGCCTCACCGGGGCGAAAACTGAAACCGTAGAGCAGGCCGAACAGATCCGTGTCGCGATGGCTTTGATCGATGCTGTGGTTCATGAGGACTCGCAAGGGGAGGCGCCTGTCACGTGTTTTACAGGTTCACTTGAGCGGCATCATCGCAAGCCGGGATGACGTTTTTGTGACAGGAAAATAACGCAAACGAATGCCCTACCGGCGGTCGGAATGCTCTCAAGAACCGCTCTGGCACGCCGATCACGCTTGGGTTAAGTTGCGCGCCGCAGGCCTCGGCCGAGACCGCAGACAGGGATGTCCGGACACCTTCCACGCCTTTTCGGGGCGTGCCTCATTCCTGTCATGAGTACCCTTCGATGCTTTTGCAAAAGTCCTTGAGAGCACAAATTCTCGCCCTGCTGAGTGGCAGCCTGCTGGCGATGCTGTTGATCGCCCTGGCGTGCTTTCACTTCCTGTCCAGTGGCGTGCAGAGCTACGCCAATCTGATCGAGGGCCCGCTGCATACCTCGCAATTGATCGATGAAGCCAACCTGCAATTCAAGGTGCAGGTGCAAGAGTGGAAAAACGTCCTGTTGCGCGGCAAGCAACCGGCGGACTTGAGCAAGTACTGGGGGCAATTCGAAGACCGTCAGCGTGATGTGCAAAACATCCTTGGCGAACTGGCCGCGCAGAAGGGCATCGAGCCGTCACTCAAGAACCGCATCGAGCGCTTGCGTGACGAACATCGTCAGTTGGGCGCGGCGTATCAGAAGGGGCGGGACGCGTTCGTGGCCGCTGGCGGTGATCCGACGGCGGGCGATACCGCGGTCAAAGGCGTAGACCGCGCGACCAGCGATCAGATGAGCGAACTGGTCAGCGAGTTGCGCAAACAGGGTATCGAGCAGTCGACCTTGATCAGCGCCGCCGCCGATCGCACGGTGCTGCTGGGGCTGGTCGTGATGCTGGTTTCGGGGGTGTTGATCGGCCTGCTGAGCCTGTGGCTGGTCAACCGCAACCTGGTCGAGCCGATCCGCAAACTGATCGACTACGTGGCGCAACTCAGTCAGGGTCGTCTCGCCGAGCGCGTGGCCAGCACCCGTCAGGACGAGTTGGGCAAACTGGCGATCGCCGCCAACACCCTGCGCGATTTCCTCGCCGAAACCTTCAGCCGTTTGCAGCGCAGCGCGTCGGACCTCGACAGCGCCAGCGGTGAGTTGAACTCGATCGCCACCGTGATGGCCGGCGGTACCAACGAGCAGTTCAACCGCACCGATCAGGTGGCCACGGCAATGAACGAAATGTCTGCCACGGCACAGGAAGTGGCGCGTCATGCCGCCGAAGCGGCGCGGGCCGCCGACGATGCCGACCAGTCCGCCCAGCAGGGCGAAAAAGTCATGCAGGGCACCATCCACACCATCACCCGGATGCGTGGCGAAATCGCCAACACCGCCACGGTCATCCGCCAACTGGAAACCGACAGCGGGCGCATCGGCAAGGTCCTGGAAGTGATTCGCGGCATCGCCGAACAGACCAACCTGCTGGCGCTCAACGCGGCCATCGAAGCGGCCCGCGCCGGTGAGGCCGGGCGCGGTTTCGCCGTGGTGGCTGATGAAGTCCGCAGCCTGGCCCAGCGCACGGCAGCGTCGATCATCGAGATCAACCAGATCATTCAAACCGTGCAGACCGGTGCAATCGAAGCGGCTCAGGCGATTGAAAGCGGTCAGTCACGCAGCGAAGAAAGCGTGCAGCAGGTGACCGAGGCCGGCGCCATGCTCGAACGCATCACCCTGGCCGTGGAAGCCATCCGCGACATGAACCGGCAGATCGCCACTGCAGCCGAAGAACAGACCTCAGTGGCTGAAGACATCTCGCGCAACCTCACCGAGATCACCAGCATCGCCAGCACCAACCTGGACAACGTGCAGCGCACCGAAGCGGCGAGCAACAACCTGCACGGTTTGTCGGGGCAGTTGAACGAGGTGACGGCGCGTTTGAGCGCTTAAACGCAAAAAGCCGCACGATCGTCAGAGCGTGCGGCTTTTGTGGGTGTTGTGATTACTTGTCTTGCTTGTTTTTCAGGACCTTGCCGTTAGAGGCATCGATGTCCACATCCCACTCGACGTTCTTGGCGTCGCGCAACTCGATCTCATACTCGTAACCGTTGAAATGGTTATCCAGCTCGGTTTTGGTGATCGTTGCACCCGGGTGCAGATCCAGAGCGATCTTGTTCAGATCTTCCAGGGGTTTGATCTTGCCGTCCTTGACCAGTTGCGGGATCTCATCCACGCGCACGTCGGCCTGGGCCAGACCGGCAGTGAGGGTCAGGGTTGCAGCGGTAAACAAAGCAGTCAGAGTCTTCATGGGCTTCTTTCCTTGGGTGATCTGTTTAAGTGAGATCAGGTTAGCTTTTGTAACTTAAGCCACCCTTAAAACCCTCTACATGTCCTGCATCAATTCCTGTGGGAGCGTGGCTTGCCCGCGATAGCGGAGTGTCAGTCAACGTTGATGTTGAAGCTGATGGCCTCTTCGCGGGCAAGCCACGCTCCCACAGGGTTTTGCGTGATTGCGGGTCAGTAGCCGTTGTTCTGTAGTACCTGCGCCACGCTCGCCACCGCCGGGCGTTTATTGAACTTCAACAACTCACTGGCGCGGTTGGTGAAGATCCCGTCGACGCCGGCGTCCATGACTTTCTGGTAGTCCACCGCATCGTCGATGGTGTAGACGTGCACCAGCAGGCCCTGATCGTGGGTGTACTGGTTCATCCAGGGTTGCACCAGGTCCGAGTAACTCTGGTCGCCACCCTGGGTCAGTGCGGCGGACGGGCCGGTACCGATGGTGCCCTGGGCCTTGGCGTAGTCGACCCAGCGCTGGAATTCGACGTTGTCCTTCGGTTGCTGTTTGGCGTAGTAAGCGGCTTTATCTTTTTCGCCGGACTCGGCAAAGGTCACCTTGGACTTGGGCTCGATACTGCCTTCACCGACCCACAGCAGCAGGATTTTCGGCACCTTCGGCATTTCCTTTTGCAGCAGTTCGAGACTGCTCTTCTCGAAGGTCTGCAGGACCACCTTGCCGTTGCCCTGGCCAACCGCCAGCTGGTTTTTCGCCGGTTTCGATTCGCTCGGGTTCAGCCAACCACGGGCCTGGAGTTTTTCCTTGAGGTCGTGTTCGATGCCGGGAAACTGCTTGGGCTCCTTGGTCTCGATGTACAGCCCGGGCTTGTGCTGAGCGTTGCCCTCGGCGATGTCGATGATTTCATCCAGGGTCAGAATCTTCAGGCCGGCGAAGGCAGGACGCGCGCGATCCGGGTAGGCGGCATTGAACCAACTGCCCGCATCCAGGGTTTTCAGCTCGGCCATGGTGAAGGCATTGGCCGGGCTGTCCTTGCGCTCGGGGAATTTGCTGGCGACGTCGGTCGTGCGTTGCAGGTTGTTGTCGTGCAGGGCGAACAGCACGCCGTCCTTGCTGCGCTGCAGATCCATTTCCAGGTAATCGGCACCCAGGTCGCGGGCCGTCTTGTAGGCCGCGGCGGTGGATTCCGGCGCATCGAAAGACGCGCCACGGTGGGCAATCACCGCCGGGTGCGGAATGCCCAGGCGAGTCGCCAGTTCCGTGGGACCGGGTTCGCTGGCGGCCTGTGCCTGGCCGAGGCCTAGCAGCAGGCTCAATAACAGGGCGCTTTTAGTGAAGGTTGCGGGCATGGTCGAGGTCCTTTCGCAATGAGTGAGCGGTCCCTTTTAACAACTCATCTTTGCAGGCGCTATCACGAGACCGACATAAACCTGCCTGAAGCTGATTTTCGTCAGCGTTTTTGTGCGCCCGTTTGCAGTACGCTGGGGCCCTGCAATTTCCCCGGCAGAGGGAAACGCAGGCCCTGCGTGTAAACCAACGATCACCATTGCGGGGTTTACCATGCGCATCACTTCCCAGCTCATCTGCCAGGCGGCCGACCAACTCAAAGGCTTCGTCGGCCTTAACCGCAAGACCGGCCACTACCTCGTGCGCTTCAGCGAAGATTCGTTCGGCATGGACGTGGCGGACGACGGCATCATCCCGACCAGCGAATTCGTCTGGGGCGCGGGGCCCGGGCAGGCCATGACGCTCAAGCGCGAATTGATCCAGTTGTTGCTGGACCAGAACATCGATGACCGGATCAACATCACCGAGCCGTTGCGGGTGTACATGAGCCGGCGGGAAGTGCCGGAGATATCGGCGGTTCGCAGTCTGGTTCAGGGCTGAGTTTTTGTGGTGAATTGACTGGCCCCATCGCGAGCAGGCTCGCTCCCACAAAGATTGATGGCAGCACACGAAACCTGTGGGAGCGAGCCTGCTCGCGAAGAGGGCCTCAAAAACACCACATCATTCACAGACTGAACCCGTAGGCCCGCTCAACCCGACACACCCGCGTATGACACCGCGCATACCAGGTCGAACGCCCACGCTCGCGAATCGCCGTATGCTCAGGATGCTGCTTCCACGCCAGAATCGCCGCCTCACTGGCCCAATACGACACGGTTATTCCCAGCCCATCCTCACCCCGAGCCGATTCCACTCCGAGAAACCCCGGCTGTTCACGGACCAGTTCGAGCATCTGTGCGGCCGCTTCGGCGTAACCCTGATCACCTTCGGTGCGCAGCGAAGTGAAGATCACCGCGTAATAAGGCGCCGTTGGCGTATCGGCGATCATGACGAGCGCCCCGCACAGGCTTGGAAAAAGGCGCCAACCAGCGGCGGCAAGACGCCCCCGAGTGCCGCCCGCTCGGGTTGAAACAAGGTCGCGACAAAGAACGGATGGCCGCTGAGTTCGACCGCGCGCAGTCCCTGTTGCGAATCGTGGCCGACGGCGTGCAGCTCGTGCTTGAGCAACTCCCGTTCGAACTGCGGATTCACCCCATAGCGACAGCGATAGCCTTCACGAATCTCGGCGCTTTCGTACGCCTGTGCGATCAACGAGCCTTCAGCCAGATGAATGAAATCGACGGCCTCGACCAGCGCGCACGACAGTGGCGCTAGCAGCGCCCGTGCTGCATCGGGCGCCGTCTCGCCGTGTTCGGCATCCGACCAGCCCAGCACATTGCGCGCATATTCCAGCACCGCGTGTTGAAAACCGCCGCAGGTGCCGAGGAAAGGTCGCCGTTGTTCGCGGGCAAAACGGATCGCCAGCAATGCACCGTCCATGTTGCGATACGGACTGGCCGGCACACACCAGAAGCCATCGAACGGGTGCAGCGGTGTCTCGGCGTGGATTTCATCCGTGGCCAGCCATTGCCATTGCACGTCCAGGCCGCTGTGTTCTACGGCCATTTCAAGGGCTACGGGAATGGCCTGGTGGGCGGTGACTTGCGGGTCGTAGTCGCCGATCAGGGCGATGCGAATCGGAGGGTTTTCCATGAGGGGCCTCTGCACTTGTTGATTCCTGAGGCCCACTATAGATTGGCGTTCACGCACTCCATATTGGCGTTTTCCCAAGTGATCAATGCAGCCGCGCACTATCGACTGGACTACCCGGACCTGGCCCTGATCCTCGCATTGGTGCGCGGCGGCTCTCTGGCCCGGGCCGCGCAGCTGTTGAGGGTGGACGTCTCGACGGTGTTTCGAGCGGTGCGCCGGCTGGAGGCTGCGCTGGGTCAGCAATTGTTCGAAAAAAGCCGCGCCGGTTACCTGCCCACCACCCTGGCGCAGTCACTGGCCGAGCAGGCCGAGCGCGCTGAACAGGCGCTGGAGGCGGCGCGCATCGGTGTGGAGCAGGGGGGTGAAGTGATCAGCGGCATCGTGCGCCTGACCTGTACCGATTCGGTCTTGCAAGGTTTGCTGTTGCCGGCGCTGGCGCAGTTCATGCCGAACTATCCGGCGCTGACGCTCGAACTCAGCACCTCCAATGATTTTGCCAACCTCAGCCGCCGGGATGCCGATATCGCCCTGCGCCTGACCCGCACGCCACCGGAGCACCTGGTGGGACGGCGACTGGCGGATATTGCCTACCGCGTGTGCGCCAGTGAGCGATACCTGCAATCGGTCAACACCACAGACCTGGCCTCATTGACCTGGATCGCCCCGGATGACTTCCTGCCGGATCACCCGACCGTGACCTGGCGTCGCCAGGCCTTGCCGGGCGTAACGCCGGGTTACCGTTGCAACAGCATGCTGTCGGTTACCGAGCTGGTCAGGGCGGGGTTGGGTGTCGCGGCGTTGCCGGACTTCTTGATCGGCGAGGGATTACGTCCGTTGGGCGAGCCCTTGCACGGATACGACACCGCGCTGTGGCTGCTGACCCGTCCCGACTGCCGGGCCTTGCGCTCGGTGGTCACCTTGTTCGATGAGCTGGGGCGGGCGCTGAAACTGCCGTGAAACCGTTCAGGCCTGTGGCTCATCCTTGCGCACGAAGTGTTGATGCATTTCCGAAGTCAGGTTTTCGATGCGCTCGGTGAGGGCCTTGGTCATCTCGGTGAGGCGGGTGTTCTGTTCGAGCAGTTCCAGCAGTTGCGCGGTGTTTTTCGCGGCTTCTGCCTGCCGCTCACTGTTGGCGGTCGCCAGCGCTTCGCGGTGCTGCGCATCGGCATCGGATTGGGCCTTGTCCCGCGCGGCCTGACGCGTCTGGGCCAACAGGATCAAAGGCGCGGCATAGGCCGATTGCAGGCTGAACGCCAGGTTGAGCAGGATGAACGGGTACGCATCGAAGTGGGTGACACCGAACAGGTTGAGGCACACCCAGACCACCACGATCAGCGTTTGGGCGCCGAGAAAGGTCGGGGTCCCGAAGAACCGCGCAAAGGCTTCGGCGCGCAGGGCGAACTTGTCATTGCCAAAGGTCGGCGCCAGATGAGCGTGATGGCGATGGAAACGCAGGTGATCGACGGGGGCGGCGGTTTCGTGGCTGGTGGTCATGATGGGCTCTGTCTGGCGCTGGGACTGAAGCTCACTATAGCCTCAGCGCCGGTTTCATTCTGAAACACATGTGCCATTCAAATCAGAGCCATCCATCCTTCGACATCGCCGTTGACCTTGTCATTTATTGCAACTGATAGCAGGCCAGAAACATGTCCAGCGCGGACTCGGCCACCTGGTGTTGTTCTTCCGACGACAAGCCAGGCTTGCCCATGGAAATCTGCGGCCAGAAGGCAAACGACTTGAGCAGCCCCTGCACCTGCTGTGCGGCAAAATCAGGGGCAATGGCTTTCAACCGACCGTCGGCCTGTGCGGCCCGAATCCATACCGTCAGCCCTTCTTCGCGTTCGCCCATGCGCGCCACCATATCCTGCGCCCGCTCCGGGGAATGAATGGTCGCCGCTATCGCCACCCGGGCCAGATCGAGAAAGTTGTCATCGCCCAACATTTGCAGCTTGGCCATCAGCAATAGGCGCAGTTGGTCGCGCAATGGCAGGTCGGGACGGTAGGCCGTTTCCTGTTCTGCCGTCACCCGGATCCATAACTGATTGAGGATTTCGGCGAACAACTCTTCCTTGCTGGGAAAGTGGTTGTACACCGTGCGCTTCGACACACCGGCAGTGGCCGCAATCCTGTCCATGCTGGTGATCTCGAACCCGTTGTCACGGAACTCGTTGATCGCCGCTTGAATGATCGCTTGGCGTTTTCGGTCGGTGAGGCGCTGTGGAGCTGTCATAAGTACGCTTCGGCAGGAAGAAATGGGAAATTACACTCAGCAGTTTACTTGTCGCCGACTTTGATGCAACCTAGAAACTACACTGTGCAGTGTAATGTTTTGTTAATCCTGCCCGGTAAAAATAGAAAGTCCGGCTGATGCGTGCGTGCCTTGGCCATTTATCGTCCCAAAACGGAGAATCGCGTCAAACGCGGTTTTTCTGGAGTCATTAGTCATGGCCAATTCAAACTCCCCGGCGGACAACGCCTCCACACCTGAAGCGTCCCGACAGGCTCAAGGCCAGTATCAGAACTTCACGCCGGTTCAACGTTTAAGCTTTGGCAAAACCATGGGCATCCTGTGGAACGCGCTGTTCCACAAACCGCAAAACACCCGCCCGAGCGCCCCCGTCCCGGTGCAAGCCCTGACGCAAGCCGCGCTGATCGCAGCGCCGAATCACAGCGTCTATCGCCTGGGCCACTCCACGGTGCTGCTCAAACTGCGCGACAAATTCTGGATCACCGACCCGGTCTTCGCCGAGCGCGCCTCGCCCGTGCAATGGGCCGGCCCCAAGCGTTTCCACCAGCCACCGATCAGCCTGGAAGCATTGCCGCCGATCGAAGCGGTGATCCTGTCCCACGACCACTACGATCACCTGGACCATCAGGCCGTGCTCAAGCTCGCGGACAAAACCAAACACTTCCTGGCCCCGCTGGGCGTAGGCGACACCCTGATCAAGTGGGGCATCGACCCCAGCAAAGTCCGCCAACTGGACTGGTGGCAAGGCACGGAAGTCGAGGGCATCCAGTTCATCGCCACCCCGTCGCAACACTTCTCCGGCCGTGGCCTGTTCGACAGCAACAGCACCCTCTGGGCCTCGTGGGTGATGATCGACGGTGACACGCGCATTTTCTTCAGCGGCGACAGCGGTTACTTCGACGGCTTCAAACGCATCGGCGAACAGTACGGCCCATTCGACCTGACCCTGATGGAAACCGGCGCCTACAACGTCGACTGGCCGCACGTGCACATGCAACCCGAACAAACCCTGCAAGCCCACCTCGACCTCAAGGGCCGCTGGCTGTTGCCGATCCACAACGGCACCTTCGACCTGTCGATGCACGCCTGGTACGAACCCTTCGACCGAATCCTGGCCCTGGCCTGGGAACGCAATGTATCGATCACCACACCGCAGATGGGAGAGGCGTTCAATTTGATGCATCCGCAGCGGGGTGGGGCGTGGTGGCTGGCGGTGGAAGGGGAGAGTGAGCGGGTGGTGGTGCAGAACGCCCTGTAGGAGCGAGCTTGCTCCGGGCGGCGATCCGACGATGGACTCAAGGACACCGCGTTTATCCAGGATTTGCGCGTTATCGTTAACGTCCATCGCGAGCAGGCTCGCTCCTACAGGGGGGGCATTTATGGTCAAGCGGGGAGTTGGCTCACTCGACCATCGCAAAATCCGCCCGCCCAACCGGATTCGGCGTCGACCCTTTCACATTCATCCCTCGACCCGGCGCAAACCCGGGGAAGAACACCAACCCTTCCGATTCGAACCGATAGGCCAGCGCCAGGCGCGTGACATCCAGCACCTCCTGGCGTGCCTCGAAGCGTTGAATGGCCTCCACCGAGACTCGGGACTCGCGCGACAACTCTTCCACACTCCAGCCCAGCATCGCTCGGGCCTGGGCGCAGTGGGCCGGGGTGAATTGGAAGAGGGCGATACGTTCCAGGGTGATTTTCATCGCTTGAGAGGCCATGGTGTTCTCCGGGCTCGAGAGTGTTGGTCAAAATATACTGTGTTTTTGTACAGTTGTTTTGAGCCCGGATCAAACGCAATTTTTGATTATTCTTTTCAGGCAGACGAACGGCACTGCACTTATTTGTCCGCCAACCCTGGCGCTTCCCGCACGATAAAGTGATCCAGATTCTCGATGTTGGCGCTGAACACCCCGAACGTCTGCTCGGGGTTTTTCTTGCTCGGCACCTGCTTCAGCTCAGGCGTCACGCCATAAAAGAAGCAGTACAATTCCCGCCCGCTCTCGATGGCATGCTTGATCTCCTCGAGGAACGCCTTGCGCTTGCGGTAGCTGTCGATGAGCTTTTTGCTCAGGTAGACATTGACCGAGTAAGGCCTCTTTTCGAACCAGACCTTCTTCTCGAAATCGATGCGAAAACTCTGGGTGTAGTCCTTGATCTCCTTGACCTTGCCCCAGTAAATCAGCCCCTTGTTGTCTTGCAGATACTCGATCTTCTTGAAAAACGACCCGTAAGGCGCGGTGTGCTCGCCAATCTTCAGCGGCACGCGCTTGAGCAAATCCTTGTCGCCGAAGTTCGATACGAAACACTCCACCGGATGGGCGAAGACGCTGGTCTTGTCCGGGGCCGATTCCCTGCCCGGCTGCTCGACGTTGCTTGCCACCAAAGGCGTTGGCGACTCATCCCGCACCCCGTCCGCCGCGACCTTCGGGCTGGACGGCTTACGCACATACTCACGCCGAGTCAGTAACAATTCCAACGGGAAATGTTCCTCGCGGCTGTCATCCGTTTCCGCCTCATCCACACCCGACGCCGGCGTCTTCAGGCTGGCATAAGGGCAGCCCTCGACATGCCGCGTACTCGGCAGGTTCTTGAAGTGCGGGGTGCGCACGTAATTCACATTCTTCGCGTTGAACGTGCCCAGCTCATTGGCCGCATCGAACGCCAGACGACAGGCATCGTTGGGGCACTGGAAGTGTTCCCGGGCGGAGTCGAAATCCATCGTCTCGTCGAAATTCAGATCCCGAACGTCGTAGATCGACAACTTGTCGTTGAGGCTGAGGCAGTAGGCGAGGTCGAATTTCATGTCGGCTTCCAAATCCTTTAGGTGAACAGCTTCCAGTGATGGCGCATTCGAAGCAATAGCTACACTGAGATCACTTCCATATCACCGAGCCTGCACAACCCATCAACGAGGGAATGCTCCCTTGTAGGAGCGAGCTTGCTCGCGATGGTCGTTAACGATGCAGCGTGTTTACTGACTAAACGCGGCGCTCTTGAGTCCATCGTCGGAACGCCGCCCGGAGCAAGCTCGCTCCTACAAAATTTTAAATGAACAGCATTACATCAACGAGGGCGATTCATGAGCCATCCAGATACTTCGCCCCCTCTCCCGGAGCCAGGCCGGATAGCCCGCCGGGATGAACAGACCGGTTGGCGCCGCTGGCTGCCGGGATTGAGCGTGCTGCGCGAGTACCAATGGGCATGGTTGCGTTACGACATCGTCGCCGGCCTGGTGCTGACCACGATGCTGGTGCCCGTCGGTATTGCCTACGCGGTGGCATCGGGCGTGCCCGGCATTTATGGCCTCTACGCGACCATCGTTCCGCTGCTGTTCTATGCCCTGTTCGGCCCCAGCCGGATTCTGGTGATGGGGCCGGACTCCTCCCTGGTGGCCGTCATCCTGGCCGTCATCATTCCACTCTCCGGCGGCGACCCGCAGCGTGCCGTCGCCCTGGCGGGGATGATGGCGATCGTCTCGGGAGCGGTGTGCATCCTGGCCGGTATGGCGCGCCTGGGTTTTATCACCGAGCTGCTGTCCAAGCCGATCCGCTACGGCTACATGAACGGCATCGCACTGACCGTATTGATCAGCCAGTTGCCCAAGCTGTTCGGTTTTTCCATTGAGTCCGACGGCCCATTGAGAAACATAGGAGCCATCGTCTCGGCGCTGATGGAAGGAAAGGTCAACTGGACCACCTTCACCGTAGGCGGGCTCACCCTAGCGGTGATCCTGCTACTCAAACGATGGCCGCGACTGCCGGGCATCCTGATCGCCGTGGTCGGCGCGACGGTCGCCGTGGGTGCCCTCGACCTGGCGACACGCGCCGGAGTGTCGGTCCTCGGTTCGCTCCCCCAAGGCTTGCCCGGATTCGCCATCCCCTGGATCACCACCGCCGACATCGTCCCGGTGGTGATCGGCGGGTGCGCCGTCGCACTCGTCTCGTTCGCCGACACCAGCGTGCTCTCCCGTGTCTATGCGGCGCGGACCCGAACCTACGTCAACCCGAACCAGGAAATGATGGGCCTCGGCATCGCCAACCTCGCGGCCGGATTTTTCCAGGGCTTCCCGATCAGCAGCAGCTCGTCACGCACGCCCGTGGCCGAAGCCGCCGGCGCCAAAACCCAAATGACCGGCGTCGTCGGCGCACTCGCGGTTGCCTTGCTGCTGGTGGTAGCACCGGACCTGCTGCAACACCTGCCGTCCAGCGCCCTGGCGGCCGTCGTGATCGCCTCGGCCATCGGCCTGATCGAAATCACCGACCTGCGCCGGATCTATCGCATCCAGCGCTGGGAATGCTGGCTATCGATTGTCTGCACCGTCGGCGTGGCCGTGTTCGGCGCGATCGAGGGCATCGGCCTGGCCATCGTGATCGCGATCATCGAATTCCTCTGGGACGCCTGGCGCCCGTACTCCGCCGTATTGGGCCGCGCCGACGGGGTCAAGGGCTACCACGACATCAAACGCTACCCCGACGCACACCTGATCCCCGGCCTGGTCCTGTTTCGCTGGGATGCGCCCTTGTTCTTCGCCAACGCCGAACAGTTCAACGACCGCGTGCTGGACGCCGTCGCGGCATCCCCCACACCCGTGCGCTGGCTGGTGGTCGCCGCAGAGCCGGTCACCAGCGTCGACGTGACCTCCGCCGACATGCTCGCCGAACTGGACGACACCCTGCACGCGGCGGGAATCGAGTTGTGCATTGCCGAGATGAAGGATCCGGTGAAGGACAAGCTGAAGCGGTTTGGGTTGTTTGCGAGGTTGGGGGAGACGGCGTTTTTTCCTACGATTGGGACGGCGGTGGATAGTTATGTGGCGAATTATCGGGTGGACTGGATGGAAGGGGAGGTGGATCGATGAGCCGGGCTGGCTTGCGGTGTGCGCCGCGATTTCGCAAGACCAGCGCAGTAACTAAGTCAGACACTAACCTTGTGGCGAGGGGGCTTGCCCCCGTTGGGCTGCGAAGCGGCCCCAAAACCCGCAAATATGATGTATCAGGTAAACCGCGTTGTCTGATTTCGCGACTGCTACGCGGCCGAACGGGAGCAAGCTTCCTCGCCACGGGTTTTGCTTTGCTCGCTTATTCGGGTCTCAACCGTTTCACCTTTGTATAAAGCGAAGCTGTGAACTCCTCTCGGTCACTCGAATGATGACAACGACGATGGCAGTTCGGACACAGTGCTACGGTATTGCTCCGACGATCTGTGCCTTGTTGTACCAAGTGCTTAACGTGGTGAACCTCAAGATAAGGTGTCCCATCCTTTTCAAACGGAGCAGGTTGGCCACAACCCTCACAGATACCTTTTGCGTTCGCTAAAATCCACTTTTTGATTTTTGATGTCCGAACAAAAGACTTGGTGATGCTGACCATTTGTTGAGGGATCAAAACGCCTTCCGGTTCACTCACCAAGTCCTGTTTTTTAACTCGCTTAACTACTCGAATTGGAGCTTCATCATCAGCAATAGGCGTATCGGTATTGCGCGTCAAAATCCCTTTGGATTGAAGAATCCTGTTGAGGCGCGCGGTTATTCCTGAGCCAAGATGTTCCTTAGGCTTGTAAGCGGACATTGTCTTCAAGCCAAGTTCGTTGAACAAGGCGGAAATATTCTTTAGGCGGTAATCGATGGAGTTGTAGTTGCGACCTGGGAGCACGCTGGCTTGTAAAATCCTGTATTCCGAAGCTTTACTGAATTTTTCATCGTTTGGGTATCGCGCCTGAATTGCGAGATACGCGTCGACCGAAGCTGCCAATTCGTCATCAGTCCAGCCATTATCTTCTTTTTCCGTATCCATAAAACCGCCGAGGGTTGAAACCCTCGGACGATACTGAGTGGCCACTACGACTGTCTAGGAAAATTCCTACACAAAACAGGGGCGATTCTAGCAAGAGATCCTACAAACACGTTACCTAGCCCATTGATTGCTTCGACAACTGAAACACCCGCGCAACCTTCCGCCACCAAGGTTTAGCTGCCGGCATCCGCCATTGCGTGTGATCGAGCAGCAGATACGGCATGTCCCGCAGCCGAATCCAGCCTTCATCCTGCCAGTGCAGCAGGCTCAGTGACATCTCCGGCCAGTCCAACAGACTCAGCATCGGCCGATCCGAATTGTCCGACTGCTCCGCATCACGTAAGGCCGGCACCACTTGATGGGTGATCCACTCACGCAGCAAGCGATTTCCTGGTGCGTAGTGATAGACCAGCAGCGCATAGACACCGGACTCACTGAGCATCAGCTGTTTTTCCGCTTGCCGGTAATACTCAATCCACAACGGGCGGTGTTGGTCTTTGTCCAGTTTGTTGACCATGCGCTCACTCAGATGGAAACCCATCAAGCGGCCTATATCGCGGGCGCAGAACCACGGTTGGTTTTCCAGGAGGAGAGCATGGAGAGGGAGATTGTGGCGGGTGAAGACTGTTACAGGAAAGAGATCAGACATGGCCAATCTCCATGGTTCGGAGAGTGACGAGAAGGTTGTGTTCAGGCATATCCATTACCTCTACGTTTGGACTTTTGCGGGCCTGACCCCAACGTAGAGTGGACATAAGAAGCTCCAACGAGCAAAAGCCTCACACAGCCGTCCGATCAATCACCAAGGGTGACTGCTCGTCTGTGTAATTGGCTAGCTTTCTACGTTGGGCGTTTCTTAGGCACCTGCAGTAGAGCTTAGGGCCGCATGGAATGGCCCTCAATACAGATGGTGCTGGAATACATGTAGGAGGTTTAACTACTACTGAGATTGCGAGTAAGAGTTTTCCTACCCCACAAAAAAGCCCCGATCAGATCGGGGCTTTCAGATGTTCGATTTGTCGATTCAAGTCGTCAAATCGCGGCTAGCTTGGGAATTAATCCCAGCTAAGCGCCCCACCAGTCTGATACTCAATAACCCGAGTCTCAAAGAAATTCTTCTCTTTCTTCAAGTCCATAATCTCGCTCATCCAAGGGAACGGGTTAGTGGTCCCTGGGTACTCTTCCTTCAAACCAATCTGGCTCAAACGACGGTTAGCGATGAACTTCAGGTAGTCCTCCATCATCGCCGCATTCATGCCCAACACCCCGCGAGGCATGGTATCCCGCGCGTATTCGATCTCCAGCTGAGTGCCCTGCAGAATCATCTGCGAAGCTTCTTCCTTCATCTCGGCATCCCACAAGTGCGGGTTTTCGATTTTGATCTGGTTGATCACGTCGATGCCGAAGTTAAGGTGCATGGATTCGTCGCGCAGGATGTATTGGAACTGCTCGGCGACGCCGGTCATTTTGTTGCGGCGGCCCATGGAGAGGATCTGGGTGAAGCCGCAGTAGAAGAAGATGCCTTCCAGGACGCAGTAGTAGGCGATCAGGTTGCGCAGCAGTTCTTTGTCGGTTTCGACGGTGCCGGTTTCGAACTTCGGATCGGAGATCGAGCGGGTGTATTTCAGGCCCCAGGTGGCTTTTTTCGCGACCGATGGGATCTCGTGGTACATGTTGAAGATTTCGCCTTCATCCATGGCCAGCGATTCGATGCAGTACTGGTAGGCGTGGGTGTGGATCGCCTCTTCGAAGGCCTGGCGCAGGATGTACTGGCGGCATTCCGGGTTGGTGATCAGGCGGTACACGGCCAGGACCAGGTTGTTGGCAACCAGGGAGTCGGCGGTGGAGAAGAAGCCGAGGTTGCGCATCACGATGCGGCGTTCGTCGTCGGTCAGGCCTTCCGGGTTTTTCCAGAGGGCGATGTCGGCGGTCATGTTGACTTCTTGCGGCATCCAGTGGTTTGCGCAGCCGTCCAGGTATTTCTGCCAGGCCCAGTCGTACTTGAAGGGTACGAGTTGGTTGAGGTCGGCGCGGCAGTTGATCATGCGCTTTTCGTCAACGGCGACACGGGCGGAGGCGCCTTCGAGTTCGGCGAGGCCTTCGGCGACGTCGAGGGAATCCAGGGCGGCTTTGGCGCGGGCAACGGCGGCGGAGTCAGCGGCGGTCACGGCACGGGCTTCCAGGGCGGCGGCACCGCCGGCGCTGTCGAGACGGTCCATGTTGGCTTCGGTGGCGTGGCCAGCGTTGGCGCTCTTGACTGCTACTTCCGTGTCTTCTTTGTCGAATTCGTCCCAGCTCAGCATGACGTGTCGTCTCCTGCGTGAGGGCCAGAGTGCCCGTGTGAAAATGGATAGGTTGGTTTTTCACACGGCCTTACTGGCCGCGTTGGATCTAAAGGAATCGTTTTTTGCAGCAGCTATACGCAGGCATCAAACAGAATTTTGTACGGGGTTCCGAGAGCCACTGATGGGCGCAGCAAGCGGCAAGCGCCTGTGCGGGGCTTCAGACTGGCTTTTCATCCCTGTAAGGGGATATTGCAGGCCCGTTTAAGGCCGCATTATAGGGAAGTTTTGCGTGCTGTGGTGCGGCGAAATGGCTCACGGATCGGTCGACAGGGGCCGTATTTCGGTCGGAGCGAGGGTTTACAGGGCTTTGAACGGTTTTGGCGGGGGAAGATTTTTTTTCTTAATTTTTTGCCCTGGATTATTTTTGTTCAAGAAATAACCAAAATTGGCATTTTTTACTACATCTTGTGTTTCGGTGGGGTTTTCTCAGGCTCCAGACACAACTAAGCCCGACCGAAGTCGGGCTGTGAAGTCACGCGGGTGGATCAGCTCAGGCGACCTGCACCGACGTGGTCGGCACCATCGGCGGCGAGGCGGGCGGCACCGATGTGGTCAGCGCCGTCGGAAGCCAGTTTGCCGGCACCTACATGGTCAGCGCCATCAGCGGCAAAAGAGGCTGAACCGGTGTGGTCGTAGCCGTCGGAAGCGACAGCCGCTTCAGTGGTGTAGGCGGCCGAGTTGGTGCGGTCGTAACCATCGGCGGCGAAGGTGTTGGCAGCCAGAACGGAGAGGGTCAGGGCGAGGATCAGTTGGGTTTTCATGGTCAGTGCTCCGGATTCGTGGGCGTTGTTTGTCTTGGGTTGAATTGGATACTACGCCGATAAATTCGATTAAAAAGCGCAAATAAATGCTTAAAATAATCGATTTAATCGATCATCAAGGTTCGGCGCTTCATCTGCCTGATCGTGGCGGGTGGGTCGAACCTTATTGGGGGAGGGGGGAAGCAGGGATCAGCCGTTAGAGCAACCGTTGCCCATCGCGCTGTAACGCAGGATATGTCGTTGACCGTTGGAATCTTCGTATTCCATTTTCATGGGGACAACTTCACAAACATTCGGTGCTTCGCTCATCGAGATCACTTTGGCGATGTCCAGATTCATCGAGTAAGTGTATTCCTCAATAGGCGGTTGTTGCTGCGCGACATCAGTCGGGACCTCGCTTGCCATGGCAGTTACGCACACGCTGCCGAGGGCCAGAACCAATAAAGCTTTCATTTGAGTTTTACCTTTCTAAGGTCGAGAGGGGGCACGCAATCCTTTTGAGATTGCGTGTGGAGCTTCAGTACCTGGGTGTTTGATTAACTGCCTTCGTGGGGGCTGTAACTTGGTTAATCAGGTTGCCTTGTTGGCGTGGCAGATTTTAGGGGTGACGGATACGTTCATATAGACGTGGTTTTGATAAACACCTTTGACAGATCCTGTAACAATCCCTGAATAGCCTCTTCTTTTGTAGGAGCGAGCCTGCTCGCGATGAGCCAGAGAGCACCACGGGGTGTCAGATTGGGCGCGTTATCGTTGACGACCATCGCGAGCGAGCTCGCTCCCACAGGTGCCGCTTTTGTAGGAGCGAGCCTGCTCGCGATGAGCCAGAGAGCACCGCGGGGTGTCAGATTGGGCGCGTTATCGTTGACGACCATCGCGAGCGAGCTCGCTCCTACAGGTACCGCTTTTGTAGGAACGAGCCTGCTCGCGATGAGCCAGAGAGCACCGTGGGGTGTCAGATTGGGCGCGTTATCGTTGACGACCATCGCGAGCAGGCTCGCTCCCACAGGTGCCGCGGTGGTATTGGGTTTGACGGGTATTCACGACATTTTGTGTGGGCTTGTTACTACCATCGTCGAATGGTTCTATAGGCCCGGCCCGGCTACAACAGGGTCATACAAAAACAACTATTCCACCGAGGTAAGAAAGATGAGTGCGGCTTCCCTGTATCCCGTTCGTCCCGAGGTTCTGGCCAACACCCTGACCGACGAGGCGACCTACAAGGCCATGTACCAGCAGTCGGTCGTCAACCCCGACGGCTTCTGGCGCGAGCAAGCCAAGCGCCTCGACTGGATCAAGCCGTTCACCACGGTGAAGCAGACCTCCTTCGACGATCACCATGTCGACATCAAGTGGTTCGCCGACGGCACCCTGAACGTGTCCTACAACTGCCTGGACCGTCATCTGGCCGAACGCGGCGATCAGGTCGCGATCATCTGGGAGGGCGATGACCCTGCCGAAAGCCGCAACATCACTTACCGCGAGCTGCACGAGCAGGTCTGCAAGTTCGCCAACGCCCTGCGCGGCCAGGACGTGCACCGCGGCGACGTGGTGACGATTTACATGCCGATGATCCCCGAAGCCGTGGTCGCCATGCTGGCCTGTACCCGGATCGGCGCGATTCACTCGGTGGTGTTCGGCGGCTTCTCGCCGGAAGCCCTGGCCGGTCGCATCATCGACTGCCGCTCGAAAGTGGTGATCACCGCCGACGAAGGCATTCGTGCCGGCAAGAAGATCCCGCTCAAGGCCAACGTCGACGACGCGCTGACCAACCCGGAAACCAGCAGCATCCAGAAAGTCATCGTGTGCAAGCGCACCGGTGGCGAGATCAAGTGGAACCAGCATCGCGACATCTGGTTCGAGGACCTGATGAAAGTGGCCGGCACCGTGTGCGCGCCGAAAGAGATGGGCGCCGAAGAGGCGCTGTTCATCCTCTACACTTCGGGCTCCACCGGCAAGCCGAAGGGCGTGCAGCACACCACCGGCGGCTACCTGCTGTACGCGGCCATGACTCACGAACGCGTGTTCGACTACCGCCCGGGCGAAATCTACTGGTGCACCGCCGACGTCGGCTGGGTCACCGGCCACAGTTACATCGTCTACGGCCCGCTGGCCAACGGCGCGACCACCCTGCTGTTCGAAGGCGTGCCGAACTACCCGGACATCACCCGGGTGGCGAAGATCGTCGACAAGCACCAGGTCAACATCCTCTACACCGCACCGACCGCGATCCGCGCCATGATGGCCTCGGGCACCGCCGCGGTAGAAGGCGCCGATGGCAGCAGCCTGCGTCTGCTCGGCTCGGTGGGCGAGCCGATCAACCCGGAAGCCTGGGACTGGTACTACAAGAACGTCGGCAAGTCCCGTTGCCCGATCGTCGACACCTGGTGGCAGACCGAAACCGGCGGCAACATGATGAGCCCGCTGCCGGGCGCTCATGCGCTCAAGCCGGGTTCGGCGGCACGTCCGTTCTTCGGCGTGGTGCCGGCCCTGGTGGACAACCTGGGCAACATCATCGAAGGCGAGGCCGAGGGCAACCTGGTGATTCTCGATTCGTGGCCGGGCCAGGCGCGTACGCTGTATGGTGACCACGACCGCTTCGTCGACACCTACTTCAAGACCTTCCGTGGCATGTACTTCACCGGTGACGGCGCCCGTCGCGATGCCGATGGCTACTACTGGATCACCGGTCGCGTGGACGACGTGCTCAACGTCTCCGGCCACCGCATGGGCACCGCCGAGATCGAAAGCGCGATGGTCGCGCACCCGAAAGTCGCCGAAGCGGCGGTGGTCGGTGTGCCGCACGACATCAAGGGACAGGGCATTTATGTCTACGTCACCCTGAAAAACGGCGAGGAGCCGAACGAGCAGCTGCGCCTGGAACTGAAAAACTGGGTGCGCAAGGAGATCGGGCCGATTGCTTCGCCGGATGTGATCCAGTGGGCGCCGGGGCTGCCGAAGACTCGTTCGGGCAAGATCATGCGGCGGATTCTGCGCAAGATTGCCACGGCGGAATACGATGGGTTGGGGGATATTTCCACCCTGGCGGATCCGAGTGTGGTGCAGCATTTGATTGATACGCACAAGACGATGAATGTTGCTTAAGTAGCGTTCGGCGTCATCCAAAGCCCCGCCCGGCATTGCGCCTGGCGGGGTTTTTTTGTGGGTAAAAGTCAAAAGATCGCAGCCTTCGGCAGCTCCTGCAGGGATTGTGTCCAGTCACACACGGTGGCGGGCGGAACCGTATCCCCTGTAGGAGCTGCCGAAGGCTGCGATCTTTTGATGTTGATTTTCAACCAATAATTATCGGCTTCATGTAGGCACCATCCTACTGTTACCTGCGACCCTTCCGGTTACTGAATGTGTAACCGCTCGCTCCGATACGGGGCGATGGGAAACGCCAAGTGCCGTATCAGCGCCTGTTAACCACCCTTCAGAAATAAGACATCACGCTGCGCTTGCCGGATTAGAAGGGTTTGCCAATAATAGGCCCGCAATTTGCAATATAGATCGGTTCAATGTCTTTTGCTCTTGCATGATTTTGCAGGGCTGTCAACGTGCTAAAACGACTTTCTCGGTGCTTCTGTAATTAGTTGTCGCATTGAAGAAATATCGGCCTCGGGCCTGTCGTTAGAATGCCGATCACTCGCTCGTCGTTGCCCGTGTTGAATTTAAACACCGGCTTCCCAGGACGCAGCACTGCTTTCTGGTTCCACTCATTCGCATATTGGGCTGTTGCTCACTCTGCCGTTTTTGCCCTTTACCGATGGAGTCCCAAGATGAAGAAACTCGTGCTGCTTGGCGCCCTGGCACTGTCCGTGCTGTCGCTGCCATCCTTCGCCGATGAAAAGCCTCTGAAAATTGGTATCGAAGCGGCTTACCCTCCGTTCGCTTCCAAAGCACCGGACGGCAGCATCGTTGGTTTCGACTACGACATCGGCAACGCCTTGTGCGAAGAGATGAAGGTCAAGTGCGTGTGGGTCGAGCAAGAGTTCGACGGCCTGATCCCGGCACTGAAAGTGCGCAAGATCGACGCGATCCTGTCGTCCATGTCGATCACTGAAGATCGCAAGAAGTCCGTGGACTTCACCAACAAGTACTACAACACCCCGGCTCGCCTGGTCATGAAGGCCGGCACCCAGGTCAGCGACGGCCTGACCGAGCTCAAGGGCAAGAACATCGGCGTGCAGCGTGGTTCGATCCACGAGCGTTTCGCCCGCGAAGTCCTGGCCCCGCTGGGTGCCGAGATCAAGCCTTACGGTTCGCAGAACGAAATTTACCTCGACGTGGCCGCCGGCCGCCTCGACGGCACCGTGGCAGACGCTACGCTTCTGGATGACGGCTTCCTGAAAACCGACGCCGGTAATGGTTTCGCCTTCGTCGGCCCTGCGTTCACCGACGTCAAATACTTCGGCGACGGCGTAGGCATCGCGGTGCGCAAGGGCGACAAGGCCGAGCTGGACAAGCTCAACGCCGCCATCGCCGCCATTCGCGAGAACGGCAAGTACAAGCAAATCCAGGACAAATACTTCGCCTTCGATATCTACGGCAAGTAACACGCCCCGGCGACAAGTCCGAAATGGCGCAAGCAGCAGGATCTCTGAGGTTTGCGCCATTTTTTCATCCCAACTTTCGAGGACCTGAATCATGTTGAAAGGCTACGGGGCTGTCATCCTCGATGGCGCTTGGCTGACGCTTCAGCTCGCCTTGTCGTCCATGGCCCTGGCCATCGTTCTGGGCCTGATCGGCGTGGCACTGCGTCTGTCGCCGGTGCGCTGGCTGGCCTGGCTGGGCGACCTGTATTCCACGGTGATCCGCGGTATTCCCGACCTGGTGCTGATCCTGCTGATTTTCTACGGCGGCCAGGACTTGCTCAACCGCGTCGCACCGCTGCTCGGTTTTGACGAGTACATCGACTTGAATCCGTTGGCCGCCGGTATCGGCACCCTGGGTTTCATCTTCGGTGCGTACCTGTCGGAAACCTTCCGTGGCGCGTTCATGGCGATCCCCAAGGGTCAGGCCGAAGCCGGCATGGCCTACGGCATGAGCAGTTTCCAGGTGTTCTTCCGGGTGTTGGTGCCACAGATGATTCGCCTGGCGATTCCGGGCTTCACCAACAACTGGCTGGTATTGACCAAGGCCACCGCGCTGATTTCGGTGGTGGGTCTGCAGGACATGATGTTCAAGGCCAAGCAGGCGGCCGATGCCACCCGCGAGCCTTTCACCTTCTTCCTCGCAGTGGCGGCGATGTACCTGGTGATCACCAGTGTGTCGTTGCTGGCATTGCGTCACCTTGAGAAGCGCTACTCGGTAGGCGTAAGGGCGGCTGATCTATGATCTTCGACTACAACGTCATTTGGGAGGCCTTGCCGCTGTATTTCGGCGGCCTGGTGACCACCCTCAAACTGCTCGCGCTGTCGCTGTTCTTCGGCTTGCTGTGCGCATTGCCGCTGGGCCTGATGCGCGTCTCGAAGAACTCGGTGGTCAACATGTCCGCCTGGCTCTATACCTACGTGATCCGCGGCACACCGATGCTGGTGCAGCTGTTTTTGATCTACTACGGTCTGGCGCAGTTCGAAGCGGTGCGTGAAAGCTTCCTCTGGCCGTGGCTGTCCAGCGCAACGTTCTGTGCGTGCCTGGCGTTCGCGATCAACACCAGCGCCTACACCGCCGAGATCATCGCCGGCAGCCTGCGCGCCACGCCAAACGGCGAGATCGAAGCGGCCAAGGCCATGGGCATGTCGCGCTTCAAGATGTACAAACGCATCCTGCTGCCGTCGGCCCTGCGCCGGGCGCTGCCGCAGTACAGCAACGAAGTGATCATGATGCTGCAGACCACCAGTCTGGCGTCCATCGTGACCCTGATCGACATCACCGGTGCCGCGCGCACGGTCAACGCCCAGTTCTACCTGCCGTTCGAGGCCTACATCACCGCCGGCGTGTTCTATCTGTGCCTGACCTTCATCCTGGTGAAGCTGTTCAAGATGGCCGAGCGCCGCTGGCTGGGCTACCTGGCCCCGCGGAAGCACTGATATGGAACGCATCGATCATGCTTTGCCGTGGAGCCACCTGGGCAGCGAACGCCGGATTTCGGTGTTCCGCTTCGGTAGTGGCGAGCGCAAGGCCTATATCCAGGCCAGCCTGCATGCCGATGAGCTGCCGGGCATGCGCACTGCGTTCGAGCTGAAAAAACGTCTGGCCGAACTCGAGGCCCAGGGCTTGCTCAACGGTGTGGTCGAACTGGTGCCGGTGGCTAATCCACTGGGCCTGGGTCAACTGCTTCAGGGCAATCATCAAGGGCGTTTCGAGGCGGGCAGCGGCAAGAACTTCAACCGCGATTTCGTCGAGTTGAGCGCACCTGTTGCGGCTGCCTTGGCTGAAAGCCTGGGTGACGATCCGCACGCCAACATTCGCCTGATCCGTCAGGCGATGGTCGATCATCTGGCCGCTTTGCCAGAGGCGAGCAGCCAGTTGCAAGGCATGCAGCGCGTTCTGCTCAGCCACGCCTGCACCGCCGATGTGGTGCTGGATCTGCATTGCGATGCCGAAGCGGCGCTGCACATGTACGCCTTGCCGCAGCACTGGCCGCAGTGGCGTTCGCTGGCTGCGCACCTGAACGTGCGGGTCGGTTTGCTGGCGGAAGATTCCGGCGGCAGCTCGTTCGACGAAGCCTGTTCGTTGCCGTGGTTGCGCCTGTCGCGTCTGTTCCCGGAGGCGCAAATTCCGCTGGCCTGCCTGGCGACTACCATTGAATTGGGTGGTCAGGCCGACACCGGTCGCGCCGAAGCAGAGGCTTGTGCCGAAGGCATTCTGGCGTTCCTCGCCGAGCAAGGCCTGATCGGTGGTGAATGGCCGAAGCCTGCGCAAGACCCTTGCGAAGGCATGCCATTCGAAGGCACTGAATTGTTGTTCGCGCCGCACCCCGGTGTGGTGACGTTCCTGCGTAAGCCCGGTGAGTGGGTTGAAGCGGGTGACGAGATTTTTGAAGTGATCGATCCGTTGGCGGATCGGGTCAGCACGGTGTGTGCTGGTACGTCCGGGGTGCTGTTTGCCATTGAACGGCTGCGTTATGCCCAACCCGGTTTCTGGCTGGCCAAGGTGGCGGGGCGCGAAGCGCTGCGTCACGGGCGCTTGCTCAACGACTGACTGACTGTTTTTGTGAGAACCGACCGCATGTACAAACTTGAAGTCCAAGACCTGCATAAACGCTATGGCAGTCACGAAGTGCTCAAGGGCGTGTCCCTGAAAGCGGCAGCCGGCGATGTGATCAGCATCATCGGCTCCAGTGGCTCCGGCAAAAGTACCTTCCTGCGCTGCATCAACCTGCTGGAGCAGCCGCACGCGGGCAAGATCCTGCTCAACAACGAAGAGTTGAAGTTGGTGGCGAACAAGGACGGCGCGTTGAAGGCCGCCGACCCGAAACAGCTGCAACGCATGCGTTCGCGCCTGTCGATGGTGTTCCAGCATTTCAACCTGTGGTCGCACATGACCGCGCTGGAAAACATCATGGAAGCGCCGGTGCACGTGCTCGGCGTGTCCAAGGCCGAAGCCCGGGAAAAAGCCGAGCACTACCTGAACAAGGTCGGCGTGGCCCATCGCAAAGACGCTTACCCGGGCCACATGTCCGGCGGCGAGCAGCAGCGCGTGGCGATTGCCCGTGCACTGGCGATGGAACCTGAGGTGATGCTGTTCGACGAACCGACCTCGGCCCTCGACCCGGAGCTGGTGGGCGACGTGTTGAAAGTCATGCAGGCCCTGGCCCAGGAAGGCCGGACCATGGTGGTGGTGACCCACGAAATGGGCTTCGCCCGTGAAGTGTCGAACCAGCTGGTGTTCCTGCACAAAGGTGTGGTCGAAGAAAGCGGCAACCCGCGCGAAGTGCTGGTCAATCCGCAATCGGAGCGTCTGCAGCAGTTCCTCTCGGGCAGCCTGAAGTAAATCGAACTCCCGTTGTGCACCTGAATAGTGCATGCTTCGCCGTTTAGAGGCTGGCCCCGATCCCGTGTGTAGGAGCTGTCGAGTGAAACGAGGCTGCGATCTTTTGATCTGAAAAACCAAGATCAAAAGATCGCAGCCTTCGGCAGCTCCTACAAGGTGGGGTGGCAGGCGGCTCCTGTGTTTGATCTCTGTTGGTTTCGAGATTTGCGTTCATTTACGGGCTAGCATTGGCCCATGCCTTCATCTCTGTTCTTCGCTTCGGATTGCCCACCATGACTGCCCATCGAATTGGTTTCCTGATTTGGCCCAGCACTAAAGCACTGACGCTTGCGCTGGCTGAGGAGGCCTTGCGTGTTGCCCAGCGTGTGCATCCGGACGTGGTTTACGAGCTGTCGTTCCTGCAGGCTGAAGCCATTACAGAAGCCGCGGCCGACAGCGCCTGGCAATTGCCGGGTGAGGCATGGACCGGCAAGCTGGAAAACTTCCAGAAACTGTTCCTGCTCGCTGACGAGCCACCGACCGCACTGGCGCCGGCGCTCAGCAGTGCGCTCAAACAGCTGGTGCGCTCCGGTTGCGTGATCGGCGGTCTGTCGGCCGGTGTGTACCCGTTGGCGCAACTCGGTTTGCTCGACGGTTATCGCGCGGCCGTGCATTGGCGCTGGCAGGATGATTTCGCCGAGCGATTCCCCAAGGTCATCGCCACCAGCCACCTGTTCGACTGGGATCGCGATCGCCTGACCGCGTGCGGCGGCATGTCGGTGCTCGACCTGTTGCTGGCCGTGTTGGCCCGCGACCATGGTGCGGAGCTGGCGGGTGCGGTCTCCGAAGAGCTGGTGGTCGAGCGCATCCGCGAGGGCGGCGAGCGCCAGCGTATCCCGTTGCAGAATCGTCTCGGCTCCAGCCATCCGAAGCTCACGCAAGCCGTGTTGCTGATGGAAGCCAACATCGAAGAGCCGCTGACCACCGACGAAATCGCCCAGCACGTGTGCGTGTCCCGTCGGCAGCTGGAGCGGATCTTCAAGCAATACCTCAACCGTGTGCCGAGCCAGTACTACCTGGAACTGCGCCTGAACAAGGCCCGGCAGATGTTGATGCAAACCAGCAAGTCGATCATCCAGATCGGCCTGTCCTGTGGCTTCTCCTCGGGGCCGCATTTCTCCAGCGCCTATCGCAACTTCTTCGGTGCCACGCCGCGGGAAGATCGCAACCAGCGGCGCAGCAGCAGCCCGTTCGAGTTGTCGTCGGTGCCGCCGGAACGCGGTTAGCCAGTACTCAGTCTTCGATGTCGGAGTCGGGCGCCCCATCCACCTGTATGTCGGCTATGTCGTCGATACCCAGATCATTCTCGGTTGCGCGAAAGTATGCAGCGATGCGTTGCAAGCTTTGCGCATTGAACGGGTTGCCGCTGAATTCAAAGCTTTCTCCGACACCCGAGTCCACCTCCATGATTTCGGGCGGCATCTCGGTAATGGCGTTGAAGCTCAGGTCGACGTCGGTCCAGGTCGTGATGCTCAGCACTCCCTTGGGGATTTCAGTGATGCCCGTGTGGCTCAAGTCCAGTGAGGATATTTCTGTCATATGGCTAAGGTCAGGGCTTGGGCCGAGTGGATTGTCCCGCAGGCTCAAGTAGTCAAGGTGCTCCATCCCTGCCAGGGCCTCTACGGTTTCCGGAGTCAGCGTAATGCCGCACTCCGACAAGCTCAGCACCGACAACCTGCCCATTCTGAAGATGGCTTCGGGAAGGTTGCCCAGTTGGTATCCCCGTACGGTCAGGGATTCCAGGTTGGCAAAACTGTCCAGGAACCGGCCAAGTCCAGGTGCAATGCCATGGGCGGTCGTCAGGTACATTTCGGGCACATGACTGAAGTCGGCTGACAGCGTCGGCAGGTCACCCATGATGGCCAGGTGTGAGACGAATCCGTACTCACTCACGGTCATGCTTTCAATGGGGATCTGGCGCCAGCAGCGTTCCAGGTTTTGCTTGAACTCGTCTCTTTTGACGTGCTCGGCAAACATCTCCTCGGCCGTCAGCGGGGCGCCAGTAACGGAATGGGTCTCGGGCACATCGGCCGTCCACCGGCTCAGTTCGGTACCGAGTCGGGTGAGTTCGAGCTCGCGACGGGTCAACTCGGCTCGACCCTCTGCGAGTGTGCCGGGTAAGCGATAGATAAAGTCGCTGGCTTCTTCGTTGTCCAGATTTGGGTAGAGGGCTTTGGCGCGATCGATATCGACCTGTTCGGCATAGACTCCAACGTTCTTTTCGGTTCGCTGGTAGTGAAGCTTGATGTGTTCCCGGGTGGTCGAGGACAGGGGGTTGTTGCCAAAATCAAAACGCTCGGTGATTTCGTCGGGCAGGTCGAAGAGGGCTGTGGGCAATTCGGTGATCTGGTTGTCGTTGAAAATGGCGGTTCGAATGCTCGGGTGATTCACCAGACCGTCGGGAATGCGCGTAATTCCGGTACTGGAAAGATCGACGTAGTTCAGCTTCGGCATGTTTGCGAGGGAAGGGCACACACCGAGCGGGTTTTTGTACAGGTCGAGCGCGTTCAATTGGTTCAGGGCAGAAAGGGTGGCGAGACTCTGTTCTGTGAGGGTTACGGCGCAGTCGCTGAGGATGAGTGTGTCGAGTTGGGGCCATTTGGCAATGGCGTCCGGCAACTGCCTCAGTTCGAAGTTGCGTAGCGCCAGACGGTTGAGCCCGGAAAACCCCTTCAAAAAATCATTCACGCCACGGGTGGCACGGTGACCTTCAAGCGCCACGCTGCGCACCTGAGGGAAATCGACGCTCAGCTTTGGCAACTCGCCAAAAACCGGCTGGGAAAATACAAAGGAGACCGGTTCGCCCTGGGCGCTGTCGTAGGTGGCCTGACGCCGCCAGCAGTCGAGCAAACTGGCTATCAATTGCCGACGTGCATGCCGTTGACTGGCGAGCTGCTCGATGCTCAAGCGGGTTTGCGTACCCGGAACATACAGCGGGATCTCGTCGTGCCAGGCGCTCAATTGCTCAAACAATTGCGCGTGTTGATTAAACAGGCGCTGGAGTTCTGCGCGCGGTCCGCCGGGATGGCCTTGCAGTCGTGCGGCAAAGGCTTCCAGTTCCTCTGCGCTCAGATGGGGAAACAGCCGATAGATATGGCTTTGTAATGAAGGGGTATTGACCGGCATCCGGAGATAACCGTCGCCCCCGCCCAGCAAACGCATGACCGCCGGATCGTAGGCAGGCTTGAGGTTCGGCCGTTGCGCCAGCAGCGCACGCAATGTTTCGCGAGTGACGGCGTGGGTGCGAATCAGCTGCTTGAGCCTTTCGCCCTCACCTATGTTGAGGTTGAGGGCGATTCGCTCGCTGTCGGGCAGTGCCTGTAACAGGCTGGAATAGAGGGAGTCGGTGTCACTGAGCTGTTCACCGGCGGCATCGTAGGCCTGATAAGCCCCTTCATTGGTCAATACCAGCACCTTGCGCCCGGGCGCATCCAGTTCGCCAATACTGTCGATCAGCGGCCCGGTGTGGGTGTATTGGCGGATTTCCAGGCGCAGTTGTCCCGACCAGCCAGGCAAGCGTTCCAGGGTGTGCAACGCCAGGCGATCGGTGTCGAGATGGTTGCGCGTCGAGTACAGGTCGAGCCCTTCATAGGCACGAGTGACGCGCACTTGCAGGCCGGCCTCCTGTGCCAGTTCCGTGAGGCGTTTGGACAATGTTCCACGTTCCAGTTGCTCGCGTTCCGCGGCACTGGCGCTGTCGAGCAGTGCTTCGGCAAGGCTGGTTGGCAAACCGGGTTCGCTGTCGATAATGCGCTGGACCAAGGGGCGCGCACCTTGTTCGATTTTGCGGTAGCGCTGGCTGAAGAGGATTTCCCGTTTGTCGGCGGCAAGCGTTGTCAGGTAGCGGCGCACTGAGCTTGCGTCGGTGCTGTCGAGGTGTTGCAACAGGGTGTTGATCAGGTCGCCATCGTCCAGTTGCGCTAGGTTGATCTGCACCACGACCTGGTTGCCCGTGCCGCGCTCCCAGAGGGTTTCTCCTGTTGCGTCGATCAGTCGCAGCCCCTTGTCCGCTGGCCAGCTACCGTAGTCGCAGAGCAGTTCCAGTTGCATCAGCGGATCAGCCTTCCGGTAATCGTCCGCACGATTGCTGCCGATTTGATCAATGAAGATCTGCAGGTCCTGATCGATCGTGAAGCGTTTGAGGGTGTCGGCCAGCAGCGGCGGCAGTTGTTCGGCGTCGACATGCATCTTGCGCAAGGCGTTTTCGTGACAGCCACTGATGCTTAGGATGCGCTCGCGTTCGCTCGCGGAAAAACGCAGCATGTCCGGGCCGATACGTCGCAGCAGGGTGTCCCGGTCCCAGGTCAGTGGCTGCTCGAGTTCGGTGTGCCAGGCGCCTTTTCCGTTGTGCCTCAGGGTGGGTTGATAAGCTTCGGGACGCGTGGGGTGCTGGATGCGGTGGCGCCCGGTCAACGGATCTTCGGTCACGGAGTAACGGCTGTTGTCCAGTGTCAGCAGGGTTTTGCCTTGATGGGTGTGCAGTCCCATCGAGTCGGGTTTCGCGTCGTTGGGGATCGCGACGGTTTGTTCGTAAGGCGTCAGGTCGGGCTGCCAATAGCGGGTTTCGCCATTGGGGCGTTTCACGGCGTTGAAGCGGTCGATGAATTGCACGGCTTCCCGGGGCAGGACCGCGCGAAATTCGCTGACGGCGATCATGCCGCCTGCCGCGAAAGTGCCCAGTTGCACTGCCGATTCAACCATCCCCATGAAATGCTCGAACGCTTCGTTCGTCAGGCCTTCTGCCCAGTCGACAACACCTTCGAAGGTTTCATCCAGCAGTTGATAGGCCGTGTAAGCCAGCATCAGTTCGCCAAGGAACGGGACGAACGGCAACGCGATGAAGGCTGCGATGTTCAGCAGCGCCGAGGCGATTTCCGTGAAGGAGTCCCATAACGCCCATCGGGCCTTGCGGTCGACCGTGGCCGTCGACACTGCGATCACGCGCGCGTCATTGAGGATCTTGTCGAGTTTGCGTTGATAGAGATGGACCCACAGGTCACTTCTGATCGGCGTTGCTGCCATTTGCAGGTCGGGACGCTGGTTAGGGGTTTGTCTCCAGGTCGGCCGTGGATCGCCGGGTGGGACCGGTTGCCAGGTGATGGGGTCGAGACGATTGTTCAGCTCGGCGAAGAAGTAACCGCGGTCTTCATGATTGATGAAACGACTGAAAAACTGTTGATAGTCGGGTGCCCGCAGGCGCTGGCTCAATTCCTTGGCGAATGCCGCCGATGAGGGGTATTGCTTGATGGGGTGTTCGGGGTCGTCAGGAATGTAGACCACTACCCGGACCGCTTCGCGGGCGCGTTCCAGTTCCGGGGCGAACAGCACGATGCCGGTCAGGCGGGCATTCATGATCGTCAGTTCATGGCATCGCCAGGATTGACCGTGTGCATCGGAGAGCAGGCGAAGAAGCGGCTGATGGACGTCGCTGGCCAGCAGGTTTTGCATCTGCGCCATCTGCAGGGCAGCGGTCAGTGCAGTTTTTTGGCTTTCGCGAATTTTCGCTTGCAGGATCGCCCTGGCCACCGGGTTGCTGATGCCAAGGTTGTCGTACAGGTACCTTTTATAGCGCTCGCCAATGTCGAGCTCGCGGCACAGCTGGGTGAACGCGGTGATGGGCATCTTCGCCAGAATCTGTGGCAGGGTGCTGAAGTGCCCGGTGGAAGAGGGCGCAGTGATGTAGGTCGAGGCGGGCTCAAAGGCGTCGGCTTCGGTTTCGGCGCTTTCGAAGTTGTGCAACGCGGCGTCCAGCAACGACACGGTCCAGGTGCGGGCGGCTCCGGACTTCAGGCGCAACCAGGGTATGTGTGCGGGAATGTAAAGGCGCAGAAAGATTTTGCTGACATCCGCTTCCAGGCCGAATCGTGTCTTGAGTGCGCCCTTGAGCATGGGTTCGGCGAAGGCTGCGGGGTCCAGCAGATTCGCCAGGGCCTGATCGACCCGGTTCTGGCTCACCGTCTGCAGGGTAATGAGTCGGTCGAGTTCGGCGTGCTGAGCTGCAGATGCATCCCTGATGGGGTTGGGCAACGCTGGCTTGATGTTGCGCAGCGCTTCACGCCTTCGTGGCGTGGTTTGGCGAAGCCAGGGCGGAATGACGTTCATCAGATGCTGGTAATGCGCGTCGGGCCTGAAAGTCTCAGGGATGTCGGGGTTTTCGGTGTTCATGGGGATAGGTCCACCATTGCTGTTGATAGACCGTCAGGAAAACCCGTAATCGAAGACGACGCGCGGTACATATCTACCGCCTTCATTGAATCGCCATGGGTTACGACACAGCGAGCTGCCGCAAACGCCCGCCGCCAGTTAAACTGCGCCTTTGCGACCCTATATGTCGCATTGCCGTAAACCCGGGAAAATCCGGGGTTTGCGCTATAAGAAGTTGTCGCTTGGCGGCAAGGCCGGGCTGAAAACTGTCCTTACAATCCCCCCATCGCTCGCCAGTTTCAGGCGAGTGTTTTCTCTTCAGGAGACTCCGATGTCCGTTGAGCACGCTGCGGTACAACGCGCCGATTTCGATCAGGTAATGGTTCCCAACTATGCGCCTGCCGCATTCATTCCTGTGCGTGGCGCCGGTTCCCGCGTCTGGGACCAGTCCGGTCGCGAGCTGATCGACTTCGCCGGCGGGATTGCCGTTAACGTATTGGGCCACGCGCATCCGGCGCTGGTCGGTGCCTTGACCGAGCAGGCGAACAAGCTGTGGCACGTGTCCAACGTGTTCACCAATGAGCCGGCCCTGCGCCTGGCGCACAAGCTGGTCGACGCCACCTTTGCCGACCGCGCCTTCTTCTGCAACTCCGGCGCCGAAGCCAACGAGGCCGCTTTCAAGCTGGCCCGTCGTGTCGGTTTCGACCGTTTCGGCAGCGAGAAATACGAGATCATCGCCGCGCTCAACAGCTTCCACGGCCGTACCCTGTTCACCGTGAACGTCGGTGGCCAGTCGAAGTACTCCGATGGTTTCGGTCCGAAGATCACCGGCATCACCCACGTGCCGTACAACGATCTGGCCGCGCTGAAAGCCGCCATTTCCGACAAGACATGCGCTGTGGTGCTGGAGCCGATCCAGGGCGAAAGCGGTGTCATCCCGGCTGAACTCGAATACCTGCAAGGTGCTCGCGAACTGTGCACCGCGCACAACGCATTGCTGATCTTCGACGAAGTGCAAACCGGCATGGGCCGCACCGGCCACCTGTTCGCCTACCAGCATTACGGCGTGATCCCGGACATCCTGACCAGCGCCAAGAGCCTGGGCGGTGGTTTCCCGATCGCCGCCATGTTGACCACTGAAGACCTGGCCAAGCACCTGGTCGTCGGCACCCACGGCACCACCTACGGCGGCAACCCGCTGGCGTGTGCGGTCGCGGAAGCTGTGATCGACGTGATCAACACCCCTGAAGTGCTGGCCGGCGTCAACGCCAAGCACGACAAGTTCAAGGCGCGTCTTGAGCAGATCGGCGAAAAATACGGCCTGTTCACCAAGGTGCGTGGCATGGGCCTGTTGATCGGCTGCGTGTTGAGCGAAGCGTGGAAAGGCAAGGCCAAGGACATCTTCAACGCCGCTGAAAAAGAAGGCCTGATGGTCCTGCAAGCCGGCCCGGACGTGGTGCGTTTCGCGCCAAGCCTGGTGGTGGAAGACGCCGATATCGATGCCGGCCTGGACCGCTTCGAACGTGCCGCGGCAAAACTGACGCAAGCCTGATAGACCCTTCGACGCCTGACCGTTCAGGCGTCGAACCCAATTTTGATGCCGGGCTTGTTCCATTGTGGGAGCGAGCCTGCTCGCGAAGAGGGCGTGTCAGTCAACATCTCTGCTGACTGATACACCGCTTTCGCGAGCAGGCTCGCTCCCACAGTGTCCGGCGTTTTTTCTGTTAATTTATAAGAGAAAGGAGTGACACCATGCTGGTGATGCGCCCCGCGCAAATGGCTGATCTGGGCGAGGTACAGCGTCTGGCTGCGGACAGTCCGATTGGTGTCACTTCCTTGCCGGATGACGTTGAACGCCTGAGCGACAAGATCGCGGCAAGCGAAGCCTCGTTCGCCGCCGAAGTGAGCTTCAACGGTGAGGAAAGTTATTTCTTCGTCCTCGAAGACTCCGCCACCGGCAAGCTGGTCGGTTGCTCGGCCATCGTGGCGTCGGCCGGTTACTCCGAGCCGTTCTACAGCTTTCGCAACGAAACCTTCGTGCACGCTTCGCGCGAGCTGAAGATTCACAACAAGATCCACGTGCTCTCCCAGTGCCACGACCTGACCGGCAACAGCTTGCTGACCAGTTTCTACGTGCAGCGCGATCTGGTGGGTTCGCCGTGGTCGGAACTCAACTCCCGTGGCCGCTTGCTGTTCGTGGCCAGCCATCCGGAGCGTTTTGCCGATTCCGTGGTGACCGAGATCGTCGGTTACAGCGATGAAAACGGCGACTCGCCATTCTGGGATGCCATCGGGCGCAACTTTTTCGACCTCAACTACGCTGAAGCCGAGCGTCTGTGCGGCCTGAAGAGCCGTACGTTCCTCGCCGAACTGATGCCGCATTACCCGATCTACGTGCCCCTGTTGCCGGACTCCGCGCAAGAGGCGATGGGCCAGGTGCACCCGCGGGCGCAGATCACCTTCGACATCCTGATGCGCGAAGGCTTCGAGACCGATCACTACATCGACATTTTCGACGGCGGCCCGACCCTGCATGCCCGCGTCTCGGGGATCCGTTCGATCGCCCAGAGCCGCGTAGTGCCGGTGAAGATCGGCGAGCCGGTCAAAGGTGTCGGTCGCCAGTACCTGGTGGCCAACGCCCAGTTGCAGGATTACCGCGCAGTCATGCTCGAGCTTGACTACGCGCCGGGTAAGCCGGTGACCCTGGACCTGGAAGCGGCCGAAGCCCTGGGCGTCGGTGAAGGTGCCAGCGTGCGCCTGGTGGCGGTTTAACGCCTGCTGCTATGCCTATAAAGAGTGAATGCTTAGTAAAGCAGCGAGTTTCACGGGTGGCGCAAGCGGCCCGTTTGAGGAGATAGCATGATCGTTCGTCCCGTACGCAGCAGCGATTTACCCGCTCTGATCGACCTGGCCCGCAGCACCGGCACCGGCCTGACCACCTTGCCGGCCAACGAAGAACGTCTGGCCCATCGGGTCGGCTGGGCCGAGAAGACCTTTCGCGGCGAAGCCGGGCGGGGCGACGCGGACTACCTGTTCGTGCTCGAAGACGACGACGGTCGCGTGGTGGGCATTTCCGCCATTGCCGGCGCCGTCGGCCTGCGTGAGCCCTGGTACAACTTCCGGGTCGGTCTGACGGTCAGCGCTTCCCAAGAGCTGAACATCTATCGCGAAATCCCGACGCTGTTCCTGGCCAACGACCTGACCGGCAACTCCGAGCTGTGCTCGCTGTTCCTGCACGCCGATTACCGCAGCGGTCTCAACGGTCGCATGTTGTCCAAGGCGCGGATGCTCTTCATCGCCGAATTCCCGCAACTGTTCGGCAACAAGATCATCGCCGAAATGCGCGGTGTTTCCGACGAAGCCGGGCGTTCGCCGTTCTGGGAAAGCCTGGGGCGTCACTTCTTCAAGATGGAATTCAGCCAGGCCGATTACCTGACCGGCGTGGGCAACAAGGCGTTCATCGCCGAACTGATGCCGAAATTCCCGCTGTACACCTGCTTCCTGTCGCCGGATGCGCGCAACGTGATCGGTCAGGTTCACCCGGACACCGAGCCGGCGCTGGCCATGCTCAAGAGCGAAGGTTTCAGCTACCAGGGCTACGTCGACATTTTCGACGCAGGCCCGGCCATCGAATGCGAGACCGGCAAGATCCGTGCGGTACGCGACAGCCAGGCGCTGGTGCTGGCCGTCGGCACGCCGGGTGACGACGCCACGCCATTCATCATTCACAACCGCAAGCGCGAAGACTGCCGCATCACTGCTGCGCCGGCACGTCTGGCCGCCGGCACCCTGGTGGTCGATCCGCAGACCGCCAAACGTCTTCAACTCAACGCTGGCGATCAAGTGCGCGCCGTGGCGTTGTCCGCAGCTCGGGAGTCGAAATAATGAAGTCGCTTTACATTGCAGGTGAATGGCTGACCGGTCAGGGTGAAGCCTTTGAGTCGCTGAACCCGGTGACCCAGCAGGTGCTGTGGTCCGGCGTCGGTGCCACCGCCGCTCAGGTCGAGTCGGCTGTGCAGGCGGCGCGTCAGGCGTTCCCGGGCTGGGCGCGGCGTACCCTGGAAGAGCGTATCTCGGTGCTGGAAGCCTTTGCTGCCGCGCTGAAGAATCATGCGGACGAACTGGCCCGCACCATCGGCGAAGAAACCGGCAAACCCCTGTGGGAAGCGGCGACCGAAGTCACCAGCATGGTCAACAAGATCGCCATCTCGGTGCAGAGCTACCGCGAGCGTACCGGCGAGAAGAGCGGCCCGCTGGGCGACGCCACTGCTGTGCTGCGCCACAAGCCTCACGGTGTAGTCGCGGTGTTTGGTCCTTACAACTTCCCGGGCCATTTGCCGAACGGCCACATCGTGCCGGCACTGCTGGCGGGTAACAGCGTGCTGTTCAAGCCCAGCGAGCTGACACCGAAAGTTGCCGAGCTGACGGTCAAGTGCTGGATCGAGGCCGGTCTGCCGGCGGGCGTGTTGAACCTGCTGCAAGGCGCTCGCGAAACCGGTATCGCCCTGGCGGCGAACCCGGGCATCGACGGGCTGTTCTTCACCGGTTCCAGCCGTACCGGCAACCACCTGCACCAGCAATTCGCCGGTCGTCCGGACAAGATCCTCGCGCTGGAAATGGGCGGTAACAACCCGCTGGTGGTCGATCAGGTCGCCGACCTCGATGCCGCGGTGTACACCATCATTCAGTCGGCCTTCATCTCCGCCGGCCAGCGTTGCACCTGTGCCCGCCGCTTGCTGGTGCCGCAGGGCGCCTGGGGCGACTCGCTGCTGGCGCGCCTTGTGGCCGTCAGCGCGACTATTGAAGTCGGTGCCTTCGATCAACAGCCGGCGCCGTTCATGGGCTCGGTGGTTTCCCTCGGTGCGGCAAAAGCGCTGATGGATGCCCAGCAACACCTGTTGGCCAATGGCGCCGTGGCATTGCTGGAAATGACCCAGCCTCAGGCTCAGTCGGCCTTGCTGACCCCTGGCATTCTGGACGTGACCGCCGTCGCCGATCGTCCTGACGAAGAGCTGTTCGGCCCGTTGCTGCAAGTGATCCGCTACGCTGATTTTGAAGCGGCGATCGCTGAAGCCAACGACACCGCGTACGGCTTGGCCGCCGGTCTGCTGTCGGACTCCGAAGCGCGTTACCAGCAGTTCTGGCTGGAAAGTCGTGCCGGTATCGTCAACTGGAACAAGCAACTGACCGGTGCCGCGAGCAGCGCGCCATTCGGCGGCGTCGGCGCCTCGGGCAACCACCGCGCCAGCGCCTACTACGCGGCGGATTACTGCGCGTACCCGGTGGCCTCGCTGGAAACGCCGAGCCTGGTGTTGCCTGCCGCTCTCACGCCTGGCGTGAAAATGGCGTAACGCCCATTCGCGAGCAGGCTCGCTCCCACATTGGAATGCATTTCCCTGTGGGAGCGAGCCTGCTCGCGAAGGCCGCGCCCCGGTCTCAATCTAGTTACTGAAGCCTATAACAACAGATTCTCGTGGAGCCTCGCTGATGAAATCCTATGAAGTCAATTTTGACGGTCTAGTGGGGCCGACCCATAACTACGGCGGCCTGTCCTACGGCAACGTCGCGTCCCAGAGCAACAGCCAGCAGTCTTCCAACCCCAAGGAAGCGGCGCTGCAGGGCCTGGCGAAGATGAAAGCGCTGATGGAAATGGGTTTCCAGCAAGGCGTGCTGGCACCGCAGGAGCGCCCGGATGTGGCCGCACTGCGTCGCCTGGGCTTTGGCGGCACCGACGCTCAAGTGATCGAGCGTGCTGCCAAGGACGCGATGCCGCTGCTGGTGGCCAGTTGCTCGGCCTCGAGCATGTGGGTGGCCAACGCCGCCACCGTCAGCCCGAGCGCTGACACCGCTGACGGCCGCGTGCATTTCACCGCTGCCAACCTCAACTGCAAATATCACCGCAGCATCGAACACCCGACCACCAGCCGCGTGCTGGGTGCGATGTTCGCTGACCAGAAACACTTCGCCCACCATGCCGCCTTGCCGGCCGTGGCGCAGTTCGGTGACGAAGGGGCGGCCAACCACACGCGTTTCTGCCGTGAATATGGCGAAGCCGGTGTCGAGTTCTTCGTGTTCGGCCGCAGCGCGTTCGACACCCGCTACCCGGCTCCGCAGAAGTACCCGGCGCGCCAGACCCTCGAAGCGTCCCAGGCGGTTGCCCGTCTGCACGGCCTGAGCGATGACGGCGTGGTCTACGCCCAGCAGAACCCATCGGTGATCGATCAGGGCGTGTTCCACAACGACGTGATCGCCGTGGGTAATGGCGAAGTGCTGTTCTATCACGAGGACGCGTTCCTCGAGACCGAGAAGATGCTGGCCGAGCTGCAGAGCAAACTCGCCAAAGTCGGTGGGAAATTTCAGTCAGTCTGCGTACCGCGTTCTGCAGTAAGTGTGGAAGACGCGGTTCGTTCCTACCTGTTCAATAGCCAGCTGCTGTCGCGTCCTGACGGCTCCATGCTGTTGATCGTGCCGGAAGAATGCCGTGGCAACGAGCGCGTCTGGCAATACCTGCAGGGTTTGACCAGCTCCGGCGGGCTGATCCGCGAGGTGAAAGTCTTCGATCTCAAGCAGAGCATGCAGAACGGCGGTGGCCCGGCTTGCCTGCGGTTGCGCGTCGCACTCAACGAAACCGAACTGGCGGCCGTCAACCCAGGGGTTATCATGACGGCACCGTTGTACGGCACACTGACCGAATGGGTCGAAAAGCACTACCGCGACCGCATGACCGAAAACGATCTGGCGGACCCGCAATTGCTGCTTGAGTGCCGGACGGCACTGGATGAACTGACGCAAATCCTTAAACTGGGCGCGGTTTATCCATTCCAGATCAATTGATCGACGACGCGCTGCCCCCGATGGCAGCGCGCCGCTTCATCTCAAACGAGAGCGTAAACACATGAGCGATACCCTGCAGCTGATCCTTGAAGACACCGACGGCACGCAACTGGAGACGTCCTGCACCCGCGTCGCGGTCCTGTGGCAAGGCAAAGAGCTGTGGATCCAGCAGGACGGCCGTGGCCAGTTGCTGATCGGCGTGGACGTCGAAGAAGGCGATGCCGAATACGCCAACCTGCTGCTGCGCCCATTGGCGACTAATCTGGTAAGTCTGCAACTGGAGATGGAACCTGCCGACCTCACCGACGAGGACCACGTTCACGGCCCGGATTGCAACCACGATCACTAAGGAAACCGCTCTATGCTCGCCCTCGGCAAACTGCTTGAACTGACCCTCGCCGGCCGCGAACCGGCGGAGAAGACTCAACTGACTGTCGAAGGCGTGCGCATGCGCTGGTTGAGCGAAGGTGCGCTGGAAGTCCGGCCACCTGAAGCGCGTGACAATGGCCTGGACCTGCTGCTGTCGGCGGGGATCCACGGCAACGAAACAGCGCCGATCGAGTTGCTCGATCGCCTGTTGCACGACATTGCCCGCGGCGACCTGAAGCCGCGCGCCCGCATTCTGTTCCTGTTCGGCAACCCCGAAGCGATTCGCAAAGGCGAGCGCTTCGTCGAGCAGGACGTCAATCGGCTGTTCAACGGCCGTCACGAACAAAGCAGCGGCTCCGAAGCCTTGCGCGCCTGTGAGCTGGAGCGTTTGGCAGCCAGCTTCTTCAGCCTGCCGGACCGTCAGCGGTTGCACTACGACCTGCACACGGCGATTCGTGGCTCGAAAATCGAGCAGTTCGCCTTGTACCCGTGGAAAGAAGACCGCCAGCATTCCCGCCAGGAACTGGCGCGCCTGCGTGCCGCCGGCATGGAAGCGGTGTTGCTGCAGAACAAGCCGTCCATCGTGTTCAGCGCCTACACCTACGACAAGCTCGGTGCCGAGGCCTTCACCCTGGAATTGGGCAAGGCGCGGCCGTTCGGGCAGAACGCCGGGGTCAACGTCTCGCTGCTGGAGGCGCGCCTCAAGCAGATCATCGAAGGCACCGAGCCGGAACTGACTGAAGCGGCACTGGACGGTTTGCAGCTGTACAGCGTGGCACGGGAAATCATCAAGCACAGCGATAGCTTTCGCCTGAACCTGCCGGCGGACGTCGAGAACTTCTCGGAGCTGGAAGTGGGTTACCTGCTGGCGGAAGACATTGCCAACACCCGCTGGATCATCGAGGAAGAGGGCGCCCGGATCATCTTCCCGAACCCCAAGGTGAAGAACGGTTTGCGTGCCGGCATCCTGGTTGTGCCGACCACCGACGAAAACCTCGCCTGACCCGACCTGGATCCCTGTAGGAGCGAGCTTGCTCGCGATGAACCCGAAAACGCCACGGGGTGCCAGGCTTCCCGCGTTATCGTTGACGACCATCGCGAGCAAGCTCGCTCCTACAGGGGGTTGCGGTGTTAGACGGCTACCGCGCGCGGTTCAGTGCGGCGCAGCGCACGGATCTTCATCAGCGTATCCGCACAGGTCTTCGCCGCTTCCTGGCCTTTATGCACGAAATGCTCGAAGAAGAACTTCTGGTGCTCTTCGCCGGCATGGAAGTGGTGCGGGGTCAGGGACACCGAGAACACCGGCACTTCGGTTTCCAGTTGAACCTGCATCAGGCCGCTGACCACTGACTGGGCGACGAACTCGTGACGGTAGATCCCGCCGTCCACCACCAGGGCGGCCGCGACGATGCCGGCATAACGACCGGTCTTGGCCAGCAACTTGGCGTGCAGGGGCATTTCAAAGGCGCCGCCGACTTCGAAGAAGTCGATGTCGGATTCCTGATAACCCTGGGCAATCATTTCGGCGAGGAAACCTTTACGGCTCTGATCGACGATTTCCTTGTGCCAGCAGGCCTGGATGAACGCGACGCGCTCGCCGTGATGGTGTTTGCTTTTGCTGTCAATTGCGGTGGGTTGCATGTTCTGACTCCTGTTTGTGTGAAAAACAGGGCGTTATGAATCGAAGGGGATCTGAGGGTACGCAGGCACGAATGCCTACGGACGGCGCTTTGGTATAGAGCTAGGCGGCGTCAATCCCGTTCTCTCTTCATCCGGACTATGACCGTCGGCCCCGGGATCACACCGGGTCTGCTGACCTTGCTGTCAGGCACCGCCGAAGCCGTGCTGCCATCAAGCGCTCGCGGGCTATGCGCATTGCGCGCAATTACCGCCGGTGGGGAGTTGCACCCCGCCCTGAGAACGTTTTTTGCCGCCGGAATGTTTGGCGGCGCAGCGTTTTTATCACATATTTCCGATATGCGCATGACCCCTTTTGGATGATTGTCATCGACTTTTCCGTTGTTTTAGTCGGCCTTTTCCTACGCAAGGGTTGATTAATCGTCGCCATGCCCGCAGTAATTCTTTCCTGAAAGGGATTTCCCCTGCTTACCGAGGCCAGATTCATGAGCGTTATCGATCTTCGCAGCGACACCGTCACCCAACCCTGCGCCGGCATGCTGGACGCGATGGCCAAAGCCGCCACCGGCGACGACGTGTATGGCGAAGATCCGACGGTCAATCAGCTGGAGGCCGAACTGGCCAAGCGCCTGGGGTTTGCCGCGGCGCTGTTCGTGCCGACCGGGACCATGAGCAATCTGCTGGGGCTGATGGCCCACTGCGAGCGCGGTGACGAGTACATCGTCGGCCAGCAGGCCCACACCTATAAGTACGAAGGTGGCGGCGCAGCGGTGCTCGGCTCGATCCAGCCGCAGCCGCTGGAAGTGCAGGCCGATGGCTCGCTGGACTTGGCACAGGTTGCGGCGGCGATCAAACCGGACGACTTCCACTTCGCCCGCACCCGCTTGCTGGCGCTGGAAAACACCATGCAGGGCAAGGTCCTGCCGCTGGAGTACCTGGCCCGGGCGCGCAGTTTTACCCGCGAGCAGGGTTTGCAGCTGCACCTGGACGGCGCTCGCCTGTACAACGCTGCGGTGAAGCTGGGTGTGGATGCCCGGGAAATCACCCGGTATTTCGATTCGGTCTCGGTGTGCCTGTCCAAAGGCTTGGGCGCACCGATCGGTTCGGTGCTGTGCGGTTCGGTCGAGCTGATCGGCAAGGCTCGGCGCCTGCGCAAGATGGTCGGTGGCGGCATGCGTCAGGCCGGTATTCTCGCGGCGGCGGGCCTGTATGCGCTGGATCACAACGTTCAGCGCCTGGCCGATGACCATGCCAACGCGCAGTTGCTGGCCGAAGGCCTGCGTGCGGCGGGCTTCGAGGTCGAGCCGGTGCAGACCAATATGGTATATGTGCAAATGGGCGACCAGGCCGAAGCGCTCAAGGCCTTTGCCGCCGAGCGCGGGATCAAGCTCAGTGCGGCCGCGCGTCTGCGCATGGTCACGCACATGGACGTCAGTCGTGCGCAAATCGAGCAAGTCGTCGCGACATTCGTCGACTTTTCGCGCAAGTGATAGCGTTAGCGCTCCAATTGACTGTTTCTATCGTATAAACACGCTGTACCCCGCGCGCAGGGCCGATATAATGCGGCCCTTTGCCGTCGCTTCGTCTGTTGACGTTTCGAACAGGCCTTTGGCCGCAGCCTCCGTGGAAGAACCTAATGAAAAGCGCAGAAATCCGTGAAGCCTTCCTTCGCTTCTTCGAAGAGCAAGGCCACACCCGTGTAGCCTCCAGCTCTTTGATTCCGGGCAACGACCCAACCCTGCTGTTCACCAACGCGGGGATGAACCAGTTCAAGGACTGCTTCCTGGGCCAGGAAAAGCGCGCGTACACCCGCGCGGTCAGCAGCCAGAAATGCGTGCGCGCCGGCGGCAAGCACAACGACCTGGAAAACGTCGGTTATACCGCTCGTCACCACACCTTCTTCGAAATGCTGGGTAACTTCAGCTTTGGCGATTATTTCAAGCGTGATGCCATCAGCTACGCCTGGAACTTCCTGACGTCCGACAAATGGCTGAACCTGCCGAAGGAAAAGCTCTGGGTCACCGTCTACGCCAGCGATGACGAGGCGTACGACATCTGGACCAAGGAAATCGGCGTTCCGGCCGAGCGCATGGTGCGCATCGGCGACAACAAGGGCGCGCCATACGCTTCCGACAACTTCTGGACCATGGGCGATACCGGCCCGTGCGGTCCTTGCACCGAGATTTTCTACGATCACGGCGCCGACATCTGGGGCGGCCCACCGGGCTCGCCGGAAGAAGACGGCGACCGTTACATCGAGATCTGGAACAACGTGTTCATGCAGTTCAACCGCACCGCCGATGGCGTGTTGCACCCGCTGCCAGCGCCGTCGGTGGACACCGGCATGGGCCTGGAGCGGATCAGTGCCGTGCTGCAGCACGTTCACTCGAACTATGAAATCGACCTGTTCCAGAGCCTGCTGAGCGCGTCGGCCAAGGCCATCGGCTGTACCAACGACGCCCAGGCTTCGCTGAAAGTCGTGGCCGACCACATCCGTTCCTGCGGTTTCCTGATCGCCGACGGCGTGCTGCCGTCCAACGAAGGCCGCGGCTACGTGCTGCGCCGGATCATCCGTCGCGCCTGCCGTCACGGCAACAAGCTGGGCGCCAAGGGCAGCTTCTTCTACCAGATCGTCGCGGCCCTGGTCGCCGAGATGGGCGAGGCCTTCCCTGAGCTGAAATCCCAGCAGGCACACATCGAGCGCGTGCTGAAGGCCGAAGAAGAGCAATTCGCCAAGACCCTGGAGCAGGGCCTGAAGATCCTCGAGCAGGACCTGGCTGAACTCAAAGGCGACGTGGTGCCGGGCGACGTGGTGTTCAAACTCTACGACACCTACGGTTTCCCGATGGACCTGACCGGCGACATCGCTCGCGAGCGCAGCCTGACCATCGACGAAGCAGGTTTCGAGCGTGAAATGGAAGCCCAGCGCGTCCGTGCCCGTTCCGCCAGCTCCTTCGGCATGGACTACAACAGCCTGGTCAAGGTCGATGTGGACACCGAGTTCACCGGTTACACCGCTCACAGCGGCTCCGCCAAAATCGTTGCTCTCTATAAAGACGGGCAATCGGTTGACGTACTGAGCGAAGGCGAAGAGGGCGTGATCGTCCTCGATCAGACGCCGTTCTATGCGGAATCCGGTGGCCAGATTGGTGATTGCGGCTTCCTGCAGGCCGGTGCCGCGCGTTTCGACGTGCGCGACACCACCAAGACCGGTGGTGCGTTCCTGCATCACGGCGTGCTGGATTCGGGCAGTCTGATCGTCGGTACTCCGGTGGAGGCTCATGTCGACGCCGAAGTGCGTCACGCGACTTCGCTGAACCACTCGGCGACTCACCTGCTGCACGCCGCATTGCGCCAGGTACTGGGCGACCACGTCCAGCAGAAAGGATCGTTGGTCGACAGTCAGCGCCTGCGCTTTGACTTCAGCCACTTCGAAGCGATCAAGCCTGAGCAACTGAAAGCGCTGGAAGACATCGTCAACGCCGAGATTCGCAAGAACTCCGAAGTTGAAACCGAAGAAACCGATATCGAAACCGCCAAGCAGAAAGGCGCCATGGCGCTGTTCGGCGAGAAGTACGGCGACAACGTGCGCGTACTGAGCATGGGCGATTTCTCCGTCGAGCTGTGCGGCGGTATCCACGCCAACCGTACCGGCGACATCGGCCTGCTGAAAATCATCAGCGAAGGCGGTGTGGCATCGGGTGTGCGTCGTATTGAAGCCGTCACCGGTGCAGCAGCACTGGCCTACTTGAACGCGGCGGAAGAACAACTCAAGGAAGCGGCCAGCCTGGTCAAGGGCAGCCGCGACAACCTGATCGACAAGCTGTCGGCTGTGCTGGAGCGCAACCGTCTGCTGGAGAAGCAACTCGAGCAGTTGCAAGCCAAGGCTGCCAGTGCCGCGGGCGACGATCTGTCGGCCCAGGCGCAGGACGTCAAGGGTGTGAAAGTGCTGGCCGTGCGTCTGGACGGTCAGGATGGCAAGGCGCTGCTGGCGCTGGTCGATCAACTGAAAAACAAACTCGGCCGCGCAGTGATCCTGCTCGGCAGTGTCCATGAGGAAAAGGTCGTTCTGGTTGCAGGCGTAACCAAAGACCTGACTGGCCAACTCAAAGCCGGTGATTTGATGAAGCAAGCCGCTGCGGCAGTGGGCGGGAAGGGCGGTGGTCGTCCAGACATGGCGCAAGGCGGCGGTACCGACGCTGGCGCACTGGATGCGGCACTGGCACTGACCGTTCCGTTTGTAGAGCAGGGTCTATAAGGCAGTGCTTGCGGCTCGTAGTCTAGTGGCGGGCCGCAACGCTGTTTGAGTGATTATTTGGGCGCCCTTCATGGGCAGAGGCGGCTTTGAAATGGCTTTGATCGTACAGAAATTTGGAGGCACCTCGGTCGGCACTGTCGAGAGAATCGAGCAGGTCGCCGACAAGGTTAAGAAATTCCGCGATGCCGGCGATGACCTGGTGGTTGTGCTGTCTGCAATGAGCGGCGAAACCAACCGTCTGATCGATCTGGCCAAGCAAATCAGTGGCGACGGCCAACCGGTTCCGCGCGAGCTGGACGTGATCGTCTCCACCGGTGAGCAGGTAACGATTGCCCTGTTGGCCATGGCGCTGATCAAGCGCGGCGTGCCGGCGGTGTCGTACACCGGCAACCAGGTGCGGATTCTGACGGATAGCGCGCACAATAAAGCGCGTATCTTGCAGATTGATGACCAGAAGATTCGCGGTGACCTGAAGGCAGGTCGTGTGGTGGTTGTCGCCGGTTTCCAGGGCGTCGACGAGCACGGCAACATCACCACCCTCGGTCGTGGCGGTTCCGACACCACCGGCGTGGCGCTGGCGGCGGCCCTGAAGGCTGACGAATGCCAGATCTACACCGACGTCGACGGCGTCTACACCACCGACCCGCGCGTGGTGTCCGTGGCCCAGCGCCTGGACAAGATCACCTTCGAAGAGATGCTGGAAATGGCCAGCCTCGGTTCCAAGGTGTTGCAGATCCGCGCGGTTGAGTTCGCCGGCAAGTACAACGTTCCGCTGCGCGTACTGCACAGCTTCAAGGAGGGTCCGGGCACCCTCATTACTATTGATGAAGAGGAAACCATGGAACAGCCGATCATTTCCGGTATCGCTTTCAACCGCGATGAAGCCAAGCTGACCATCCGTGGCGTGCCAGACATCCCGGGCGTTGCCTTCAAGATTCTCGGCCCGATCAGTGCCGCGAACATCGAAGTCGACATGATCGTGCAGAACGTCGCGCACGATAACACCACCGACTTCACCTTCACCGTGCACCGTAACGACTACCAGGCGGCGCAAGCCGTGCTGGAAAAAACCGCTGGCGAGCTGGGTGCCCGTGAAGTCGTGGGCGATACCAAGATCGCCAAGGTCTCGATCGTCGGCGTCGGCATGCGCTCTCACGCAGGCGTGGCCAGCCGCATGTTCGAATCCCTGGCCAAGGAAAGCATCAACATCCAGATGATCTCGACCTCGGAAATCAAGGTCTCCGTAGTGATCGAAGAGAAGTACCTGGAACTGGCTGTGCGCGCTCTGCACACGGCTTTCGAACTGGACGCACCGGCCCGCCAGGGCGAGTGATGCGTTTGCCGGAAGGCGCGGTCTGACCGCGCCTTTTGTTTTTTTGAATGGCGTGACCCCCGAGACTGTTCTTTTGCTCGCGCTAGTCAATACTCAGGCATGTAGGGCTGCGACCGCTCCGGTTGTGGGTCGAGTGCCTTTTTTTTGCAGACTGTTGTCCCTGAAATGAAATGCGTGAGGAGAAAGGTATGCTGATTCTGACTCGTCGGTGTGCAGAAAGCCTGATTATCGGTGATGGCGAAATCACTGTGACCGTACTCGGCGTTAAAGGAAATCAAGTGCGCATCGGTGTTAATGCCCCTAAAGAGGTAGCTGTTCACCGGGAAGAAATTTACCTGCGTATCAAGAAAGAGAAGGACGAAGAACCAAGCCATTAATTTTTATCGTTTTTTATGTTTGCAAACGGGGAAGAAGCTGGTTAATATACGCCCCGTGTTGCGGAGAGCTGGCCGAGTGGCCGAAGGCGCTCCCCTGCTAAGGGAGTACACCTCAAAAGGGTGTCGGGGGTTCGAATCCCCCGTTCTCCGCCATTATTTGCTTAGTACGTTGTAATCTGGCTTTTTCGGTAAGTTGTTGAAATTACTAGAAAAAGTGTTTGACATAGAGATTAGACGGCCTATAATGCGCGGCAACAAATGCACTCGTAGCTCAGCTGGATAGAGTACTCGGCTACGAACCGAGCGGTCACAGGTTCGAATCCTGTCGAGTGCACCATTTAAGAGTCATCTGCAGTAATGTGAATGACTTGGCTTCAACCAGTTGTGATCTGGTCTAAAAACACAAATTGCACTCGTAGCTCAGCTGGATAGAGTACTCGGCTACGAACCGAGCGGTCACAGGTTCGAATCCTGTCGAGTGCACCA
>NZ_JBYSVW010000011.1:182700-220422 GCF_058986625.1 Pseudomonas sp. GW821-FHT07G06
CATACAACAGAAAGCCCGCATTTAATGCGGGCTTTTTGCCGTCCGGGATTTGGCTTTTTCCTTCTAGCATCCCTTCCCGTCGAACGCCACGCGTGCCTGGCGTCTTGCTGGCTCTTGCCGGTTGAAGATCGCCTCTGCGTGCTCCCGGGCGTCCTGCGTGACATTCCTTTTCAAGGCTGACGGCTACAATTTTCGAAGGGGCGTGTGTTTTCCTCTCGGATTGCGTCGTCGCATTTTCACGGATCAGGACGATGCTCAGGTTTGTTATGCAAGCGCTTGTTTCAGCCAAGATTTTTTAACGTTTAAAACCGTCAGGCGGTGTATCATTGCGCCCGTCAGCCCCGCCGGGGCTTGTGGAATACCTCCATGGACTTACCCAGTAGTTACTCAGTACCCCGTTTCACCAATCATGAATTGACTGATTGATCCTTCCGGCGTGCCCCGCTGCTGGGAGTGGAGTTCGCCTATGTCCGAAGTTGAAGTAAAGAAAACGCAGGAAAGCTTGCAGGATCGCCTGGCTCAGGTGGTTGAGTTGCTGCAGCGCCAGCGAGTGGTAGAAGACCTGACTCACCGCCAGGAAGGCCCGCATCATGACCGGGTCGAGAACCTGGTCCACCGGCAGAACCTTGTCGAGTTGCAACGCAAGCTCGATGACCTGCACTCCGCCGACGTCGCCTACATCCTTGAAGCCTTGCCGCTGGACGATCGTCTGACGCTCTGGCAATTGGTCAAGGCCGATCGCGACGGCGACATCCTCCTTGAAGTATCCGATTCGGTCCGTGAATCGCTGATCGCCGACATGGACGATCACGAGCTCCTGGCAGCCGCCAAGGACATGGATGCCGACGAACTCGCTGACCTGGCCTCCGAGCTGCCGCGAGACGTCGTCCATGAGCTCATGGAGACCCTTGACCAGCAACAACGCGAGCGTGTGCGTTCGGCACTGTCCTACGACGAGGAACAGGTCGGTGCGCTGATGGACTTCGAGATGGTGACCATCCGCGAGGATGTCAGTCTTGAAGTGGTCCTGCGTTACCTGCGTCGTCTGAAAGAGCTGCCGGGCCATACCGACAAGCTGTTCGTGGTCGATTACGACGGCGTCCTCAAGGGCGTGTTGCCGATCAAGCGTTTGCTGGTCAACGATCCGGACAAACAGGTTTCCGAGGTGATGGCCAGCGATCCGGTGAGTTTCCACCCGGACGAAGACGCCTACGATGCCGCCCAGGCGTTCGAGCGTTACGACTTGATCTCCGCGCCCGTGGTCGACAAGAACGGCAAGCTGATCGGCCGTCTGACCATCGATGAAATGGTCGACCTGATCCGTGAAGAGAGCGAAAGCGAAGTTCTCAACATGGCGGGTCTGCGTGAAGAAGAAGACATTTTTGCGTCGGTCTGGAAATCCCTGCGTAACCGCTGGGCCTGGCTGGCGATCAACCTGATTACCGCGTTCGTGGCTTCCCGAGTCATCGGTTTGTTCGAGGGTTCGATCGAGAAGCTTGTGGCGCTCGCGGCGTTGATGCCGATCGTGGCGGGGATCGGTGGTAACTCGGGCAACCAGACCATCACCATGATCGTTCGAGCGATGGCGCTGGACCAGGTGAGCACCGGCAATACCTCGCGCCTGATGCGCAAGGAGTTGGCAGTCGCCTTGATCAACGGTGTGATATGGGGTGGGGTGATCGGTGTGGTCGCCTATCTGCTGTATGGCAGTTGGTCGCTCGGCGTGGTGATGACCGCCGCGATGACGCTCAACCTGTTGCTGGCAGCATTGATGGGGGTCTTGATTCCGATGACCCTGGCGAAGATGGGCCGTGATCCTGCGATGGGAGCCAGTGTGATGATTACGGCCATGACCGACAGCGGAGGCTTTTTCATCTTCCTCGGGTTGGCGACAATTTTCCTGCTCTGATGTCCTGCTCACTGAAAACCCGCCTTCTGGCGGGTTTTTTGTGCCCGGGTTTCAGGCAAAAAAATTCTTCACACAAGCCCGGGAAACTGTAGGAGCCAGCCTGCTGGCGATGGACTCAAGTGCGCCGCGTTGATCTGGTTCACCCGCGTTATCGTTAACGACCATCGCTGGCAGGCCAGCTCCCACAAGGGGCTCCTACACGGGGGCGTGCACATGTTCAAGCCTGTGAAATAACCAAAAAAAAGCCAGCGATCAGGCTGGCTTGAGCTTTCTGGCTGAATCAGGACGCGTCGGCGGCCATTTCAGCGTCATGAGCGATCAGTGACACCAGGGCGTTCTGCTGTCGATGGGAGAGTTGGCGGAAGCGCTGCAGCAGCTCCCGTTCGTGCAAGGAAAGCTCCGGGCTGTCCAGGCGCATGCTCAACTCTTCTCCCAGTGCGCCTTCCTGAATAAGACTCTGCTCAAGGCGCGCAATGATTTCGGAGTTCATGCTGCGATGATGATTGCGAGCCACCTCGGCAATGCGTTCACGCATTCCGTCTGGCAGACGTACGACGAACTTGTCAGCCGTACGGCTGGAATAAATTGCCTGTTTCAATGGGCGCATATATTTAACCGGTTAGTTCAGGGGAGCGGTTTTCGGGATTGGCCGCAGGATGTCTGGTAGGACAAGCTCTCTGACCAAATGTTCAACCTGAATTGATAGAGGCGCGCATCATGCCTCAAACCAGCCAGATCCTTGGCGTCAATTCTGTGACAAATATTGAACTGGATAAAGGCGTTCTGCCAGCACCAATTATCAGAAATGCGCACTGGTTTGAAAAGTTTGACCGGGCCGTTTCGCTTGGTGCTTTCTCCGACCGACGAAAGGTCTCTGGCGGGAGGAAAAAAGCGGGCTCGATCCCTGCTCCTTGCCCTTACAGAATAGTGGCAAATGGCCGATTTACTAGGGGAGGTCGTATTGAGGGGCTGAATTCAGGATGGATGGCAGGCCTGAATCTGCCAAGCCAGGGGTCAACGCAGTACCGGATCAAACTTGATCTTGCGCCCGGCAATCAATGCGAGCACGAACAGAGTGGTGAATACACCACAGGCGATCAGGGGGAGGGTGACGACCAAGTCCTGGGTCAATGACAGATGAAAAATGCCGCTCAACAAGGCGAGGATGAAAAAGCTCGCGGCTGATCTGGACATGTAGTGCTCCTGGTGGGGGATTCAAAATGCCAAACGTTCGGCAGGCGGGTTCGGCACCGGGATGTTTTCCTGGCTTACAAAGCCGTGCTGGTCGCTTATCGCTGCCAGCTGCGGAGCCTTCTGCAACTGCAGGTAATGCGGCATGCGTTGGACAACCTGCGTCGCGCTGCTCTCGGGAAAAAAATGAAATCCCAGTAAAACTGCCAGTGCGAGTGCATTCGAGAGTAAAAGGGCGCATTTCATGGCACGTGCCTCGGTTGTTCTGTGAGAACAGTGGAAGCAGCTCGCATGCCAGAGTTTATCGGCAATTAAATTCTTAAAAAACAATGAATTAAGTTATTTTTGGTAAAGCACCATATTGCATTTTGCAATGATGGCTTTTTGCATTGATGCAATTTGCACGGTCAACAAGTCCGCGCTCGACCGAGGCGTCTGCCTACACTTAAAAAGCCAACGGACGACATGACAAAAGCCAGCCCGGCCGTTAACATGCACGCCGTCCATCGCACCGCGTTTCTTCGTGGCCGACTTGTGTCTCAGTAGCTCAATTGGATAGAGCATCCCCCTCCTAAGGGGAAGGTTGGCAGTTCGAACCTGCCCTGGGACACCATCCTTCATCAGCATTTTGCTGTCCAAAAAGCCCCTTCGGAAAGTTGATTCCGGCGGGGCTTTTTTGTGCGCTGCGTCTCGTTTTCACTAGCGCCTTCACCTATTCCGAGTGAGCGTTGGGGCAGGTTCTCAAGGGAATGCCATGGCTGGCCGATAACACGGACAGTTACGAGCGTCTTCACCTCTGGCGGTCAGTGCATGTGCTGATTGGCGATGAGAAGCTGTTTGATGGCTAAGGGCTACCAGCTATCATCTGCGCGCCAAAACAGGGGCTGCGAAGCTGAGTCCGTCCGTGTATTTGCCTTTGGGTTCTCCTTCTTAAATTGCCTGGAAATCTTCGATGCTGTCGTATCACCAAAAGCGTTTTCTGATCGTCGATGATTTCTCGGACTTCCGCAGTTCGGTTCGCTCGATGCTGCGCGAACTGGGCGTCAAGGAAGTGGACACTGCCGATACCGGCGAACAGGCGCTGAAAATGTGTTCGCAGAAGGCCTACGATTTCATCCTGCAGGACTTTCACCTGGGCGACGGCAAAAAGAACGGCCAGCAGGTGCTCGAAGACCTGATGGAAGAAAAGTTGATCAGCCATGAGGCGGTGTTCGTGATGGTCACCGCCGAAACCAGCCAGGCCATGGTGCTCAGTGCGTTGGAGCATGAACCCGATGCCTACCTGACCAAGCCGTTCAACCGTTCCAGCCTGGCCCAGCGCCTGGAGCGCCTGGAGCAGCGCAAAACGTTGCTCAAGCCGATCCTGCAGGCCCTCGACCGAGGCAAGCCGATGGAGGTGCTCAACGCCTGCATCGCCCTGTGCAAGCAAGACATCCGTTACTCGCCGTTGTGCCTGCGCTATCGCGCCGATGCCTTGCGCGACCTCAATCAGAACGAAGCGCTGGAGCGGCTGTACGACGGCATCATCGCTGACCGTCCGTTGCCCTGGGCATTTGCCGGGCTGGGCAAGTTGCTGTTCAAGCGCGGTCAGGTCGGGCAGGCCAAAGGTATCTACGAAAAAGCCCTGAAAGTGTTCCCGATGATGCCGTCGCTGTATGACGGCATGGCTGACGTGCTGGTCGCCGAAGGGGACACCAAGGGGGCGCAGCGCGTTCTCGAAGAAGCGATCCGCCTGTCGCCGCTGGCGGTGCGCCGGCAAGCGTTGCTGGGCAAGCTGGCAATGACCAACGAGGACTTCGATACCGCTTCCAAAGCCTATCGTCAGGCTGTGGCCCAAGGCGCGCAGTCACGTTTCAAGGACCCTGAAAGCAACCTCGGCCTGGCTCACGCCTTGATCAGCAAGGGCAGCGACAGGGGGCTGGATACCCGCACCCGGCTGGAAATCAACACCACGTTGAGCGCAGTGGCCAAGGACAACCCTGGCGACCCTGGCCTGCAAATTCGTGCACGCTTGATGAAGGCTACCAGTCTGCTGATCAACGATGCGGAAACGGCCGACAAGCTCACCGAGCAGGCACTGTTGCGCCTCGATGGCATGGAGCAATTCATGAGCGCGGAAGCTGCGTTGCTGGTGGCCAAGCAACTGAAAATGCTCGGGCAGTCCGAGGCCGGCACCGCGATGCTGAAAAACTGCGTGGAAATCTACGGCGACGATCCGGCTGTCATGAAAGACATCGCCAAGCAGACCGACGACCCGAGCATCCTCAATGCCGGCAATGCCGCCGCTGAACTCAACCGTCAGGGCGTGCGCGTCTACAAGACCGGCAATCTGGTGGAGGCCCGGCAGGTCTTTCGCAAAGCCCTGGCGATGCAACCGAAGAACATCAGTATCGCCCTTAACCTGGCGCAGTCGCTGTTGCACGGCACCGATACCAGCGTTGCTTCGGCGGAGCTGGAGGAATGCCGGACCTGCCTGAAAATGGTCGGCCTGATGCCCGACACCGACGCGCGTTTTCCACGTTACCAAAAGCTCAAAAGCAAGGCGTTTGGCCAATGAACGACAACGAACAGGCACTGGACTTCTCCACGGTGATCGCCTCCACCGTGCACGACATGAAGAACTCGCTGGCCATGCTGATGCAGGCCCACAGCCAGTGGCTGGCGCGATTGCCGGAATCGGCGCAGCAGACGCCGGAGCAGGGCGTGATCGACTTCGAGTTCGCCCACCTCAACGGCATGCTGGTGCAGTTGCTGGGGCTGTATAAGCTCGGCGTCAACCAGATGCCGTTGCAACCGGCCTACCATGAGCTGGACGACTTCATCGAAGCGCAACTGGCGTGTCATCAGGAGGTGTTCGCCAGCCGCGGCATCATGGCCACCTATGAAGTGGACCCGCTGAGCCCGCTGGGTTTCTTCGACCGCGAGTTGATCGCGTCGGTATTGGCCAACTGCATCAACAACGCCATTCGTTTTGCACGGCATGCCGTTCTGATCAGTGTCAGTGACGAAGCCGGGCAACTGGTGTTGACCATCAATGACGATGGCGAGGGGTATCCGGCGCAGATGATCGAGCGTCAGGCCGATTACGCCCAGGGCATCAATCAAAGCACCGGCAGCACCGGGTTGGGCCTGTACTTTGCCGGACGAATTGCCGCGCTGCATCAACGCAACGGCGTGGGCGGGCACACCGAGATCAGCAATGGCGGTCCGTTGGGCGGTGGGGTGTTCAGACTTTTCCTTCCATGATTGTTTCTCGTAGGAGCTGCCGAAGGCTGCGATCTTTTGATCTTGGAAATTAAAAGATCGCAGCCTTCGGCAGCTCCTACGGGGGTTTTGCGTCTTTATTGATGTGGACTGCTTGAAATTCCGAACACGCGGAGCCTATTTTGTACGGTCGCCGTTCGCGGCCCGCACAATAACAAGGATAGCGTCATGACGACCGTTGGCCTGAGTTCACTCGCGCAGCGATTGACGGGCATTGATGAAGTTGAATGTGTCACGCCGGATTTGAATGGCGTTCCACGGGGCAAAGTGATGACCTCCGAGGGTTTTCTCGACGGTCGACGTTTGCAGCTGGCGCGGGGTGTGCTGCTGCAATGCATCATGGGCGGATATCCGCCGGCGCGGTTTTACGGCAGCGATGATGGCGACCTGGCGCTGATTCCGGACCCTGCACAAATCCACCGCTTGCCCTGGAGCAACCCGCCGCGTGCTTTCGCCATTTGCGACGCGGATGAACTGGGCACTACCACCAGCTCCAACCTGTCGACCCGTGGCCAGCTCAAGGCGGTGATTGCCCGTTACGCGGCCCGCGGCCTGGCGCCCGTGGTGGCGACCGAGCTGGAGTTCTTCGTTTTTGCGCCTAACACCGACCCGACTCAGCCATTCCAGCCACCGGTGGGGCAGGACGGTCGTCGCGAGGACGGTCAGTCGGCGTTCAGCGTCAGTTCCAACAACGGCTTGCGGCCGTTCTTCAATGAAGTCTACGCGTGCATGGCGGCGCTGGGATTGCCCCGCGATACCTTCATGCACGAGATGGGCGTCAGCCAGTTCGAGATCAACCTGCTGCATGGCGATCCATTGCTGCTGGCCGACCAGACGTTCCTGTTCAAGCACTTGCTCAAGGAAGTGGCGCTCAAGCATGGCCTGAGCGTGGTCTGCATGGCCAAGCCCCTGGCGCATACGCCGGGCAGTTCGATGCATATTCACCAGAGCGTGGTCGAGATCGATTCGGGGCGTAACGTGTTCAGTGACGAGGCGGGGCAGGAGACGGCCACCTTCCGCCATTTCATTGCCGGTCAGCAAGTGTGCATGGCCGACTTCACCGCGTTGTTTGCGCCGAACGTGAACTCCTATCAGCGCTTGTGCCACCCTTACGCCTCACCGAACAATGCCTGCTGGTCCCACGACAATCGGGCGGCCGGCCTGCGCATCCCGGCCAGTTTGCCGGTGGCTCGTCGGGTCGAGAACCGCTTGCCCGGGGCCGACGCCAACCCGTATCTGGCGATTGCCGCAAGCCTGGCGGCAGGGTTGCATGGCATCGAGAACGCATTGGAGCCGAGCGCACCGATCCAGGGTGAATTCGAAGTGCCGGACAATCTTTCGTTGCCGTGTACCTTGCATGCAGCACTTGAGCGTCTGAAACGTAGCCAGTTGGCCAAGGAACTGTTCGGCACGGAATTCATCGAAGGCTACATCGCTTCGAAGACCCTGGAGCTGACCAGTTTCCATGATGAAATTACGCCCTGGGAACGACGTGTTTTAGCCGCCCAGGCCTGACGATCTGTCGACATCCGGCTATCGTTTAGCGATAGCCGATTCTCACTGCAAGGAGCCGCTCGGAACGCCGATGCGCCAAATCTGGAAATCCTTTCGAGCACTGTATTTCGCCTCGCTGATGATGTTGATCGGCTCGGGCCTGTTGAGTACTTACCTGGGCTTGCGCCTGGCAGCCGATCATGTCGACAGCCTGTGGGTCGGTGCGTTGATGGCCGCCAACTATTTCGGTCTGGTGCTGGGGGGCAAGATCGGTCACCGCTTGATTGCCCGTGTCGGGCATATCCGGGCCTACTCGGCCTGTGCGGGGATCGTCGGCGCGGCGGTGCTCGGCCATGGCCTGGTCGATTGGCTGCCGGCCTGGCTGTTCCTGCGGGTCATAGTGGGTCTGGGCATGATGTGCCAGTACATGGTGATCGAGAGCTGGCTCAATGAGCAGGCCGATGCCAATCAGCGCGGCATGGTGTTCAGCGGTTACATGATCGCTTCGTACCTGGGCCTGGTGCTGGGGCAGCTGATTCTGGTCATGCACCCGGCGCTGGGGCTGGAGCTGCTGATGCTGGTCGCCCTGTGTTTTGCCCTGTGTCTGGTGCCTGTGGCCCTGACCCGGCGGATTCACCCTGCACCCTTGCATCCTGCACCGATGGAGCCTCGGTTCTTTATCAAACGTGTCCCGCAATCATTGAGTACGGTGCTCGGGGCGGGCCTGATTGTCGGTTCGTTCTACGGTCTGGCGCCGCTGTATGCCTCGCAGCAAGGGTTGTCCACGGAGCAGGTCGGTCTGTTCATGGGTAGCTGCATTTTTGCCGGGCTGTTGGTGCAGTGGCCGTTGGGCTGGTTGTCCGACCGCTACGACCGGGCCGTGCTGATCCGCAGTTTCGCGTTCAGCCTGGCACTGGCTGCACTGCCGCTGGCGATCATGCCGCAGGTGCCGCTGGAGGTATTGTTCATCGCCGGGTTCCTCTGCTCGCTGGTGCAGTTCTGCCTGTATCCGTTGGCGGTGGCGTTCTCCAATGACCACGTCGAAGGTGATCGCCGGGTGTCCCTGACGGCAATGTTGCTGGTCACCTACGGCGTGGGTGCGAGTATCGGGCCGCTGGTGGCAGGTGTGCTGATGAAGCTGTTTGGCAGCCAGATGCTCTATGCGTTCTTCAGTTTCTTTGCGTTGGTGCTGGTGTGGCGGATTCGCCCGAAAGCGGTGACCAACCTGCATCAGGTCGACGACGCACCGCTGCACCACGTGGCCATGCCGGACAATATGACGAGTTCGCCACTGGTGGCCTGCCTCGACCCGCGTGTCGATGAGCAGGTGGTGCAGGAGCAGATGCACAGTCCGGTGAGTACCGGGCCAGAGCCTGAGCCGGAACCTGTCACCGAAACTGAAACCGATCAGCCGCCGCCAGACCCTGATACAGGGCGGGACCCTAACTTCAGCGAGGCCAGGCCTTAAAGCCGGGGCACAAAAAAACGGGCAGTCCCCGCAAGGGACTGCCCGTTTTTTGTGGAGGCTCTATCAGATGTCGTCTTTGTCGAAGCGGCGGGCTTCACGCTGCAACTGGTAGACGAAGCGTTCGACCTGGCGCTGCACCAATCCGCTCATGTTGTGGAAGCGAACGCCGGCGAAGGTGGTGGAGATCTTTTCTTCGAAGTGCAGATAACGCAACTCGACTGGAGCCGTCATCTTGCCAAAGGGCAGGTCGGCGTTGAAGCGGTCGTACACCTGGCCCAGTTGCAGGCTGCCCGTGATGTCGCCGTCGAATCGCAGTTTGCAGCCGGTAGCGGAAATATCCAGCAGCTTGCCGCTGATGGGGGCCTTGAGCTTTTCGCCGTCGAGATTGACGTTGACCAGTTGTGCCAGCTTCAATGCCGCGCGGAACGCATTGCGGCGCTGGTGGTACACCACTTCATCGGGCAGGGTGCCGCGATAGCAGCGGCTGCCACCGGATTCGTCGATCTTCAATTGGCCGTTGCTTTCCCAGGCAATGCGCACACCTTCGTGGAAGCCTTCGACCCTGAAGGGTTCGCCCGCCATCAGGTAGCGCTCGCCGTCGCGAGGGATCATTTCGTCCAGGGCAATCATGTTGCTTTCCCGGTCCAGGTCCACCAGATAGCTCTGGAAGCGCTGGCTGCGCTCGTGGAACGTGATGATCAGCGGGTCATGGCTTTCGAGCAGCTGGCGCAGATTGCTGGAGATTTCCAAGGGCGTGGAGAGCACCTTGGGTGGCTGCGGAGCATCATCCACGGATAAGGCATTGGACACGGTTAATCAATCTCCAGACAAAATTTGACTACGACTGGCCAGCATTCTGCCAGCATCTTTCGCGTCTTGGATAGAGCGGGCGCATCAAGCGGCCTAAGCCTGACTGAGCGGGCGCGGCTTAGCAAGCTTGGAGAATGTTCCGCTGGCATCGTAAAGCGCCGGAGTTTCACCGCCAGTGAGGATTTTCAGCTGGGTGGCTGTAGCGGCTTGCTGAGTGAGGATCGACTGGCCGTTGTTGGCGTTGATGGCCTGGCACTGGGCCAGGAGATCGGTCAGCACGTCACTTTGCGCCAGCAACTGGTCGCCAATGCTCGACTGGCTGGCCAGTTGCTCCAGCCCGCCGCGGTTGGTCGGCAGGTTGAGGCTGGCGAGAATTTCACTGCGCTTGCGGCCATGCTGTTCGAGCAGGACGACCAATGCCTGTTTCTGCGCCAGGATGTCCTCGAGCAGTGGCATGTCACGGCCATGCAAGGCGAGGGATTCGGTCTGCAGTAATTCCAGCAGGTGTTGCGCTGGAGCAAAGTCGTCGGTGATCAGTTGCAGTAAATGAGTGTCGTGCATGGCTGGCCTTGGGTTTTAAGCGTCCAAAAGCCTGGCGCCGGCGGTGGCCTAGCGCTGGGCTTCGAAGTTGAGCAGTTTGCTGGCTACACGGTTGCTGTCGACTTTATAGCTGCCATCGGCAATCGCTGCTTTCAACTCGGCCACCCGGGCTTTGTCGACGGCAGGCTGATCGCGCAGCTTGTCAGTGACCTTCTGCAACTGTTGAGCCTCATTGCTGAGATGTACCGATTCCCCGCTTTTGACGGTACCGACCTGTTCGGCCGCGGATTCCAGCGGCGCGGTTTTGCCGGCTTCGGCGCTTTCCTTGCTGGCGCTGGTACGTGTACTGCCCGTAAGGGACGAGGAGCTGTTCAAACGGCTGAAATCGATGACCATGATAAAAAAACCTCTGGGAATTTGGACGCTTGCCATGGTTTCGGCCATTCCCTGGAAAACTTTAGGCTCATTTACCAATGAACCTCGCGCGCGTCAGCGCTTGCCCTGCATGGAGCACAGTCTAGGGAACAGCCGCCGCAAGCGCCACATTCCAATGAGCAGAGCGCCTTACATGGACACTTCCACCTGCCCCGGCGCCATGACCTGCGCCTTGATGACCCGCTGGGAGTTGAGGTTTTTCACCCTGATCTGTTCGCTCAGGCTGCCGTTCGACAGGGCTTCGCCGGGCATGCGCACGCTGAGCGTACCGCTGCGGGCGGTAATCACCACCTGATCACCCTTGCGGATCACCTCGGCCTGTTCGATATGCACCAGGGTAATCACCTGGTCGGTGACCATTGGTCGGGTCAGTCGCTGCCCGATCGCCTGATCAAGGGACGTCAGGTAGCCCTGGCTGATCAGGCTGATATCGCGCTCGCGCAGCACCACATCCCCAGGCTCGACAATGGCGGCACGGCGCAGTGGCCGGGCGCTGGTCACGACATCGCGAAACAGGCGGACTTGAGCGGGTACGAACACAGTCCAGGGGGCGGCGCCCTCGCAGCGGACCTTGACCGTGACCCGTCCCAGCGGCTTGGGACTCTCGAGCGTTGCTGTCAATTCCTTGTCGCACATGGGCATGTGCATGCGCGGGTCGAGCGGATTGACCTGGATCTCGTAACGACCTTCCGTTTGACTGGTTGCCAGATAGTCTTCTACGGTGAATTCAAGAAAGCCCTGAGTGACGCCGATAAGCATGTCAGGCAAGGTAACCGCGTCAGCAAGGGCAGGGCTGCCAGCGTTGAACAGGCAAACAGCCGCCAGCACGCCGAGCAATTTGCGGTAGGGTGTGGTCAGGCGTCGAAAAAATGTCGGTTCTGTGTTCATAACGATTAAAAAAGCAAGCGCCGTGCCGTTTAGTGATGAAGGCGCGTCGCAACAACACTTGGCGTTGGTGTAGGAGTCTGGGCATGGCTGGTGTAATGGATTCGGTAAACCAGCGCACGCAACTGGTGGGGCAGAATCGCCTTGAGCTGTTGTTGTTCCGTCTCGACGGCCAGCAGCTGTACGGGATCAACGTATTCAAGGTTCGGGAGGTGCTGCAATGCCCCCAACTGACGTTGATGCCCAAGTCCAGTCCTGTCGTGTGTGGCGTGGCGAACATCCGGGGGGCGACCATTCCGATCCTTGATCTGGCGATGGCGACCGGCTCCGGTGCGTTGAAGGACAAGAACAATCCGTTCGTGATCATCACGGAGTACAACACCAAGACCCAGGGTTTCCTGGTGCGTTCGGTGGAGCGCATCGTCAACATGAACTGGGAGGAGATCCATCCGCCACCCAAGGGTACCGGGCGCGATCACTACCTGACGGCGGTGACGCGGGTCGACAATCAGTTGGTCGAAATCATCGATGTCGAGAAGGTGCTCGCGGAAGTGGCACCGACGCCGGAAGCGATTTCCGTCGGCGTGGTGGATGTCGAAACCCAGCACAAGGCGCTTTCGTTGCGTGTGCTGACGGTCGACGACTCATCGGTGGCGCGCAAGCAGGTCACGCGTTGCCTGCAAACGGTCGGCGTCGAAGTGGTGGCGTTGAACGATGGTCGGCAAGCGCTGGATTACCTGCGCAAACTGGTCGACGAGGGCAAGAAGCCGGAAGAAGAGTTCCTGATGATGATCTCCGACATCGAGATGCCGGAGATGGACGGGTACACCCTGACGGCGGAAATCCGCAACGACCCGCGCATGCAAAAGCTTCATATCATCCTGCATACTTCGTTGTCGGGGGTATTCAATCAGGCGATGGTCAAGAAGGTCGGTGCCGATGACTTCCTGGCCAAGTTCCGTCCTGATGACCTGGCATCCCGGGTAGTCGACCGGATCAAAGCAGCAGATATCAGCTAGGGGCCTGCGCCCCTGGCAGTCAACACGATTTAAGAGGCGGCATCATTGTCTACGGGTAATTTGGATTTCGAACAGTTCCGGGTATTCCTGGAAAAAGCCTGTGGCATTTTGCTCGGTGAAAACAAGCAGTACCTGGTCTCCAGCCGTCTCAACAAACTGATGGAACAACAAGGCATCAAGTCTTTGGGGGAGCTGGTTCAGCGCATGCAGACCCAGCCGCGCAGCGGTTTGCGCGAACAGGTGGTGGATGCCATGACCACTAACGAAACCCTGTGGTTTCGTGACACCTATCCGTTTGAAGTCTTGAAGAACAAGGTCCTGCCCGAAGCGATCAAGGCCAGCCCCGGCCAGCGCCTGCGTATCTGGTCGGCGGCGTGCTCGTCGGGCCAGGAACCTTATTCGCTGTCGATGTCCATCGACGAGTTCGAACGGGTCAACATGGGCCAGTTGAGGATGGGCGTACAGATCGTTGCCACCGACCTGTCCGGGACCATGCTGAACAACTGCAAGACCGGCGAGTACGACAGCCTGGCCATCGGCCGCGGTCTGTCGCCCGAGCGCCTGCAGCGTTATTTCGACCCGAAAGGGCCGGGACGCTGGGCGATCAAGGCGCCGATCAAGAGCCGGGTGGAATTCCGTTCCTTCAACCTGCTGGACAGTTATGCGAGCCTCGGCAAGTTCGACATCGTGTTCTGCCGCAACGTGCTGATCTACTTCTCCGCCGAGGTGAAGAAGGACATCCTGTTGCGCATCCACAGCACGTTGAAGCCGGGGGGGTACCTGTTCCTCGGTGCTTCCGAAGCGTTGAACGGTTTGCCGGATCATTACCAGATGGTCCAGTGCAGCCCGGGGATCATTTACCAGGCGAAATGATGCAGAAGCGGCGCGCCTAAAAACGGGAGTCCTCAGGGACTCCTTTTTTATGCGCGCCGCTTTTGCATCACGTAGGAGCTGCCGCAGGCTGCGATCTTTTGATCTTGTTTTTTAAAATCAAAAGATCGCAGCCTTCGGCAGCTCCTACAGGGGGCGGCGTCCGATCCAGAGAGGGGCAGTGCCCGATTCGGGAGAGGGCGGTTGGGGGTTGGGGAAAGCGGCAGAAAAGCGGCAGGCGGCGGAAAACCGTTGCCGCTTTTCTGGCATTGCCGCCTTGCCATGTCCGGCAAAGCCCCGGTTTTCGGGCTTTTTTGAATTGGCATGGGGCTTGCTAAGTTGATCCTACGAAAAATCAGGTCACCCGAAGGTTTCCCGACATGAGCATCAGCTTCGATAAAGCGCTCGGTATCCACGAACAAGCCCTGGGCTTCCGCGCCCAGCGTGCCGAAGTCCTGGCCAATAACATCGCCAACGCCGATACCCCGAACTACAAGGCTCGGGACCTGGACTTCTCGAAAGTGCTCGCCGAGCAGAACGAGAAAACCAAAAGCGGCACCTTCGCCTTGAACATGACCAACAGCCGTCATATCGAAGCCGAAGGCCTGGGCAATGGCGACGAGTCGTTGCTGTATCGCACGCCGATGCAACCGTCGATCGACCAGAACACCGTGGACGCCCAGCTGGAACAGTCGAACTACGCGGAAAACGCGGTCAATTTCCAGGCCAGCTTCACCCTGCTCAACAGCAAATTCAAAGGGCTGGTGTCAGCCCTGCGCGGAGAGTAAGCCATGTCTCTATCCAGTGTTTTCAACATTGCCGGTAGCGGCATGAGTGCGCAGACCACGCGTTTGAACACCGTCGCTTCGAACATCGCCAACGCCGAGACCGTCTCGTCGAGCATCGACCAGACCTACCGCGCACGTCACCCGGTGTTCGCCACTATGTTCCAGGGTGGCCAGAGCGGCGGCAGCGACTCGCTGTTCCAGAACCAGGACGCCGCCGGCCAAGGCGTGCAGGTGCTGGGTGTGGTCGAAGACCAGAGCAATCTCGAGGCGCGCTACGAGCCGAACCATCCGGCCGCCGATGCCAAGGGCTACGTCTACTACCCGAACGTCAACGTGGTTGAAGAAATGGCTGACATGATTTCCGCGAGCCGTTCGTTCCAGACCAACGCCGAAATGATGAACACCGCCAAAACCATGATGCAGAAAGTCCTGACCCTCGGTCAGTGATAAGGGGCGACTCAGATGAGTGTTACCGATTCCACCAGCGGTTTGAGCCTCAACGACATCCTGGCCAACTCTTCGATCAAGACCAACACCACGACTGACGGGCTCGCCTCGGCAGCCGGCAGCGCCTCGGGCAACAAGGCCCTGGGCAAGGATGCGTTCCTGCAGTTGCTGGTCACCCAGTTGAAAAACCAGAACCCGCTGGAGCCTCAGGACAACGGTGCGTTCGTGGCCCAGTTGGCGCAGTTCAGCAGCCTGGAAGGCATCACCACGCTCAACGACACCGTGAGCGGCCTGGCCAGCAACTACAACTCGTCCCAGGCCTTGCAGGCGTCGTCGCTGGTGGGCCGTTCGGTCATCGCGCCGGGTGACAAGGCTGTGGTCGATACCACCAAGAGCCTCAGCGGCACGGTGGTGGTGCCGTCTTCGGTGGCGTCCGCCACCCTGAAGATCACCGATTCAACCGGCAAGACCGTGCGCACCATCGACCTCGGTTCGCAGAAGGCCGGCAACGCCAGCTTCATCTGGGATGGCAAGAACGATGCGGGTGAGACGGTACCTGCGGGCACCTACACCTTCGGCGCCACGACCACGATCGACGGCAAGTCCGTCGCGTTGATCACCAACCTGCCCGCGACCGTCAACAGCGTGACCATCAGTCAGACCGGCGGTGAGTTGATGCTCAATCTGGCCGGGCTGGGCAGCGTTGCTCTGTCCAAAGTACAAACCATTGGTATGTAGAGCCGACTAACACGGCACAAAGGAGTGGATGATGTCTTTCAATATCGGCCTTAGCGGTCTCTATGCAGCCAACAAGCAACTGGACGTGACCGGCAACAACATCGCCAACGTTGCGACCACCGGTTTCAAATCGTCCCGTGCAGAATTCGAAGACGTGTACTCGGCGACCCGCCTGGGTACCGGCAGCAAGACCGTCGGCAACGGCGTGCGCCTGGCCAACGTTTCCCAGCAGTTCGGCCAGGGTGACGTGAGCAACACCGGCAACGTGCTCGACATGGGTATTCAGGGTAACGGCTTCTTCGTCCTGAGCAACAACGGTTCGCTGACCTACACCCGTGCCGGTACGTTCAAGACCGACAAGGAAGGCTACGTCACCAACAGCGACGGTACTGCCCGCCTGCAAGGTTACGGTGTGGATTCCAACGGCAAGATCGTCAACGGCGTGCTGACCGACCTGCGGATCGACACTTCCAATCTGGCGCCGAAATCGACCAGCACCGTGTCGTCGACGATCAACCTGAACTCCACGTCGGCGGTGATCGACCAGACGGTTGCGGCGAACAAGTTCGACCCGACCAAGACCGAGACCTTTACCAAGTCGTTCAGTACCCCGATCTTCGATACTCAGGGTAACCAGCACACCATGGATCAATACATGGTCAAGACTGGCGCGAACACCTGGGACACCTACACCCTGATCGATGGTCGCAACCCCGATGGCAGTGATCCCAAGCTTACCGCTCCGATTGCTTCGACCATGTCGTTCGATGCCACCGGCAAACTGACTTCGGTCAGCACACCCGTGACGCCGCCCACCACGCCACCGACTTCGGTGATCAGCAGTGACCTGAAGATCACCAACTGGACCCCGGGCTCCGTGACCGGTGGCGTCTGGAAAGCCAACGGCGCCGCAGCCGATCCGGCTGGGTTGACCATCGCCATGGCCAACACCACTCAGTTCAACGCCGACACCGCGCGTTCGATTCCGGCACAGAACGGCTACGCCACGGGCCAGATCACCAACCTGACCATCGACGGCAGCGGTGTGCTGCTGGCCAACTTCAGCAACAACCAGACCAAGCCCATCGGCCAGATTTCCCTGGCCAGCTTCACCAACGAGCAAGGCCTGCAGCCGGTAGGCGGCACCAGCTGGAAAGAAACCTACGCATCGGGCATCCCGGGCTACGATGCGCCGGAGACCGGCACCCTGGGTTCGATCGTTTCCAACTCCCTGGAGGAGTCCAACGTCAACCTGACCAACGAGCTGGTCGACCTGATCAAGGCGCAGAGCAACTACCAGGCGAACGCCAAGACCATCTCGACTCAGAGCACCATCATGCAGACCATCATTCAGATGACTTGATGCTGGAGAGTGCTGCATAAAAAGCCCCTCGAGAGAGGGGCTTTTTTGTGAGTGTCAGATACAGATCAAAAGATCGCAGCCTCGCTTCGCTCGACAGCTCCTACAGGGATCGCATTTCAATGTAGGAGCTGTCGAGCGAAGCGAGGCTACGATCTTTTTCATGGGCAAAAGAAAACCCCCGATAAACCAGAGGCTCATCGGGGGTTTCGAGCAAGCGCCTTGCGGTGCTTACCGGCTCAGCTTATTGGCAAGCTTCGCAATCCGGCTCGTCGATGGCGCAAGCCTTCGGCACTGGAGCAGGGCCGGCAGGCGCTGCCAGGACCGAATCTTCACCGTGGTTGCCGCCGCTGGAAACAGCGTTCAGCTTGCCGGTGTTGATGGTCGACTTCTCGGTGCTGGTCGCGGCCAAGGCACGGAGGTAGTAAGTGGTTTTCAGGCCACGGTACCAGGCCATGCGGTAGGTCACGTCCAGCTTCTTGCCCGAGGCGCCGGCGATGTACAGGTTCAGCGACTGAGCCTGGTCGATCCACTTCTGACGGCGGCTGGCAGCGTCGACGATCCACTTGGTGTCCACTTCGAAGGCGGTCGCATAGAGCTCTTTGAGTTCCTGCGGGATGCGCTCGATCTGCTGCACCGAACCGTCGTAGTACTTCAGGTCGTTGATCATGACCGAGTCCCACAGGCCGCGAGCCTTGAGGTCGCGAACCAGGTACGGGTTGATCACGGTGAATTCGCCCGACAGGTTCGATTTCACATACAGGTTCTGGTAGGTCGGTTCGATCGACTGCGATACGCCGGTGATGTTGGCGATGGTCGCGGTCGGTGCGATGGCCATGATGTTGGAGTTACGAATGCCTTTCTGTACGCGGGCGCGAACCGGTGCCCAGTCCAGGGTTTCGTTCAGGTCGACATCGATGTACTTCTGGCCGCGGGCCTCGATCAGGATCTGTTGCGAATCCAGAGGCAGGATGCCTTTGGACCACAGCGACCCCTGGAACGTCTCGTACGAGCCGCGCTCGTCGGCCAGGTCGCAGGAAGCCTGGATCGCGTAGTAGCTGACCGCTTCCATCGACTTGTCGGCGAACTCGACGGCAGCGTCGGAACCGTAAGGGATGTGCTGCAGGTACAAGGCGTCCTGGAAGCCCATGATGCCCAGGCCGACCGGACGGTGCTTGAAGTTGGAGTTCTTCGCTTGCGGCACCGAGTAGTAGTTGATGTCGATCACGTTGTCGAGCATGCGCACGGCGGTGTTCACGGTGCGTTGCAGCTTGGCGGTGTCCAGCTTGCCGTCGACGATGTGGTTCGGCAGGTTGATCGAGCCCAGGTTGCAAACGGCGATCTCGTCCTTGTTGGTGTTCAAGGTGATCTCGGTGCACAGGTTCGAGCTGTGGACCACGCCGACGTGCTGCTGCGGGCTGCGCAGGTTGCACGGGTCCTTGAAGGTCAGCCACGGGTGGCCGGTTTCGAACAGCATGGACAGCATTTTGCGCCACAGGTCTTTGGCCTGGATGGTCTTGAACAGCTTGACCTTGCCCGGGTACTCGGTCAGGGCTTCGTAGTACTCGTAGCGCTCTTCGAAGGCCTTGCCGGTCAGGTCGTGCAGGTCCGGCACTTCGGATGGCGAGAACAGGGTCCACTTGCCGTCATCGAAGACACGCTTCATGAACAGGTCGGGGATCCAGTTGGCGGTGTTCATGTCGTGGGTGCGACGACGGTCATCACCGGTGTTCTTACGGAGTTCGATGAACTCTTCGATGTCCATGTGCCAGGTTTCCAGGTAGGCACACACAGCGCCTTTGCGCTTGCCACCCTGGTTAACGGCAACGGCGGTGTCGTTCACGACTTTCAGGAACGGAACCACGCCCTGGGACTTGCCGTTGGTGCCCTTGATGTACGAACCCAACGCACGAACCGGCGTCCAGTCGTTGCCCAGGCCGCCCGCGAATTTCGACAGCATGGCGTTGTCGTGGATCGCGTGGTAGATGCCCGACAGGTCATCCGGCACGGTGGTCAGGTAGCAGCTCGACAGCTGTGGACGCAGGGTACCGGCGTTGAACAGGGTCGGGGTCGAAGCCATGTAGTCGAAGGACGACAACAGGTTGTAGAACTCGATGGCACGGGCTTCGCGGTCTTTCTCTTCGATCGCCAGGCCCATGGCCACGCGCATGAAGAAGATCTGCGGCAGTTCGAAACGCACGCCATCCTTGTGGATGAAGTAACGGTCGTACAGGGTCTGCAGGCCCAGGTAGGTGAATTGCTGGTCGCGCTCGTGGTTGATCGCCTTGCCCAGTTTTTCCAGGTCGAAGGAGGCCAGCTCAGGGTTCAGCAGCTCGTATTCGATACCCTTGGCGATGTAGGCCGGCAGCGCCTTGGCGTACAGGTCGACCATCTCGTGGTGGGTGGCGCTTTCGGCGACGCCGAGGAAGCCCAGGCCTTCGGCACGCAGGGTGTCCATCAGCAGGCGCGCGGTCACGAACGAGTAGTTAGGCTCGCGCTCGACCAGGGTACGGGCAGTCATCACCAGGGCGGTGTTGACGTCGGTCAGGGCCACGCCGTCGTACAGGTTCTTCAGGGTTTCGCGCTGGATCAGGTCGCCGTCGACTTCTTCCAGGCCTTCGCACGCTTCGGTGACGATGGTGTTCAGGCGGCCCATGTCCAGCGGCGCCAGGCTGCCGTCGGCACGGGTGATGCGGATCGACGGGTGCGCTTGTACCGGCTCTTCGGTGGTACGAACGGCACGTTCCTTGGAACGGGCATCACGGTAGATCACGTAGTCGCGAGCGACTTTCTGCTCGCCGGCACGCATCAGGGCCAGCTCGACCTGGTCCTGGATTTCTTCGATGTGGATGGTGCCGCCCGATGGCATGCGACGCTTGAAGGTCGCGGTGACCTGTTCGGTCAGGCGGGCAACGGTGTCGTGGATTCGCGACGAGGCAGCAGCGGTGCCGCCTTCAACTGCGAGAAACGCTTTGGTGATGGCGACGGTGATTTTGTCATCGGTGTAGGGAACGACAGTGCCGTTACGCTTGATCACGCGCAGTTGGCCAGGCGCGGTGGCGGACAGATCCGAATTCGAATCGGCGGCCTGCGGCAAGGTGCCCTGCGGGTTCTCGCGAGTTGTGTCGGTTTGCATGGGGGAGTGTCTCCACATTCTCTATGTTTGTTTGGGCACCATCACGGTGCCCACCGTTCCGTCCTGAAGCACTACAACCGGCGAGCGCCGGGCATAACAACTTCGGGACAGTAGGAAGGGGGCTTTATGGGGCGCCGCTTCCATGCCGAAGTCTTTGGTCTCACGCCTTGGGCCTGAAACCTTGGTCCTTTGCAGGTGACAGTTGGGACTGCAACACCCGTACCGTTTTCACCACTCGGGGCCGAAACACAGTAGCCATCCGCATGCGCGGTTTGGTCTTTCGAAAATACGTTTGGTTCAACCGGACAGAGGCAATAAAAGCGCTTGAAATTGGTGTCTGGTTTGTGTTTGGTTTTTCGCGCAAAACCCTATATCTAGGGTTTTTTTAGCGCCGGGCTACAAGATAATGCGTTTTAGGGGAGGATTGCAACGTACTACCTGTGGATAAACCTGTGCGTAAATTGTGTGTGAAAGAGGGAACCGGCGTGTAGGCCGCGACGCTGCTGGACCGGACCTTTTTTCAGCGATTTTCTGCGATCGAAAACGGTCGCCCGGATTTTTAAGGGCGCGAACCCTATCACAAAAAACCGCGTTGTCCGAACGCATTTACCCGCTTGTGTTCTCGACGGGCGGCGTTTATACATTCGGCTCAGCGTGTATACATATTTGTCCCCCCGAATCATTACAAAAAGACGGGTGGATCCTTCCTTATTAGTGTTTTTGGCAAGCAGAGGTCACCCGTGGAGCAAGAAGCCTGGCAGGTATTGATTGTGGAGGACGACCAGCGACTGGCCGAACTGACCCGCGATTACCTGGAAGCCAATGGCCTGCGTGTGTCGATCGAAGGGGATGGTGCCCTCGCTGCGAACCGCATTATCAAGGAACAACCGGACCTGGTGATCCTCGACCTGATGCTCCCCGGTGAAGATGGCCTGAGCATCTGCCGCAAGGTCCGCGCCCGTTATGACGGCCCGATCCTGATGCTCACCGCCCGCACCGATGACACCGACCAGATTCTCGGCCTGGACCTGGGGGCTGACGATTACGTCTGCAAACCGGTGCGCCCGCGCCTGCTGCTGGCGCGCATCCAGGCCCTGCTGCGCCGTAGCGAAACGCCTGAAGTTGCCCCGGAAAAACAGCGGCGTCTGCAGTTCGGCCCGCTGATCGTCGACAACGCCTTGCGCGAAGCCTGGTTGCAGGGCAACGGCATCGAGCTGACCAGCGCCGAATTCGACTTGCTCTGGCTGTTGGTGGCCAATGCCGGGCGCATCCTCTCCCGGGAGGAGATCTTCACTGCGCTGCGAGGTATCGGTTATGACGGTCAGGACCGCTCCATCGATGTGCGCATCTCGCGCATCCGCCCCAAGATCGGCGATGACCCTGAGCATCCACGGCTGATCAAGACCGTGCGCAGCAAAGGCTATCTGTTCGTTCCCGAGGCTTGCGTAGACCAGACCCTGTGAACTCGATCTTCCTGCGTATCTATGGCGGCATGTGTGCCGCGCTGATTCTGGTGGCGGTTCTCGGTGTGCTGGCCTTGCACCTGCTCAATCAGGTGCGCAGCGAGCAATACCGCGAGCGCCTGGCCCACGGCACGTTTTCGCTGATGGCCGACAACCTGCAACCGATGAACCAGACCGAGCGCCATCGGGCCTTGCTGGTGTGGGAGCGGTTGCTGGGCATTCCGCTGGCGCTGAAAACCTTTGCCGAGACTGACCTGGACCTGACCCAGCGCACTCGTGTGTTGCGCGGCCAGGCATTGGTGGAGCAGACCGGCCCGCACGCGGCAAAGGTCTACAAGTTGGTCAGCGACAAGGAACAGTTGATGCTGACCGGGGAAGTGCAGCAGATCAGCGAGCAACTGGCCCGGGCGACCATCTACCTGTTGACCGATGAGCTGGTGCGCACCCCCGTAGCCGATCAGCCCATGCGTCTGGCGCAATTGAAGCAAGACAAGGGCTTTGGCTTCGACCTGCGCCTGGTCACGGTTGACGAGGCGGACATGGACGAAGACCAGAGCCGCCGGGTGTCCGAGGGCGACACCGTGATGGCGCTGGGCAAGGAAGGCGATTCGATCCGGGTGTTTGCCGGCATGGTCGGCACGCCGTGGGTCCTGGAAATCGGCCCGTTGTATCAGATGAATCCTTATCCCCCGCAATGGCTGGTGCTGATCGCCGCGCTGGGCCTGACGCTGATCGGTTTGATCGTTTATCTGTTGGTGCGCCAACTCGAGCGCCGTTTGCGTGGCCTGGAGGCCGCCGCCACGCGCATTGCCCAGGGCAGCCTGGAAACCCGCGTGCCGGCGCGCGGCGCGGACTCGGTGGGACGACTGGCCTCGGCGTTCAACGGCATGGCCGAGCACTTGCAGCAGTTGTTGGCGATCCAGCGCGAACTGGTGCGCGCGGTGTCCCACGAATTGCGCACGCCGGTGGCGCGCCTGCGCTTTGGCCTGGAGATGATCGGCTCGGCCACCACGCCGCAAGCCCTGGAAAAATACTGCCAGGGCATGGACAACGACATCGAGGATCTCGACCGGCTGGTGGACGAGATGCTGACCTACGCGCGGCTCGAACAGGGTTCCCCGGCACTGAATTTCCAGCGGATCGATCTGGATGCCTTGGTCAACCAGGTGATCGAGGAACTGGCGCCGTTGCGTGCCGACGTCACGGTACAGCGGGGTTTGTGCCTGTCGGCCGCTGATAACGACGATGCCTGGGTCGAGGCCGAACCGCGTTATCTGCACCGGGCGATCCAGAACCTGGTGAGCAATGCCATGCGCCATGCGCAATCACGGGTGACCATCAGCTATCAGGTGGGGCAGCAGCGCTGCCGGGTGGATATCGAGGATGACGGGCCGGGGGTACCGGAGTCGGCGTGGGAGAAGATCTTCACGCCGTTCCTGCGTCTGGACGACAGCCGCACCCGCGCGTCTGGCGGGCATGGGCTGGGGTTGTCGATCGTGCGGCGCATCATCCATTGGCACGACGGGCGTGCGTTGATCGGCAAGAGCAAGAGTCTGGGTGGGGCGTGTTTCAGCCTGAGCTGGCCGCGCAATCAGGAGAAGCGTTGAGGTCTGTGTAGTCTGTTATGGCCCCTTCGCGAGCAGGCTCGCTCCCACACTGGATCTATGCCACACCACAACTCCCTGTGGGAGCGAGCCTGCTCGCGATGGCGGCCTGACAGGCACCAAAACCCTCAAGCCTTGATACTGACCAGACTCAACAACTGCCCATCCTTGACCCCGAACTGCGCATCCAGCTCGGTGCCGTTGCACCATTCGCCGGACAAATCCGTGAGCAGTCGCAACCGCACCTCACCTGACTCACGCCACTCCAGCACTTCGGCGTGTTCGAAATAAAACCGTTGCTGAACGATCGGATAAAGTGCCTTGAACAGGCTTTCCTTGACCGAGAACGTCAGGGTCACCAGCAACGCCCGTTGCTCGCGAGGACCAAGCCCCATGCGCTGTAACTCCGGCGGGTTGAGGATTTCCCCGGCCAGGCGTTCGGCGCGTTCGACATTGAGCAGGTTTTCCAGGTCCATGCCCAGGCCGCGCCAATGGCTTTTGTTCGCGACGATCGCTGCGGCCCGGCCCGTGCTATGGGTGATCGAGCCCGTGATATGAGCAGGCCAGACCGGCGCCCGGTCTTCACCAATGGCCGGTATGACGCTCAAACCTTCCAGACGCTGCAATGCAGCCCGGGCACACACCCGCCCGGCGAGAAACTCCGCCTGCCGTTTGGCGACAGAGCGCTGAATGCTCGCCGGCACCTCCACTGCGCTGCGCTGAAAGTCATCGCTGGCCAGTCGGGCGCTATCGAAGTGAGTGCTCAACAGGACCGTATCGGGCAGCACGAATGGCAGCGGCCAGTGGTCATCGAGAGGGGTGCAGCAGACGGGCAGGGCTGGATTCATGTCGGCATTTTGCCGGGTTGCATTGGGTCTGGGTAGTGCAAAGCTTCAGATTGGTGTTGCCGCCTTCGCGAGCAGGCTCGCTCCCACAGTGGATTTGTGTCGCTTGCACAATTCCTGTGGGAGCGAGCCTGCTCGCGAAGCGGTCTACCGGTTCAACCAAAGATCTTTTTGAGGAACCCCTGCATGTCCGCCCACGATTTTTCATCGGCGGCCTTGTTGTAGCCAATGTCCGGTCCGCCATGATCGCCATGGCCCAGTCGATCGGCATCCGGGTTGGTGAACCCATGCTTGGCGCCATCGAGGCTGACGAATTCATAGTCGGCCCCGGCCTTGTCCATCTCACTCTTGAAGGCGGTGATGCTCTCCGGGGTGACGATGCTGTCCAGCGCCCCGTGCTCCACCAGAATCTTCGCCTTGACGCTGCCTGGCGTTGCCGGCGTATTCGTCGCCAATGCGCCATGGAAACTCACCACGCCTGCCAATGGCACGCCCTGTCTGGCGGCATTGAGCACCACGCCACCGCCGAAGCAGTAGCCGATGGCGGCGATTTTATGCGGATCGGTCTGCGGTTGTTTTTTCAACAGGTCGAGCCCGGCCTGAAACCTTGCGCTCGACACGGCACTGTCTTTTGTCACGGCCTGCATGAAGGCCATGGCGTCCTTGGGGTGTTCGGTATTTTTGCCGTCACCGTACATGTCGATGGCCAGGGCGCTGTAGCCCAGGCCGGCGAGATCCCGGGCGCGGCGCTTGGCGTAGTCGTTCAGGCCCCAGAACTCATGCACCACCACGACCCCGGGGCGCGGGCCCTTGAAGGTGTCGTCGTAGGCGAAGTAGCCCATCATTTTCGTGCCGTCGGCACCTTGGTAGGGGATTTCCCGGGTCTGGATGGCAGCCTGGCTGAGCCCGCTCAAGGCCAGCAGGAGGACAGCGAAGAACATGCGCATGGTCGGATCTCCTGTTGAAACGTGTCGAAACATTCGGGAAAGGGCGGTTCAGCCCAGGTTCAGAGTGCGTTCAGGGGGAGTTCAGGCCGCGGTGCGTAACCTTGCCTCGTACCCAAAAAACAAACGGCACATGAGGAACTCCCCAATGACTGCATTCAAAAAACTGCTTCTGGCATTCACGGTTCTGGGCGCAAGCACCGCAGCCTTCGCCTCCGATGACAACTTCGCCAGCCTTACTCTTGGACAGACCAGCGACAAGATCAAAAAATCCCACGCACTGAACGACAACCTCAACCACCCGAACGCCGATGGTGTGATCGGCAAGGACACCACCTGGGGTGTTCGTCTGGGCCAGCAGAATAGCCAGGGCCGTTACTACGCCACTTACGACAACGTTTCGGGATCGCACAACGGCATTAAACTGCGTCAGGAAAACCTCCTGGGCAGCTACGATCTGTTCTACCCGGTGGGTGGCAGCACCAAATTGTTCGGCGGTGCCACGGCGGGCCTGACCAAAATGACCCAGGAGTCGCCAGGCTTCAGTCGCGACAGCAATATCGGCTACGCCATCGGTGGCCAGGCGGGTGTGCTGCAACAGGTTTCGCAGAACACCTCGGTTGAACTGGGTTACCGTTACCTGCGCAGCAACGCCAGCACCGAGATGAGTGAGCGCGGTGGCAGCAAGCAGGGTTCGCTGGACCTGACCAGCAGCGCCCAGACCTACCTGTCCGCCAACTACGCTTTCTGACAAGCGTTTCGTGAGCGGCCTGCGCCGGATCGGTCCGAGTGACTGATCCGGCGTAGCCATGTTAGCTATTGAGGTGCGACGTTGCGCCTCTGGAGATGTTGATTTGCCCGGGAGAGTGTTATGAAACTGCTGGTCGTCGAAGATGAAGCGTTGCTGCGTCATCACCTGAAAACCCGCCTGACGGAAAGCGGCCACGTGGTCGAGTCCGTGGCCAACGCCGAGGAGGCGCTGTACCAGACCGCGCAATTCAACTTTGACCTGGCGGTGATCGACCTCGGTCTGCCGGGCATGAGCGGGCTCGACCTGATTCGCCAGTTGCGTTCCGGTGGCAAGACCTTCCCGATCCTGATCCTCACCGCGCGCGGCAACTGGCAGGACAAGGTCGAAGGCCTGGCCGCCGGCGCCGACGATTACGTGGTCAAGCCGTTCCAGTTCGAAGAGCTGGAGGCTCGCCTGAATGCCTTGCTGCGCCGCTCCAGCGGTTTCACCCAATCGACCATCGTCGCCGGTCCCTTGCTGCTGGACCTCAATCGCAAGCAGGCGTCCCTCGACGAACAGCCGCTGGCACTGACCGCATATGAGTACCGCATTCTCGAATACCTGATGCGCCACCATCAGCAAGTGGTGCCCAAGGACCGCTTGATGGAACAGCTCTACCCGGATGACGACGAGCGTGATCCGAATGTGATCGAGGTGCTGGTCGGCCGTCTGCGCCGAAAACTGGAGGGGCCGGGCGGCTTCAAGCCAATCGACACCGTGCGCGGCCTTGGCTACCTGTTCAATGAGCGTTGCACTTGATCCGTTCGCTGCGCATTCGCTTGATGCTCGCCGCCACGCTGTTGGCGGTGTTGTTCATGTTGGCGTTGCTGCCGGCGATGCAGGGCGCCTTCAGCCTGGCATTGCAGGACTCCATCGAGCAGCGTCTGGCATCGGACGTGACCACGTTGATCTCCGCCGCCCGGGTCGAGAACAACAGCCTGCAGATGCCGGCGCAATTGCCCGACGAGCGCTTCAACCTCACCGACAGCCGACTGCTCGGCTATATCTATGACCGTGAAGGGCATCTGGTCTGGCGCTCCAAGGCGACCCGGGAAGAACGCATCAATTACAAGCCGCGCTATGACGGACGTGGTAGCGAGTTTGCGCGGATCCGCGAAGCCAACGGCCAGGAGTTCTTCGTCTACGACGTCGAGGTCAAGTTGCTCGGCGGCAAAAGTGCAGCCTTCAGCATCGTGGCCCTGCAACCGGTTCGTGAGTACGAACTGACCCTCGAAGGCCTGCGGGAAAATCTCTATCTGGGTTTTGGTGCGGCACTGCTGGTGCTGTTGGCATTGCTGTGGATCGGCCTGACCTGGGGTTTGCAGGCATTGCGGCGCTTGAGCCAGGAGCTGGACCAGATCGAAGGTGGCACCCGCGAAAGCCTCAGCGAGGAACATCCCCGGGAATTGCTGCGCCTGACCGGCTCGCTCAACCGTTTGCTGCACAGTGAACGTGAGCAGCGCAGTCGCTACCGTGATTCCCTCGATGACCTGGCCCATAGCCTGAAAACGCCCCTGGCGGTGTTGCAGGGCGTCAGTGAAGACATGGCCCAACGTCCCGAGGATCGCGATCAGGCCTGGGTGCTGCAAACCCAGATCGAACGCATGAGCCAGCAGATCAGCTACCAGTTGCAGCGCGCCAGCCTGCGCAAGAGCGGTCTGGTACGTCATCAGGTGCACTTGCACCCGGTGCTGAAAAGTCTGTGCGACACGCTGGACAAGGTCTATCGCGACAAGCGTGTGCACGTCGCGTTCGACCTGCCCGACCCGTGCCATGTACCGATCGAGCAGGGCGCTTTGTTGGAAATGATGGGTAACCTGCTGGAAAACGCCTATCGCCTGTGCCTCGGCGAAATACGCATCAGCGTGCGTGAAACCCTCAGCGGCACCGAGTTGTGTGTCGAGGACGACGGCCCCGGCGTACCGCAGGATCAGCGCGCACGGATTCTCGAGCGCGGCGAGCGCCTGGACCGTCAGCATCCGGGGCAGGGCATCGGCCTGGCGGTGGTCAAGGACATCATCGAGAGCTACAGCGCCCAGTTGACCCTGGGTGATTCACCGATGGGCGGGGCGGCTTTCCGGATTCACTTTCCGGTGGTTTAGCTGTGTTTTATCGGGCGCCATCGCGAGCAAGCTCGCTCCCACAGGGATTAGCGGTGAACACTTTTTTGTGAACGACACTGATTCATTGTGGGAGCGAGCCTGCTCGCGAAGAGGCCAGTGAAGACAGCAAAAAATCGGCCTGGAAATTCAGTGTTCCTGCGCCCGATAGGCCCCCGGTGTCAGCCCCGTCCACTTCTTGAACGCCCGGTGAAACGCCGACGGTTCGGAAAACCCCAATTGCTCGGCGATCTGTTGCAACGACAGGTCAGCGCGGCTCAGGTGGTAAATCGCGATGTCCCGGCGCAACTGGTCCTTCAATTCCTGAAAGCTCGAACCCTCTTCGCGCAAATGCCGGCGCAAGGTTTGCGGGCTGATGTGCAAGTGCGCGGCTACGGCTTCCAGGTCGGGCCAGCGAGAACTGTCTCGGCTCAGCAAGCGGCGCAAGCGGCTGCTCAAACTATCGCCATCATCCGGGCGCGAAAGCAGGTTTGCCGGGGAGTGCTCAAGAAAATGCTTGAGGGTGCGCTCATCCTGCAACAGCGGCATGGTCAGGTAGCGGCTGTGAAACAACAGGCTGCTCTGGGGGCGTGAAAACTCAAGCGGGCAGGAAAACAGCAGGTCGTACTCGGCGCCGTGTTCCGGCCGCGGGTAGCTGAACGTGGCCTGTTCCAGGCGAATGCGCTGGCCGATCAGCCAGCTGCCGAAACGGTGCCAGATCACCAGCAGAGCCTCGGTCAGAAAGTGGTCCGGGTCCCAAAGCTGCGAGTCGTCCAGGCTCAGGCGGACCCATTCGTCCTCGTGAGTCAGGGTCAAACGCGGAGTCCCGGGGAATAGGCTATAAAACAATAAGCCGCGATTGAGTGCCTTATCCAGGCTGCGGCAGTGGATCACGGCATGGCACATCATCGCGAAGCTGCCCGGTCTGCTCGGGGCTTGCCCGAACCCCAGGTACTCGTCGTCCAGTGCCAGCCATAAGGCCTTGATCAATTGGGTGAACTGCTCCGGAGCGATGCGCGCCCGCGGTTCGTCCAGCAGCTCGGGGCTGATTCCCAGTTGTTGCAGCAGTCTCGAATAGTCGTAGCCGTGTCGACGCGCCCCCCCGAGAACGGCGCGGGCGAAATGACTGGCGATGGTGCGTTCGCGCATGGCAGCAGATCTGACCGTTGAACGACGGATGGTAGCTGTGCACTGCGGGCATGAACAGGGCGGATATCCGCCAAATTGCAGGACGACTTTTAGTGGAAGGGCGGAAATCCGCCACACCGTTGTAACCACCCGGTGACAGGGAAATTGCTGCAACCCCTGATATCAAAAGGCTTGCAGGGTTTTTACGGAAGGTGGCACGGGCCTTGCGATACAACGAGCAGATGCCTGCCGTTGCGCAGCTCGAAAAAACAAATCCCTCCAGTGCAGGAGGGTTCGCAATTGCGGTGTTGCGGGCAACAGATGGATGTTGTCACCGGGCACCCTTGAGGAACTTTGCAATGACGACTCGTCAGCCACTGTACAAATCCCTGTATTTCCAGGTGATCGTTGCAATTGTCATCGGTATCGCCCTCGGTCACTTCTACCCACAGCTCGGTGTGGCCGTGAAGCCACTGGGTGACGGGTTCATCAAGCTGATCAAAATGATCATCGCCCCGATCATCTTCTGTACCGTTGTCAGCGGTATAGCCGGCATGCAGGACATGAAGTCGGTGGGCAAGACCGGTGGCTATGCGCTGTTGTACTTCGAGATCGTATCGACCATCGCCCTGCTGGTCGGTCTGGTCGTGGTCAACATCGTGCAGCCGGGCAATGGCATGCACATCGACGTCGCCACCCTCGATGCCTCCAAGATTGCCACTTATGTTGCAGCCGGTGCTGACCAAAGCGTCGTCGGCTTCCTGCTGAACGTGATCCCGGCCACCATCGTTGGCGCTTTCGCCACCGGCGACATCCTGCAAGTGCTGATGTTCTCGGTGATCTTCGGTTTCGCCCTGCATCGCCTGGGTGCCTACGGCAAGCCGCTGCTGGACTTCATCGATCGCTTCGCCCATGTGATGTTCAACATCATCAACATGATCATGAAGCTCGCGCCGATCGGTGCCTTCGGTGCCATGGCCTTCACCATCGGTGCCTACGGTGTCGGTTCGCTGGTGCAGTTGGGTCAACTGATGGCGTGCTTCTACATCACTTGCCTTCTGTTCATCCTGATCGTGCTGGGCTCCATCGCTCGCATGCATGGTTTCAGCGTGCTGAAGATGATCCGCTACATCCGTGAGGAACTGCTGATCGTGCTCGGTACTTCTTCTTCGGAATCGGTGCTGCCACGCATGCTGATCAAGATGGAGCGTCTGGGCGCGCAGAAATCCGTCGTAGGCCTGGTGATCCCGACCGGCTACTCGTTCAACCTCGACGGTACTGCGATCTACCTGACCATGGCCGCGGTGTTCATTGCCCAGGCAACTGACACGCACATGGACATCACGCACCAGATCACCCTGCTGGTGGTGTTGCTGCTGTCCTCCAAAGGCGCCGCCGGTGTGACGGGTTCGGGCTTCATCGTGCTGGCAGCCACCCTGTCCGCCGTCGGCCACCTGCCGGTTGCCGGCCTGGCGCTGATCCTCGGCATCGACCGCTTCATGTCCGAAGCCCGTGCCCTGACCAACCTGATCGGTAACGCCGTGGCGACCATCGTTGTGGCCAAGTGGGTCAAGGAACTGGACACCGACGTGCTGCAAGCCGAACTGGCTTCGGGCGGTCGCGGCATCGCCGACGAGCCTAAAGACGATGTTTTGGGCCACGTCGAAGAGGTAGCCCCGGCTAACGCCAAGTAAGCCTTGCTCTGATGAAAAACCCGCTTCGGCGGGTTTTTTGTTGCCTGCGGATTGAGCGTAACGGTCACTGCACGTGGCGTATAAGGTGATTGCCGCAAAGCGATCGGCTGCCTAGGCTGTGGGCATTGTTAACGGAGAACGTTCATGCTCGGTCCATTGGCATCACTCAAGGTTCTGGATTTTTCGACACTGCTGCCGGGGCCGTTCGCCTCGTTGCTGCTGGCGGACATGGGCGCCGAAGTGCTGCGCATCGAATCACCCACCCGCCTGGATCTGCTGCGGGTGTTGCCGCCCCACGATCAAGGGGTGTCGGCCAGTCATGCCTACCTCAACCGCAACAAGCGCAGCCTCGCCCTGGACCTCAAGCAGCCTGAGGCGCTGGATGTCATCAAGCAGCTGTTGCAGGACTACGACATCGTGCTGGAGCAATTCCGCCCCGGTGTCATGGATCGACTGGGGCTGGGGTATGAGGCCCTGAAGGCGATCAACCCAAAACTGATTTATGTGTCGATCACCGGCTACGGCCAGACTGGCCCCTACAAGGACCGCGCCGGCCACGACATCAACTATCTGGCCTTGTCCGGGCTGGCGAGTTACACCGGCCGAGCCGACAGTGGGCCACTGCCGTTGGGCATGCAGGTGGCGGATGTCGCCGGTGGCTCACTGCACGGGGTGATTGGCCTGCTGGCGGCGGTCATCGCCCGGCAGCAAACCGGTCAGGGCCAGCACCTGGATGTCAGCATGACCGACTGCGCGTTCAGCCTGAATGCGCTGGCGGGTGCCGGATATCTGGCCTGTGGCGTCGAGCCGGGGCCGGAAAACCAGGTGCTCAATGGCGGCAGCTTTTACGATTACTACCGCTCCCGGGATGGGCGTTGGCTGTCGGTGGGCAGCCTGGAGCCGGTGTTCATGAAGCAGTTGTGCGCGGCGTTGGGGCTGGAGGAACTGGCTGGTCTCGGCCTGTCACCGCAACCGGCGCACCAGAAACAGCTAAAGGACGCGTTGAGGGTCGAATTCGAAAAGCATGATTTTGCCGAGTTGCGTGCGCTGTTCGCTGAGCTGGATGCGTGCGTCGAGCCGGTGTTGAGCCTGGGAGAAGCGCTGTGTCATCCGCAGTTGCAAGCGCGGGAGTTGGTGGCCGACGTGCCGCGGGACGATGGTTCAAGCCAGGCGCAGATGGCGTGCCCGCTGAAGTTTTCAGAGGGCTTGCCAGAGCCGAAGCATATCGGCGTGGCGCTGGGGCAGCACACGGATCAGGTGTTGGGGGAGTTGGGGTTTGGTGTCGAGCGGATTGATGAATTGCGGCGAGCCAAGGTGATTCTCTAGGGCCTGTCAGGCCGCCTTCGCGAGCAGGCTCGCTCCCACACTGGGTTTGTGTCACGCCGCCGATCCCCTGTGGGAGCGAGCCTGCTCGCGAAGGCGGCCGCACAAACACCGAAAATCCAACTACTCGACCCGCATCTCCCCACTGAACACCAAGGTGTTGCGACACCGCCGGCACAGATACCGCCGCCCTTGCCGCACCAGGCTGTGGCGCTGGGCCGAGAACGGGAAGTCGCTGTCGGCGCACGGGCATTTGTAGATGTAACGGGTCACGCTGCGGCGTTTGACGTCATAGGTGTGGCAGCGGTTGGGCGGCAGTTCGTACACGCCGCGCATGATCAATTGCCACTCTTCGCCATGGGGCTGGATGCGGTCGCCGAACAGCTGGTGGGCGATCAGGTGCGCGACTTCATGGGCCACGGTCTGCTTGAGGAAATCCTCGGTATTCTCCCGGTACAGCTGCGGGTTGAAGCGCAGCAGGTTCTCGTGCAAATGCGCGACACCGGCTTTTTGCCCGCGCAGCTTGAGGCTCACCACGGGGCGCTTGAAAGGTCGTTTGAAAAAGGATTCGGCTAGTTGGAAACAGTCTTCGACGCGGGAATTGAGTTGCTCGGGCATGCTTGATGGATCTCCAGAGCGGTCGAGTATGCCGCAACCCTCGGGCCTTGCGAATCACCAGGTTGCCGAATGGTCATGGGCTTTCTCGTTGCTGAAGAATGAAAAGGCCGCCTCGCGGCGGCCTTTATCGGCAGTTCTGATTTTCGGTGATGAACGGCTAATTGGTGTAGACCGGCCCCACGCCGAGTCCCCAGACAATCACAGTGAACGCCATGATGGCGACCAGCACCACCAGGCCTACGGCGAGCACTGAACTTGAAAACAGGAAGCCCTCGTCAGATGGAATGTTCATGAACGTCGGTAAGCCCACATACAGCAGGTACACCGTGTAGCAGATGGCTGCGGTACCGACGATCATCCCCAGCCACAAGTGCGGGTACAAGGCCGCGAGGCCGCCGATGAACAAGGGGGTCGCGGTGTAGGTTGCAAACGCAATGCAGCGGGCGAGGCTTGGGTTGGCGTCATAGGTGCGGGCCATCCAGTGAATGAATGCGCCCATTACCGCGACACCCCCGAGCATCGCCAGGTACGACATGACCGTCATCCAAATCGCGCTTTCTACGGTCAACATCACGGGAGGCCGATTGCCGATGACCCAGCCGACCTGTGTGGTACCAATGAAGGCAGACACGGCGGGGATAGCCGCCAGGATCAGCGTATGGGTCAGGTACATGTGGCTGATGCTTTCCTCCTGGTCGCCACGGATTTCTTTCCATTCTTGGTCAGGGTGGGTGAAGAGCCCCACTACGTGATGGATCATGCCAGTCACTCCTCTTGTCTTTACCGTCGCCCCCCAGTGGAGCGCCTACGGGCCAATGCGGCCAAGCAAGTCACAGGTCTGAAATATGTAAGCGACCTTATGTCGCAGTATAGGGAGGAGTTTCCCCGGGTGGAGCAGGGGCTTTAGAGCAAATCGCGCTGTAAACACGGGGCCTAATCGCGGTTGCGTCTGTAGAGTCTGCCGAAGGCTGCGATCTTTTGATCTTTGGTGATTTCAGCGCCATCGAAGATCAAAATCAAAAGATCGCAGCCTTCGGCAGCTCCTACGGGGCGATTTTTTGCGTAAAATGCCCGCCTTTCGTCACACCTCACGGATTTCGCGTCATGGGCACTCTCACGGTCAACCAGAACAAACTGCAAAAGCGCCTCCGCCGACAGGCCGGTGAGGCGGTTGCCGATTTCAACATGATTGAAGACGGCGACAAGGTCATGGTCTGCCTGTCCGGTGGCAAGGACAGCTACACCATGCTCGATGTGCTGATGCACTTGCAGAAGGTCGCGCCGATCAAGTTCGAGATCGTGGCCGTGAACATGGACCAGAAGCAGCCGGGCTTCCCGGAGCACGTGCTGCCGGCCTACCTGAAAGAGCTGGGTATCGAATACCACATCGTCGAGAAAGACACGTATTCGGTGGTCAAGGAGCTGATTCCGGAAGGCAAGACCACGTGCTCGCTGTGCTCGCGCCTGCGTCGCGGCACGCTCTACACCTTTGCCGATGAAATTGGCGCGACCAAGATGGCCCTGGGTCACCACCGCGACGACATCGTCGAAACGTTCTTCCTGAACATGTTTTTCAACGGTTCGCTCAAGGCCATGCCGCCGAAGCTGCGCGCCGACGATGGTCGTAACGTGGTGATCCGACCGCTGGCCTACTGCAACGAAAAAGACATCCAGGCCTACTCGGATTTCAAGCAGTTCCCGATCATTCCGTGCAACCTCTGTGGTTCCCAGGAAAACCTGCAGCGTCAGGTGGTCAAGGAAATGCTGCAGGACTGGGAACGCAAGACCCCGGGCCGTACCGAGAGCATTTTCCGCAGCCTGCAGAACGTGATCCCGTCGCAACTGGCGGACCGCAATCTGTTTGACTTCACCAGCCTCAAGATCGACGAAAGCGCGGCTTCGCGCTTCGTCAACGTGGTCAACCTCTAACCACAACTACTGTGGGAGCGAGCTTGCTCGCGATTGCGCCATGTCAGTCGACTTCAATGTTGAATGACACACCGCTATCGCGAGCAAGCTCGCTCCCACAGGTTTTTTCGTTTTATTTCAGATTACTGGAGAGGGCATGCGCGATTACAAGTGGCTCAATGAATACTGTCTGAACCGCTTCGGTTCGGCGGCTGAACTGGAAGCCCATCTGCCCGTTCCCAAAACCCCGGCGCAATTGCGCAAGATCAGCGACGATCGCTACCTCTCGATGATGGCGCTACGGGTGTTTCGCGCCGGGCTCAAGCACAGCCTGGTGGACGCCAAGTGGCCAGCCTTCGAAGAAGTGTTCTTCGGGTTCGACCCGGAAAAAGTCGTGCTGATGAGCGCCGAGCACCTTGAGCGGCTGATGCAGGACACGCGGATCATCCGTCACCTGGGCAAGCTCAAGAGTGTGCCGCGCAATGCGCAGTTCATACTGGACGTGGCCCATGAAAAGGGCAGCTTCGGCGAGCTGATCGCCGACTGGCCGGTGACCGATATCGTCGGGCTCTGGACCTGCCTGAAAAAACGCGGACATCAGTTGGGTGGCCTGTCAGCCCCGCGCTTCCTGCGGATGATCGGCAAGGACACCTTTGTGCCGAGCTACGACGTGGTCGCGGCTTTGAATGCGCAAGACATCATCGACAAGGTGCCGAGCAGTCTGCGCGACCTGGCGTTGGTGCAGGACGTGTTCAACCAGTGGCATGAGGAAAGCGGCGGGCGGCCGATGAGCCAGATTTCGATGATGCTGGCGTACACCGTCAATCATTGATGGGGTGGGTGGCCAAAAAGATCGCAGCCTTCGGCAGCTCCTACAGGGGAATGTGTAAACCTGTAGGAGCTGCCGAAGGCTGCGATCTTTTCTGTCAGGCGACGGACGTCTCGCCCTCGCCAGCCAGCTTGCGGTTCAACTGATAACGCCAACGCACATACAACAGTGCCGAGCAAAACACCGCCAGGCTCGCGCCCATCTCCAGCAAACCGAAGATTTGCCGGTTCGGGTCATAAGCGGCCAATGCGCCCTTGATGAAATACAGGTTCACCACAAAGCACATCCATGAATGCCCGCGAGGACTGCCGACGATCATGCCCGGCGCCAGTATCAGCAGTGGCACCAGTTCGATCAGCAGAATCACCCATGGCCGGGCGCCATGCAGGTCGGCGATCAGCAGGTAGTAGACGCACAGCAGGCCCACCAGCCCCAAAAAGCACAGCAGGCTGATGACACGCATCGCCCGCACCCGCGGCTCGAGCCAGTCAATGGCGGGGAGAATCTTCGGCTTCCTGGCCACTTCAGCTCTCCAGTTTCTGTGCAGTCTTGGCCAGGCGCATGCCCAGCGCGCGGCACAGCGCCACTTCATGGCTATCCAGGCCGCTTTTGCCGTCGGCACCGGCGTGGTGGCTGGCGCCATAGGGTGTGCCGCCGCCCTGGGTTTCCAGCAGTGCCGATTCGCTGTACGGCAGGCCGGTGATCAGCATGCCGTGGTGCAACAACGGCAACATCATCGACAGCAGGGTCGTCTCCTGGCCGCCGTGCAGGCTCGCGGTGGAGGTGAACACGCCGGCCGGCTTACCCACCAGGGCGCCGGTCAGCCACAGGTTGCTGGTGCCGTCGAGGAAGTACTTGAGCGGTGCGGCCATATTGCCGAAGCGGGTCGGGCTGCCGAGGGCCAGGCCGGCGCAGTTCTTCAGGTCGTCGAGGCTGGCATACAGCGCGCCTTCGTCGGGAATCTCCGGCGCAACGGCTTCGCACTCGGTGGAAATCGCCGGCACCGTGCGCAGGCGGGCTTCAAGCCCGGCCTGTTCGACGCCACGGGCGATCTGCCGGGCCATTTCGTTGGTCGAGCCGCTGCGGCTGTAGTACAGAACCAGAATGTAAGGTGCACTCATGGCAACAATTCCAGGATCTGCTCCGGTGGACGACCGATGACGGCTTTGTCACCGACTTCGAGAATCGGTCGCTCCATCAGTTTCGGGTGAGCGGCGATGGCGGCGATCAATTGCGCTTCGCTCAGGCTGCCATCGGCCAGATTGAGGGTCTTGTACTCGTCCTCGCCGGTGCGCAGCAATTGCCGCGCGCTGATCCCCAGCTTGCCCAGCAGGTGCTGGATTTGCGTGGCGTCCAGCGGAGTGTCCAGGTAACGCACCACGGTCGGGGCCAGGCTACGGGCTTCAAGCAGTTCGAGCGCTCCGCGGGATTTCGAGCAGCGCGGGTTGTGATAAAGCGTCAGATCGGTCATGAGCGGGTCGCATCTTGCGTAAGGTGGCGGCTATTCTAACTGTGCAGCGCGCAATCCAGAACCGTGAGAGGCGATGGGTCGCAGGTGCATTCAATTTTTGACAAGGAACACGACATGACAAGGCGACTGGCAGCAGCATTGGCGATCATCGGAGCGTTGATGCTGGGGGGCTGCGGGAATGACTATGGCATCGATCAGGACGGCCACAAGATCGCCGCCGACCGACTGGACGGCAAATGGCTGGTACTCAACTACTGGGCAGAATGGTGCGGACCCTGCCGTACCGAAATCCCAGAGTTGAACACCCTGGCCGAGCAACTCAAGGACAAGAAAATCGGTGTGTTCGGGGTCAACTTCGACAACGTCCAGGGGCAGGAACTGAAGGGCGCGAGCGAGAAACTGGGGATCAAGTTCACGGTGTTGGCCCAGGACCCTGCCGAATTGTTCGAATTGCCGCGCAGCGAGGCATTGCCGGTGACGTACATCATCGATGACAAGGGCAAGGTGCGTGAGCAGTTGATGGGTGAACAGACGGCGGCGGGGGTGATGGCGAAGCTTGAGGCGTTGCAGGCAAAAAATTAAGGCAAAAAAAGATCGCAGCCTGGGGGGGGTTCTCCAGAGTTTTGTTTCCTCCTTTAGGGGGTGTCGCCGG
>NZ_JBYSVW010000011.1:220432-261821 GCF_058986625.1 Pseudomonas sp. GW821-FHT07G06
GAAGAAAAAAAAATATCGCCTCTTGCGGCATCTCCTACATCTTTTCTCCTACTCCTGTAGGACCCCCCCCAGGCTGCGATCTTTTTTGCGGATCAACCCTCTTCGAGCCACCAACGCAGCGGCTTGCCTTCGGCTGGCCAGAAGCGGATCTGCTCGATCGGGGAGACGTCCCAGCGCTGGACGTTTTCCAGGGCCTGCAGGAAGCGTTTTTCCTGCTCCATCAGCGCCGGCGCACACAGTTTGCGGGTGCTGCCGATTTTGCCGAAGGTCAGTTTGTCGCCATCGAGGGTGTACGGCGCGAACCAGTGGTTGCAGCCGCCATTGCCGTAGGCCCGGCCATCTTCACCGAGCGTGATGGTCAGGTGGCTGTAGTCCATCAGTGGCCGCTCGCCGATCCACTCCAGGATGTAGCTGCGATTGTGTTCAAGCTGCACCTGCTCGGTGGCGCAGCCCAGCAGGCTGGCACCGGCCATCGCGCTCAGAGCGAGGCGTTTCATCACGCAGGCTCCTGGCATTTCGGGCACAGGTGTTTCTCGCCGACGGTGGTCCAGCCCAGCTCGGCAATTCGCGCGGTGGCAGCAGGTTTTTCGGCCTTGTTGCCCAGCTTGGCGTCGACGGCGAACTCGAAGTTCAGCGCTTTGGCGCAGCTGTCGCAGTTCACTTGCCAGGTATGGATCGCCAGTTCGCCGAACACCGGGCCGCTGGCCACCGCGACCCATTGGCCGGGCGGATTGATCAGGTGGCGAACCGTTTCAACGGTCAGGCGCATGGACAAGTCCTTGGCGCCCTTGAGGGTCACGACCAGCACGTCGTTGTTGCGAATCGAGCCACCGTTGCCGGTGACCTGATAACGCCCCGGCACCAGGGCGCGGCATTCGGTGAGGGTGTGTTGCGGGTTCATCAGGCTGTAGCGGAAATCGTGTTCGACCATGGGTCCTCCAAATATGCGCGATATGCTAGCACGGGCTTGCATGCCGCATCGCGCGGGCCGATGACCTTCGATCCGTTTCAGTCGCCCGTGACCAGGTTTTCCGGTGTGCCCGCCACCCAGGCGGCGATGTTGCGCAATGTGGTGGCGGCAATCGCGTCCAGCGCTTCGTGGGTCAGAAAGGCCTGGTGCGCGGTGACGATCACGTTAGGAAAGGTCAGCAATCGAGCCAGCACATCGTCTTGCAACGGCAGGTCGGAACGGTCCTCGAAGAACAGTTGCGCCTCCTCCTCATACACGTCCAGCCCCAGATAGCCTAGGCGACCGTCTTTCAACGCGTCGATCAGCGCCGGGGTGTCCACCAGGCCGCCACGTCCGGTATTGATCAGCATCGCGCCCGGCTGCATGTGCGCAAGTGATTCACGGTTGATCAAGTGCTTGCTCTGTTCGTTGAGCGGGCAGTGCAGGCTGATGATCTGCGATTCGGTCAGCAGTTGCGGCAGGCTCAGGTAGCGCGCGCCCAAGGCTTCGACCTGCGGGTTGGGGAAGGGGTCATAGGCCAGTAACCGGCAGCCAAAACCGTTCATGATTTTGGCGAAGGTGGCGCCGATCTGCCCGGTGCCGACCACGCCGACCGTCTTGCCCACCAGGTCGAAACCGGTCAGCCCCTGCAGCCTGAAATCCCCTTCGCGGGTGCGGTTGTAGGCGCGGGTCAAGCGGCGGTTGAGTGCGAGGATCAGCGCTACTGCGTGTTCGGCCACGGCGTGGGGCGAATAGGCCGGGACGCGCACGATGGCCAGTCCCAGACGTTTTGCCGTTGGCAGGTCGACGTGGTTGTAACCCGCCGAGCGCAGGGCGATCAGGCGAGTGCCTCCAGCGGCCAGGCGCTCGAGCACTGCCGCGCCAAGGTCATCATTGATGAACGCGCAGACCGCTTCATACCCTTGGGCGAGCGCTACCGTGTCGAGGCTCAGGCGCGCAGGCTGAAATTGCAGCTCGATGCCGGCCGGTTGCCCGGCCGCGAGAAAGCTGTCGATGTCGTAGTTCTGGCTGCTGAAAAGAATCGTACGCATGATTTCCTCTTTGCCTCGTTCCTGTAGGCGCTGGCAAGCCAGCTCCCACAGAGTAGGTGGTGAGCTTACGCCGATATTTGATTCCCACGATTGCGCTGCATCAAGCGTTCATTCGCGCATGGGCTGCCAGGCGATTGATCGCCCGGTCGAGCTCGTCCAGTGCCACGCTGGCTTTCGGGTCCTGTTGCTTGAGCAGGGTTTCGCTGCGTTGGCAGGCCGCACGCAATTGCGGTACGCCGCAGTAGCGTGTCGCGCCATGCAGGCGATGGACCCGTTCGACCAGGGCGTTGTGGTCATTGCTCTGCTGAGCAAGACGAATGGCTTCGCGGTCTGCTTCCAGGGAGGCGAGCAGCATCGCCAGCATGTCTGCGGCCAGATCCGCCTTGCCGGCGGCCAGGCGCAGTCCTTCCTCGTGGTCGAGCACCAACAGGTCATGGGCGCCGCCGTGCCCGTCGCCGGAGCGCTCCGGGCTGTGATTGCGCAACGCCAGGCCGCTCCACTTCAGCACCACCTGGGCCAACTGTCGTTCGCTGATCGGTTTGGTCAGGTAGTCGTCCATGCCGCTTTGCAACAGTGCGCGTTTTTCGTTGGCCATGGCGTGGGCGGTGAGGGCCACGATCGGCAACGGCGTGCAATGCCGTTCGCTTTCCCACTGGCGAATCGCCTCGGTGCTCTGGCGGCCGTCCATGCCGGGCATCTGCACGTCCATCAACACCAGATCAAATGTCTCGTTCTGTACCGCCTTGACGGCGGCATAACCGCTTTCCACCGCGAGCACCTTGGCGCCCATGTCTTCGAGCAGGGTCTGCACCAGCATCAGGTTGGCCGGATTGTCATCGACGCACAGCACCTTCGGTGCACGGCTGGACACCGGTTCGCCCGGCTCGCTACGCATCGGGCGCGGGCTGACCAGGTCAGACAGGGAGCGTCGCAGCTTGCGGGTACAGGCCGGTTTCGCCTGGAGCTGGCTGTGGGGGTTGGGCACGGAAAGGTGGAACAGCGTCTGTTCCGTGGTCGGGCACAGCACCAGCACTTTGCAGCCAAGGTGTTCGAGGTCCCAGATGTGCTGATTGAGGCGTTCCGGCGGCATGTCGTTGCTGGTGATGCCGAGCACGGCGAGGTCGATCGCCTGATCGGTCTGGTGGGCGGCGGTGACGCCATTGGTCAGGCTTTCCAGGGTATTGAACGGCGTGGTGCTCAGGCCGCAGTCTTCCAGTTGATGCTGCAACGCCTGCCGGGCCAGTTCGTGGTTTTCCAGGACCGCCACCCGACGCCCGAGCAAGGGCGCGGCAGGCAGGTCTTCGGCATCGTCGCGGGCTTTCGGCAGGCTCAGGCTGATCCAGAATTCCGAGCCTTCCCCGGGTGTGCTGTCGACGCCGATCTCGCCGCCCATCTGTTCGATCAGGCGCTTGGAAATCACCAGGCCCAGGCCCGTGCCGCCAGGTTGCCGCGACAGCGAGTTGTCGGCCTGGCTGAAGGCCTGGAACAGGGCGCGCACGTCCTGGTTCGACAGGCCGATGCCGGTGTCCTGGATGCTGATGCGCAGTTGCACGGTGTCTTCGTGCTCTTCTTCGAGCATGGCGCGGGCGACGATGGTGCCTTCGCGGGTGAACTTGATGGCATTGCTCACCAGGTTCGTCAGGATCTGCTTGAGTCGCAGCGGGTCGCCGACCAGGGACAGCGGCGTGTCCCGGTACACCAGGCTCACCAGTTCCAGCTGCTTGGCGTGGGCGGCGGGGGCAAGAATGGTCAGGGTGTCCTGCAGCAGGTCGCGCAGGTTGAACGGAATATGGTCGAGCACCAGTTTGCCGGCCTCGATTTTCGAGAAGTCGAGAATCTCGTTGATGATGCCCAGGAGGCTGTCGGCGGATTTTTCGATGGTACCCAGGTAGTCGAGCTGGCGTGGGGTGAGCTCGCTTTTTTGCAACAGGTGGGTGAAACCGAGAATGCCGTTGAGCGGCGTGCGGATTTCATGGCTCATGTTGGCCAGGAATTCGGACTTGATCCGGCTCGCTTCCAGGGCTTCCTTGCGCGCCAGGTCCAGCTCGATGTTCTGGATCTCGATGGTTTCCAGGTTCTGGCGCACGTCTTCGGTGGCTTGGTCGATGCTGTGCTGCAATTCTTCCTGGGCGTTTTGCAGGGTGCCGGCCATGCGATTGATGCCGGAGGCCAGTTCGTCCAGCTCCTGGCTGCCGAGGGGCGGCAAGCGGGTTTCCAGATGGCCGTCCTTGAGTTGGGCCACGGCCTGCTTGATCTGGCTCAGTGGCCGGTTGATCGTGCGCCCCATGCGCAGGGCCAGCAGCGCCGCACCGATCAGCCCGGCTGCGATCAGCATCAGGCTGGCGAACAGGCTGCGGTAACCGCGCAACAGCATGCTGTTATGGGACAGCTCCAGTTCGACCCAGCCCAGCAGGCGGTCGGCTTCTTCGGGAATCACGTCTCCGGCCAGGTTGCGGTGTTTGCCGAACACCGGCAGCAGATAGCGGGTCGCATCGTTGCCACTGCGGCGCAGCAGCTGTGTGCCACTGCCGGAAGGCGTCTGGTTGAGCATGGTCGGTCCGGCGTGGGCCAGCAACGAGCGGTCGGGAGCCAGGAAGGTCACGGCCCGTACGTCGGTTTGTTCCAGGGCCTGGGTGGCGATGCGTTCGAGCAGTTCGTTGTCCTGATGGCCCATCGCTGGCGCCGCCAGGGGAGCCAACTGCTCGGCGATCATTTCGCCGCGCTGCATGAGTTGGGTTTGCAGGTCAGCCTGTTGCATCCAGGTAAAATACCCCCCCAGCACCAACGCCATCAGGCTGGTCGGCAACAGGGTCAGCAACAGCACGCGGCCTTTGATTCCCAGTTTCTTGAGCACGCATCTCTCCTGCATCCCGCTATTCATAGACCTGCACGAATATCCGCCATGCAGCACTTGCGCAGTGTAGCGATTTGCTCGCGGGCAATCTTCGTAAAAATGCTGCTGCCATTCGTCGGCCCGAGCAGCTCATTGGCGCTCCAGCCAAGCGGTGGGTTGCCCCTGGCGAGGCAATCTTGAATAATCACTCAACTGAGAATTGTTTGCAGATAGTCATGACTCCCATCAATGCCGGCCTCCCCCGAATCCTGTCCATCGAAGACGACCTTGTGCTCGGCGCCTACGTGCATGAGCATCTGGACCGCAGCGGCTTCCAGGTGACCTGGTGCCAGAACGGCCGGGAAGGCCTGGACATGGCCCGGCGGCAATCTTTCGACGTGGTGCTGATGGATATTCTGCTGCCGGGCATGGACGGTCTGGCGGTCCTGACCCAATTGCGCCAGAGCCATGCCACCCCGGTGTTACTGATGTCGGCCCTCGGTGCCGAATCCGACCGCATCAGCGGCTTTCGCCTGGGGGCCGACGATTACCTGCCAAAGCCCTTCAGCATGGTGGAATTGCGGGTGCGCATCGAAGCCATCCTGCGGCGGGTGGCCCTCGACCGCCGCCCCGTCCCCGCGGTGCCAGCCCCTTCGATGGACAGCCTGCGTTTCGACGATGAAGGCTTCGAAGTGTTTTATGGCGAACAGGCCGGCGGCCTGACCCGCAGCGAGTATCGATTGCTGGAGACACTGCACCGCAGCGCCGACGAAGTCTTGAGCAAAGCCTTCCTTTATCAGCAGGTGCTGCAGCGCGGTTACGCGGCCCATGACCGCAGCCTGGACATGCACATCAGCCAGATCCGCCGCAAGCTCAAGGCCATTGGCTACACCGAGCGCGAAGTGCGCACGGTATGGGGCAAGGGTTACATCCTGAGCGCCGCCGATGAAATGTAACTTGCCGGGCAGGCATTCGCTGTTCTGGAAACTGGCCTGTCTATTGGTCGCGTTCTGTCTGCTGATGATTTGGTTGAGTTGGTCCTGGGGCCGTTACATGGAGCAGCGCAACCAGTTCCTCTCCGATGAGGCCCGCGGCACCCTGACGCGCTACGCCGCCGAAGTCGAGCAGGCTTGGCAGCAGCGCCAGAGCGCCGGTGTTGATGACTGGCTGCAAGGCATGTATCAGCGGGAAAAAGGCTGGGTGGGTGTCATCGGCGCGGATTTGCAGTCCTTGAGCAACCAATCGCTGACGGATAAGGAAGTCGAACGCCTGACTTTTTTGCGCGGCCTGGACTGGCCCATCCACAAGAAGGGCCGGCCCTGGATGCGTGTGCCGTTTCCCGATGACCCTTCCGCCGGCAGCCTGGTGATCGAGTTGCCCGAGCGCTTCGTTCCCGGGCACTACCGGCTGTTCTGGCGGGTGATCACCAACGGCGTGATTCCGGGATTGTTCACCCTGTTGCTGTGCGTCGGGCTGTACCGCCTGCTGGTGCTGCCGCTCAATCACTTGCGCGCGCAGGCCAATGCCTGGCGCGCCGATCAACTGAACGTACGGCTCTCGAGCCGGACCACCAAGCGTTCGGATGAACTGGGCGAGCTGGGCAGGGCGTTCGATCACATGTCTGAACGCCTGCAAAGCACCGTGGCCTTGCAGCAGCAACTGCTGCGCGACCTGTCCCACGAATTGCGCACGCCCCTGAGCCGCTTGCGGGTGGCCAGTGAAAGTGAGCAGGGGCTGGAGCTATTGCGCGAACGCATCGGCCGGGAGGTCGATGGCATGCAGCGCCTGGTGGAAGACACGCTGCAGCTGGCCTGGCTGGACACCGAGCGCACCCGCTTGCCCGACGAAGCGATCCAGATCCAGGCACTGTGGGAGATGCTCACGGAGAATGCCTGCTATGAAAGCGGATGGCCTGATACTCGGCTGCAATGCACGGTGGATGCATCCTGCTGGGTGCGCGGTCATCTCAACACCCTGGCCCAGGCACTGGAAAACATTCTGCGCAATGCGATTCGGCATTCGCCCGAGGGCGGCATGGTCCACCTTGGCGGACAGAGCGAGGGCAAATACTGGCATCTGTGGCTGGAGGATCAGGGCGGCGGTGTGGCGGAAGCTGATCTGGAGCGGATCTTCCTGCCGTTTACCCGACTCGACGGTTCGAGGCCGGGGGATGGCGGCTTTGGGTTGGGGTTGAGCATTGCCCGGAACGCTGTGCAGCGGCAGGGCGGACAGCTTTGGGCGCAAAACACCGGGACCGGTTTGCGTTTGAATATGCGGCTGTTGGCGGATGTCAGTAGCGCCAGTGCCGACGCCTTCGCGGGCAAGCCCGCTCCCACACTGACCGTGTTTCAATCGCCAAACCTGTGATCACCCCAGCCCCCTGTGGGAGCGGGCTTGCCCGCGAAGAGGCCCTCACTCCCACCATAACAACCTCTGTTTTTCATGTTCCGAGTGGCACCGCCACTTGCCGCTTGCAGCTCAAAGCTTGCCGCTTATTCCCATAAACCATAAGCACCACACTTTGCGTGATATGGCCTTCCGAGGTTTGCCGGTATGATAGTCGCCCCCGCAGTCTGGATTGCGAATACGCCATGACCTTGCAGTACCCAACCATCGCCGATTGCGTCGGCAACACTCCGCTGGTCCGTTTGCAGCGCCTGCCCGGCGCCACCAGCAACACCCTTTTGCTCAAGCTCGAAGGGAACAACCCGGCGGGTTCGGTCAAGGACCGTCCGGCGCTGTCGATGATCACCCGCGCCGAACTGCGCGGGCAGATCCATGCCGGCGATACGCTGATCGAAGCGACCTCGGGCAACACCGGGATCGCCCTGGCCATGGCCGCGGCGATCAAGGGTTACAAGATGATCCTGATCATGCCGGACAACTCCAGCGCCGAACGCAAGGCGGCCATGACCGCCTATGGCGCCGAGCTGATCCTGGTCAGCCAGGAACAGGGCATGGAAGGCGCCCGTGACCTCGCGCAGAAGATGGAAGCCGAAGGTCGCGGCAAGGTGCTGGATCAGTTCGCCAACGGTGACAACCCCGAAGCGCACTACACCACCACCGGCCCGGAAATCTGGCGCCAGACCGAGGGCACCATCACCCATTTCGTCAGCTCCATGGGCACCACCGGGACCATCATGGGCGTGTCGCGCTACTTGAAAGAGCAGAACGACAACGTGCAGATCATCGGCCTGCAACCGATGGAAGGCTCGGCGATCCCGGGCATCCGCCGCTGGCCCCAGGAATACCTGCCGAAGATCTACCAGGCTGACCGCGTGGACCGGATCGTCGACATGGCCCAAAGCGAAGCCGAAGACGTGACCCGTCGGCTGGCCCGCGAAGAGGGTATTTTCTGTGGCGTGTCCTCGGGCGGTGCCGTGGCGGCAATGCTGCGCCTGTCCAAAGAAGTTGAAAACGCGGTGATCGTCGCGATCATCTGCGACCGTGGCGACCGTTACCTGTCGACCGGCATTTTCGACGCGCCCAACTGATGGCCAAACATGAAAGAGGCCTGCGCTTCCAGCCCACCGGTGGCAGCAAGGCCCCGCAAATCCCGACCGGCAAAAAGCAGCGCCTGACCATCGAGCGCCTGGCCAATGACGGTCGCGGCATCGCGTTTTTCGAAGGTCGCACCTGGTTCGTCATCGGCGCGTTGGCCGGTGAGGAGATTGAAGCGCGTGTGCTCGGCGCCCACGGCAAAGTGGTCGAGGCGCGCACCGAGCGGGTGTTCAAGGCCAGCGAATTGCGCCGCCCGGCACCGTGCGCCCATGCCGGCCGTTGCGGCGGTTGCAGCGTGCAGCATCTGCCTCATATCGAACAACTTGCCCTGAAACAGCGCATGCTCGCCGAGCAGTTGTCGAAGGTCGCGGGTGTCGAACCCGAAGAGTGGGCACCGCCTTTGAGCGGTGCGGAGTTCGCTTACCGACGCCGCGCCCGCGTGGCGGTGCGCTGGGACATGAAGGCGAAAAAGCTCGAAGTCGGTTTCCGTGCCGCCGGCAGCCAGGACATCGTTGGCATCGATGATTGCCCGGTGCTGGTACAGCCCTTGCAACCGATCATGACCCGTTTGCCGGAAATGCTGCGGCGCTTGAGCAAACCTCAGGCACTGGGGCACGTGGAGTTGTTCAGCGGCTCGACGCTGGCGGTTTTGCTGCGACACATGGCGCCGTTGTCTGAAAGTGACATGACCATCCTCAAGGATTTCTGCGCGTTCCATGAGGCCCAGTTGTGGCTGCATGGCGACGGTGAACCGCAACCGGTCGAGGCTGACCAGTCGTTGGGCTATCGTCTTGAACAGTGGGATCTGGAACTGGCTTACCGACCTGGGGATTTCATCCAGGTCAACGCTGGCGTCAACGAAGCGATGGTCGCCCAGGCGCTGGACTGGTTGAAGCCGACGGCGGATGAGCGCGTACTCGATCTGTTCTGCGGCCTGGGCAACTTTGCCTTGCCGCTGGCCAAGGCTGCTCGCGAAGTGGTGGCCGTGGAAGGTGTGCAGGTGATGGTCGACCGGGCGGCGGCGAATGCGGCTAGCAACAATCTGCATAACGCGAAGTTTTTTCAGGCCGATTTATCCCAGCCTTTGACGGACGCCGAATGGGCCGCCGAAGGCTTTTGTGCGGTACTCTTGGACCCACCGCGTGACGGCGCTTTCGAGGTTGTGCGCAAGCTCAAGACCCTGGGCGCCGAGCGGTTGGTGTATGTGTCATGCAACCCGGCAACGCTGGCGCGCGACACGGTCGAATTGATCAAGCAGGGCTACCGGTTAAAACGTGCCGGGATTCTCGATATGTTTCCTCAAACGGCACATGTCGAGGCCATGGCGTTATTTGAAGCGAGCTAGGATGCTCGTCTGGTCCGACTGGCCCGCCCGTGCAGCCGCGCACCGAGCCCGACGTGGGCGCACAGGCAACGAAGGTCAGCGATTTGACGCATTGAATCTGCGTCGTAGGGAAGGTAAGCAAGATGGTACAGGTGAGAGCACACCAGCCGATCAACACCGACGGCAGTATCAATCTCGAGGCTTGGCTCGATCACGCGGTGAGTGTCGATCTGGCACTGGATCGCGAAGCCTTGAAGGAAGCCTGCGAGTACGCTCGCGAGGCCGAACAACAAGCCAATGCGGCACAGAATCTGTGGTCGGAAGGTAACTCGACTTTCCGTACCGGACTTGAGATCGCCGAGATCCTCGCCGATCTCAAACTCGACCAGGACTCTTTGGTCGCCGCGATCCTGTATCGAGGCGTACGCGAAGGCCAGATCAAGTTGCCGGCGGTCAGCCAGCGCTTCGGTCCGGTGGTGGCCAAACTCATCGATGGCGTGCAGCGCATGGCCGCGATCAGCGACAGCCTGAGCCCGCGTAAATCCCTGGTGCTGGGCACCCAGGGCCAGGTGGAAAACCTGCGCAAGATGCTGGTGGCCATGGTCGATGACGTTCGCGTCGCCCTGATCAAGCTGGCCGAACGCACGTGCGCCATCCGTGCGGTGAAAACCGCCGATGACGAAAAGCGCAACCGCGTGGCCCGTGAAGTCTTCGACATTTATGCGCCACTGGCCCACCGCCTGGGTATCGGCCACATCAAGTGGGAACTGGAAGACTTGTCCTTCCGTTACCTGGAGCCGGACCAGTACAAGCAGATCGCCAAGTTGCTCCATGAGCGGCGACTGGATCGCGAGCGCTTCATCAGCGACGTGATGAGCCAGCTGAAAAACGAATTGCAGGCCACCGGCGTCGATGCCGATATCAGCGGCCGGGCCAAGCACATCTATTCGATCTGGCGCAAAATGCAGCGCAAGGGTCTGGAGTTCAGCCAGATCTACGACGTGCGCGCCGTTCGCGTGCTGGTGCCGGAAATGCGCGACTGCTACACCGCGCTCGGCATCGTCCATACCCTGTGGCGGCACATCCCGAAAGAGTTCGACGACTACATCGCCAACCCCAAGGAAAACGGCTATCGCTCGCTGCACACGGCGGTGATCGGGCCTGAGGGCAAGGTGCTGGAAGTGCAGATCCGCACCCATGCGATGCATGAGGAAGCCGAGCTCGGCGTGTGCGCGCACTGGCGCTACAAGGGCACCGACGTCAAGTCCGGTTCCAATCACTACGAAGAGAAAATCTCCTGGCTGCGTCAGGTGCTGGAGTGGCACGAAGAGCTGGGCGACATCGGTGGCCTGGCCGAGCAGCTGCGGGTCGATATCGAGCCCGACCGGGTCTATATCTTCACTCCGGACGGTCACGCCATCGACTTGCCGAAGGGCGCGACGCCGCTGGACTTCGCCTACCGCGTACACACTGAAATCGGTCATAACTGCCGTGGCGCCAAGATCAACGGGCGCATCGTGCCGCTCAACTACAGCCTGCAAACCGGTGAACAGGTCGAGATCATCACCAGCAAGCACGGCACCCCGAGCCGTGACTGGCTGAACCCGAACCTGGGTTACGTCACCACGTCGCGGGCACGGGCGAAGATCGTTCACTGGTTCAAGCTGCAGGCTCGCGACCAGAACGTCGCGGCCGGTAAAACCCTGCTTGAGCGCGAGCTCAATCGCCTCGGCTTGCCAGCGGTGGATTTCGACAAGCTGGCCGACAAGGCCAACATGAAAACCGCCGAAGACCTGTTCGCCGCCCTCGGTGCCGGCGACTTGCGTCTGGCGCAACTGGTCAACCTGGCGCAGCAACTGGTCGAGCCGGAGCGCGGCAATGAACAGCTGGAGTTGATTCCACGCAAGGCCACGGGCTACAAACCGGGCAAGCGCGGTGATATCCAGATCCAGGGTGTCGGCAACCTGATGACCCAGATGGCTGGTTGCTGCCAGCCATTGCCGGGCGATGCCATCGTCGGCTACATCACCCAGGGGCGTGGCGTGAGCATTCACCGCCAGGACTGCGCTTCGGTGCTGCAGCTGGCCGGGCGCGAGCCCGAGCGGATCATCCAGGTCAGTTGGGGCCCGGTACCGGTGCTCACCTATCCGGTGGACATCGTCATCCGCGCCTACGACCGTTCCGGTTTACTGCGTGATGTGTCGCAAGTGCTGCTCAACGAGCGGATCAACGTGCTGGCGGTCAACACCCGCTCGAACAAGGAGGACAACACCGCGCTGATGTCTCTGACCATCGAGATTCCGGGGCTGGATGCATTGGGGCGCTTGCTGGGGCGGATTTCCCAGTTGCCGAACATCATCGAAACGCGGCGTAACCGTACACCTTGATGCATGTTCGGCGCCGATCCACTGTGGGAGCGAGCTTGCTCGCGATGACGGCTTAACATTCAGCACATGTGTTGTCTGACAGACCGCTATCGCGAGCAAGCTCGCTCCCACAGGTTCTCGCAGAGTTTAATAAATGTATTCACTTGAAGACCTGCTGCACCTGATGAACCGCCTGCGCGACCCGCAGTACGGTTGCCCATGGGACATCAAGCAAACCTACGCCACCATCGTCCCGCACACCCTTGAGGAAGCCTACGAAGTCGCCGACGCCATCGAGCGCGGTGACTTCGATCACTTGCAGGGTGAGCTGGGCGATCTGCTGTTCCAGGTGGTGTATTACAGCCAGTTGGCTCGCGAAGAAGGGCGCTTCGAGTTCGCCGGCGTAGTCGACAGCATCACCCGCAAGCTGATCCGCCGTCATCCCCACGTGTTCCCCACCGGTGACTTGTATGCGCCTCTGGATGTCCCGCGCCTGAGTGAAGAGCAGGTCAAGCAGCGCTGGGAAGAGATCAAGGCCGAAGAGCGCGCGGAGAAATCTTCGGCACCCGAGCAGTTGTCGTTGCTCGATGACGTCCCCGCTGCATTGCCGGCGCTGTCGCGCTCGGCAAAATTGCAGAAGCGCGCGGGGCAGGTCGGTTTCGACTGGCCGGACGCCTTGCCGGTGCTCGATAAAGTGCGCGAGGAGCTCGATGAAGTGCTCGAAGCCATGTCGGAAAACGATCCAGAAGCCGTGGCCGACGAGATCGGCGACCTGCTGTTTTCCGTGGTCAATCTGGCGCGGCATCTCAAGGTTGATCCGGAAACCGCACTGCGTGGCGCCAACGGCAAGTTTGAAAGACGCTTTCGTTTTATCGAACAGGCATTGCGCGATACCCGTCGTCCCATAGAAGATTGCACCCTCGAAGAGTTGGACGCCTTGTGGGGCGAAGCCAAACGTCAGGAAAAGAATTTGCCCAGCTGCGGTTGAGCCGTGGCCCAAGTGAGAAATAAGCACCATGAGCATTTCCCTTCGCGACCAGTTGCTCAAAGCAGGGCTGGTCAACCAGAAGCAGGCCAAGCAGGTCAGCAAAGACAAGCAGAAACAACAGCGCCTGGCCCACAAAGGCCAGATCGAGCTGGATGACTCCCAGCAGCGCGCGGCGCAGGAAGCCATGGCCGAGAAGGTCAAGCGTGATCAGGAGCTCAACCGTCAGCAGCAGGAAAAAGCCGAGGCCAAGGCCCGTGCCGCGCAGGTCAAGCAACTGATCGAAGTTTCGCGCCTGCCAAAGCTGACGACCGAGGACTACTACAACTTCGTCGACGACAAGAAGGTCAAGCGCATCTGCGTCAACACCCTGATGCGCAACAAGCTCAGCAGCGGATCGTTGGCCATCGTGCATCACGCCGGCGGCTACGAAGTGATTCCGCGCGAGGCGGCGCTGAAGATTCAGGAGCGCGATCCGCAGCGCATCGTGCAGCTCAATGTGCAGACCGAAGAGGTCATTGCCGAGGACGATCCGTACGCGGCCTATAAGATTCCGGATGACCTGATGTGGTAACAGATTGAATGTTCTAGCGGGCTTACATGTTTGCTAGTACTTTGCATGATTTATACATTGAGCCCGAAAGATTGTATCGATACGATCTTTCGGGTTTTCTTTTGCCGGGAAATAATATCTTTTTATAAGGGTGTTTGGGGCGGGGGAAAATAAATCGAATGAACTTTAGTATCCAAGGATGGAATAAATGTTTGTCAGTATCGCTTCGTTACGCCAACCCACGTTCAAGTCGCAGCTTTCACAGCCGCGACCGCTCGGACAATCCATTCGCGATTATCTGGATGATGAACTTGTCGCTCGCGCCGAGCTTGTACGGCGAAAAATCAAGATCGCTGCAAAAGCCGCTCGCGAGGATCATGGCGCGACCGCTTGTGTTTTTTTTACCCTGCCTGAGTTCTTCTGGAACATTCCCTGGCGCGAGGTTCGCAATGAGGAGGAACTCCATGAGCTGAACTCTGCCTATCTGGAGAGAGTGCCGGCATGCATAGCTTTATTGATGACCGAACTACCGGTGGAACGCTATGGCAAGATCGTATTGCTGGCGGGAAGCTGTGCGACGCTCATCAAAGTTGGAGATGGTGAGTCGAGTTATTACGATGTTATTAATTACTTGCTGGCGATCACCAATAAAGAATATGAAGTCGATATTCCTTTGATATCGATGTGGCCAAAGCGCCATGTATCAGGCATCGATTTTGGCAAACACCTGGCGTCGGAGGGAGACTTTTGGCTGTTCAGGATTTCCAAGGACGTCGAGGTCAGGGTGAAGAAGCTCAGTAGTGTGCGGGCTGAGCACAGTTACTTCGGGGGTTATGAAGGGAGGTTCATCAACAGCCTCGTCAATGGCTGCCCTTTTGCAATCAACCTGTGCCTGGATTACTACAGTCTGAAAGAAGGCGAGCGCGACATTCAAGTTGAGCTGACCGAGGCAAAAATCGATTTCCTGATCGCCTGTGGCATGAGTTTCGATTATGCCAAGCGTCATCCGTCATCACTGCAGTTCTCGATCCGCAATGACGGAATGGGCGATGGCGAGGTCGAGGTGGTCAGGCTTCAAGCGGGCTGGATTGTTGAAAGTGTTCCTTCGGTGAAGATCGAAGATGACCTTCATTTGACGCTGATCGAAGTTGTCTGATGTAGATGCAGCCTGCCCGGCAGGAAAGGGCAGGCTGCACCGTGGTCGAGTCTGTTTTCAACCGGTTGCGAGCTCGCGTTTACGCTCGAGCATTTCCAGTTCGGCCCTGTAGTTTTGCGCGTCGGCCTCGGAATGGAACATACCGACCAGCAGGTCCTGTTGGTGCACGTCCCAGATCCGGATACCGGCGGCTACACCCTCGTGGGATTTATGTGAATCGTCGCGTTCAGTTACTTTTACAGTCATCTGCTAGCTCCAATCTCTGTTATCTGCAGCAAGGCGTGTGCAGGCCTCTGTTATAGAGTTTGGTAGCTTGCTAAGTAAATGGCTGAGTTTGGTAACGGTTTTTTGCAAAAACGGAAACAGTCCTGCAGCCCGCTAAATGCGCGACATTCGGTCGCAGGTCATTGAGTTTCATGACAAAGGTTTCATCTTGTAGGAGCTGCCGCAGGCTGCGATCTTTTGATCTTTACAAGCAAAGATCGCAGCCTGCGGCAGCTCCTACAAAAAGCGGCAGCAAAAAAACGCCCCGAACCAGTCGGGGCGTTTTCATGTGCGGCTCAGCAGCGGGAAATTACTTGCCTTCCCAGCGCTTCAGTACCAGCGTGGCGTTGGTGCCACCGAAACCGAAGCTGTTGCTCATCACGGTGTTGATGGTGGCGTTTTCGCGGGTCTTGGTCAGCACCGGCAGGTCGGCCACTTCAGGGTCCAGCTCGTCGATGTTGGCGGAGCCGGCAATGAAGTTGCCTTCCATCATCAGCATGCAGTAGATCGCTTCGTGAACGCCGGCGGCGCCCAGGGAGTGACCCGACAGGCTCTTGGTGGAGCTGATGGCCGGAGCCTTGTCGCCGAACACTTCACGCACGCCTTTCATTTCCGCGACGTCGCCGACCGGGGTCGAGGTGCCGTGGGTGTTCAGGTAGTCGATCGGGGTGTCAACGGTGGACAGCGCCTGCTGCATGCAGCGGATCGCGCCTTCGCCGCTCGGGGCGACCATGTCGTAGCCGTCGGAAGTCGCGCCGTAGCCGACGATTTCCGCGTAGATCTTCGCACCGCGGGCCAGAGCGTGTTCCAGCTCTTCGACCACGACCATGCCGCCACCGCCGGCGATGACGAAGCCGTCACGGTCAGCGTCGTAGGCACGGGAGGCTTGTTCCGGAGTGTCGTTGCGCTTGCTGGACAGGGCGCCCATGGCGTCGAACAGGAACGACTGGCTCCAGTGCTCTTCTTCACCGCCACCGGCGAAGACGATGTCCTGCTTGCCCATCTGGATCTGTTCCATGGCGGTACCGATGCAGTGAGCACTGGTGGCGCAGGCAGAAGCGATGGAGTAGTTCAGGCCCTTGATCTTGAACGGAGTGGCCAGGCAAGCGGAAACGGTGCTGCTCATGGTCCGCGTGACGCGGTATGGGCCGACGCGCTTGACGCCTTTCTCGCGCAGGATGTCCAGCGCTTCCATCTGGTTCAGGGTCGATGCGCCACCGGAGCCGGCGATCAGGCCGGTACGCGGGTTGGAAACCTGCTCTTCGGTCAGGCCGGAGTCGGTGATGGCGTCTTTCATGGCCAGGTAGGCATAAGCTGCCGCGTGGCCGACGAAGCGATAGATCTTGCGATCGATCAGTTCTTCAAGGTTGAGGTCGATGGAGCCGGAAACCTGGCTACGCAGACCCATTTCGGCATATTCCGGGTTGAACCGGATGCCAGGGCGGCTTGCACGCAGGTTAGCGGAGACGGTCTCTTTGTCATTGCCCAGGCAAGAAACGATGCCCAGACCAGTGATAACGACGCGGCGCATGCGGATAACCCTTAGAAGTTGTCAGTGGAGGTGAACACGCCGACCCGGAGGCCTTCGGCGGTGTAGATTTCGCGACCGTCGACAGTGACCGAACCGTCGGCGATGGCCAGGTTCAGCTTGCCCTTGAGGACGCGCTTGATATGAATGTTATAGGTGACTTTCTTGGCGGTCGGCAGGACCTGGCCGAAGAATTTCACTTCGCCCGAACCCAGCGCACGGCCACGGCCCGGCAGACCTTGCCAGCCCAGGAAGAAGCCGACCAGCTGCCACATGGCGTCGAGGCCCAGGCAGCCCGGCATCACCGGATCGCCTTCGAAGTGGCAGGCGAAGAACCACAGGTCCGGATTGATATCCAGCTCGGCGACCAATTCACCTTTGCCGTACTTGCCACCTTCTTCGCTGATCAGGGTGATGCGATCAACCATCAGCATGTTCGGGGCGGGCAGTTGCGCGTTACCTGGGCCGAACAGCTCACCGCGACTGCAGCGCAGCAGGTCTTCCCGGGTAAAGGCGTTTTGTTTGGTCATGCGAGCTCCTCAATAGTCCCATGCGGCAGGTGGGGCAAATCTTCCCGGCCGATCGAAGCGTTCATGCCTCGAACCGGCAGCCTACTCATAGACTATTGCGTTGTGGTGAAAGTCACAGCACCAAGGACATGAATGTACACTTGTGCACTGAAATTATTATTCAAGCCCCTTTTCGGGCCTGTCGAGGTGCCTAAGACTGCCGCACTTTCGCCTTTCACGCCAGTCGCAGATGGTCGAAAGGCCTGTACTACTGCACCCACCGTTGCAGAATTTGTTGCAGATCAGTCCGTTTGAATGGCTTGGCCAGGTAATCGTTCATCCCGGCCGACAGACAGGCCTCGCGATCGCCCTGCAAGGCATTGGCGGTCAGGGCGATGATCGGCAGGTCGGTGCACCCGGGTAACTGGCGGATTTGCCGGGTGGCTTCGTAGCCATCGATGATTGGCAAGCGGCAGTCCATCAGGATCGCTTCGAAAATCAGGCTCTCGGCACTGCGTACCGCCTGCGCGCCATCGGCGGCGACACTGACCTTGAAACCCAGGCTGCGCAACATGGCCTCGATGACCGTCTGGTTGACCGGGTTGTCTTCGACCAGCAGCACATTGCGCCCCTCGCCGTCGCTGTCGCCGGTTTGCGCGCGGGGCGGCAGCAGCGGCTGCGTCTGCTGGTGCAGGGCCAGGGGAATTTCCAGGGTGAACACCGAACCGCGGCCTTCCTCACTTTGCGCGCGCAAGGTGCCCCCCATGCGTTCGGCGAGGGTACGGGCAATCGGCAGGCCCAGTCCGGTGCCGCCGTAGCGTCTTGAAATGGAGCTGTCGGCCTGCTGAAAAGCGTTGAACATCAATTCCAGGCTTTCGGCCGGGATGCCGATGCCGCTGTCGCGTACCGTGCAGGTGAACCACAGCAGTTCGTGATCCAGCGACTGCCATTGCGCCTCGAGGGTGACGCGGCCCCGCTCGGTGAACTTCAGCGCGTTGCCCACCAGGTTGACCAGTATCTGCCGGATACGCGTCGGGTCGCCCTTGACCTGCAAGCCACGCATGTCGTCGGGGATCATCAATTGCAGGTCGAGACCGCGTTGCGCGGCACTGTGCTGGAACGACTGGGCGCAACTGCCGATCAGGTCGGCGAGGTTGAAGGGAATGTGCTCCAGTTCCAGCTCCGAACGTTCGATGCGCGAGAAATCGAGGATGTCGTTGATCACCTTGAGCAAGTGCTCGGTGGACTCCGAGGCCAGCGCCGCGTACTCCACCTGTTCCTCGGTCATGTCGGTGGTTTCCAGCAATTGCAACATGCCCAGTACGCCATTCATCGGCGTGCGCAGTTCATGGCTCATCATGGCGAGGAAGTCGGATTTGGCGTTGTTGGCCTTTTCCGCCTCTTCGCGGGTCTGGATCAACTGCGCCATGGCCTGGTGCTGTTCGCGGCTGGCCTGCTCGAGACCGCTGGCGAGGTTGTTGATGTGTTGTGACAGCGCCCCCAGCTCGGTGTCATCGACAATCGGCAGCGGTGTTTTGTAATCGCCGGCCTGGATCGCCTTGACGGCATTGCCGATATCACGGATCGGTTGCGACAGGCTGCCCGCCAGGCGTCGGGCCACGAGGAAGGTAAACAGCAGGGCAAACAGCGCCAGAATGGCTGCCTTGAGCACGATTTCCTGCTGGCGCCGGCTGAAGGCATCGTTGGACAGCCCGACGATCACCCGGCCGAGGTAGTCCTCGGTGGGGGCGGCGGTGGCGGTTTTGCTGCTCTGGAAAAAGTCATTGTGCAAAGCGATTCGCTGGAGCCGTATGGGCGCCTGGAACACTTCGAGCTGTTGCGCGCGATTGTGGTGTTCGCTCGGTTGTTCGACGTACACCAGAACCCGGTTGGCGCTGTCCTGGATTTCCAGAAAGCTCACGTTGGGCGTGGCCAGCGTCGCCTTGAGCAAGGTTTCAAGCACTTCGCTGTTGCCCGAAATCACCCCGTACTCGGTGGCGGGGGCCAGCTGGTTGGCGATCAACTGGCCGGTGTGGGAGATTTCCTGACGCAGATCCTGGATACGCACGAAGGTGAAGAAGCTGATCAGCAACAAGGTCAGCAGCAAGGCAGGGCCGAGGCTGATGAGTTGGGTGCGGGTGTTGATGTCCCAGCGACGGCGCAGGTTCATGGACGGCGTTCTCCTTCAGCCAGCAAGGTGGCGACAGACGCTTCGTTTATCGCTTCGATACCCAGGGAGCGCGCCACCTGGGGATTGCTCGCGACCTTGAATCGATGGGGGTAGTGCGAGCGCGGCCAGGTGGCTGGTGGCCGGTCGAGCAATTCGTCGAGGACCGCCAGCCAGTCGCTCTGGTCGCTGTAGGTGCTGGCCAGGCTCCCGGCCTTGACGAAACCCGCGTTGGGGCCGATCAGTGCCATTTGCCGTGAGTAGCTGCTCAGCAGCAGGTTCTTTGCGGTTTGCGGGTTATACAGGTCGGCGTCGTCCAGTCCCAGCAACACGTCGCTGTTCTTCAGCAAGGTCTGTAACGGGCGGCTGTCGTGAATGTTGTTCCAGCGTTGGGTGACCACCTCAAGGCCCAGGGGGAGGGCGGCCTGACGCAGCTCATCCAAGAGGAATTCACTGTGGTTGTCATAGAGCACGCCGATGCGTCTGGCTTGGGGCAACAGGGTGCGGGTCAGGCGTAATTGGCGGTCCGGCGGTGGATCGCTCCAGAGCAGGCAAAGGCGCGCCGGCAGCGAGCTGTTCAAGCGTTGCCGGGCTTGCAGGCGGCTGATGCGCAGCACCAGTGTCGCCGGGCCCTGGGCGTCCTGCAGGCGCCAGTCGAGGCTGGGCAGGTCGAGGAGAATCAAACGGATGTTTTCCGGCAGTTTTTCCGGTATCGGCAAACTGGCCAGCGCCTGGAATCGCACGTTGTCGTTCGGTCGCAACTCGCTCAGAGCCTGGGTAAACGCCCGCACACCGGGGCTGTCTTCGGCACCCGTGAGCAAAATGTCGGCCGCGTTGCTCGCCAGGCTGCCCAGCATGCTGGTGAACAGCAGGCAAAGCACCGCCAGCAACCGGCCCAAGGTCGGTGTTCTCCAGGCCGGACGATACGGCATCTTAAAGTTCAAGCTCTGCGCTGAAATACATCACGTGGCGCTGGTCATAATGGTTATCGATGAAGGTGGTCGGCTGATTGTCCAGGCGTTGCTGGAGTACCCCGGCCAGCTCCAGGCTAGCCTTGCCCAAGGCGATACGTTTGGCGATGCGCACATCGGCCCGTTCGAAGCGGTAGCCGTTGAGGGCGTTGTCGCCATAATAGAAAAGCGCACTGTTCCAGCCCTGGCCCCAATCGCGCAGCCATCCGGCCGAACCACTGTTGTTTGCCGTCTGCCTGGCATCCAGCGGATTGCTGGCGTCGGCATCGACGTAGGCATAGGTCAGTCGCAGGCGATCGAAGCTGCCGACACGCCAGTCGAGCTGGGTTTCGACTCCCGAAAAGCGCTCCTTGTTGGCGTTGCTGGCGATGTACTGATTGTTGCGCAGCGGTTCACTGATCATGCCGGTGATTTCGTCGTGGAACAGCTTCACGTCGAGTGCCAGCCCCGCTACGGGGAAGTAGCCGTTGTAGCCCAGCTCCCGGGAGCGCATGTGCTCCTGATCGAGGTCGCCGGGGCCACGGGTCTTGACGAAGTAACGGGCGCTGGACTGGCCAAAGGCACCGGGCCTGAGGTTGGTGACCTGATAACTCCAGTTGACGTTGTTCTCGAACATGTCAGGCGAACGGATGGCCTCGGAGTACACCGCACGCAAGCCGTGGCGCGGGTTGATCAGGTAGTTGACCGCCACGCGGGGTGTCAGTGAGCTGCCGATCAACCGGGCATCTTCGAACATGGCGCCGCCTTGCAGCAACCAGTGTTCGCTGGCACGCCACTCGACCTGGCCGAATACCCGCCAGGTCCTGTCATCGAGAGTGCCATTGAAGTAAGTCTCGGAATCCGCCCGGTCGTAACGAAAGTTCATCCCGCTGACCAGCCGCAGGTTATCGGCAAGGCTGAGGGTGTCCTGCAGTTCAAGGTCGTAGCGCGTTTCCCGGGTGCTCTGGTCGATGTCGCCGCAAACGGTCTGGTTCGCACCGTTGCGCCATTGATCGAGTACCTGGTTGGCCAGCGCCTGCTCGGCGGGTGTGCCAGCCGGGGCTCCACGGCCGGTGAAGCGTGTGATGTTGCGGGCCAGGCGTTCGGTGTAGTTCGGGTTCAGTTGCCAGAGCTCGGTCAATTGCGGGCTGAACGAAATTTCCGCGTCGCAGGCGCGCCAGGTTTGCTGGCGATCCCAGTGTTGGGCCGAACCCTGGATATAAAGGCTGTGATCGGGATTGATGTCCAGGTTCCAGCGCAATGACCCGGCGTAGTCCTTGGCGGTGACGTCGGAGTCGTTGCCGGCGCGGGTAATGCCCGGGAACACCGGCCGGTAGGTATAGGGCCGCTGGTTGGTGCCGTCCTTGGCATTCACTTGCCAATCGAGGCTTTGCCGTTCGTCGAGACTCTGGCTGACGGCGAGGTTGAAGCGCTCGAGGCGACGACTGTCATGGTAGTCAGCGCCGGTTCGGTCGGTGTCGAAGCCGTCGTCTTGCTGGCCGGACAGGGACAGGCGCATGTCACCATCCTCCCAGCCCAAGCCCTGGCTGGCATAAAAGTCGTTGATGCCGCGCTGGCCCCGGGTGACCTTCATGCGGATACCGTGGCTGTCGGCCGGCCGCCGGGTAATGATGTTGACCACCGCCATCAGGGCGTTGGCGCCGTAGCTGACGGTATTGGGCCCGCGAAAGACTTCGATGCGCTCGATGTCTTCCATGGCCACCGGAATGTCGCTCCAGTCGACGGTGGCCAGGCCGGCGCGATACACCGAGCGCCCGTCGATCAGCACCTGCATGCGTCGCGCTTCAGTCGCATTGGTGCCGTGGTAGTTCACCGCGGCCTGGTTGCCGTTGATGTTGCCGACCATCATCCCCGGCACCAGGCGCAACAGTTCGCTGATGTCACGGGCACCGGTGGCGTGGATCAGGGCGCTGTCGATCACCGTCATGCTGCCCGGCACGGCCGCCGGCGACTGCTTCAGGCGCGTGGCGGTGAGCACTTGCGGCAGCGGTTCGCTGTCCAGGAACAGGTCGTCGGCCAGCGCCGGCGAGCTGAAAATCAGCGCCAGTACCAGAGGCGAACGCGGTGAAGGAGCACCCGGAGACACAACACATCCCTGTCAGTGATTGATGGCGCGCATGTTAACCGAGCCGAATGACTTTTCCATTCACGATGTCTGCATTTTCCTCGGTTTTATTGGTCTTCTTCCTGCGGGTGCAGGTATTTGATGTCGGGGCTGGCCGCCGATGGGCTGCCCCGTATAATGCCGACATCGCCACTGGTATGGATTAACGGATTGCATATGACTGAACAGCGCCCGATTGCGGTCCTGGGAGGCGGAAGTTTTGGAACCGCCGTGGCTAATCTGCTGGCCGAGAACGGGCATCAGGTCCTTCAGTGGATGCGTGACCCCGAACAGGCCGAGGCCATTCGGGTCAATCGCGAAAACCCGCGTTACCTCAAAGGCATCAAGATTCTGCCCGGCGTCACCCCGGTCACCGACCTGCAAGCCACCCTGGATGCCTGCGACCTGTGTTTCGTCGCGTTGCCCTCCAGCGCGCTGCGCTCGGTACTGGTGCCGCACGCCGAACGCTTGACCGGCAAAATGCTGGTGAGCCTGACCAAAGGCATCGAAGCCCACACGTTCAAGTTGATGAGCGAGATCCTTGAAGAGATCGCCCCGCAGGCACGCATTGGCGTCCTGTCCGGCCCCAACCTGGCCCGTGAAATTGCAGAACATGCGCTGACGGCCACGGTGGTCGCCAGTGAAGACGAAGAACTGTGCCAGCAGGTTCAGGCCGCGCTGCACGGCCGCACCTTTCGCGTTTATGCCAGCGCCGACCGTTTCGGCGTGGAACTGGGCGGGGCGTTGAAAAACGTCTACGCGATCATCGCCGGCATGGCGGTGGCGCTGGGCATGGGGGAAAACACCAAAAGCATGCTGATCACCCGGGCACTGGCGGAAATGACCCGCTTCGCGGTGAATCAGGGCGCCAACCCGATGACCTTCCTGGGCCTGGCCGGCGTGGGCGACTTGATCGTGACCTGTTCTTCGCCAAAGAGTCGCAACTATCAGGTCGGCTTCGCCCTCGGCCAGGGCCTGAGCCTGGACGAGGCCGTCACGCGCCTGGGTGAAGTCGCCGAAGGGGTCAACACCCTTAAAGTACTCAAGGCCAAGTCCCAGGAGGTTGGCGTGTATATGCCGCTGGTCGCCGGGCTGCACGCGATCCTGTTCGAAGGCCGCACGCTGGAGCAGGTTATCGGTCTGTTAATGCGTGGCGAGCCGAAAACCGACGTCGACTTTATTTCCACCAGTGGTTTCAATTAATCACGCTTGCCATAAAAGCAGGGAGTTGCGCATGAACGATCCAAAAGTAGAAGCCAAGTATGAATCCATCCTGCTGCGCGTGTTGTGGATGATCGTCTTCGTGCTGGTGTGGCAAGTCGCGCAGTTCATCCTCGGCACCGTCGTGCTGGTGCAGTTGATCTATCGTTTGTTCTATGGCGCCCCGAGCGCCAGCCTGATGAACTTTGGCGACAGTCTGAGCCAGTTTCTGGCGCAGATCGGTCGTTTCGGCAGCTTTCACAGCGACCAGAAGCCTTGGCCGTTCGCCGATTGGCCGACGCCGCGTACACCGGAAGGTGAAGCGCCGCATGTTGTGGCACCGGCACCGCATCCGGCTCGAGATGAGGAACCCAAGCTATGAAACTCTGGGTATTGCGTCATGGTGAAGCTGTACCGCACGGCTCCCGGCCCCACGATTCGGAGCGGGAGTTGACGGACCACGGTCGTGAGGAGGTGCTGCGCAGCGCCGCGCTATTGATCGGGCAACCGCTGACGGCGATTTACGCAAGTCCCTACCTGCGAGCGCAGCAGACGGCACAACTGGTGCGCGAAACACTGGGATTCGAGCCGGAAATCCGCACTGTCGAGTGGCTGACACCGGACACTGAGCCGGACAAGGTCGCCGAGCAAATGGTGGCGGTGAGCGATGTCCTTTTGGTCAGTCACAATCCGCTGGTGGGGAATTTTTTGAGCTACCTGCAACATGGCGCGGGACATCCACCGGAGCGGGTCAGCACCGCCGGCCTGGCCGAACTCGAGAGCAATGAGTTGTTGGTCGGGTCGATGAGGCTCAACGGCATCAAGCACCCTTAATACCGCTTTTCTGTGGGAGCGTGGCTTGCCCGCGAAGGCATCGACTCGGTCATACCTGATAAACCGCGGAGCCTGCATCGCGGGCAAGCCACGCTCCCACAGGTACGTCATAACTCGAAAAATTTTGTATGAAATAGTCAACCAAGCACTTGCTTGGTTGACTACGCTTGCTCCAGAACAAAAACACAGGAGCGAGTCATGTCTGCTGCTTTTCGTTTGCCGCTGGACGTTTTCTACGAGCGTGAGGCCCGTCACCCCCGCCAGCGCTTCCTGGTCCAGCCTGTCGGAGGCGGCCGGGTCGAGACCTTGACCTGGGCGGACGTCGGTCATCAGGCCCGTTGCGCGGCCCATTGGTTGCGAGCGCGGGAGTTGCCGCAGGGCAGCCACATAGCCCTGATCTCGAAGAACTGTGCGCACTGGATCATCGCCGACCTGGCGATCTGGATGGCCGGGCATGTGTCGGTGCCGTTGTACCCCAACCTCACCGCCGAGTCGGTTGCCCAGGTGCTCGAACACTCGGAAGCGGCGCTGGCGTTCATCGGCAAGCTCGATGATTGGCCAGGCATGTCCCGTGGCGTCAGCCCCGACCTGCCGACCATCAGCCTGCCCCTGCATCCGCCGGGTACGTTCGATTTCAGCTGGGCCGACCTGCAAGGCAGCTCGCCGATCCAGGACGATCCGAAACCTGCCGCCGATCAACTGGCGACCATCATTTACACCTCCGGCACCACGGGCATGCCCAAAGGCGTGATGCACAGCTTCGGCAATCTGGGCTTTGCCACCACACGCGGCACTGCGTTGTTTGGCCTCAACGAGTCGGACCGGTTGTTGTCCTACCTGCCGCTGTGCCACGTTGCCGAGCGGATGTTCGTCGAACTGGCGTCGATCTATACCGGCCAGACGGTATTTTTCGCCGAAAGCCTGGACACTTTTCTCACCGACCTGCAGCGTGCGCGCCCGACCGCACTGTTTGGCGTGCCGCGCATCTGGACCAAATTCCAGATGGGCGTGTACAGCAAGATCCCGGCAAAACGCCTCGACTTCCTGCTCGGCCTGCCGATCATCGGCAAACGGGTCGGGCATAAAGTCCTCGCCGGGCTGGGTCTGGATGCGTTGCGCATCGCGTTGTCCGGTGCGGCTCCGGTGCCGCAAACCTTGTTGCAGTGGTACCGCAAACTGGGACTGGACGTGCTGGAGGTCTACGGCATGACCGAGAGTTGCGGTTACTCCCACATCGGCATGCCGGGCCAGAACAAACCAGGCTGGATCGGCAAGCCCTGCCCGGAAGTTGAAGTGCGGATCGCCGAGACGGGGGAGGTCATGGTGCGCAGTGGCGCGACCATGCTCGGCTATTTCAAGGAACCGGAAAAAACCGCTGACACCATTACCGAGGACGGCTTCCTGCGCACCGGCGACAAGGGCGAGCAGGACGCCGAAGGCAATCTGCGCCTGACCGGGCGCCTGAAGGAAATCTTCAAGACCAGCAAAGGCAAATACGTGGCGCCGGCACCGATTGAAAATCGCCTGGCCGTGCATTCGCGCATCGAGCAGGTCTGCGTGGTGGGTGATGGCTTGAGTGCACCGCTGGGTTTGTGCGTGTTGTCGGCGGTTGGCCAACAGGATGCCGGCGGAGCTGCACGCGCCGGTTTGCATTCGAGCTTGGAAAAGCTGCTGGAAGAGGTCAACGGCGACCTCGACAAACATGAGCGGCTGCGGCGCCTGGTGGTGGTCAAGGACAGTTGGGCCGTTGAAAACGGCTTTCTCACCCCGACGCTGAAGATCAAGCGCAACGTGATCGAAGCGGCGTACGGTGAGCGTTTTGAAGAATGGAGCGAGCGCAGCGAAGCGGTGCTGTGGCAGGATTGATCCACCAACAAAACCGACAAGGAAACCCTGCGATGAGTCTGTGGCGCACCACTCCCAACATCGAACAGTTGAACGCAATCCAGAAAAATACGATCGGCGAACTGCTGGACATCCGTTTTGAGTCCTTCGACGATGAGTCCCTGACCGCCAGCATGGTCATCGATCACCGTACCCATCAGCCTTACGGCTTGCTGCATGGCGGTGCCTCGGTGGTGCTGGCCGAATCGGTCGGCTCGATGGCCAGCTACCTGTGCATCGATGCCAGCAAGTTCTATTGCGTGGGTCTGGAAATCAACGCCAACCATTTGCGCGGCCTGCGCAGCGGGCGGGTGACGGCGGTGGCCAAGCCGATCCATATCGGCCGCACGACCCATGTCTGGGACATTCGGTTGACCAGCGATGAGGGCAAGGCCAGTTGTGTGTCGCGGTTGACCATGGCGGTGGTGCCGTTGGGTGAGAAACCTCCGTTACGTTGACGGTTTGAAATCAAAAGATCGCAGTCTGCGGCAGCTCCTGCCACCCTTCCTGGTAGTTATGGTCATTGCTGTAGGAAGCGGTCTTACGGACAATCAACGTCTGTTCTCGCTCATGGATTTGCAGGTATGTCGCAACAGATCTTTTTCGCCCACGCCAATGGTTTTCCTTCGGGGACCTACGGCAAGTTGTTTGCGGCGCTGGCACCCGAGTTTCAGGTGACGCATCTGGAGCAGCACGCCCACGACCAGCGTTATCCGGCGGACGATAACTGGTACAACCTGGTGGATGAGCTGATCCATCACCTGCAACAACAGGCCGAGCCCGTGTGGGGCGTCGGTCACTCCTTCGGCGGGGTGTTGCACCTGCATGCGGCCTTGCGCTGCCCCGAGTTGTATCGAGGGGTGGTGATGCTCGACTCGCCAGTGCTGACCCGAGCCGATCAATGGGTCATACGTGCGGCCAAACGCTTCGGCTTCATCGACCGCCTGACGCCGGCCGGCCGTACCCTGGGCCGCCGTGAAGAGTTCGCCGACCTGGAAAGCGCCCGGAAATACTTTGCCGGTAAAACCCTGTTTCGCGGTTTCGACCCCGAATGCTTCGATGCCTACCTGCAACATGGCTTGCACCAGGTCGGCGACAAACTGCGCCTGCGGTTCGATCCGGCCACGGAAATCAGCATCTATCGCGGCGTGCCGCACACCAGCCCGGGCAGCACCCGCAAGTTGCAAGTGCCGCTGGCGGTGGTTCGCGGGCACAACAGCCGCGTGGTGATGCGCCATCACGCCAGTTCGGTCGACCGCCTGCCGTTGGGCGAGTCGTTGACCATGCCCGGCGGCCACATGTTTCCGCTCGAGCGTCCCCTTGATACCGCGCAAATGCTCAAAGGCCTGTTCCATCGCTGGGACGGCCGTCGACAACAGGATTGCGCATGAGCCACGCCGTCGAAGAAGTTCGCCTGAGCCTGCCGCACATTGAGCTGGCGGCACACCTGTTCGGTCCTGAGGGCGGTTTGCCGGTCATTGCCCTGCATGGCTGGCTGGACAACGCCAACAGCTTTGCCCGACTGGCCCCCAAACTCAAAGGTCTGCGCATCATCGCGCTGGACATGGCCGGTCACGGTCATTCCGGGCATCGCCCGCCGGGAGCCGGTTACGCCATGTGGGACTATGCCCACGATGTGCTGCAAGTCGCCGAACAGCTTGGACTGAAGAAATTTGCGCTGATGGGGCATTCGATGGGCGCCATCGCTTCGCTGATCATCGCCGGGTCGATGCCCGAGCGGGTCACCCATCTGGCGTTGATCGACGGCATCATTCCTCCTACAGACAAGGGTGAAAACGCTGCCGAGCGCATGGGCATGGCCCTGCAGGCACAACTGGATCTGCGGGAGAAGCGCAAACCGGTCTACGACACCCTCGACCGAGCCATCGAAGCGCGCATGAAGGGCCTGGTGGCGGTCAGCCGCGAGGCTGCGGAACTGTTGGCGCAGCGTGGTCTGATGCCGGTATCGGGTGGGTATACCTGGCGCACCGACAATCGCCTCACGCTGCCATCGCCACTGCGCCTGACCACCGAGCAGGCCATGGCGTTCGTCCAGCGGATCAAGTGTCCTGCAACGCTGGTGGTCGCTGCCGACGGCATGCTCGCCAAACACCCCGAGTTGCTGGAGCGTCTACCCTTTAGCCGGGAACAGCTGCCAGGCGGACACCATTTGCACCTGAATGACGAGTCCGGTGCCGATCTTGTCGCAGACTGTTTCAATCGGTTTTTCGCCATTCCTTGACTTGCGCCGGGCAACTGTCGAGGCTTGGCGGGTTGAAAAGGGAGACAACCATGATAGATCTCTACACCGCTGCGACCCCGAATGGCCACAAGGTCTCTATCGTGCTCGAGGAACTCGGCCTGCCCTACAGGGTGCATGCCTTGAGTTTCGACAAGAAGGAGCAGAAGTCCGCGGACTTCCTCAAGATCAACCCCAATGGCCGGATTCCGGCGATTGTCGACCGCGCCAACGGCGATTTCGCCGTGTTCGAGTCCGGCGCCATCCTGATTTACCTCGCTGAACAGACCGGCAAACTGATGCCGAGCGACCCGAAGGGGCGTTCGCTGGTGTTGCAGTGGCTGATGTTCCAGATGGGGGGCATCGGCCCGATGCAGGGCCAGGCCAATGTGTTCTTCCGCTACTTTCCGGAAAAACTCCAGGGCGCCATCGACCGCTATCAGCACGAGACCCGTCGCCTCTATGAAGTGCTCGACACGCGTTTGCAAAGCGTGGAGTTCCTCGCCGGCGAATACAGCATTGCCGATATCGCCACTTTTCCATGGGTGCGCGGTTACGAGTGGTCGGGCGTCCCGGTGGAGGGCTTGACGGCGTTGCAACGCTGGATGGCAACCCTGGAGGCCCGGCCGGCGGTGCAGCGTGGTCTGCAGGTACCGCAACGCGCCGATGAAGCCAGTGTCATCAAGGGCGCCCAGGCCATGCTGATCCGATGAGTCTATCCATGCGTTCATTCAGTTTGCTGGTGCTGTGCAGTTTCAGTCCCTTGTTGTTTGCCGCCGATCTTCCGGGCAGTCAGGACCTGCCTATAGTGCCGCGCATGGTCGACGCCCAGATTGTCGACTATCGCCCCGTTGCCGAACTGGAGCGGATCTACCCCTTGGGCTCGATCCGCAAGATCAGTGGCCAGTTACGTTTCGACGGTCAGGTCAGTGCCCGTGGCAACGTCACTTCGGTGACCTACGAGTTGCCACCGGAGCATTCATCCATCGAGGCGTTCACCGCCGCCCGCGAGGCTTTGCAAAAGCAGGACGCCGGGTTGCTCTTTTGGTGCCAGGCACGCGATTGCGGCGAAAGCAGCCTCTGGGCCAATGAAGTCTTCGGCAACGCCAAGCTGTACGGTGCCGACGATCAACAAGCCTATCTGCTGCTGCGACTTGCCGCGCCACGGGATAACACGCTCGTCGCGCTGTACAGCATCACCCGCGGAAATCGCAAGGCTTACCTGCATGTCGAGCAGTTCGACGCTACGGCACCGCTGGGCGAGTTGTTGCCGACCTCCGCGACCTTGCTGCGTGAACTCAAGAGCACCGGCGAACTTGATTTTTCCGCGTTGAACAGCGCACCAGACGAGACCTGGCTGCGCCTGATTTCCCGCGGACTGAATCTGGACACCACCTTGCGGGTCAGCATTTCCGGAGCGAACGCCGAAGCCTGGCGTCAGGCACTGATTGCCCAGGGCGTGCGTGCCGCGCGGATGGAAACCGGCAGTGCCGAAGGCTCTGGCCTGCATATCGAGCTATTGCGGTAGGCTGTACCGGGCGAGCGTGCACGCTGCGTTCGTCTACTCTTTTGCTGACTGATATTTTCGGGATTTTCAATGATCAATAACGATCGCCTGTTGGTGCAGATCCTGCTCGTCGTGCTGTTCGGCGCGAGCTTCTGGGTGATGGCACCGTTCTGGTCGGCGATGTTCTGGGGCGCAGTCCTGGCATTCGCCAGTTGGCCGCTGATGCGCCTGCTGACCCGTTGGCTCAATGGCCGCGAGTCTCTGGCGGCGGCATTGCTGACGCTGGGCTGGATGGTGCTGGTTGCGGCACCGCTGGTGTGGCTGGGTTTCAACCTCGCCGATCATGTGCGTGATGCCACCGCATTCATCAAGGATGCGCAGGTCGAGGGGCTGCCCGAAGCACCGGTCTGGCTGGGTTCGATTCCCCTGGTAGGCGAGCGGCTGGTCGGACTCTGGAACAGCATCGATGAGCAGGGCGCGGCGATGATGGTGTCGCTCAAGCCTTATCTGGGACAGATGGGTAACTGGTTGCTGGCGCGCAGCGCGCAGATCGGCGGCGGTATTCTCGAACTGACCCTGAGCATCGTCTTCGTGTTCTTTTTCTATCGGGACGGACCGCGCCTGGCGGCGTTTGTGCACACATTGCTGGAACGGCTGATCGGTCAACGGGCCGGCTACTACATTGAACTGGTGGCAGGCACGGTACAGCGGGTGGTGAACGGTGTGATCGGCACAGCCGCGGCCCAGGCGATCCTGGCGCTGATCGGGTTCCTGGTTGCCGGCGTACCGGGTGCGCTGGTGCTCGGCATCGTGACCTTCATGCTCAGCCTGATCCCGATGGGGCCGCCGCTGGTGTGGATTCCGGCGACCGCGTGGCTGGCCTGGAAAGGCGAGTACGGAATGGCCATATTCCTCGGAGTCTGGGGCACATTCGTCATCAGCGGTGTCGACAACGTGCTCAAGCCCTACCTGATCAGCCGTGGCGGTAACCTGCCGCTGGTCATTGTGCTGCTTGGGGTGTTTGGCGGGTTGATTGCCTTTGGCTTCATCGGCCTGTTCATCGGCCCGACATTGCTGGCGGTGGCCTATAGCCTGTTGATTGACTGGAGCAAGACTCAGGCACGGGCTGAGGATCGCCTGCCCTGAAGTTCCAGGGGCCGTAGTCCATTGAACCGCTGAGGGGTAGTGGGCTTTTTTTGGGTTCTTCACGGAATCCCGGGGGAACACAGATAACGAAATATCTGTAGGAGCTGCCGGAGGCTGCGATCTTTTGATTTTGATTTTGCGATCTGGAGATTGCTGAAGATCAAGATCAAAAGATCGCAGCCTCCGGCAGCTCCTACAGGGGAGCACGTTGCTCCGGGCGGCGTTCCGACGAAAAACCTGAGAGCACCGCGGGGTGTCAGGCTCCCCGCATCATCGTTGACCTCTATCGCGAGCAAGCTCGCTCCTTCAGAAGGGCCGGTGGGGGTATCAGGTACGCGGCAGGCGAATCACGGCCGTCAGCCCGCCACCTGGCGTCTCTTCCAACGTTAATTGCCCGCCCATTCGTTGCGCGGCCTCGCGGGCAATGGTCATGCCCAGGCCAACGCCGCCGGAGTTGCGATTACGCGAGCCTTCAAGGCGAAAGAAGGGTTCGAACACGGCTTCACGTTGTTCGGCGGCGATACCCGGTCCATGGTCGATGACCCGGATCACCAGTTGTTCGCGATGGTCTTCCAAGATGATCCGCGCCTGCCCGGCATAGCGCAGGGCATTGTCCATCAGGTTGTTGATGCAGGAGCGCAGGGCCATCGGCTGCACTTGCAGCGGGGCACAGTGACCGCTGGCCTGGACGTCTGCTCCCTGGTCCTGGGCATTTTCACTCAGGGACTCCACCAGCGCCTGCACGTCCATCCACTGTTGAGCTTCGCTGGTACGCTGTTCATGCAGGTAGGTGAGGGTGGCGTCGAGCATGTTGATCATGTCGTCGAGGTCCTGGCGCATCTGGCCTTGCAGCTTGTCGTCGTCGATTTTCTCCAGCCGCAGCTTGAGGCGCGACAGCGGTGTGCGCAGATCGTGGGACACGGCGCCGAGCATGCGCGAGCGCTGCTGGACCTGTTCAAGGATGCGCCGCTGCATTTTGTTGAAGGTGTGCGCCGCTTGCCGCGCTTCCCGTGGCCCCGACTCTTCCAGCGGCGGGCTGTCGAGGTTCTCGCTCAAGCGCTCGGCTGCGTCGCTCAGGCGCTGGATTGGCCGGCTCAGCAGTTTGGCGCCGTACCAGGCGGCAATGATCAGCGAGACCAATTGAAAGGTCAGCGGCACCAGGGGGCCGCCGAACCACGGTCGTGGCGGCCGTTTCTCGAAGCGTGGGTCCAGTGGTGGGCGTGGTCCTTCCAGGCCTTCGGAAAACTCCGGTGGACGTGGCGGCGGTGGCGGACCGTAATGATGAAACCAGGCAAAGGCCAGCAGGTGCGCGAGGATAATCGCCAGCAGCAACACACCAAACAGGCGGCCGAACAGCGTATCGAAGCGCCCGCGCATCAGCCGATGTCTCGGGCATCGAACAGGTAACCCTCGCCACGAACGGTCTTGATCAACTGCGGAGCCTTGGGATCGTCGCCGAGTTTCTGGCGCAGACGCGACACCAGCAGGTCGATGCTGCGGTCAAAGGCTTCAATCGAACGACCACGGGCGGCGTCCAGCAGTTGTTCACGGCTGAGCACCCGGCGCGGACGTTCGATAAACACCCAGAGCAGGCGGAATTCGGCATTGGACAGCGGTACCACCAGGCCATCGTCGGCAATCAGTTGCCGCAGCACGCTGTTCAGGCGCCAATTGTCGAAGCGAATGTTCGCCCGCTGTTCGCTGCGGTCATCGCGTACCCGACGCAGGATGGTCTGGATCCGCGCCACCAGCTCGCGGGGCTCGAACGGCTTGGCCATGTAGTCGTCGGCGCCCAGCTCGAGGCCGATGATCCGGTCGGTGGGTTCGCAGCGGGCGGTGAGCATCAGGATCGGGATGTCCGACTCGGCGCGCAGCCAGCGGCACAGTGACAGACCGTCCTCGCCTGGCAGCATCAGGTCGAGTACCACCACGTCGAAATGCTCCGTCTGCATTGCCTGGCGCATCGCGGCGCCATCGGTGACGCCGCTGGCGTGGATGTTGAACCGGGCCAGGTAGTCGATCATCAATTCGCGGATCGGCACGTCATCGTCGACGATCAGGGCACGAATGCTCCAGCGTCTGTCGTCACCGGGCGTCTTTTGGTCGTCGTTCACGGGTGCTTGGGTGTTGTGCATGCGTGCGTTCATCTGCCAGGTAGGCTGCCAACCACAAAGATAGGCGGCGAGGTTGTGGTTCCAGCATAGGCGTCCGGCCCTGAGGCGGGAAGTGCTGTTGCAGGGACCTGTTGCGGTTGCCGAGGGTAGCCGGCCCGGGTGTTGCGGGCGTGTCGTGTGTGTATCGAACTCGACACAATAGCCTCGGGGCTAGTCTTGCCTGAGCCGTTTCGACGATTTACCGATCATCGGGTCCCGCAGCGGCGCTGGTTCCGCTACAATGCGCGCCGATTTCGACTTGCCTGAGAGCCCACTCATGTCCGCCTGCCAGACTCCTATCATCGTCGCCCTGGATTTCCCTACCCGTGACGCCGCACTGAAGCTGGCCGATCAGTTGGACCCGAAGCTGTGCCGGGTCAAAGTCGGTAAGGAACTCTTCACCAGCTGCGCTTCCGAAATCGTCGGCACCCTGCGCGACAAGGGTTTCGAAGTGTTCCTGGACCTCAAGTTCCACGACATCCCGAACACCACCGCGATGGCCGTCAAGGCCGCTGCGGAAATGGGCGTGTGGATGGTCAACGTGCATTGCTCCGGTGGCCTGCGCATGATGGCCGCGTGCCGTGAAGTGCTGGATCAGCGCAGCGGTCCCAAACCACTGCTGATCGGCGTGACCGTGTTGACCAGCATGGAGCGTGAAGATCTGGCCGGTATCGGTCTGGACATCGAGCCGCAAGAGCAGGTCCTGCGCCTGGCCGCCCTGGCGGAAAAAGCCGGTATGGACGGACTGGTGTGCTCGGCCCTGGAAGCCCAGGCGCTGAAATCGGCACATCCGTCGCTGCAACTGGTGACTCCGGGGATTCGTCCGGCGGGCAGTGCCCAAGACGATCAGCGCCGTATCCTCACCCCGCGTCAGGCACTGGATGCCGGTTCCGACTATCTGGTGATCGGCCGTCCGATCAGCCAGGCGGCGGATCCGGCGAAGGCGTTGGCCGACGTAGTGGCCGAACTCGCTTAAAAGATCGCAGCCTTCGGCAGCTCCTACATGGGATCGCGTTTTCCTGTAGGAGCTGGCGCAGCCTGCGATCTTTTGATCTATCGCTTTTAAACCTTCAGCACCAGCTTCCCGAAATTCTCGCCGTTGAACAATTTCATCAGCGTCTCCGGGAACGTCTCCAGACCTTCGACGATGTCTTCCTTGCTCTTGAGCTGCCCCTTGGCCATCCAGCCGGCCATTTCCTGGGCGGCGCTGGCATATTGGGCGGCGTAGTCCATCACCACAAAACCTTCCATGCGTGCGCGGTTGACCAGCAGCGACAGGTAATTGGCCGGCCCCTTGACCGCTTCCTTGTTGTTGTACTGGCTGATGGCACCGCAAATCACCACCCGCGCCTTCATGTTCAGGCGGCTCAACACCGCGTCGAGAATGTCACCACCCACATTATCGAAATACACGTCGACACCTTTCGGGCACTCGCGCTTGAGGCCGGCGAGGACGTCTTCGCTCTTGTAGTCGATAGCACCGTCGAAACCCAGTTCATCGATCAGGAACTTGCACTTGTCCGCGCCGCCGGCGATGCCAACCACCCGGCAGCCTTTGATCTTGGCGATCTGCCCGGCAATGCTGCCCACGGCGCCCGCCGCACCCGAGAGCACCACGGTGTCACCGGCCTTCGGCGCGCCAACGTCGAGCAGGGCGAAGTAGGCCGTCATCCCGGTCATGCCCAGCGCTGACAGGTAACGTGGCAGCGGTGCCAGTTTCGGATCGACCTTGTAGAAACCTCGCGGCTCGCCGAGGAAAAAATCCTGCACCCCGAGGGCGCCGTTAACGTAGTCCCCGACCGCGAAGCCCGGATTGTTCGACGCGATGACTTTGCCCACGCCCAAGGCGCGCATGACTTCGCCGAGTCCGACCGGCGGGATGTAGGACTTGCCCTCGTTCATCCAGCCGCGCATGGCCGGATCCAGGGACAGGTATTGGTTTTCGACCAGGATCTGGCCCACCGCCGGCTCGCCGACCGGTACTTCCTGGTAGGTGAATGTCTCGCGGGTCGCCGCGCCAACCGGACGTTTGGCGAGCAGGAATTGGCGATTGGTCTGGGAGGTCATGACAGGCACTCAAGATGAATGAAGCTTTGTTGATAGCCGGTCAGCGCCGATGCCGCAAGTTCGGCTGATGCGGCGAATGCAGGTTGATCCAGTGCAGTGATAGTTGGTACGGCAGTTCCATCACTGCAACTCATGGGCGCCCAACCGGAGTCCTGATAGTGCTGCCGCGTTCAGCAGCTCCATGGATAGACTGGTCCTGCGCGATTCCCCGCTTACTTCTCTTCGAGGACATAACAATGAGCATGACGTTTTCCGGCCAGGTGGTTGTGGTAACAGGCGGGGCGGCCGGTATTGGCCGCGCGACCGCCCAGGCATTTGCCGCCGAGGGCCTTAAGGTCGTAGTGGCCGATATGGACACGGCGGGCGGCGAGGGCACGGTGGCGCTGATTCGTGCGGCCGGTGGCGAGGCGACCTTCATGCGCTGCAACGTTACCCTGGAAAGCGATGTTAAAAATCTGATGGAGGAGGTGATCAATACTTACGGTCGTCTCGACTATGCCTTCAACAATGCCGGCATCGAAATCGAGAAAGGCAAGCTGGCCGACGGTTCGCTCGACGAGTTCGACGCGATCATGGGCGTCAACGTCAAAGGCGTCTGGCTGTGCATGAAGTACCAGTTGCCGCTGCTGCTGGCCCAAGGGGGCGGCGCGATTGTCAATACGGCATCGGTGGCGGGCCTCGGGGCAGCGCCGAAAATGAGCATCTACGCAGCCTCCAAGCATGCGGTGATCGGCCTGACCAAGTCGGCGGCCATTGAGTACGCCAAGAAAAAGATCCGGGTCAACGCCGTGTGCCCGGCGGTGATCGACACCGACATGTTCCGTCGCGCTTATGAAGCCGACCCGAAAAAAGCCGAGTTCGCCAACGCCATGCATCCGGTCGGTCGCATCGGCAAGGTCGAAGAGATCGCCAGCGCGGTGCTGTATCTGTGCAGCGATGGCGCGGCGTTCACCACAGGGCACTCATTGGCCGTGGATGGTGGCGTTACCGCGTTTTAAAACGAGGCACCGATACTGAATACATGCGGAACCTGTGGGAGCGAGCCTGCTCGCGAAGAGGGCGTATCAGTCGAAATTAATATCGGCTGACACACCGCTTTCGCGAGCAGGCTCGCTCCCACAGTTTTTTGGTTCCGGGGTGGGCAATGTGTTTCAAATAATTAGATCGAATGGTTTTGGCGGCGTTGTCGCACATGCCTTCGAACCCTCCTGTGATTAACTGCTTCTCGCAAAATCAACAGGAGTTTGCTTGCTCATGGAGTTGAGAATCGACCGACAGGCGCTGGTGCCCGTCGTACAGCAAATTGTTGACGCACTGACCGGCTGGCTGCATTCCAGCGGGGTATCGCCCGGTACGCGCCTGCCTTCGGTGCGACAGATTGCACGAATCAATTTGCTCAGTCAGTCAAACGTCACCCAGGCCTGTGAACGCCTGGTGACGCAGGGGATGCTGGTGTCAGGTCATGGGGCCGGCTATACAGTTGCCGACCCGGCATCGGTCACGAACGCAAGGCACGAGCCTGTGTGGTTTGAGGGGACCGGACCCGAGTATGGGCCGTGGTCGGGTGAGCTGAGGCTGGGCTGTGGCGGGCTGCCTGAAAGCTGGCGCGAGACCGACGATCTGATCTACGCGATCCGGCAAGTCAGTCGTACCGATACGGCCAGTCTGTTCAACTACAGCACACCGCTGGGTTTGCCAGCCTTGCGGCAACAGATACTCAAGCGCCTCAGGCAGCTGGACATCCCGGTACAGGACAACCGGATCATGACCACGGTGGGTGCCAGTCAAGGGCTCGACCTGATAGTGCGGACACTGTTCAAGGCCGGTGATTGTGTGGTCGTGGAGAGTCCCGGTTATCCAGTGCTGTTCGATCTGCTCAGGCTGCAAGGCATCCACATGGTCGAGGTGCCACGAACCCCGCGCGGGCCGGACGTGGACGTGCTCGAATCGATGCTGGCCAAGCACCGGCCTCAAGGGCTGCTCATCAATAGCTTCTTTCACAACCCGACCGGCAGCAACCTTTCACCCGGGGTGGCGCGTCGCGTGCTGCAACTGGCCAGGGCCTTTGGCGTGCAGGTGATCGAGGACGACGTCTATGCGGATTTGCGCAGCGGTTGCGGTACACGACTGGCTGCGCTGGACGACAACGTGATCTACGTGGGCAGCTATTCCAAGACCCTCAGCAGTTCCTTGCGGGTCGGTTTCGTGGTGGCCGATTGCGCAGTCATTACGCGTCTGGCCGAGGTCAAGATGATCTCTGGCATGGGCGCCTCACGATTTTGCGAGTCGGTGCTGGCGTGCCTGTTGGCTAATGGAGCCTACGGCAAACTGGTGCAACGTCAGCGCCAACGCTTGAACAACGACCGGCTGGCGGTGTTGCAAATGCTCGAGGATGCCGAATGGGAAGTCTTCGGCAAACCGGCGGGAGGCCTGTTTATCTGGGCGCGATCACGAATGTCCGACTACGATCAGGTGCTGGCCCGGGCACGGCGTCTGGGTGTGGTGTTGTCATCGAAGGGCGCCTTCAACGCCTCGGGTGGGGCCAGTGACTGGCAGCGTATCAATGTGGCCTATGCCTGCGACCCGCGTGCCCGTGCGTTCTTTCAGGCCACTGCTCGGGATCGACCTCAAGCGTTCTGAAAACGACGTTGGCGTAGCTTTTTGCCATTATTCCGGCGCCAGAGCCTTGTGTTGCCACTGGCCCGTTGCGAATCTGCGTCTACAGACTTTGGCAGGGGACTAAGTGCAATGAATTCGGCCGTGCAAGGACGTTTTGCCAACCTCGGTATGGCGAAAAAACTGGGTGTCGGGTTTGTCCTGGTGCTGTTGTTGACTGCGCTGGTGGCGGGCATTGGCGTGTGGTCCCTGCAAACCATCAGCCAGCGCTTCGACGGGCTCAAGCAAATGTCATCGCTCAACAGCGGTTTGCTCAAGGTCCGGCTGCTGGAGCAGGAATACGCCTTGCACGGCAATCCGAAAACCGTCGATGCCCTGCACGAGGGCGTCGATGGCTTGATTGCTCTGGCCGGACAGCTCAAGGCCGCGTCGGCGGCCAACGTGCCGGTGATGAATGATGTCGAACAGTCCCTGGGTGCCTATCGCAAGGCCTTCGACGAGTTTGTCTCGCTCACCCAGGCCAAGGACCTGGCGCTGGAAATGGCCAGTTGGTCGGTGTCCAGCGTGGCCAATAATCTTGATGTATTGCAATCCGGGCTCGCCGATGACGGCGCTTATACGCTGAAAGATTCCGAAGGCAAGGACGGCGCGCAATTCATAGAGCAGGCCGGTCAGGTCAGCCAGGTTTCACGCTTGATGCTGCAAGCCATGAATGAAGCGCGCGTGCGCCTGGATCAAAGTCGCAAAGGTGACGACAGCGCCGGGCAGGGCAAGATCGAACAGGCCAGCCAGGCATTGGCCCAGGCCGAGCAGCTCAAGACCACGGTCAAGGACGAGGGTTACCAGACCGTCCTCAATGAGGTCACGGGTCATATCGCCGGTTTCAGTGACAAGCTCGCCGAGTACACCGGCCTGCTTGAACAGGAAAAAACCGTTTATCAACAGTTGCACCAACGCGCAGCCCAAGTGGTTGAACGGGTGGATCTGGCTTATGTCGCTGAAGATCAGGCGATGCAGGCCGAACTGAAAAAGAACTCGATGCTGATTCTTGGCTCTTCCGCTCTGGCGTTGCTGGTCGGGCTGGTTGCTGCGTGGTTCATCACCCGGTTGATCGTGGCGCCGCTGCGCAGTGTGATCCAGGTGGCGCAGCAGATTGCTTCAGGGGATTTGAGTGCGACCATCGACGTGACCCGTCGTGACGAAATTGGCCAGTTGATGCAGGCCATGCAACAAATGGGCGCGGGGCTCAGCCATATCGTCAGCGGCTTGCAGTCGGGTATCGAACAGCTGGCCACTTCCGCCCAATCGCTGTCGGCAGTGACGGAACAGACCAATCTCGAAGTCAGCACGCAGAAAGAGGAAACCGAACAGGTCGCCACCGCGATGAATCAGATGACGGCCACGGTGCATGATGTCGCGCGCAACGCAGAGGAAGCAGCCCTGGCGGCGCAAACGGCTGACGGCAAGGTTGAAAGTGGTCAGCAGGTGGTGCGCCAGAGCATGGCGCGGATCGAGCAGTTGGCGGACTCGGCCAACTCGGCCAGTTCGAGCATTGAAAGCCTGAGTGCGGAAATCCAGAACATCGGCACGGTCTTGAGTGTGATCAAAAGCGTGGCAGAGCAGACCAACCTGCTGGCATTGAATGCGGCGATCGAGGCGGCTCGTGCGGGTGAGCAGGGCAGGGGCTTTGCGGTGGTGGCCGATGAAGTGCGGGCACTGGCCAGGCGAACCCAACAATCGACCGAGGAAATCGAACGCCTGGTCAGCGCTTTGCGCTCGGCGGCGCAGTCGTCGGTGCAGCAGATCCAGAGCAGTGGCGAGTTGGTGAAGCTGGCGGTCAGCGATGCCTTGCAGACCGAGAGCGCACTGGGAAGTATTGCGGCGGCGGTATCGTTGATCCAGCAGATGAACCAGCAGATCGCCGCGGCAGCCGAGGAACAGAGCTCGGTTGCCGAAGAGATCAACCGCAGTGTCACCAGTATTCGCGCCAGTGCCGATCAATCATCGCTGGCGATGCAGGGCAATGCCGCCTCCAGCATCGAGTTGGCGCAACTGGGGGTTGAGCTGAAGGGGATGGTGGGGCATTTCAGGCTGTAGGAGCAGCCGGTCGACGCTCGATTGCTCGCGATGGCCGCAAAGACAACGCGCGTTGACTGGGTGAGCGCGGTGTTCTGGAGTCCATCGCGAGCAATCGAGCGTCGACCGGCTGCTCCTACAGAAGAACAAAAAAAAGCCACCTTGCGGTGGCTTTTCTGTTTTCGCTGATCAGTCGTAGATCACTTTCTTTTTCCAGTCCGCGTCAGCTTCGACGTCCTTGAGGCCTTCGGTCAATTGGTTGACCTCGCCTTCGACCGGCGCAATGCGATCCATGACCTGGTCATTGGCGCGGGCCAGGAGTTTTTCCAGGTATTCCAGTTGCTCGGCGTAGACCTGTGGCTCCTGTTGCTTGCGCAGGTATTGCACGCCGCGCTCGAATGCCAGGCGAGCCTGCCCTGGCTGGTTCTGTTGCAGGGAGTGCTGGCCGAGGTTGTTGAAGAACTCGATGTGCAGCAGCACCAGGATGTGGCGCACTTCACGAATCCAGCGCTTGGCTTCGTTGGGGGGAAGGAAGCCGTCCTGTGCCGCGCGGGTGATTTGCCCGTGCAGGGCTTCGAGCAGGAAACGTACATCCTTGGCCTTGGCTTCGGTCTGGATCGGTGCCGGCGGATTGTTGATCGGGATCGATTCACCCTGGCCGACAAGGGCCTCCAGTTCGGCGATCCGTGCCTTGAGGTTGGCACTGGATTTTTCCAGGTTGAGCAGGCGCTGGCAGACGTTCAGTTCCAGGCGGGTTACCAACAGCTTGAGTGCCGGGGTCATCAACTGGCCGGGGAAAGTCTCGGTGATTTCGCCGCAGCGACGCAGGCGATCATTGAGTTCAATCTTGGTACGGGCCTTTTCCAGCTTGTTGTTTTCCACCACATGGTTCATGTAGCCAATGGCGATCAACAGTGCGATCCCGGCTACAACTAGCAGGGTGATCATGAGTGGCGTCACCGGTAAGACCTCTTTTTAGGGTACGCATGCGAGTCTAGTGGCTTGGCATTTGAGCGCCTAGGCCCGTATGACGGGTTGGATCGGACATGCCTGCGCCTATATCGGCCGCAGCCTCGCTTCTATAAATGGTGGCACGCAATATACAGATTGCCATCACTGGAGGACTATAACGTCTTGGCGGGTGCCAGAATATAGGCGTCAAACACCGGGCAGCGGAAAAACCACAAAGGCGTCCAAAAGCAGGGCGAAGTCATTGATTTAAATAAATTTATATCAGGGGGTTGACGACCTCTCAATCCATCCATAGAATGCGCGCCACTTGCAGCGTAAAGCACACAGCGAAACGAAGCAGGGAGTGAATGTTGTAGTGTGTCCCCTTCGTCTAGTGGCCTAGGACACCGCCCTTTCACGGCGGTAACAGGGGTTCGAGTCCCCTAGGGGACGC
>NZ_JBYSVW010000012.1:0-222629 GCF_058986625.1 Pseudomonas sp. GW821-FHT07G06
CTGAACTTCGGCGCCAATCCGGCCGCAGGGCAGGACTTGCTCAATATCACGGCGCTGGGGATCAACAGCGCGACGTTCGCTGCCAACGTGACCATCACGGCTGACGGGGCAAACACGGTGGTAGGGATCGGGGCGGACAGCATTCAGCTTATCGGTGTCAACAGCGCGGCCGTTGATCAGACGGACTTCATTCTGGCCACTTGAGGTCCTGGCCAGTACTGTCGCAGGGAGCGTGGACCACGGAGGGGAGGGCAATGGATGCCCTCCCTTTTTCCTTCCACTCGATGACCCATCGTGAATCGGGGTGCCAGCAGCGTACTGGAGCTCAACAAAGCAGGCTGAAAACGAGCTGCGAAATCAGAAAAATGGAAAAGGGGAAACCTGGCCGTGAACATTTCAGCCACCTGCATCTTGAGCAGCCTACTGGTTTCGGTCGCGGCTTCTGCTACCGGGGCCGCTTCGGTCTTCGACCTGGACTTCACCAGGTCAGCCATGGAAACGCTGGAAAAACTGGATATCAACGACGCTTGCATTATCTCCGTCTCAAGTCCTGCTGCGTTTACCTTCTGCCGAAAAGGATCGTCAACACTCTGGAAGTATCAGGTGCTGGATCTGGAGCAACAGGCGGCGATCCAGATGGGGCAAAAGCGCTCTTCGACGGACTATCAACGAATTACCGTTGTGCAGCTCAATAGCGTTGCCTGCGAGCAGGATCACCTTGCAGCCTTGGCGAAACCGGCTTTCAGGCGAGGACTTGCCCTTGGCCTGATCACCCTGTTTCTGTTGGTCGGCCTGCGGTATACCTACCGGGCAATCAGGCAGGGTTATTACGTACAGGCCGGTGTTGCGAAGCCCGGTTTGCAGCGATTGAGCGAATCCGGGGTCCCGCAAAATTCAACGGTCATGGCGTTGTTCGCGTGGGGTATGGCGGCAGTTACGGCATTTGTGTACTTCGGCTTTTGAGTCCGGGGCGAACAGTATTCATCCATCAGACGGTGTGAGTTCGCTGGCTCACACGCTTGAGCACCTGCCAGTAAGTGGGCGGTGGCGGCACGAGGCCGCGCTGCCGCAAAAGAGCATGCAACTTCGGCAGGCGAAAATACGGCACCGATGCCATCAGATGGTGCTCGATGTGAAAATTGACCCGGATAGGCGCCACGCAAGCGCGGGCGATCAACCCGGCCTGTGTGGTTCGCGTATTGCGAAGGACGTCCGTGCCTGATTCCAGGCAGGCATGTTCCGCCATGGAACGAATGCGGATGAACAACGGGAACGGCGTGACATAGGCCAGCACCCACACGCTGTACAACCACGCCTGTCCACTGATCCAGAATGCGGCAAGAAGCAGGCCGTTGGTGAGCAGCATGCCGCTGGCGTTTCTGAAAAAGGTCCGTGGGTAGTCCCACCAGCGGCGACCTGCCTGCGGCAGGCGGCGGATATCGCTGGTGAGCGACCACTGCAGCACGCCGGCATCCATCAGCACGCGTCCCGCCAGGAACTTGAGGCCGGTAATGCCTGAAAGATCACGCAGGCACTTGCGCATCAAGGAGCGTCGCGTCGTAGGCAATCCGGCAACCAGGCAGAGATCGGGATCGTCGACGCAAGAGGTCTTGGCGTGATGAGTCAGGTGATAGGGACGATATTTGCGCAGCTCGTTCCAGATCGGCCGGGCGCACAACCAATCGACCAGCACGTCATTGCACCATTTGCTCTTGAACAACGTCCCGTGCGCGGCGTCGTGCTGCAAAATGCCAAGGCACAACTGGCGTCCGGCAATAATCACGACACTCACGATCAGGGCGAGACTGAATCCCCACCAGGGCAAGAGTTCGCGGGCCCAGGCCAGGCTTGTAAAGGTCAAGGCCAACACGCCCCAGGTAGACACCACCGCCCAGGCACCCCAGAGGTCTGAGCGTTCGCTGAAGGATTTGATTTCGTCGCGGCTGAGAATATCGCTGATTTTGGTTTTGTTATGCATGTCTATCCTCGACATCAAGGGCCAGGTACCGGCCCGGGTGATGAGTCAGTTGAGTCTTCAGGGCTGTTGCAGAAAGGTGCGCCAGATCTGGTGGCCGCGATCCACGAAACGCTGGGTGCAGGCAAAGAACTCCGTGCGCAGCGCCACATCGACCATAGGTTCCGGTAGCAGGGGATCGAAGACAATCTGGCGGATGCCTTCGCGGCCGAGGATGAAAGATTCGCGTGCGGCCATGTCCGGCTTCAGTTGCCCGGCGCGCTGCGTCCAGCTTTCCAATTGCTCGCAATAGCGGCGGTAGCTGTCGTCGAGCAACTCACCCTTCCACAGGTTTTGTATTCGCTGCGTCTGCGCCTCTTCAAAGCCCTGGGCCTGGAAAACCAGTGCGGCCGGTTCCAGGCCGAGTTCGATCAAACGTCGACGCAAAGACTCGATATCAGGCGAGATATTGTTCGGGCGCACGTACAGGTCTTTGTCCAGCTCCGCGAAACCCAGCATGTGCAGGGCCCGTTCACGCTGGCGCAAGATGTTGCGATCGCTGCGCCCCAGGGCGTTGCACGCCACCATCAGATAACTGCCGTCCCACGGCCGCAGATGCTGTTCCACGTTGCGCCACTCGAACAGCTGCGCCGAGATGTCCCTGGCCTGCGGCCCCAGCTGATAACTTCCTCGGCCCGCACCTTCCAGCAATGCTTCGATAGTGAGGCGCGCCAAGGTGACCCGGACGTTGTTTTCACTGATGCCGAATAGCTCGCAGGCGACGATGGCTTCCCTGACCTGCAAGGGAATGCCGTTTTTAGCGACCAGCAGTTCGAGCACCAGGCTTTTTACGCAAGGTTTCATTGTCTTTCCAGGTCATTACAGGTTATGAATAAATCTATCGCGATGTGTAATATTACACAATAGTAAGTTAATTCATTTTTGTTGTAATGATTAGGGTGGCGGCCTTATGTCATGCACCGGCCTGGAAAACGCCTTCGCCGGCAAGCCGGCTCCCACAGGGTTTTGCGTCGCTCACAAAACGAGGGTGAATCCGCGTTCTCTGTGGGAGCTGGCTTGCCAGCGAAGACGGCCTCGCGTCATGCACCGGCCTGGAAAACGCCTTCGCCGGCGAGCCGGCTCCCACCGGGTTTTGCGTCGCTCACAAAACGAGGGTGAATACGCGTTCTCTGTAGGAGCTGGCTTGCCAGCGAAGATACCTTGGGCTGCCTGATCAACGGCGGTTTACCGCTCCAGGCGTGGACACTACCCGCCCTGTGGCAGTACCCGGGCATTATTCCCCGAGCCTTCGATGTAAACGTTCATGCCTTTGCTCAGGGCCGGATTGATCGGCTGGGTGACCGATACCAGCACGCCACTTTTCACCCGCACGATGACCTGCTGCGCCGCTACCGGCTGGTCATACTTTTTCTTCTCTGCGTAATTGCCGCCCACCGCCCCGGCGAGTGCGCCGGCGACCATGGCGACGTCGCGCCCGGTGCCACTGCCGATCAGGCTGCCGATACCGAGGCCGCCAAGGCCTCCGAGGACGGCGCCGACGCCACTGTCGTGATTGGTCTGCATCTGCGTCAGCGATATCTGCTCGATCTTGCCCGAGCGAATCTCCATTTCACCGGCACCGCCATCGTTCGACCCCACGGCGGAACAGGCACTGATCAAGACAGTCGCCAACGTGACCGTCAGCCAGGACAGGATTGCTTTCATTGCTGTACACCTCGTCATTGGTACTTGATGGCAATGCCTTTGAGCTTGCGGCCCTGGATCGTATCGATGTCGCGGTTCCACAGAGGCCCCGTCACGTAAGCTGCGACGGGTTGTATCCGGTCGTAAACCACCACCACCGCGTCGGCACCCAGTTTGGCGCCTTCTTCACGCAGCTTCTGTTCGACCTGGGTAATGGGGGGCGCCGGGTCGACACTGGCATCGATCAGGATTTCACCCAAACGCACACTGGGTCGCGTCGGTTCCGTGCGTAGTATCTGGACTTCGCTGGGCAGGGTCGGGGCAGGGTGCTCGACCCCGACATAGGCGGTCGTCTGGGCATCCACCGTTGCGCAAGCGCTTAACGCAAGCGCGCTGGCGATGAGCGCCGCGACAATTAAAGGTCTGTGCAGATTTGTGAGTCGAAGCAATGCATGGGAAGCCATGTCAGCTATTCCTCTACCGGGAAGCGATTCAACCGCCCACATCGGTTGGCGGTTGAATCAGGGGTTCAACTGCGGATGAATGCCCAGAGATCGACGTTCAACTTGTCGATCGCCGCCTTGAAGTCCTGGGCGGTGATTTTCTGGGTTTCGTTGGACAGCTGCTTGCCGAACACCTTGCGCACGACCCTGGCCACGGTCTGGTTGTCTCTCGCGTCGACGAGCTCGGCCTCGATATACAGCTCGGTGTCCTGGTCGCGGTGACCGGTGGCCGCCTGTGTCGCCCCGACGACAGCGGCGACGGGCACCACTTCATACCATTTCATGCCTTCGTTGGAGGCGCTCACGCCGGTAATTGCGGCGCGCAGGATCAAGGTTTTCGAACCTTTTGGCGCGGCACTCGTGTGGTGGACCATTCGGTATTTCTGCCCCAGCGTCGCCTTGATCCTGCTGGACATGTAGTCCCGGATGTCATCGAGTGTCTGCTGGTTCACCCGCTCATTGGGCTTGGGCGCCGGATACAGTTCCAGTCGCTCGAACGCTACCGTGTCATAGGCATTGGGGTTCCACGACGGGCTCACCCAGCGCATCGCCGTGCCGCCGCTGGGCGTGGTGACCTCCTGCAGATTGTCGTAGCTGGATAGGTAGCCGGAGTACTGCGCCTGTTCAGTGACTTTGGAGGTGCAACCGCCGAGCAGAAGCCCGGCCACGGCGGCACCGACAAGCAGGTTTCGGGACAGATTCATGATGCTGTGTGCTCCTCGGATGAAGTCGCTTTTGTGTAGCAAGACACTCAAAAGCGCCAGGTCATGTTTCCGGTCACGGCTTGAATCCAGGCGCTGTCGAATTGACCGGAAATTCGATTGCCCGAAACGTTTCTGGTCTGGTCCACCGGCATGTCGCCAATCCAGATCATGGCCCAGCTGACGTTGACGTCGGTGTCCTTGTCCAGCGCATAGGTGGCTCCTGTGGCAAGGCGCCAGGATTCGGCCATCGGTACGGTGACGGTGCGGTTGCTGTCCGACACGGCGCTGCTGTCGTAAGCCACGCCGACGTTCCACAACCATTGCGGGGCAGCCTGGTATTGCGCACCGAGCGACAGGTGCCAGGTGTCCTTGAAATGTGCGTCGACAGTGGTTGATTGGGCACCGAGCGCCGTGGTGTCGACCTGCACTGCGATGTCGCCGAACTCTGACCAGTCCTGCCAGTTGACCGAGGCGAGCAAGGCCCATTGCCGGTCCAGTTGCTGGAACAGACTCAGGGTGACGGTTTGCGGCACCTTCATGTCGAGTTCGGTCTTGGTGTTGTTGACGCGCTCGAGCAGCCGGCCATCGCCATTCACGTCCAGCCGGTCCTCGAAGTCCAGATCGACCTGGCTGGTGTAGGTCAGGCCAATCCGTGTGCCGGGTTGCGGAGCGTAGATGACGCCGACATTCGCACCGAAGCCCCAATCCTGGTCCTTGTACTTGAATTGGCCGTCCGTGCGGTCGGTAAAGCCGAACGGCGAGCGGTCAATCGCGGTCTGGGCCTGCAGCATGCCGTACATGGCCTTGACGCCGAGGCCCACCGACCATTGCTCGTTGAAGCGGTAAGCCACACTGGGCACCAACGACAAACCACCAAGGCTGGCGTTTTGGGCGAAGTAACGACCGGACCAGTCGTTGTCGTAATTGACCGCCAGGCCGAAGTCGGCGTATTGGCCGAAGCCGACGCTCCAGTGCTCGTCCAGTTCATGACTGATGAAGAAGCTGCCGCCGGGGATCGGTTCGAGGGCATTGCCGCTGCCGCTGCCCGGTACGTTGGTGTCTTCGTCGCGATCGAACTCGAGGTTGCCGTACAGCACCTGCAAACCCGCGGTGATTTGCGTGCCGGGCAAGTAACTCAGGCCCGCCGGATTGCTGGCAATGGTGGAAGGGCCCTGGGCCCGGGCGGCGGCGCCGGCGTTGGCCAGGCCGGCGTTATCGGTGCCGATTTCGTAGAGCATGAGGCCGCCGGCGTGTGCTTGCTGGCTGCACAAGGCAAGTAGCGTAAAGGCAGGCAGTGCACCTGTTCTGGTTTGCATGGATCAGATCCCGGCAAATGTGCATTTTCGAATAAGGGTGAATTAACGAACGTCGAAAACCTGAATTACGATCAAACGGCCTGGTGGGGTCACACATAAGTGGTAGTTCATATTCTCGATATTGGAAGGAACAACTTATGAATAGCGCCATCCACGCTCGTTATTGTTTATTCAGGATCGCGAAGTAGAACGCCAAAGCGCTTCACCCCGAGGCAGGATGAAGCGCGCGCCGTTGTTGATTACTGCTGGGTGCCTGGCAGTAGTTCAAAGCTCGGGGTAAACGGGGTGATCGCCGCCATCAACACTTCGAATGGTTTGCGGTTGCCTTCGAAGGTGGCCTTGCCGGTTGCGACGAGTTGCTCGAATCCGGTCTTGCGGGCCATCACGCCTTCCAGATCAGCACGGTCAAGGGTGATGGTGAGGTCGGCGTTGCTGGCTTGCTGTCCCTTGATGCTGGTCAACGTCGAGTTGCTCAACTCCACCACGAACTGCTCGCCGTTATCGGGCGTCTTCAGATTGAAGATGAAGTGTTGATCGGCGACTTTGCTGCCATCGAGGGCGATGCCCAGGTATTCGAGCCATAACTCTGTGCTCATACCGCGGATCATGTCGGGGCCGCCGGTTTTTGGCGGCAGGCCCTTGGGCATGCCATGGCGCAGTTCATACGCGGCCGAGAGGAAACTGTTGCGCACGCCGGCACTTTCCTTCTGATAACCGACTTGCTCATAGACATCCGCGAGCAAGTCCTTGGCCTTGCTGTTCTGCGGTTCGGCATACACCAGCTTGTTGAGGATTTCATAGGCTTCGCGGTACTTGCCCTGATCGAACAAGGATTGACCCTTGGCCATGATCTTGTCGGCGCCGCCCATCATTTCCACATACAAGGGTGCCGAATCCTTCGGCGACAACGGCATCAGCGTCGCCGGATTGGCATCCCAGTAGCCCAGGTAACGGTTGATCACGGCGCGACTGTTGTGCTCTTCCGAGCCGTGGTAGCTATGGGTCGCCCATTTGTTTTTCAGGCTTTCGGGCAATTTGTAGACGTTTTGAATCTCGTTGATGGTGACGCCCTGGTTGGCGGCATGCAGCACGGCGTTGTTCAGGTTGGCATAGGCATCGCGTTGCGCGCGCATCACATCCTGAATCCGCTCATTGCCCCAGCGTGGCCAACTGTGGGAGGCGAACATGACGTCTGCCGTTTGACCGTAGCGATACAGGGCATTGTTGATGTTCTTCGACCAGACCAGCGGGTCGCGGACAAGGGCGCCGCGCAGGGTATAGATGTTATGGATGGTGCCAGTGATGTTTTCGGCGGCCCAGAACGCCTTGAACTGTGGGAACCAGGTATTCATCTCCGCCGGCGCTTCAGTGCCGGGCGTGCTCTGGAACTCCATTTCGATACCGTCGATGGTCAGGGTTTCGAAATCCTTGGCAATGTAACGGTTGGGCTCGATCAGCCCCATGTTGCCACTGGAAGCGTTTTTACCAATGGCCATGTCGACATGACCATAGGGGCTGTGCGGCAACAGCAAACCATATTGAAAGAACGCCCGCCGGTTCATGGCGTTGCCGGCGTAGACGTTTTCAGCCACGGCATGCTCCATGAAGCCTTGCGGCGCAATCAGCGGGATCTTGCCGCTGCGCACATCGGCCTCGTCGACCACGCCGCGGATTCCGCCAAAGTGATCGGCATGGGAGTGGGAGATCACCACCGCCACGACCGGGCGCTTGCCCAGTTTTTCGTTGATGAAGTCCAGGGCGGCCCTGGCGGTCTCCTTCGACAGCAGCGTGTCGAAGACAATCCAGCCGGTGTCGCCCTTGATGAAGGTGATATTGGCCAGGTCAAACCCGCGCACCTGGTAAATCTTGTCCGGAACGACTTCATAGAGGCCATAGGCCGTGTTGAGCACCGCCTGACGCTGCAGCGACGGATTGATGCTGTCGTAATCCTTGCCTTCATTCAGGAAGTTGTAGCTCCCCATGTTCCACGCGACGTTCCCGGCGTCGGCCATGATCTTCTTGTAGGGCGGTGCGGCGATGAAGCCTTTTTTCGCTTCTTCAAGGTCGCGCTTGTCTGCAAAGGGGAGTGTCTTGCGCACAGTGTTCTGCATGTCGACCGTGTAGGACGAAGGCGCCTTGCCCTTGCTGTCGAAGTGCACGTTTTGCGATGGAGCCGGATCGGAAGCTGCGCCGTTTGCATCGGCAGCGAAAACGCAAGGGCTGATGCCACCGCCAAGTGTGATCGCCAGTGCCAGATGGAGGGTCTTGTTGTACATGAAAAGGTTCCTGCGCCAGATGGATGTCCAAGGGCGTCAAGTCAACGCAAGTGTTCTGCGTTCTCGACTTGACCCGTCGGACCATGAATAGCATATTGAATTAATTCCGAAAAATTCCGTTTCAAAGGCTTTCGATAACATAAAGGTTATGAGATGACGCCGAACCGTCTACGTCAGTTTTTGGCATTGATCGAGCACGCACACTTTGGCCGCGCCGCGAAGGCACTGGGTGTTTCCCAGCCGGCGCTGAGTAAAAGCATCCAGTTGCTGGAGCGCGAACTCGGGGTCACGCTGTTCGATCGACGCACCGACGGCGTTGTACTGACTGCATTTGGTCATTTGCTCAGGGAGAAAAGTCAGCGCCTGCTGGTGGCAGAACAGGATCTGCGGCGTGACATTGCCTTGCTCGCGGGCGGGGATATCGGTGCACTGAAAGTCGCTCTAGGCCCTTACCCCAGCATCATCAGCGGCTATGCCAGCATCGCGCGGATGCATGCCCGGCATCCGCAGATCAAGGTGACGGCCCATGTGGCCGGGTGGCGGGAGGTGGCTCATCAGGTCACAACCGGCGTGGTGGATCTGGGCATCGCTGAAATCAGCACCTTGCAAGGCCGGGAAGAACTCACCTGCGAGCTGTTGGGGGAGCATGAAGGCCGCCTGTTCTGCCGCCCGGACCATCCGCTGCTTGCGCAAGACCGTTCCCTGACGCTGGCACAAACACTCGATTACCCCTGGGTGGCTTCGCGCATCCCCTTGCGGTTGGCGACCCACTTGCTTCCGGCAACGCTGGGCTGCGCCGGTGCCTATGATGCGCTGACCGGAGACTTCGTACCGGCCATCGAAATTGATGTGCCCATGCAAATCGTGAAGTTCGTCGAGAACAGCAACGCCCTGGCGCTGGGGAATCTGTCGACGTTCGAGCGCGAATTGTCGGCGGGAGAAATCGCGCCGTTACCCGTTCAGGACCTCGCCCTGCGTACCCGGTACGGTTTCATTTATCTCAAGGAACGTTCGCTACCACCTGCGGTAGAGGTGTTCATGAAAGAAGTGAGGGCAGTGGAGGCCGACGTTTGCCAGCGCGAAAGTCTGTTGGTCAAGATCATGGAGGCGTGAAAGCAAGGACAGATGACACTGTCAGCGTTTCTTCTATTTTTTTGCCTGATCGCCGGGTGACAGGTGCGAAGTTTTCCAATGCGGATTTATTGAGGTACAGCCCATTTATTAATGAGCTATACCCAATGTTCCCCCATGCACTTCTTCCACTTTTGGAGGTTGTTATGAATACCCGCATCGTTCCACTCGCGCTACTCATTGCAGGTCTCTTCGGTTGCAGCACGGCTTCAAACCACTCAATGAATCTGCCTCTGGCGGCCACCCACCGCAATGCGGGCCAGACGGGCAATGCCACACTGACAGCCGAAGGCAACCAGACCAATTTTGATTTCTATATCACTGGCGTTCCGACCGGAACCCTCCTGCCGCCGCGCATTTACACCTTCATCAACAAAGGCAGCTGTCAGCAACCCGGACCTGTCGCGTATGCAATGAACGATAAGGTCAATACAAAAAATGAAGCCGGGTCCAACGGTTGGAGCTTTTACCGTAATGCGCCTATCGCAACGTCAGAGTTGCTTTCCGGACAATATTCCATCGTCGTGCGTACATCACCCGAAGATGGCAGCGCCGATATTTTCTGCGGCGATGTCGCGCAGGCAAAGCGATGAAATGATGTGATCCTTTGAGGGGCGGCTTTGCGGCCGGCTCCTTGTAAATGCGCGTCTATACTCACCATCCGGTTAGTGGTAGGGCTGAATACTGGGTATGCATAGGACTGGAGCCAAATGCCATTGCGGTCAAAGCTCAACATAATTAAGGAAGCCGCACCCGTGACGGATGACCGTCAGCATTAAGGATGGGGCAGTTGCAGTTTTTGAGCCTTGAGAGATGAGAGCACGACGTATCCGAGATGGGTAGTTATGTGAATCAACTGGAAGAGGATCAAGTTCATGAAACTGAGAAAACTTGTACTGACGGGACTGGCGTTAAGCAGTCTTGCCGGTACCGCCAGCCTGTCGACAGTGACTCAAGCGGCCGACAAGAAACCCAACATCATGTTCATCATGGCCGATGACATCGGCTGGATGCAGCCGAGCATCTATCACCAGGGCCTGGCGGTGGGTGAAACGCCGAATATCGATCGCATCGCCCAGGAAGGCGCGAAATTCATGACCTACTACGCCGAGCAGAGTTGTACGGCGGGGCGCAATGCTTTTTTTACCGGGATGCACCCGCTGCGAACCGGCATGATCCCACCGCAATTGCCCGGCAGCCCGTCATGGCTGCGTCCTGGCACACCTGCGCTGTCCAAGTTCCTGCTGGATCTGGGCTATAACACAGGCGAATTTGGCAAGAACCACCTCGGTGACAATTTTGAGGCACTGCCGACTTCCCACGGCTTCCAGGAGTTCTGGGGTTACCTCTATCACCTCGATGCGATGCAGGGCGTGAGCTTTGTCGATATCAACAAGACGCCGCAGGTGCAGGGCATCGCCCCACCCTGCAAGACCACACCGATCAACGGGCTGCCGGATGTACCTGGCGCCATCGATCCGCGGGAAGGTACCTGCCTGACGCCACCCCGTCCGGTCATGTCCTGCGTCTCCAGCGACGGTACGCAGAAGAACACCACGTGCAAGGACGAAGGGCCGCTGACGCTGGAACGCTCGAAGTCCGTGGATGAAGAAATCTCTGCCAAGGTCATCGACTTCCTCGACCGCAACGATCCGAAGAAGACCAGCAAGCCCTTCTTCGTCTGGTACAACCCGGCACGCATGCACATCACCACGGTGCTGCCACCCAAGTATGACGCCATGGTCGGTGAGCCCGGCGGAAAAGACTGGGGCACCAACGAAGCAGGCATGAAGCAACTGGACGACAATATTGGTTATGTCCTGAAGAAACTCGAGGACATGGGCCAACTGGACAACACCATAGTCGTCTTCACCACCGACAACGGTGCGGAAACCATTACCTTCCCCGACGGCGGCACGACCCCGTTCAAGGGCGGCAAGCTGACCACCTGGGAAGGTGGCATGCGTGCGCCGCTGGTCATCCGCTGGCCTGGGGTGATCAAGCCTGGCACGGTCCTGACCGACATCTTCGCCTCCCTCGACTGGGTGCCGACACTGGTCAGTATCGCTGGCGGCAAGAAGGGCAATGAGCTGAACGAGCAGATCATGGCGGGCAATTACCCCGGCATCGTCAAGACCAAGCTCGATGGCGTGGATCAGACGGACTACCTGACCGGCAAGTCCGACAAGTCGGCGCGCGACACCTTCTTCTATTACACCGGGTCACAACCTTCGGCGGTGCGCTACAAGAACTGGAAGATGTACTACACCATAGTGCCGGATACCGCGACGGGCGGGTTGTATGGCGCGACCACTTTCCACTGGACCCAACTGCTGAACCTCAAGCGCGACCCCTTTGAAACAACCGTTGGTGCCGACGCCAAGTCCATCTCGGGCTATGCCGGTGCCTTGGGCTCAGCGGGTAACGCCTATATCTACAACTGGAACATGCTGCCGATCGGACAGTTGCTCTGGGAGAAGGAGCTGATGTCGTACAAGGACTTCCCGCCCATGCAGGCGCCGGAAACCTACAACCTGGACGGCATCCTCAAAGCCATGCGGCAGAGTGGTCATAACGGACACGATTAACCTCGTGGCTGGTGAGCTGCCATAAAAAAAGGGCGCCCAAACAGGCTAATACCGATCAGTTAAGCCGAGACCCTCAACCTGTGGCGAGGGAGCTTGCTCCCGCTGGACTGCGCAGCAGGCCCAATTGTTAGGGCTGCTTCGCTGCCCAGCGGGAGCAAGCTCCCTCGCCACAGGTCAATCAGTGCTGGTTAATCCCTTAACTGATCGGCATTACCCAAACAGGCGCCCGTTTTTTTTGCATGAGCGCTTTGCAGTTCTACTTTGCTACACCGTTGAGTAGCACCCCATAGGACTGCAGAAACTCCACCGTCCCGTGAAAGATCAGCCCCACGCCCATCGCCGAAACGAAGAAACCGACGATGCGGGTCGCGGCATCGATGCCTTGCGGGCCAATCTTCTTGAGGATGGTGTTGGCGTAGGCCAAAGAGAGGTAAGTGACCAGCATGGTGGCGCAGATCGCCAGCGCCACGACGGCGAAGGACAGCACGGCGCGGTCGGAGTCCTTGATAGTGCTGGTCAGGCCAATCACCGTGGCAATGGCGCCGGGGCCGAACATGATCGGCATGGCCATGGGGATGAAAGATACGTCCTCGTCGCCTTTGCCACCGCTTGGAATCAGGCTGCTGTCGGGCGATGGCGCAAAAAGCTCGAACCCGATCCGCATCAGGATCACCCCGCCGACCACCCGAATCATACTCAGCGGAACTTCAAACAAACGCAGCAGCAGGTTGCCGAAAATCAAAAAGAAAAACATCAACAGCAATGCGTAAAGACAGGCTTTGCGTGCAACGCGGCGCTGTTCGACAGAGTCTTTGCCCTGCAGCAGACCCAGGAATACCGGAATGGCCTCCAGTGGGTTGATGATTGCCAGCAGAGTAGTGAACATACCGAAGAACAGGGTGAGGTATGAGTTCATTGCTGATCTGCCCAAACGGGTGGTTGACCCAGTTACCTTAGCTGATCAGGAACAAATCACCTCAAACCACTGCCGCACTGTTCGGAACCTGTGTAGCGAAACCGCTGACCTCCGGCAGCAACGCCGAAGGTCGATTCGACAGCACGATCACCTGCTGGCGGACACCCAGTCCGCCGCGCGTTCGGCGATCATGATTGAAGCGGCGTTGGTGTTGCCGCCCACCAGCGTCGGCATGATCGAGGCATCCACCACTCGCAGCCCCTCGATGCCATGCACGCGCAATTGGCTGTCCACCACCGCATGCTCGTCGTTGCCCATCTTGCAGGTACCGACCGGGTGATAAATGGTGTCGGTACGCTGACGCAACAGTTCGATCAGCTGTTCATCGCCATACAAGCCCTCGCTGAACATATCCTTCAAGCCATAACGCGCCATCGGCGCTTGTTGAATGATGTTCCGGGTCATGCGGTAGCCCGTGAGCAGGGTCTCGACATCGTCGTCATGCCCGAGAATGTTCGGGTCGATGCGCGGCGGGGCGCTCGGGTCGTTTGATTGCAGGCCGACGCTGCCGGTGCTCTTGGGCCGTAACACGCAGACGTGGCAACTGAAGCCGTGACCCCAGTGCAGCTTGCGGTTGTGGTCGTCGATCATCGCGATCACCGAATGCAGCTGGATATCCGGGCGTGCAAGTTTGGCATCGGTTTTCAGGAAGCCGCCACCTTCGGCGAAGTTGCTCACAAAAGGGCCGCGCCGATGACGGGCATAGTCGATCAATGCCTTGCCCATCTTCACACTGCCGCGCAGTGAGACACCCATCAATGACGTATCCTGACTCCTGTAGCTGAGCACGACATCCGGATGGTCCTGCAGGTTTTGCCCGACACCGGGCAGTTCGTGCTGCACCGCGATGCCTTGGGGCTTGAGTTCCTCTTGCGGGCCAATCCCCGAGAGCATCAGCAATTGTGGGCTGCCGAAACAACCGGCACTCAGCAGGACTTCCCGGCGCGCTTTGATGGTCTGGCGATTGCCCTTGAGGCGCAGCTCGACACCGACGGCTTTTTTGCCTTCGAGCACAATGCGTTCGGCCGCGGCCGAAGTCAGCACTGTGAGGTTCTTGCGGATGTGTCGAACCGGTTTGAGGAACGCGGTGGCCGTGCTCCAGCGCCGACCGTCGCGGATCGTCACATCGAATTGGCCAACGCCTTCCTGGTCGACGCCATTGAAATCGGGATTGTGGCGGTGTCCGGCCATCTGCCCCGCCTCGATGAAAGCTTGCGTGACGGGATGCATCGGGTTCCTGCCGACATAGAGTTCGCCTTGCGCCCCGTGGTAGTCGCATGCGCCGCGGTGGCTCATTTCACTCTTGCGAAAGTACGGCAGTACATCGGCGAAGGACCAGCCGGGATTGCCCAGCGCCAGCCAATCGTCGAAGTCACTGTGGTGGCCACGGATGTACACCATGCCGTTGATCGAACTGCTTCCGCCCAATACCTTGCCGCGTGGCTGGTAGCCGCGACGGCCGTTCAAGCCGGGCTGCGGTACTGTGTGAAATGCCCAATTGACGTGTCGGCTCGGCAGGATCGCCGCGACGCCCACCGGGGCATGGATCAATGGCGAGCGGTCTTCCGGACCGGCCTCCAGCAAACATACCGTGATATCGGGATTTGCACTCAAGCGGTTGGCCAGGACACAGCCGGCTGAACCGGCACCAATGATTACGTAGTCGAATTCCATCACACAATGATCCCGAGCGAGCGAACAGGGGCTGCTTCACCAGGAAGCAACAGAGTTACCTGGGACCGATTGTTGGCTGAAGGCGTTAGAAAATTATTGACCTCTCATGCCAATTATTTGATCTTTGACGACATGACTACATTGATCAGATCAAGCTCGTTGACCGGATTCCGTGAGGTGGCAAGCCAGCTCGGCGGGCAAGCCGACCTCATGCTCGAGCGCTTCCGCATCCATCCGGACGTGTTGATGGACGAGGAAGCACGGGTACCGTTGCGCTCGCTGGTCGGGCTGCTGGAGTTTGCCGCCCGAGAGCTCGATTGCCCTGATTTTGGCCTGCGCATGGCCGAGTACCAGGACTTGCACGTCCTGGGGCCGATTGCGGTCATCGCTCGAACGTGCGCAACGGCGGGGGAGGCGTTGGAGCAAATCATCCGTTTTATCGGCTACCACAGCCCGGGCATCCAGCTTGATCTGGACCTCAGCGAGAACCACGCGCCGCGCCTGTTGATCGACATCCGCCTGTCCGGACCGACCCCGCGACGGCAAATGGTGGAGCTGGCAATGGGGGTGGCGCATAACGGTATGAAGTTACTGTATGGCGACAACTTCGTTGCCCAGGCCGTTCTGTTTTCCGCCAATCACTCAGTGGCTCAAGCACGGTACCGGCGCTATTTCAAAACCGCGGTGTGCACCGGTCAATCCTGCAACGCCCTGGTACTTCGTGACGAACAACTCAATCAGCGGATTGAACAGCAGGCCCCCTACCTGCATCGCGCACTGGAGCAGTATTTCCAGCAGTTCGACTTGCAAGCGACGTCGGATGTTGTCAGTCAGGTCGAGCGCCTGGTCCTGCGCATGATGCCGATCCAGCGTTGCCGTTTGCCATTGATTGCCGAGCAACTGGGCATGCACGTGCGCATGTTGCAGCGAAGGCTGGCGGAGCAGGGGCGAAGCTTCGATGAAATAGTCGAGAGCCTGCGGCGTGACCGTGCCGACCACTATCTGGCGGAGCGGCACATGCCGATGTCCCAGGTTGCCGGTCTGCTCGGCTATAGCGAACAGAGCGTGTTCAATCGCGCTTGCCAGCGCTGGTTCTCCATGTCGCCGGGAGCCAGGCGCCGTCAGTTGTTCGAATGAAGCTTTATCGATCTTCGCGCGGATCCTGCTGGCTGGAGAAATCTTAACCGTCACCGCTATTGCGAATCACAGCCTTTAGCCAGCGCCGCAGCCGCAAGACTTTGGGAGACATTTCATTGCCATTGAGACACAGCAAGCGGTAAGCCGACACTCGCTCCAGCTTCTCCTTGAAAGGCAGGACCAATTGGCCATTCTTCAGGTGCTTTTCGATAAGCCCCAGCGGAGCCATCATCAATCCGTGACCGTCAATGGCCGCCTGCAGGCCATCACTCAGACTTTCAAAAAGTAGCTCACGCTGTGGCGGGATATCCATGCGTCCGGCGGCTTGATTCCAAAGTGTCCAGACGCCAGGCGCCTGGGCTAGCGCAATGCGAGGGATACTTTCGATGCGCTCCCCGGCAACAAGTCTTGCCGCTATTTGCGGTGCACAGACAGGCGCACCGGAGACATCCGCCAGTTTTTCCGAAAATACGTTGAATCGGGTTTGCGTGGTGTGGCGAATGGCGATGTCCAGCTCGCGGGCTTCCAGATCGGCCACTCTGGATGAAAACTCCATATGCACGGTGATATCCGGGTTCTCACGTTCGAACTGCGCCATGCCCGCACTCAGGTAGGTCGCCGCGAAACTGGGCGCCACACTGATGCGTAAAGGGCTGGTGTCACTGGCTTGTTTGACCGCCTGAAGCCCGATAGAGATCTCGGCCAGCCCGCGGCTGACGTGCAGCTGCAGCTTGCGACCGCTTTCGGTCAATTCGATTTGCCGATTGCGTCGAACAAAAAGCGCCACACCCAATACGCCTTCCAGCCTTCGTACCTGGTGACTGATTGCCGAAGGCGTCAGGTGCAGGAACGTCGCGGCCTCTTGAAAGGAGCCCAGCCGCGCAGCGGCTTCAAAAGCATTGAGCGCGGGTAGTTGTCGCACGCTTTCCGCAGGGATGAGGATCTTCTTTTCGCGTGACATTTTGTCATCCAAGTAAAACCAATGTCGTTTGTCGAGCTCACGACCCCGCTCGTACTGTTGTTCACGAGATCGATGATCCGAGGCGCACCTATGCGCCCCGGAACACGCCACGACCAATACCACGAGCGGGGTAAGAACATGAATTCATTTCTGTTGCAAAGGCCATTGGAAGTGCCTGTCGGGTCCTTCGCCGGGCTATTCCTGGAGCGAATCCAACGCTACGCAGACAACCCGGCGCTGATCGACGGGCTGAGCGGTGAACAACTGACCTATGCCGAACTGTCCCGGCATGTGCGTGTACTGGCCGGCAACCTGATCGAGCGCGGTCTGGAGCCAGGGGAGGTCACCGCCATCATCGCGCCGAACAGCATCTGGTTCCCGGTGGCTCTGTACGGTATAGCCTTCGCCGGCGGCGTGTATTCCACACTCAATCCCATGTCCTCACCAGAGGACGTGCGAGAACTCCTCAAGCTGGTGGGGGCCACGCGTGTGATCGTCACCCCGCAAGTCTTCGAAAGGCTACGCGACACCTTGATCACGTTGCCGCTGAAAGACATTTTCGTGCTGGGTGAGTCCGCGGGCCTCACGCCGTTTTCCTCGTTGCTGGAGGGCAAGCCTCTGGCTGAAGAGCGCTGCCGTGATCTGCAAAAAGACCTGTTGGCCCTGATGTTCTCCAGTGGTACCAGCGGCTTCCCCAAGGCGGTGATGCTCAGCAATCGCAACTACGTCGCGGCGACCGAGCAGGTGACCGCCGCCGAGGTTTTCCGCAGGTCCGACACCATCCTGGCGGCACTGCCGTTCTTCCATATCTATGGACAGACCAGCTTCATAGGCTCGGCACTTTCTCAAGGAGCGCGCTTGATCGTGCTGCCCGCTCTCGACCTGGAAGTGACTTTGCGCGTGATTCAGGATTACAAGATCACTGTCGCTCCGGTCGTTGCACCCGTTGTGTTGCAGTTTGCCAAGCATCCATTGGTCGATCACTTCGACCTGTCGAGCCTGCGGCTGGCCATTTCCGGTGCCTCGCCCATCAGTGCCGACCTGCTGAAGAGCGCCGCCGATCGATTGAAAGTACCGGTGCTCAACGGCTGGGGCCTTACCGAATCCACCACCACCGGCGCTGTTTCCGAGCCAGGTATGCCCAAAGAGGCCGAAGGTTCGGTCGGCCGGGTGATGCACGGCATTGAGGTGCGGGTCGTGGAAATCGGTGGCAACCAGGACGTGGCGCCAGGTACGGATGGCGAGCTGCTGATACGTGGTCCCAATGTGATGCTCGGCTACTTCAACAATCCGGCGGCAACCGCCGAAACGATTGATGCGCAGGGCTGGTTGCGAACCGGAGATGTAGGCCGGATCGATGAGCACGGCAATCTGCGAATCATCGACCGCGCCAAGGAGTTCATCAAGTTCAAAGGCTTCCAGATCAGCCCGGTCGAACTCGAAAGTGTGTTGTTGATGCACCCCGCGGTGGCCGATGCCGGCGTCGTGCCCAGTCCTGATACCGAATCCGGTGAGGTGCCCAAAGCCTTCGTTGTGCTGCGCTCACCTGTGACAGAAGCCGAACTGATCGACTTCGTCGCACAGCGTGTAACCCCCTACAAGAAACTGCGCGATATCGAGTTCATCGACGCCATTCCGAAAAACCCGGCAGGGAAAATCCTGCGGCGGATCCTGGTACTGCGTGAGCGTGAAAAACGCGAAACCCATGCCGCGTCCGGCGACCGTCTTGAGGATCGGGTCGTAGTGACACGCCACGGTAATGTGCTGTCGATCTGCCTGGACCGTCCGCGCAAGATGAATGCCTTTGACCGCGACATGTTCATCGGCCTGGCCAAGGCCATGGCGATCTACGAAGACGATCCAAGCCTGCGTTGTGCGGTGTTGCATGCCAATGGCCTGGTCTTCACTTCGGGCATGGACATCGTCAGCACTGCGCCTCTCGCCGCACGGGGAGAGTTGCGTATCGGCGATCCATCGCTGGTGGATATGCTCGAAATCGACCCGGCCGTTCGCCGCCGGAGCAAACCGGTGGTTCTCGCTGTTCATGGCAAGTGCATGAACCTGGGGGTGGAGCTGGCGGCAGCGGCGGACATTGTTATCGCCGCGCAAGATGTCACGTTCATTCAACGCGAGGTGGCAGTCGGGTTGTTCCCGTTCGGGGGTGCCACCGTGTTCTTGCCGGCAAAAATCGGTCTCGGTAACGCGCTTCGCTACATCCTGACGGCGGAGGAGTTCGATGCTCAGTCCGCTTGCCGTATGGGGCTGGTGCAAGAAGTCGTACCGCAGAACCAACTGATGACGCGCGCTTTCGAGTTCGCACGGCTGATTGCGCAGAACTCACCGTCCGGTGTTAAAGCAGCGCTTGCGTCGGTGCGCCTGGCCCGTGAAAAAGGCCCCGAGGCGGCGCTTGCAACACTGCTCAGTGAAGTCGCCCGGTTGACCGGCGCAGAAGACTTCAAGGAAGGTGCTGCGGCCTTCCTGGAAAAACGAGCGCCGAACTTCAAGGACGCGTGAGCGCCACACCTGAGGCATTGAATCCTTTGCAATAGAAGGGGGAGCGGCTACGCGACAAGCGTAGCCAAACCCATTTGCCGCCTTTCAATCACTACACAAGGACCTCGGCATGAGTGCCCTGAATATTGCCCAGCCCATCGTTCCCCCCGCCATGCAATCCTGCTTCGAGCACCAACGCTCCGCCTACCTCGCCACGCCCGAGCGCAGCCATGCCCAGCGCGTGGAAGACCTCAAGAAGTTGGCGCGGATGCTGAAAGACAACCGCCAGGCACTGATCGAAGCGATCAACCGGGACTACGGCAACCGCTCCACCTTCGAGACACTGTTCGCCGAGTTTTTCGTCGTGCTGGGAGATATCAAGTCCACCATCAAGCACTTGAAGAAGTGGATGAAACCGCAGAAGCGCCACATCGATCTGATGGTCTACCCCACCTCCAGCAACCGTGTCATTCCCCAGCCGCTGGGTGTGGTCGGCGTGATCGTACCCTGGAACTTTCCGCTGCTGCTGTCGTTCGGGCCACTCTCCGCCATCTTCGCCGCCGGCAACCGGGCGATGGTCAAGATGTCGGAAAACTCGAACAATCTGACGCGTCTTCTGATGTCCATCTCACCGAAATACTTCCCGCCGCAACAGCTTCAGTTCTTCGAAGACAGCGGCGCCAATGGCTCGGTGGGCCCGGCTTTTTCCTCGATCTCCTTCGACCATCTCTTCTTCACGGGCTCGGGTCAGACCGGACGCGCCGTGATGGCGAATGCTGCGCGCAACCTGACCCCGGTGACGCTGGAGTTGGGCGGAAAATCACCCGCCGTGGTCGCACCGGATTTCCCGATGACCCTGGCCGTCGATCGCATCATGTGGAGCAAGGCCTTCAACGCGGGCCAGATCTGCACCAACGTTGACTATGTCTTCATTCCCGCCGGCTCCGAGGCGGACTTCGAGCGCGAAGCCCAGCGGGTAATAGCCGAGCGCTACCCCGATATCAATCATGCCGATTACACGTCCATGATCGACCAGCGCGCCTATGACCGCATGCAGGCCACGCTGGATGACGCTGTGGCCAAGGGCGCGCGGGTGGTCAATCTTTTCCCCGACCAGACGCCAGACAAGACCCTGCGCAAGTTCCCGCTGACCCTGGTGTTCGACGTCAGCGACGACATGGTCATCATGCAGCGCGAGATCTTCGGCCCGCTGCTGCCGGTCAAGACCTACACCACTCGCGAAGAAGTGGCTGGTTACGTCAACAAGCACGACAGGCCCCTGGCACTGTATCCCTTCACCAGGGACCGCGCCCTGCAGGACTACTACGTGACCCACATCATGTCGGGCGGCGTATGCATCAACACCGCGCTGCTGCACGTGTCTCAGCACGACATGCCCTTCGGCGGCGTCGGCGCCAGCGGTATGGGCCATTACCACGGTTACGAAGGCTTTCAGACCTTTTCCAAAATGCGCCCCGTCTATCGTCAGGGCTTCTTCGCCGCCACCAGGATGATGCTGCCGCCCTACGACAAAGGACCGCTCAAGCCCAACAAGCTGATCGAACTGATCATCAAGTTGAAGGGCTGAAGCCCTGCGTACCTGACTGTTCCATAACGTCTTCAATGGAGTTTTCCATGCCCCTCTATGAATGCCAGACCGTCAAGGGAACGCTCAGCGAGCGTCAACGCCAATCGCTGGCCGAGTCCATCACATCCATTCACACCAGGGAGACTGGCGCGCCGGCCAGCTACGTGCACGTGCTGTTCAAGGAGCTTGAAGCGGGAAGCGCATTCACCGCCGGCCAAGTTGCGACCCCCGCGATAATCCGCGGCCAGATACGTGCAGGAAGATCACAGGCGACGCGCCACGCCATCCTGCGCGCAATCACCGACGTTTACATGGCAGTCACCGGGGCCGATGCGAATGCAGTGGTCGTGGCAGTGGTCGACATTCCCGCTTCATGGGCCATGGAAGGCGGTCATATTTTTCCGGAGCCGGAACAGCCCCCTGAAGTGGCCTGACACGCTTTGCTGAGACGAAAACATTTGCGCATTTTTTGACGGCCGATAATTTTGCGACCGTCGTAGGCGCCCCTTACAAAAAAGGAAGCACTCATCATGTCCAACGAAAACCCCCTGTTGATCACGCGTCACGGCGCCGTTATGTCCATCAGCATCAATGACGCACCGATCAACCGAATGAGCTTCGCTTTCATCGACGCTCTGGAAGCAGCGGTTGAAGAGGCCGCCACCGATTCAAGTGTACGTGCCCTGCTTTTCACGGGTGAAGGCGAGGCCAATTTCTCCGTCGGCATGGACCTCAAGGAGGCGATGCGCGAGGTTCCAGCCCGCGGTGGTTGGGACACCGTGCTCGACCAGCGCCTGCGTGTTCTGGCGCGCATCGAGTCCCTGGGCAAGCCGTCGGTTGCCACTATGTTCGGCTACTGCCTGGGCGGTGGGCTCGAATTGCCCCTGGCCTGCCATTTCCGTCTTGCCGCCGATACTGGCACGCAGATAGGTCTGCCCGAGATGGATCTGGGAACCGTGCCGGCATGGGGCGGTTCGGTGCGCCTGACTCGCTGCATTGGTCGTGACAACGCGCTCGATATGGTGCTGCGTGCCCGCAGGATTGACGGTCACGAGGCCTTGCGCATGGGGCTGGTGCGTTCCGTTCATCCAGTCGCCGAACTCAAGACAGCAGCGATGGCACTGGCGCAGGAACTGGCTGAGAAGGCGCCACTGGCCGTGGACGGTGTACTGCGCTGTATCGTAGGCGCCGACGAGAGGACACTGGACGAAGGACTGCGTGTAGAGCGCAAGGCTTTCCTGCACTGCGCGGCGAGCAAGGATCAGGCTGAAGGTGCGCGCGCCTTCTTCGAAAAGCGCAAGCCGGTATTTACGGGGAATTGACCTTATGAGGGGTGGCCACTCCCGGTCACCCCCTTGTTGCTGCACATTTTGATCATTAAGTTGTCAGTTACGGTCATTGAGCGACGGCGTCGCGACTCTTAGTCTGTCGAACATGACTGACGGGGGCCGTAGAGCTCCTGCACTTTCCGTGATCGATCGATGTGGAGTTACCGATGACCGCCGCTCAATACCCGCACCTGTTGGCTCCGCTGGACCTGGGTTTCACCACGCTGCGCAATCGCACCCTGATGGGTTCGATGCACACGGGCCTTGAGGAGAAACCGGGTGGTTTCGAACGCATGGCGGCGTACTTTGCCGAACGTGCCCGTGGCGGTGTCGGCCTGATGGTCACCGGCGGTATCGGCCCGAACGACGAAGGTGGCGTGTATTCCGGTGCGGCCAAGCTGACGACCGAAGAAGAGGCGCTCAAGCACCGTATCGTCACCCGTGCCGTTCATGACGCGGGCGGCAAGATCTGCATGCAGATCCTCCACGCCGGCCGTTATGCCTACAGCCCGAAACAGGTTGCACCCAGCGCCATTCAAGCGCCGATCAACCCATTCAAGCCCAAGGAGCTGGACGAAGAGGGTATCGAGAAGCAGATCAGCGATTTCGTTACCTGCTCGGTACTGGCGCAAACCGCCGAGTACGACGGTGTGGAAATCATGGGTTCCGAAGGTTATTTCATTAACCAGTTCCTCGCCGCCCACACCAACCACCGTACCGACCGTTGGGGCGGCAGCTATGAAAACCGCATGCGCCTGCCGGTGGAAATCGTTCGCCGCGTGCGTGAAGCGGTCGGCCCGAACTTCATCATCATTTTCCGTCTGTCGATGCTCGACCTGGTCGAAGGCGGCAGCACCTGGGAAGAGATCGTTCAACTGGCCAAGGCCATCGAGCAGGCCGGCGCGACCATCATCAACACCGGTATCGGCTGGCACGAAGCGCGGATTCCGACCATCGCCACCAAAGTGCCGCGTGCGGCGTTCAGCAAGGTCACGGCCAAGCTGCGGGGTTCGGTGAATATTCCGCTGATCACCACCAATCGCATCAACACGCCGGAAGTCGCCGAGCAGATCCTGGCCGAGGGCGATGCCGACATGGTGTCCATGGCGCGGCCATTCCTCGCCGACCCGGATTTCGTCAACAAGGCCGCTGAGGGTCGCGCTGATGAGATCAACACCTGCATCGGCTGCAACCAGGCCTGCCTCGATCACACCTTCGGCGGCAAGCTGACCAGTTGCCTTGTGAACCCGCGTGCCTGCCACGAAACCGAACTCAATTACCTGCCCGTGCAGCAACTGAAGAAAATCGCCGTGGTCGGTGCCGGCCCTGCCGGTTTGTCCGCCGCGACCGTGGCGGCCGAGCGTGGCCATCAGGTGACGCTGTTCGATTCGGCCAGCGAAATCGGCGGTCAGTTCAACATCGCCAAGCGCGTTCCGGGCAAGGAAGAGTTCTTTGAGACCATTCGCTATTTCAATCGCAAGCTGCAGACCACCAACGTCGAGGTGTGCCTGAACACCCGCGTCGACGTGGCACAGCTGGTCGAGGGCGGCTACGACGAGATCATCCTGGCCACCGGCATTGCGCCGCGCGTGCCGGCGATTCCTGGCGTGGAAAACGCCAAGGTGCTGAGCTACCTGGATGTGATCCTGGAGCGCAAACCGGTCGGCAAGCGTGTCGCGGTGATTGGTGCTGGCGGTATTGGCTTCGACGTCTCCGAGTTCCTCGTTCATGAAGGTGTCGCTACCAGTCAGGACCGCGCCGCGTTCTGGAAGGAATGGGGCATCGATACGCACCTTGAGGCACGCGGTGGTGTTGCCGGTATCAAGGCCGCACCTCATGCGCCGGCCCGCGAGGTGTTCCTGCTGCAACGCAAGAAGTCCAAGGTCGGCGACGGCCTGGGCAAGACCACCGGCTGGATCCATCGCACGGGTCTGAAGAACAAGCAGGTGCAGATGCTCAATAGCGTTGAATACCTGAAGATCGACGACGAAGGCCTGCACATCCGCATCGGCGAAACCGGCGAGCCGCAGGTGCTGCCAGTGGACAACATCGTGATTTGCGCCGGGCAGGACCCGCTGCGCGAGTTGCATGAAAGCCTGGTGGCGGCGGGGCAGAGCGTGCACCTGATCGGTGGCGCGGACGTCGCGGCAGAGCTGGATGCCAAGCGGGCGATCAACCAGGGTTCGCGGTTGGCGGCTGAGTTGTAATACGCATCGTTTGGGGGCACACACAACCTGTGGCGAGGGAGCTTGCTCCCGCTGGGCCGCGAAGCGGCCCCAAATCGGTAGGTCCGGCACATCAGAAGTATCGAGTGTTCCGGGTTTGCGCCTGCTGCGCAGGCGAGCGGGAGCAAGCTCCCTCGCCACAAACCGGGTGATAACATGCCGGCTCTTCACCCAGAGCCGGCATTGATGCTTCTCCCTCCCGACACCTGGCTACCCCAGGCTCCCCTCGAACCCCTTCAACTCGACTGGCTCACCCACGCCGGCATCGAAGTGGCCATCCTGCGTCTGGATCAGATCGATCCGCTGATCAGCGGCAACAAATGGTTCAAGCTCATCGAACACCTGAAGACCGCCGACCGCGCGGGGGCCGAAGGCATCATCAGTCTCGGTGGCGCGCATTCCAATCACCTCCATGCGTTGGCGGCGGCGGGCCAGCGTTTCGGCTTTGCCACTGTCGGCCTGTTGCGCGGCCACCCTCAGGAAACGCCGACCGTGAGGGACTTGCAGGCATTTGGCATGCAGTTGCACTGGCTGGGTTACGGCGGCTATCGGGCGCGACACGAGGCCGGTTTTTGGCAGCCATGGCAAACGCAGTATCCGACATTGCATCCGGTGCCTGAAGGTGGGGGCGGATTACCCGGCGCACGAGGGTGCATGCAGTTGCGGGCGCAGGTTTGTGCGCAACTGGCTGGATCAGGCTGGAGTGATTACGACGGCTGGTGGCTGGCCTGCGGAACCGGCACGACCCTCGCGGGGCTGGTGCTGGCCGAAGCCGGTGATCATCCGGTTTACGGGGCGTTGGCGGTACCTGACGATCATGGGGTGGCGCAGCAGGTCGAGCGGATCGTGCAGGAGGCCGGAGTGGTCGATGCGGCGTATGAGCTGTTTGAGGCCAGTCGCGGCGGCTTCGCGAAGGTCGATCCGCTGCTGCTTGAGTTCATTGAAAAGACTGGGCAGGCCAGCGGCATTCCCCTGGAACCGCTGTATACCGGAAAAGCGCTGCTGGCACTCAAGCAGCAAGTCGAAGCGGGCCGATTCGCCCAAGGTACACGACTGATCTTCATCCACACCGGCGGCTTGCAGGGGCGGCGAGGGTTTGATTCACAAGCCTGAAACGCACCGCAAATCAATGTGGGAGCGAGCTTGCTCGCGATGAGGGCATTGCATTCAGCACATTTGTCGACTGACACACCGCCATCGCGAGCAAGCTCGCTCCCACATTTTGGGTTGCCGTCAAGTTCAGGTATCGCGGGTTCCGCCTTTGGGCGTCATCCGCAGCAAGGTGTTATCGCCCACCACATAGTGGTGATACAGCGCGGCCACGGCATGCAGGCCGATCAACCAATAGCCGATCGTGCCGCCGAGCTCGTGCCAGTCCTGGAGTTGTTTGCCCAGCTCCTTGTTTTCGGCTATTGGCATCGGCAGGTCGAAACCGTAGAACATCACCTGGTTGCCTTTGGCGCTGGTGACCAGCCAGCCGAGAATCGGCGTGACGATCATGAAAATGTACAGCGCCCAGTGCATTAGCCGGGCCAGCGTCGTTTGCCACGGTGGCGAGGCGGGGAAGACCTGCGGCGCCGGGCCGAGACTGCGTGCGAACAATCGCAGCCAGACCAGGACGAATACGGTCAGGCCGAGCATGAAGTGTGATTCGACGATCAGCGTGCGCCCGCCACTGCCCTTGGGAAAGAGCCCGCGAAACTCGATACAGGCGTAAACCAATGCCAGCAGGACCAGCATCAACCAATGCAGCGTGATCGATACGGTGCTGTAGCGCGACTCGGAGTTTTTCCACGGCATACGGTGTTCCTCAGAGGTCCGGTTTAAAGCCACCGCTCTTGTCCGACGGTGTGCCTTAACTGTAATCCTGTTTCACCGGGTTTGCCTGAGGGGATCGATTGCTCGTTGCTCTGGATCAGGTAATTGACGGCAAAAACGCATCGGCCCCTGTAGGAGCTGCCGCAGGCTGCGATCTTTTGATTTTCCGGTCGCCAATGACGCCGAAGATCAAAAGATCGCAGCCTGCGGCAGCTCCTACAAGGGCTGTGCGGTTTTTAGCTTGATTGCGGCATTTCGCCGTTGGCCAAGCGCTTGTTGATGTCGGCGATCACCTGCGGCAGATCGGTGATGGTGTCGATCATGTAGTGCGGGCGCGAATCTGCGAACATCCCATGGATGCGCTTGCGCTCACTGTCCAGTCGGTCGCTGTCCAGCGCGCGATAACCTTCGTAATCCAGGCCCAGGGCGTTGCCCGAACAGATCAGCGCCACGGTCCACATGCCGGCGCGGCGACCTTCGAGAATGCCCGGCACGGTGTCATCGATCTTCACGCACGCGGCGACATCGTCGATGCCCAGGGCGATGACGTTGGCCAGCGCCTGGGCCGGCCATGGACGGCCATTCGGGACTTCATCGGTGGCAACCACGTGATCGGCCACATAGCCGTTGGTAGCAGCCAGTTCGACCACCTTGTCCATGACCTGTTTCGGATAACCGGAGCAGGAGCCGATCTTGATCCCTTGCTCGCGCAGGTTGGCGATGGTCTCCAGAGCGCCCGGAATCAGCGCCGAGTGTTCGGCGATTTTTTCGATCTGCAGCGGCATGAAACGCTGGTAAATCGCAGTGACGTCGTCGTCGGTCGGCGTGCGGCCGAAGACTTTGCGATAACGCTCGGCAACTTCCGGCAGATTGCACAGGGTGCGGATGTGGTCCCACTTGCCCATGCCCATCGGACCGCGGGCTTCTTCGATGGACACCTGGACGTCGAACTCGGCGAACGCCTCGACGAAAATCTGCGTAGGGGCGAAGGAGCCGAAATCGACCACGGTGCCGGCCCAGTCGAGGATGGCGGCCTGGAGTTTGCTTGGGTTGGCGTAGTTCATGGTGATCTGAATCCTGTAATAACTGGCTATTTAGGAAAACTGTTCTTTGTGGGAGCGAGCCTGCTCGCGAAGGCGGTATATCTGCCGACATTTATATTGAATGTCAGACTGCATTCGCGAGCAGGCTCGCTCCCACAGGGGATCGGGGTGAATCAGATCTCCAGCACTTCCATCTCGCGCAACACCTCGCCAATCGCGGCCACGGCTTCGCGCATCTCGGCCGGTTGCACATGTCCGATGCAGCCGACGCGGAAGGTTTCGACCTGGGTCAGTTTGCCGGGGTAGAGGATGTAACCCTTGGCCTTGACCCGCTCGTAGAATTCCTTGAACTGGTAGCGAGGATCTTTCGGGGCGTGGAAGGTGGCGATGATGGGCGCCTGAATGGCCGCTGGCAGGAAGCTGCGCAACCCCAGGTTGCCCATCTCTTCCATGAGTGCCTGGCAGTTGGCGGCGTAGCGTTCGTGCCGGGCCGGCAAGCCGCCTTCTTCGTTGTATTGCAGCAGGGCTTCGTGCAGCGCCGCGACCACGTGGGTCGGCGGGGTGAAGCGCCACTGGCCGGTCTTGGCCATGTAGGCGTGCTGGTCCTGCAGGTCCATCGCCAGCGAATGCGAGTTGCCGGCGGCGCTGGCCAGGGATTCTTTGCGAGCGAAAACGAAGCCCATGCCAGGCACGCCTTCCAGGCATTTGCCCGAGGCGGCGATCAGGGCGTCGAACGGCACTTGTTGCGCGTCCACCGGCAAGGCACCGAAGGAGCTCATGGCGTCGATGATCAGGCGCTTGCCGTGTTGTGCGACGACCTGGGCGATCTCCGGCAGCGGATTGAGGATGCCGGTGCTGGTTTCGCAGTGAATCAGGGCGACGTGGGTGATGCCGTTGTCGGCACGCAGCAGGCGGTCGACGTCGGCGGCGGTGGTCGGTTCGTCTTCGGCGGTTTCGAAGGTGCTGAAGGAACGGCCCAGCACTTCGCAGATTTTCGCCAGGCGTTTGCCGTAGGCGCCGTTGATCAGTACCAGAACCTTGCCATCGCGAGGCACCAGGGTGCCGATCGCTGCCTCGACGGCGAAGGTGCCACTGCCTTGCAAGGGCACGCAGTGGTGGGTGGCGGCGCCGTTGACGATCGCCAGCAATTGCTCGCAGAGGCTGGCGGTCAGTTGATTGAAGCGGTCATCCCATGAGCCCCAGTCGATCATCATCGCCTGACGGGTGCGGGCCGAAGTGGTCAACGGGCCGGGGGTGAGCAGGATGGGTTCGGCAGCACTCATTTTCGTGTCCTCGCAATCGATGGGGTGAAGCTACGGGGCTTAAATTGCAATTTGCCGTGTTATCAATCAAATTGTTTATTGTTATGCCAGCCATCAGTGAGGTTTATTCATGAACCTGTTTCAGCTCCGCGCCTTCGATGCCGTGGCCCGGGAAGGCAGCTTTACCCGGGCGGCGGCGCGGCTGTTCATCAGCCAGCCGGCGGTCACCGGGCACATCAAGGCGCTGGAAGAGCACTACCAGATCACCCTGCTGCGCCGCACCGCCCGACGCGTGGAACTGACGGAGGAGGGCACCAAGCTGGCGGCGATCACCCGGGCGATGTTCGGCCTGGCCGAAGAGGCGCAGGTGATGCTCGAAGCCAACCGGCAATTGCTGACCGGGCGCCTGGAGGTGGCGGCGGACGGCCCGCACATGGTCATGCCGATGCTTGCCAGCCTGCGCGCGCGCTATCCGGGGATCACGGTGAACCTGCGCCTGGGCAACGCCCAGGAAACCCTGGCGGCGCTGCTGTCCGAACATGCCGACGTGGCGGTGCTGACCGAAGTCGAGCCGCGCAAGGGCTTGCATCTGCAGGCACTGAACGAGTCACGGATTTGTGCGCTGGTGCCCGACGGGCACCCATGGGCGCAGAAGACCCAAGGCGTGCAGCTCAGGGAGCTGGATCAGGTGATCATGGTGCTGCGCGAACCGAGTTCGATTACCCGGCGCACCTTCGATGAGGCTTGCGCCCAGGCCAGGGTCAATCCGCGGGTGCTGCTGGAACTGGACAGCCGTGAAGCGGTGACCGAGGCGGTGGCCGCCGAGCTGGGGGTAGGGGTGGTGTCGTCGGTGGAAGTCAGCCACGACCCGCGAGTGGCGGCGGTGCCGATCATTGGCGAGGGATTGGTGAACCGGCACATGATCGGGTGCATGGAGCGGCGGCGGGATTTGCGATTGATTCAGGCATTCTTCGGGTTGGCGCCGAATCTGAATTGACCCATTCCCCTGTAGGAGCTGTCGAGTGAAACGAGGCTGCGATCTTTTGATCTTGAAAGTCAAAAGATCGCAGCCTCGTTTCACTCGACAGCTCCTACAGAGAGTTAGTCGAGGCTTTCTCGCACCATCTCAAGAAACGTCGCCACGATTCGCCGCGAACTCTGCTCGCGCAAGCACACCAGCGTTTCAGTCAGCCGCCGTTTGCAATCGGTAATCGGCAACGAGCAAACCCGTGAGTCGGCGCCGAACTCGGCCGCCGACACCACGCCGATGCCAATCCCGACCACCACCGCTTCACGAGCAGCTTCGCGGCCTTCAACCTGGATCGCCGGACGAATGCGGAACCCGGCGCCGGCCATTTCCTCCTCCAGGGTCTGGCGCGTCACCGAGCCGATTTCCCGCAGCACCAGCGGTGTGTCATCGAGGTCGGCGAGGGTGATGGATTCACGGTCGGCCCACGGATGATTGCGCGACACGAAAGCCACCATCGGGTCATTGCGCAGGGGCAGGGAGATCAGGCGTTCGTCACTGACCTCACGGCCCAGCAACGCCAGGTCGGCCTGATAGTTGAACAGTCGAAACAGCGACTCATCGGTGTTGCCGGTTTCGATCTTCACGCTGATCCCGGGGTAGCGTTCGCAGAATCGGGCAATCTGCGGCAGCACGTGCACCGGCGCATCCACCGCCAGAATCAGGCTGCCGGTCTGCAGGGCCTGGGACTCCTGCAGCAGTTCCTGGGCTTCGGCCTCAATCACAAAAAGCCGCTGGGTAACGCTCAGCAGGCGTTCGCCCAGATCGGTCAGGCGCACCGAACGCTTGTTGCGGTGAAACAGCAAAACACCGTAGCGCTCTTCAAGTTTGCGCACTTGGTCGGAAATCGCCGGTTGCGTCAGAAATAGCCGCTCGGCGGCTTTGGTAAAGCTTCCATGTACCGCAACGGCATGGAACGCTTTGAGTTGGGCGTGGGAAACCGACATCGATATCTCCGGTAACAAGCAAAGCTTATTTTGGAAATACGATAAATCGATTTCACTTATTAAACAGTAATTGTTTTTATCACTCTCAGCCCCGCTGACCGGTCAGTCGAACCGCAGCGGGTGCCATGAGCCTGGGCGTGCAAAACAGGACTCATCTGACCGGTATCCGCCGTAGGGACAGGGCGATATCGCAGTGCTCAACAATAAAAAAACAGGCGTTTGCTTCCAATTCTGCCGGCACACTCACACCCTGAGGTCAGAACCACAATGAACAAGCACATCGGCACCATCAAGCGTTGGCGCGTGCAGATCTTCGCGATCACCTGGCTCGCCTACGCCGCTTTCTACTTCACCCGCAAAGCCTTCTCGGTGGCCAAACTCGGCATCGCCGAAGACCCGACCTTCATGCTCGACAAAATGGCCATGGCCAACCTCGATGCCATCTACCTGACGGCCTACGCCGTGGGGCAGTTCACCTGGGGCATCCTGGCCGACCGCTTCGGTCCGCGGGTGGTGGTGCTGGGCGGGTTGCTGATTTCCGCTGGCGCGGCGCTGGTGATGGGCAACTTTGCGACGTTACCGATTTTTGCTACCTGCATGCTGATACAAGGCTTGGCGCAGTCCACCGGCTGGTCGGGATTGTGCAAGAACCTGGGCAGTTTCTTTCCCTCCGAACAGCGCGGTCGGGTATTGGGCCTGTGGAGCTCCTGCTACGCCTTTGGCGGGCTCGTGGCCTCGCCGTTTGCCGGCTGGTGGGCGTATACGCTCATCGGCACCTGGCATGCGGCGTTCATTTCCAGTGCGGCGGTGGTTGGGCTGGTCGCCGTGCTGTTTTTTATTTTCCAGCGCAACAAACCGGAGGACGTGGGCTTGCCGGCTGTGGAGCCGGAGCCCGAACTGACCGCTGAAGAAACCCTTGCCCAAAGCAAAATCAGTATCTGGGTGCCACTCAAGGAAATCCTGCGCAATCGCACGGTACTGGTGCTGGGGCTGGCGTACTTCATGCTGAAACCGGCGCGCTACGCGATCCTGCTGTGGGGACCGGTGATCGTCTTCGAACAGATGCCTTCGGTGGGCAAGGTCGGTGCGGCGATCATTCCAACCTCCTTCGAACTGGCCGGATTGCTCGGGCCGATCATGATCGGCCTGGCCTCGGACAAACTGTTCGGCGCCCGGCGCATGCCGGCTTGCGTACTCAGTCTGTTGGCACTCACCGTGACCCTGGCACTGTTCATGGGCGCCCTGCATACCGGCAGTGTGGTCCTGGTGGTGGCGCTCTTGTTCGTCATGGGCCTGACCCTCTACGGGCCGGACTCGATGATCAGCGGCGCGGCGGCGATCGATTTCGGCACGGCCAAGGCCGGTGCGACGGCGGCCGGGTTCGTCAACGGTTGCGGTTCCGTCGGGGCGGTGCTCGGCGGATTGCTGCCGGGTTACTTCGACTCGGTCACCGTGTTCATTGTCTTCGCCGGCTGCGCGATGTTCTCGGCGCTGGTGCTGATCCCGCACTGGAACAGTCGCCCCGGCGGCCTGAAAACCAACCATCCCTCCGTGCCCAACCGGGCGATGAACATCAAACCCCTGCGTACCTGAGTCCTGTTCCTCGTCGCCGATGTGTACATCGGCGGCGGTTACACCGGGCCGTGGACCGCGATCATGCTCAAGGACGGTGGAGCAGCCAGTCGAACAGCAGGCGGGTATCGCCCCGGGGTTCACGGGGCGGTGGGCTCAGAGGTTGTGGCCGAGGGCCCAGCGCCGTACAGAGCACCGGGCGATCCGGGTCACTGTCGAGGAAAATCACCTGTACTTCACTGCCGGCCACGGGCAAGCGGGACGGATCGATCCAGTCCTCGGCGGTGGTCAGCGCCAAGGGCAGCCACAGGCCGCTGGACAACGACTCTGTGGCTGAGTGTGTGGTGGGCCAGAGGTTCACCCGAATCCGGCCATCCTCGTTCACCGTCGGCGGTTGTCCGACCGGGCCGCACACCTGGCCGGGCTGATACCCGGGGATGCTCGGCCGGGGTTGTTTAAGCGCGGGCCTGAACACCGTCGACCAGGGGATGGCGCTGAATTGATTGCGATAACCCGGGGCCATGCCCGCTGAGTCGTCGAGCAGAATCGATGGCTGGCTCCCCTGATGGCTTGTTTCGGTCACCAGCCATTGATCATTGAAACTCGCCAGCGGATGCCCGGCCACCTGCACGATCCGGCCGCTGCGTAATGCGCCCAGGTTGCTTTGACCGTGTATTTGCAGGTGCCGGCACCGCAGGCGTTCCAGTTGTCGCCGGCTGAGTTGGTCGCGATGCTGCTGTTCGCGCGCGAGAACCGGTCTGGCCGTGGTGAACGAGTGATTGGCTGCGCCGTCGCTGATGTCCGCTGCACCAGGATTGCTCGCACCCGGGCGTACAGGGGGGAGCGAAGCATCATGGCGCTGGAACAGTTCGCTGATCACGGGTTCGTGATCGTCGACTGCGTCGCTGCGCAGCGGCATGAGCAGCGGCTCCTGGGGGAAACTCAGGCTGTCATCGGCCAATACCAGCACATGGCCATCGCGTTGATGCTCGAAGTGGTAGTGGATGCCTTCTTCCTCGCACAGTCGTTGCAACAACGCCAGGTCGGTTTCTTCGTACTGAATGCAAAAAGGGCGCAGGGGATAGTGCCCGGTTGCCAGTTCAAAGCGATAACTGCTGGCAGGCAACCCATGTTCCTCGAGTAACTGGCGCAGGATCATGGGCACGCTGGCGCGCTGGAAAACCCGTCGGCGGCGTTGCTGCTCCAGCGCCTGGAGACGGGACACCAGCACCAGTTTGTAAGCGACCCGGTGTGCGCTTCGGTGCTCACTACCGGCGCTGTGCAGCACGCCATGTATGCCTTGGTCGTGGCCGAACTCGAGGAACGCCGGCTGGTGCAGCAATCGTTCAAGGTTCAGGGCCGGTGCCAGGCCGATGACCTCGATGTCGAATCGATAAGGCTGGTTGAGTGCTTCATGACCGCTGAAACGGACCACCTGGAAACTCAGGTCGTCATCGAGGAGCGTCAGGGTGGTGGGACTTTCCTTGTCGTTGTGCATCGAACACGCTGCCGCCGTTGAATAGGGTGCAAAGCGTACGAAACCCCGGCGCATTGCGGGCAGGCTAAAGCGGCATTTCAGAATCCCCCTACAACCGCTGGTGAAGATGTCGATGTCAGTCGGGATTTTTTGGTCGATTGCCAACTTTAGGCCGTATAAACTTGCGCAAAGCGTCGGCCAATGGTTGTCTCGACGCCACAGATGTCACAGATAAGAGAGTGAGAAATGGGCGCACAGTGGAAGGTTAAACACAAAGAAGCGGCAGCCAATGCCAAGGGCAAGATCTTCGGCAAACTGGTGAAGGAAATCACCATTGCTGCGCGCAACGGCGCTGATGTTGCGACCAACGCGCACTTGCGTCTGGTCGTTGAGCAGGCCAAGAAAGCTTCGATGCCCAAGGAAACACTGGATCGCGCCATCAAGAAGGGCGCGGGCCTGTTGGGCGAGACCGTGCAGTACCATCGCGTGACCTATGAAGGGTTTGCTCCGCACCAGGTGCCGTTGATCGTCGAGTGCGTGACCGACAACATCAACCGCACCGTTGCCGAGATCCGCGTGGCGTTCCGCAAGGGCCAACTGGGCGCTTCCGGTTCGGTAGCCTGGGACTTCAACCATGTCGGCATGATCGAAGCGTCGCCGGACACCCCGGACGCCGACCCGGAAATGGCCGCCATCGAAGCCGGTGCGCAGGATTTCGAACCGGGTGAAGAGGGTGCAACCCTGTTCCTGACCGAACCGACCGACCTCGACGCGGTACAGAAAGCCCTGCCGGAACAAGGCTTCACCGTGCTGTCGGCCAAACTGGGCTACCAGCCGAAAAACCCGGTCAGCGGCCTGAGCGACGAGCAGATGGCGGAAGTCGAAGCGTTCCTCGAAGGCCTCGATAACCATGACGACGTGCAGGATATGTTTGTCGGCTTGGCGGGTTAAGTCTTTGTGTCAATGACGGTTCTGTTGTCTGTCAGACCGTCATCGCGAGCAAGCTCGCTCCCACAGGTTTAGCGCTGTCCCTGTGGGAGCGAGCTTGCTCGCGAATGACCGCGCAGCGGTCACAGATTTTTCAGTTGCTCCACGACTTCGCTAAACCCCGGCCGCTCCAGCACCTGCGGCTGACAGCAACGCCGCTGCAGATCTTCCAGCACCCCACGCCGTTCATCGCTCAACCCCGAGTCGATCCGCGCCAGCAACTCCCCCAGCAACACCCCGAATGCCCGCACCTCGATCCGCTGCAAGGCACGGCTTTCCAAGGTGTCGGAAGTCGCATGGAACGACGCCGCACCAAAGTCCCCCAGCAAGCAATCTCCCTGCTCATTCCACAGGATATTGTGCCCGTAGAGGTCGCCGTGGGTGATGCCATGGCTGTACAGGTGTTCGGCCACCGAGGCAATGCCCGAGGCAATGCGCAGCGCCACGGCCGCACTGAAGCGCAAGTCGTCGGGGTAGATGTCGCGGCTGCACGACGCCAGGCTCGGCAGTGCGGCGAGGTTACGGTAACTCGGTGCGATCAGTTGCATCACCAGCCCGGCGGTTTGCTGCGGGTGATCGACAATCCGCCCCTCGACGCGGATCAGGTTCGGGTGCAGGCCGGCGGTGATGCAGGCGTTCATCTCGTGCAGCGGTGAACCATCGCTGGTCATTTCGCCCTTGTAGAGCTTCACCGCAACGGCCATGGGCGGCTGCTCAGCCGGTTGCCAGACGGCCTGATGAATCACCCCGGACGCACCTTCGCCGAGTTTTTTCTCCAGGCGCAATGTCGACCAGTCAATGCGCGGTGTCGCGTCGAGAGCCGCGGCGTCGGCTTCGGTTTCCAGCGGGTTACCGGCGTACGCCAGCCAGGTCAGGCTCGGCAACTCCAACAGCCATTGCGGCAGCTCGGTCAACTGGTTGGCGGCAATGCGGATCAGCTCCAGCCGAAGGCACTGACGCAACGACTCCGGCAGCGCGTGCAAACGGTTGCCGGCGAGCATGAGCTTTTGCAGGAATGGCCGCTCTCCCAACTCGCTCGGCAGCGTCTCGATGCAGTTGTCGGTCAGGATCAGCCAGCGCAGCAGCGGTGGCAGTGCCGCAGCGGGCACGTGGGCGATGCGGTTGGCCTTGAAGCCGATCATCGTCAGTGCGGCGCATTGGCCCAGGCAGGCCGGCAACTCGGTGAAACGGTTATCGGAACAGAACAGCACGCGCAGACGGGTCAGGCGATGCAAGTCGTCCGGCAGGGCGCTCAAGGCATTGCCGCTGAGGTTGAGTACTTCCAGCGAGTCCGCCAGATCGAAAATTTCCCGAGGGAATTCGCTGAGGCCGTCGACCAGATCCAGCCGCGTGATACCTGACAACTCGCCGGCACGCAATTGAGCAAGGGTATGCATGAACAGATTCGCCATTAGCCAAGGGGAGGACGCGTGGCCCTGGAAATGGGCGACATGATAGCGGGAAAGATGTGGCGCCTGTCAGGCCGCCTTCGCGAGCAGGCTCGCTCCCACATTGGATCACTCCCGTCGGGGCAATTCGGTCAACTGTGGGAGCGAGCCTGCTCGCGAAGGGGCCAGTCAATGCAACAAAAAGATATCGATCAAACTGGCTCGCTGACTTCAACCAGTTGCCCCAGTCGACTGCGGGTGCGGGCCAGATCAATGGCATCGCCCTCCAGGCTTTCGCGCAGGGCGTGTTGTCCGAGCAGTGTCAGGTGCTTGTCCTGGTCGTACAGTACGTCGATCAGGTTGATGAAACGCTGCTGGGCGGCAATCGAGCATTCACCGAGCCGCGGCAGGTCATCGATGATCCAGCGATCGAAGCGGCGGCACAGCTCCAGGTAGTCCATCACGGCCACAGGCTGGTCGCACAGGTCGGCGAAAGTAAAACCGATGCGGCGCTCATCGCACAAACGCGCCTGGAAGTGTCGGGTGCCCACGGGGAGCGACAGGGGCGGGGCACCGCGATCCGGCAGATTCAATGAGCGCCGCTGCACCGCGCTGGCCGGCCACACATAACGGCCTTGGGTGAACAGCTGTTGCGCGTGGCTGCGGACCTGGCTGCGATAATCGTGCGGCCCGCCGACTTCCATCACCTGCATGCGCGCATTGATCAAGTCGATCACCGGTTTGAAGCGGGCGTGGTACAGCGGATTGGGCAACAGGCCGGCGGGCGGGTAGTTGGAGGTGACCAGCAAGAGGATGCCGCGCTGAAACAGTGCCTTGAACAACCGGGTGATGAGCATCGCATCGCCGATGTCGTGCACATGGAACTCATCGAAACACAGCACCCTGCAATCGCTGAGCAAGGCATCCAGGGTGATCGCCAGGGCGTCGGGCTGTTCGCGATGCTCGAACATGCCCTGGTGCAGTTGGGCGAAAAACTGATGGAAGTGCAGGCGTTGTTTTTGCGCAAGGGGAACGGCGCGGAAAAAACCGTCGAGCAGCCAGCTCTTGCCGCGCCCCACGGCACCATGCAGGTAAAGACCGGGAAGGGTTTGCGTCGAAGTGCCCATCAACAGACAAGCATGTCGGGCCATGCAGTCGATCACGCGTTGCTGGCTGTGACTGAGGGTGTAGCCCCGGGAATGGGCCTGGTGACGAAAGTAGTCGCGGATAGCCTCGCCTGCCTCGGTGCTGCCGGCGGTCGGTGCCTTGCCGAGAAGGCGACGCAACGATTGCCAGCGCGATTTGATTCGCGAACGATTGGGTGGTCGAACGGCCACTGAGATGTCACCTCTGGTGTGCGGGCAGGCTCCCCGAGCTGCGGCGGCATAGTGTAACCAGAGCAGGGAGTTTGCTTCCAGTTGTGTCAGTGCGCGTCGGAGCGGCTCCGACCGGTCACTTGGAAGGGCCTGTAGGAGCGAGCTTGCTCGCGAAAAACTCTGGATAGCGCGGGCACTCAGGCAGCACGCGTTATCGTTGACGTCCATCGCGAGCAAGCTCGCTCCTACAAGGGGGCGTCGTTTGTGAAGCGCAGTGGTGTCAGTCGCCTATCGCTCGATGCTCCGATTCCACCGTGCATTCCACGCCGGACGCTGTTCGTTGACCTGATCCCAATCCACCGCGATTGCGGTCTCCAGGTATTGTTTCATCGCTTCGACCTGCCCACGGGTTCGCTCGGAGGTCGGGGTATTGGGGTTTGAAGGAATCTGGTCGCCGTCCTCAAGCGCGGCGGCCTGGGCTTCGGGGGTGAGCAGGAACGCGGCGAGTTTTTGCGCCAGTTGCGGTTGCGTGTTGTTGGCGATGGCGCATTCAGCGACGTTGAGCACCACGGCGCCTTCCTTCGGTTGTGCGTATTCCACTGGCATGCCCTTGAGCTTCAGGGCGGTGACCTGGGTCGGTGTCAGCGGAAACAGCGCCGCCTCGTCGGTCTGGAGCATTTCGGAAATCTTCGCCGAACTCGGGATGTATTCCAGTACGTTGCGCCCAACCGTGTTCGGCCAAGCCTTGAACCCCGGATCGACGTTGGTTTCGCTGCCGCCCTGAATCCGGTTGAACATCAGGAAGCCGTGCAGGCCGAAGGTGGAGGAGGCCATCGACTGGAACACCAGTTTGTCCTTGAAGCGCGGGTCAGCCATGTCCATCCACGAGGTCGGCGCGCTCCAGCCTTTCTCCTTGAACAAGCGTGTGTTGTAGGCCAGCCCGGTGACGCCGAGACTGACGGCTACCGCCTGATCCTTGATCCGCCCCTTGTCGGGAATCTGCGCCAGGGTCGGGTTGTTTTCGAGTTTGTCGCACAGGCCCATGGCGATGGCGCGGTACATGATGCCGTCGTCGAGGAACATCACATGCATCTGCGGGTTGTCCTTGCTGGCCTGGACCTTGGCCAGGATATCGGCGGAGGTCCCGGGCACGATCACCACTTTGACGTTGTTCGCCTTCTCGAAGGCCGGCAGTACCTTGTCGGCGTAAAGCCGCTCCATGGTCCCGCCGTTCATGCCCAGGTAAAGCGTCGGTTCGGCGTGGGCCTGGGTGATGGTGAGCAGGGCGCTCATGCAGGACAAACCGAGCAGTGCGTTGCGTTTGAGGTTTTTCATTGGCGCGACCTTCCTCTATCAAGCTACGGAGATGGAGTGAAACCGGGTGATGGAAAACGCATCCAGCGACGTCTTTGACGCGCCGCTACAGATGATCTCGGTGAGCGCCTGGCCCACCGCCGGGCCGATCTGGAAACCGGCGCCGGCAAAGCCGAACGCATGCAACAGACCGGGCTGGGTACGGCTGTGGCCGATCACCGGTTGGCGATCAGGCAGGTAACCCTCAGTGCCGCTCCAGGTACGAATCGCCTGGGCACCTTCAAGAAACGGATAGAGCTCAACGGCCTGGCGCAGGATTTCCAGCACGGCGCCTTGACCAGGGCGGGCGCGGGCGTCGTCCAGGGCAAAACCCTGGCCGCCACCCAACACGCAATTGCCGCGGGCGACCTGTCGCGCGTAGATGCCGCCACCCTCGACGCCGGTGCTGGCATCCATCACCAACGGCAGGGGTTCGGTGACCAGCATTGCCGGGTGCCCGGAATGCATCGGCACCGGTTCGCCGAATTGCGCGGCGATGCTGCCCGCCCAAGCCCCGGCGCAGTTCAGCAGCCAGGGTGCGTGCAACTGCAGGCCGTTTTGCGTGCGTACGCAAAAGCGCTGGCCGTCGTGTTCCACGGCGGTGACCGTGCATTGCTCATGTACCTGCACACCGTGGCGCCGCGCCGCCCGGGCGAACGCAGGGGACACCAGACGCGGATTGGCGTGACCGTCATCCGGGCAATACGAGGCGCCCACCGCGACGTCTCCCACCCATGGAAAACGGCTGCGCAGCTCGGTGCGGTCCAGCACCTGCAAGTCGAGGCCGAAGCCCTGGCTGCTGGCAGCGTAGTCTTGCAGGGCACGCAAATCGTCTGTACTGCGGGCGAGTTTCAGGTGGCCGCTGCGTTGATATTCGCCGTCGATGCCGATCAATTGCGGCAGCTGCGCCCAGATGGCGTGGGCACGTTGCGACAGAGGCAATTGCGACAACGGTCGGCCCTGGCGGCGGACGCCACCGTAGTTGACGCCGCTGGAATGCGAACCGCAGAAGTCCCGCTCCAGCAGCACCACGCGACGCCCGGCCTTGCCGAGAAACAGCGCCGCCGAAGCACCGACAATGCCACCGCCGATGATCACTGCGTCGACTTCGATCATGCGTCGATCTCCAGGCCAAAGGGCAGCGGCTTGATGGGGGCCTGGGCGCGCAGCCGGCCGATGTCGGACACCGCGCGCTGGCTTTCGCAGGCGATGATCTCCGCTGCCGCCGCGCCGCACATCCGACCCTGACAGCGGCCCATGGCGACCCGGCAATGGGCCTTGACCCGATTTATTTCCCAGTGACCCTCGCGCACCACTTCACGAATATCGCCGGCACGGACTTCTTCGCAGCGGCAGACCATCACGTCATCGGCGATGCCGGCGGCCCAGTTCTCGGGAAAGGCGAAGGCGCGCTCCAGGCCCTGACGAAAATCGCCGATGCGTTCCAGCACCTGTTCAAGCTGTGTGGTGCGTTGCGTCGGGATCAGGTAGCCGATGTCTTCGAGCAACGCCAATGCGGCGCGTTCGCCGGCCATTTCCGCGGCGTCGGCGCCCATTATCCCGGCGCCGTCACCGGCCAGGTACACTTCGGCGACGCTGCTGCGCCCGGCGCGATCGCGTTGTGGGAGCCAGGCGCGATTGAGCGGGTTCCAGGCAAATTCGCAGCCGAGCAGGTCGGCGAGCTGGGTTTCGCTGCGCAGGCCGTGGGCGAAGGCGACGGCATCGCAGTTCAGTCGATGTTCGCCTTTTGCGTCGGACCAGATCAGCGCCTGCACCCGTTGTTCGCCTTCGACGTGTTTCAAGGTTGCACCCTGATGCACCGGGATGCCGTGGGCGGTCAGCCAGCCACGGTAATAGATGCCTTTGACCAGTGTGGCCGGTTGCGACAGCAGGTCGGGCAGGGCACGAGCCTGGGCGCTGAAGGGTGAGCTGTCGAGTACCGCGACCACCTTGGCGCCAGCCTTGGCGTATTGATACGCGACCAGGTACAGCAGCGGGCCACTGCCGGCGAACACCACGCGCTCGCCGATGGCGCAACCCTGAAACTTCAAGGCGATCTGCGCCGCGCCGAGACTGTAGACCCCGGGTAGCGTCCAGCCCGGCACCGGCAAAATCCGGTCGGTGGCGCCAGTGGCGACGATCACCCGGGAAAATTCCAGTCGTGCGGCACGTCCGTCCTGCAAAGTGTCGAGGGCGCCGTCCTCGGCATTCCACACCAGGGTTTCAGGGCGATAATCGAGCTGTTCGCGCAACTCGTCGATGGTCTGGTGCAACGCACTGGCCTTGGGCGCTTCGAAGCCATACAGCTTGACTGGCGAACGCTTGAAGTTGACCGGCTGACGCCGATAAATCTGTCCGCCACCGCGTGCAGCTTCGTCCAGCAGCACCGGGCGAACGCCGTGGGCGACCAGGGCCTGCGCCGCGCGAATTCCGGCAGGTCCGGCGCCGATGATGACGACGGATTTCATGCGCACCTCGGCTGCTGTGCTTTTGTGGAAGCGGGCTTGCTCGCGAAGACGGCGACACATGCAGCTGAGATGTTGGCTGGCAGGCCGCTTTCGCGAGCCAGCGCGCTCCCACAGGGGATTCGGTTTCTGTAGTTGGAATGGGTGTTCATATCGATCGCCCCGGTTCGCGGTTGATGTGTTGCCCGGCTTCTAGCAACGTCGAGCACGCACGTACCCGGCGGCCATCGCCCAGGCGCACCCAGCAGTCCTGGCAGGCGCCCATCAGGCAGAAGCCGGCGCGGGGTTCGGCGCTGAAGTCGCTGCCGCGCAGGTGATCGCTGCAGGTCAGCACCGCAGTCAGCACGGTGTCGCCGAGCAAGCCGCTGGCCGGTTGGCCGTCGAGAGTAAAGTCCAGGACCGGGCGGTCGCCTTCGGCCAGTCGTTTCAGCAGCGCCATGGCGTCCTCATTGTTTGCCCACCAGAACCCGATCCAGGCCATAGACGCGGTCGAGCAGAATCATGGTCAGCGCGGTCAGCGCGATGACCAGTGCCGACACCGCCGCCATCATCGGATCGATGGATTCGGTGGCGTAGACGTACATGCGTACCGGCAGGGTTTGCGTGGCCGGCGAGGTGACGAAGATCGACAGGGTGACTTCGTCGAAACTGTTGATGAATGCCAGCAGCCAGCCACCGGCGACCCCCGGCAGGATCATCGGCAAAGTGATCTGCCGGAACAGCGTGAAACGCCCGGCACCCAAGGATTGCGCGGCGTGTTCGGCGCTGCGATCCAGGCCGATGGCCGAGGCCAGCACCAGGCGCAGCACATACGGCGTGATCACCAGCACGTGAGCGAATATCAGCCAGGCGAAGCTGCCGTTGACCCCTATCAGCGCAAACAAACGCAGCAGCGCCACACCCAGTACCAGGTGCGGAATGATGATTGGCGACAGAAACAGCCCATTGAAAAAGTCCCGGCCAGGGAATTCGAAGCGGGTGATCGCCAGCGCCGCCGGCACGGCAATCAGTGTCGCCAGACTGGCCGCGCTGAACGCCAGAATCAGGCTGTTATAGAAGGCATCGACAAAGTCGGCGCGCTCGAACACGGCCCGGAACCAGCGCAGGGAAAATTCGGTGGTCGGCAGGCTCAGGGTGTTCTCCGGAGTGAAGGCCACCAGGCACACCACCACCAGCGGTGCGAGCATGAACAGCACCACCAGGGTGTGAAACAGCAGGGCGAAAGAACCGTTCCTGGACATGACGAATTATCCCAATGACTTCTTGTAGCGGCCTTCGATCATGCGGTTCCACGACAGCATGATCAGCAGGTTGATGAGCAGCAGAGCCACGGCGATGGCCGCGCCCATGGGCCAGTTGAGTTCCGACAGGTATTGGTCGTAGATCAGCGTGGCGACCATCTTCAGGCGACGTCCGCCGAGCAGGCCGGGAATGGCGAAGGAGCTGGCGGCGAGGCCGAACACGATCAGGGTGCCGGACAGGATGCCGGGCATGATCTGCGGCAATATCACCTGGCGAATCACCGTGAAGTGACCGGCGCCCAGCGACAGCGCGGCTTGTTCGGCGGCCGGGTCGAGTTTCTGCAGCGAGGTCCACACCGGAATGATCATGAACGGCAGCATCACGTGAACCAACGCAATCACCACCGCGAACGGCGTGTAGAGCAGCTTCATCGGCGAGCCGCCGAAGGCTTGCAGGGTCTGGTTGACCAGGCCGTCGGCGCCGAGCAGCAGGCTCCAGCCGAAGGCGCGTACTACGACCGAGATCAGCAGCGGCGTGAGGATCAGGATCAAAAAAATCGAACGCCACGGCGCACCCATGCGGCTGAGGATGTACGCCTCGGGAACCCCGATCAGCACGCAGAGCAATGTGGTGAGGGCGCTGATCCACAGGGTGCGCAGAAAGATCTCGTAGAAATACGGATCGCCCAGCAGGCTGCCGTAGTGTTCGACGGTGTAGGCGTTGCCCTTGATCCCCGAGCCGTAGTCGAAGACGTTGAACGACAGCAGCAGCGTCAGCATCAACGGGATCACCAGCAGGCTGACATACAACGCCAGGGCAGGTGCCGATAGCAGGTAACCCTGACGCCCCAGGCGAATGGCGGCGAGTGCACTCATGCCGTCACCTCGTCGACACTCAGCACCCGCAACAGCGCCGCGTCCCAGTCAAGGCCGACCGCCGTGCCTTCGCTCAATGGTGCCGAGCCGTCGTTGCGGCGTACCACGCAGAGTTCGCCCAGGGGCGTCGACACACCGTAAAGCCATTGGCTGCCGAGGAAGAAACGGCTGCTGACCTTGCCTTGCAGGCGACCAACGCCAGCCTCGCGCAGATCGATTTTCTCCGGACGCAGACTCAGGGTCAGGTCGCCATCGCCACGTCCGCACACCTGAACCACACCGGCCGTATCGCGTTCACCGGGCAGCAGGTTGGCCTTGCCGACGAACCCGGAAATGAACTCGGTACGCGGGTGTTCGTAGAGGGTGTAGGGCGCGTCGATCTGGGTGATGCGTCCGGCCTGCATCACCACCACGCGGTCGCTGATCGACAGGGCTTCGGACTGGTCGTGAGTGACCATCAGCGTGGTGATGCCGACCTCACGCTGGATGCGGCGGATCTCGAACTGCATCTCTTCGCGCAGATTGGCGTCGAGGTTGGACAGCGGTTCATCGAGCAGCAGCACCGGTGGCTGGATCACCAAAGCCCGAGCCAGAGCGACACGCTGACGCTGGCCGCCGGACAGCTCCCGTGGGTAGCGCTCTGCGTGCTGGTGCAGGCGTACCAGTTTCAGTACCCGCTCAACCCGCTGCAGGATCTCGGCATTCGGCACCTTGCGCATGCGCAGGCCGAAGGCGACGTTGTCCTTGACGGTCATGTGCGGGAACAGCGCGTAACTCTGGAACACCACACCCAGGCCACGGCTGGCGGGTTTGGCATGGGTGATGTCACGACCGTCCAGGACGATACGCCCGCTGGTGACTTCAACGAACCCGGCGATCATTTGCAGGGTGGTGGTTTTACCGCATCCGGAAGGGCCGAGCAGGGAAACGAATTCGCCTTTCTCCACCGAGAGGTCGGTGGCGACCACGGCGTCGATTTCACCGTAGCGTTTGCCGAGTTTTTCAAGTTGCAAAAAAGCCATGACTGCGCCTCCACCTGAGATTGTTATGCGTCGCCCGAAGGTGCGCTCTTTTGTATGGGCAGATACGAAAAAAAAATATTTCCGGGGGGGCGTTGGCGCTCGACTTGAGTCGGCTGCCGCTGTTGTTCGAATCGCCCTGTCTGGACGCAGATTAGGACGAAGACTAGGATGGGCTCAATGGCCTATTTCACTGAAGCGATGACTATTTTCAGTTTCATTCGGTGAGTAAATTAATCGTCGAGAAAATCAATGTCTGATTCCACTGAGCGGAATGAAAATAAAAATGACGTCGGTGTCGGCGCCGTCTCACGACTGTTTGCGGTGCTGCGTGCGTTGGGCGATACCGTCGAGGGTGGCGAGCGCGTGACGCAATTGGCCCAGCACATCGGTTTGTCGCAGCCGACGACCCATCGTTTATTGCGCAGTCTGATGGACGAGGGCATGGTCGAGCAGGATGCGCGCAGCAAGCGCTATCGCCTGAGCCTGGACTTTTTCGCCCTGGCCGCCCGCGCGGGCAACAGCGGCAACCTGCGCGAACTGGTACGCCCGGCGCTGCTGCGGCTATCGGCGTCGCTGGGCGATTCCTTGTTTCTGCTGGCGCGCAGCGGCTTCGATGCGATCTGCCTGGACCGCAGCGAAGGGCCGTTTCCGATTCGTACCTTCACCGGCGATATCGGCGGACGCGTGGCTCTGGGCGTTGGGCAGGGCAGCCTGGCGATCCTGGCGTTTCTGCCGCCGGAAGAGCGCGACACGGTGATCCACTACAACTTGCCGCGGCTCAAGGACTTCCATCTGTATGACGAGGTGTTCCTGCGCTCGGAAGTCGAGAACGTGCGCAAGCTCGGTTACGCCGGGCGCAACACCGGTGTGCTGCAGGGTATGGCCGGGGTGGCAGTGCCGATTCTCGATCGTGAGGGGCGGGCGGTGGCGGCGTTGAGCGTGGCGACCGTGAGTGACCGCCTGGGGCCGGATCGTTTGCCGACGGTGGTGGAGATGCTCAAGCGCGAAGCGGCATTGATCGGGCCGCGGATCAATCCGTTCGACCCATTGCTGCGCCGGCCTTCTCAAGTATTTGGACAAAGTTGAAAAGATCGCAGCCTGCGGCAGCTCCTACAGGGTTTTGTGTAAACCTGTAGGAGCTGTCGCAGGCTGCGATCTTTTGATCTGCTAAAACTGCACGGTCTGCCTCAGCATCTGTGCCGCCGGCGTATCCGCCGGGCTGACCATCGCATAGTTGTAGCCACCACCGGACCAGTACTCGGCCTGCAGGCCTCCATCGCTACGGCTGCCACGGGGCAGCAGGAAGTTTTTCGGTCCTGGTGGGCGCACGTAGAAGCTGACTTTCTGCCCGCCCTGATTCTCGTAGACCACCATTGCCGCCGGCCCTTGTTCGGTGCTGAGCAAGCGCCCGCTGGCCGGCTTGAAGCCTGCCCCCGACAGGTCAGGCAAGCGATTGGCCTGGGTGAAATAACGGTCGAGCCAGCTCTGCATGTCGCCGTCGTCGCTGGCCTTGTAGTCGGCTGGCAGGATCCCTTGCTGGGCAATCAGACGATAAGCCTGCAGCGCATCGGTCATCGGCAGCTGTGCGCCAGTGAAGGTCATCTCACGGGCCTGCCAGCCACTGAAGCCGCCGATGCTGACCGCGATCAGCAATGCGGCCGCGCTGGCCAGATGTCGCCGCGATTGGCGTTTCAGGCGTTGGCGAATCATGGCCGGATCGAGTTCCGGATTGGCCGGTTGTTGCAACACGCCACTCAGGGCCGCGCGCAGTTGCTGGGCATCTTGCTGCCAGGCCCGCACTTGGTCGGCAACCTCCGGATTGCTTGTGAGAAAAGTCTCCACCAGACGTCGGTCGTCCTCGCTGAGTTGGTGGTCGACGTAGGCGTGCAAGTCACGCTCGCTGGGGGGCATGCTGATCATTTGAGTCTCCGCAGGGCAGGGCGGGTGATTTCGCCTTCACTGAGTTGGCGCAGGGCCTGGCGAGCCCGGGACAGACGGGACATCACGGTGCCGGTGGGGACGTCGAGAATCTCGGCGACCTCTTTGTAACTCAAGCCTTCTACCGAGACCCAGAGCAGCAGCGCACGTTGTTCGGTGGGCAGTCGATCGAAGGCATTGAGGGTCGATTGGGCTATGACGGTGCGCTCCACCGAGGGCTGGGCATCGTCGCGGCCGGTGAAAAATTCGAGCATGCGCGCGTAGCGCCGGGAGCGGCGGTGCGCATCGAGAAACTGTCGATACAGAATCGAGAACAGCCAGGCGCGCAAGTCGCCCTCGGCGCGTTTGCCAGTCCAACTCGACAGTGCCCGCTCCAGGCTCGCCTGCACCAGGTCGTCAGCGCTGCTCGAGTTGCGCGTCAATGACACGGCGAAACGCCGCAATCGGGGAATGATTTCTCTGAGTTGTTCGTCGATATCGTTCATGAAGTCCTGACTAGTCACTACGCTGGACAGTGGACCAGGAAGACGCTCGGTATTCGAGGTTATTCCACGTCAGAAAAAATAAATACCGTGCGTGGGAATAAACCTGTGTGCGGTTCGTCTGCTTGATTCTTCTCACTTGTGGCCGATGGCCCTGGAGTCTTTCATGGTAGATCGATCATCACCGCCCACCCGGCCACCCCTGAGTGCGGGGAGCCTGACGTTGCGTCTGGCGGGCATTGCCGTGGTCGTTGCCGCACTGGCCGGGGCGTTTGCCTACGTCAACGGCACCTTCGACCCACAGCGCCTGACCCCGAAGAAACTGATCAACGTGCTGGAAACCAACAACGGCGTGCATCCGGGGTTCCGCCGCAACCATTCCAAGGGCGTGTGCGTGATCGGGCATTTCGAGAGCAGCGGTGAGGCGCGCAGCTATTCCTCCGCCCAGGTCTTCAATGAGGCGCAGACGCCGGTGGTCGGGCGTTTCGCCTTGCCGGCCGGTAACCCCTACGCACCGGACAGTGCCGTGCCGATCCGCAGCATGGCCTTGCGCTTCACTCAGGCCAACGGCCAGCAGTGGCGCACCGGAATGAACAGCATGCCGGTGTTCCCGGTGGGCACACCCGAGGCGTTCTATCAATTGCAAAAAGCCCAGTCGCCAGACCCGGCCACCGGCAAGCCGGACCCCAAGGCCGTGCCCGCATTCTTTGCTTCGCACCCGGAAGCGGCACCCTTCCTGGCCTGGATCAAAACCGCCAAGCCGTCGGCCAGTTACGTGACCGAAAACTACAACAGCGTCAATGCGTTCTACCTGGTCAACGCGGCGGGTCAACGCCAGGCCGTGCGCTGGAATATGGTGCCTCTGGCCCAGGACGCACCCGGGGCCACGGCACCGGAGGGCGGTGATTTCCTGGAGAAAGACCTGGTCCAGCGAATCGCCGCAGGCCCGTTGCGCTGGCAACTGAACATCACTCTGGCCAACCCCGGCGATCCGGTGAACGACGCCAGCAAGGCCTGGCCCGAAGGACGCAAGGTGTTGAACGCTGGCACTCTGGTGCTTGAAAAGACTCAGCCGCAACTCAACGGCGAATGCCGTGACATCAATTACGATCCGCTGGTGTTGCCTGCCGGGATCGAAGGTTCCGACGATCCGTTGCTCGCCGCTCGTTCAGCCGGTTACGCCAATTCCTACCTGCGTCGCACCAGCGAAGTCAGCCAGTTGCCCGCCGCCAAGCAGGAGGTCCAGCAATGAGCACCCAACCGAACCACTTCGCCCCGCTGGCGCGCCTGCTGCACTGGCTGATGGCGCTGATGATCATCGCCATGCTGTTTATCGGTGCCGGCATGGTCGCCTCGGTGTCCGAGCGGCATGAATGGCTGATCCATTTGCACAAACCCTTGGGGGTCGCGATTTTGCTGTTGGTGATTGTGCGACTGGTGGTGCGTTTCTCTACCACGCAGCCTCCGCTGCCGGCGGACCTGCCGGGTTGGCAAGCGCTGGCGGCCAAGGCTTCGCATGTCTTGTTGTATGCACTGATGCTGGTCTTGCCGCTGCTGGGTTGGGCGATGATTTCGGCATCGGGCGAGCCGGTGATGCTCAGCAGTTCGTTGCAGCTGCCGTCAATTGTGTCGGCGAATGCACAACTGTTTGCGTTTTTGCGCAAGGCGCATGGGTATCTGGCGTATCTGCTGTTTCTGACCGTGTTGCTGCATCTGGCGGCGGCGTTGTTTCACGGTTGGGTGCGGCGAGATGAGGTGCTGGACAGTATGTTGCGGAGTAAGGATCGCGGTTAATCGCCGCCTGAAAAAAGATCGCAGCCTGCGGCAGCTCCTACAGAGATACGCCGATTCCTGTAGGAGCACCAAAGGCTGCGATCTTTTGATCTTGAAGGGTGATCAGCGCAGGGTATCGACCATATCGGCAAGGGTGGTGAGTACATCCTTGCCCAACTGCTTCGACCGCTTGCCCGACCAGCCCGTCAACGGATTCGGATGGTCGTCATGATCCTTGAACGGCATTTCCAGGGTCAGAGACAGGCAGTCGTACTTCTGGCCGACGCTGTTGCAGGCCAGCGTCATGTTGGCCTGGCCCGGTTCGTCGCGGGTGTAGCCGTACTTGGTCTGGAAGTCTTTGGTGGTGTGCTTCAGATGGCTGCGGAAGTGCTCCTCGAGCTTTTCGATCCGTGGCGTGTAGCCCGGATTGCCTTCGCAGCCAGCGGTGAACACGTGAGGGATTTCCTCGTCACCATGGGCGTCTAGAAACATATCGACGCCGTACTTTTCCATCTGCTGCTGAACGAACAGAACCTCCGGGCTGATTTCCTGGCTGGCGCTCTGCCAGGCACGATTGAGGTCCTGGCCCATGGCGTTGGTGCGCAGGTGGCCGTGGAAGGCACCATCCGGGTTCATGTTCGGCACCAGGTACAGGTCGGCGCTGGCCAGCAGTTTGTTCAGCACAGGGTCGTCGTGTTTTTCCAGGCGTTCGATCACGCCTTCCATGAACCACTCGGCCATGTGTTCGCCAGGATGTTGCTGGGCGATCATCCACACCTTGCGTCGGCCTTCGGCCCCGGTGCCTTTGCGCAACAGCTGGATGTCACGGCCTTCGACGCTCTTGCCGGTGGCCAGCAGTTCGGCACCGGCCTTGCTCAGCGCCTGCTCGATCAGCCAGTCGTGGCGGCCACGGCTGTAGGGTTCGAAGTAGGCGAACCAGGCGTGGGTCTGCTCGGCTTCGAGGCTGAAACGCAGGCAGTCGCCTTCGAAAATGGTGGGTACGCGGAACCAATTGACGTGATCGTAGGACGCCACCGCCTGATAGCCGGTCCAGGCCTTGTTATAGGAGGACTGGCTGGCATTGTTCAGGCGAAACCAGTGCTCCTGGCCGACATGCAGGCCGCTGGCCTTGAAGTGGAACCACTGGAAATGGGCACTGCGGGTGTCCGGACGAATGGCCAGAAGCGGTTTGAGCGGATCGCTGATGTCGATGACTTGGATGTTGCCGCTGTCGAAGTTGGCACTGATGTCGAAAGAGGATTTGGCCACGGTCATAATCGGGTCCTGAATATGATTTTTATCGCGGCTACTTTACACGCAAGAGAGGGGCGAAACCGAGGGAAATTGCGGGGTGCAGAGGTGGGGGCGTCCTCCTTGACGCGGACGCAGCTTAGAGACTGTGCGATTGATTCTCAAGTGCTATCTGTCGCTGGTTTGAACCCATGATGCCGGGCTTCTCTTGCCAACTGGAATTCTTTTGATATCATCCGCGCCATCGAATTTGCGACACCCAAAGACTTCATTAGCCTGAAGCCAAAGCCAGAAAAAACTGGCAAAAAAAAGACCCGGCAAAAAGCCGGGTCAAAAACCGTGATTAGCCTGATGAGGAGATAGTCCAGGAGACCGACCTAAGGTCACCTGGTCCATCGACTGATCTCGCGACCAGTTGCTGCAATAATAATCATTCTCGTTTGCAGGTCAAGCATTTTTACCTGCACGACAGGAAAATTCTTTCCTGTCCTCTTGATCTGCCTTCTCACCTCAAGCCTTTTCATACTTTTCCAGCGAGCGATCGACCATCGCCTTGGCCATGTCGATCATGTGCACCGTCGAAAATGCCAGGTCACGGTTTACGCCTTGCAGGTGGCTGGCTGATTCGTACGCAGTGGCGGCAGCACAGCGCAACAGGTCCAAGGCATGGACCAGCGCCTCTTCGCCGCTGATGTTGCGGTTCACATCAAAAAAACGTGACTCGGCCATCTCCTCCGAAACGGCAGGTTTCAAGTAATAGTCCAGCGCGCGTTGTGCCGCCGCCGAGTCCAGGGATGAGGTGAGGGTGGTGTCGATTTGCACGTCCGGCAGGTCATTGGCGGGTGGGTTCATGGCGATGGCAAGCTCCGTGTTAGATTCAGATCCGTGATTCGATCCTAATACGAACTGTATTTGTGACGAGGATTTAAATACTACAATTTGTGTTTTGATGGCCGGAGTCGCCCACGTATCGTGCCGCACATGGATAAATGGATTGAATTGGTCAAGGCCAAGATGAGTGAACTCAAAATCACTCAAGAGATACTCGCCGAGCGCCTCGGGATGTCCCAGGGCGGCATTGGCCACTGGCTCAACAAACGTCGTGAACCCGGCATCGAAGACATGAACCGTGTGCTGCAGGCGCTGGGCCTGGAGTTTCTCGAAGTGGCGCTGGTGATCCGGGAGCCGCAGGCGTCTACGGACGACGAAATCCCCCTGGCCCACAAGTACAACCCGTACTTTCGCTACCCGATCAGTGACTGGCACGAGCCTGCCGAAGTGCGCGACGGCGAGGTCCCGGTGTACGGCAAGGCGCGCTATGAACTGTCCGATTACCACGCCCGTGGGCCGGCGTTCTGGTTGAGAGTGACGGGCGATGCGATGACCGCGCCCAATGGCATCAGCATCCCGGAAGGCATGCTGATTCTGGTGGACCCGGCCGTGGAAGCCGTGCCTGGCAAACTGGTCATTGCCCAGTGGCCGGACAGCACCGAAGCCACGTTTCGCAAGCTGATCGAAGAGGGCGGTCAGCGTTATCTGGTCCCGCTCAATCCGACGTATCCGAAAGCCTTGTACACCGACGAATGTCGAATCATCGGCGTAGTGGTTCAGGCAACAGCCAGGTTCTGATCGGATCGGTCCTGGCAATGCGCAGGACCGATCTTCATTTCACGCTTCTTCCAGTTCGACCAGTGCACTGCCTTCGCTGACCATCTCGCCTTCCTGGCAATACAGCGCCTTGATCACCCCGGCATGGGGCGCGCGAATGCTGTGCTCCATTTTCATCGCTTCAAGTACCACTAACTGCGCCCCGGCCTCGACCGATTGCCCGGCCTCCACCAGCACGCGGACGATGCTGCCGTTCATGGGAGCGGTCAGTCCGCCCTGATGGCTGTGGCTGGCTTCGACTGCGCTGATCGGATCGTAGGCCTCGATGCGGTGCAATTCGCCATCCCACTGCAAATACACCTGCTCGCCACGGCGTATCGCACGGTGTTGACGGCGCACGCCCGCTTGCTCGGTCAACAGATGCTCACCCCTGAGCCGCGCGCTGTGGGCATTGATGTCGCCCAGCGTCAGCGCACGGTCCTGGCCTTCACAACTCAAGTGCAGAGTGATTTCTCTTGGCAAACCGGCGCGCAGACCATTAGGCGCCGCCCACGGTGATCCCGGGTCATCGGCGCGGGTTGCGTGCGGCTGGCTCTGAGCAAATGCCTGGGCGGCGGCTTGCCAGAACTCATCGCCGAGTTCCGCTGGCGCAGGCAGCAGCTGTTCCTGATAGCGCGGAATGAAGCCGGTATCGAGTTCGGCAGCGGCGAACGCCGGGTGACCGATGATGCGCCGCAGGAAGTTGATGTTGGTCTTCAATCCGCCGATGGCGAACTCGTCGAGCATGCTCAGCAGGCGCAACCGTGCCTGTTCACGGTCCTCGCCCCAGGCAATCAGCTTGCCGAGCATCGGGTCGTAGAATGGCGAGATCTCATCGCCTTCTTCGACGCCGCTGTCCACCCGGCGCCCAGGCCCCGGGGCGGATTCGCGATACAACTCCAGGCGACCGGTCGCCGGCAGGAAATCATTGCCCGGATCTTCGGCGTACAGCCGCACTTCGATCGCGTGGCCCACCAGCGGCACCTGATCCTGAGTCATCGGCAACGCTTCGCCGCGCGCCACACGAATCTGCCAGGCCACCAGGTCAAGGCCGGTGATGGCTTCGGTGACCGGGTGTTCGACTTGCAGGCGGGTGTTCATCTCCATGAAGAAGAACTCGCCGCGTGCATCCAGCAAAAACTCGACGGTGCCGGCACCGACGTAGCCGATGGCCTGCGCCGAACGCACCGCCGCTTCACCCATGGCGCGCCGCAGTTCCGGGCTCAGGCCCGGTGCCGGGGCTTCTTCGACGACTTTCTGGTGCCGGCGCTGAATCGAGCAGTCACGCTCATTCAGGTACAGGCAGTTGCCGTGCTGGTCGGCGAACACCTGGATTTCCACATGACGTGGCTTGAGCAGGTATTTCTCCACCAGCATCCGCGAATCGCCGAACGACGATTGCGCCTCACGCTGGGCCGAGGCCAGGGCTTCGGCCAGCTGGCTGACGTCCTCGACCACTTTCATGCCTTTGCCGCCACCGCCCGCGGTGGCCTTGAGCAGTACCGGGTAGCCGATGCGTTCGCAGGCGGCGCGGAAGGTTTCCAGGTCCTGGGCTTCGCCGTGATAACCGGGCACCAGTGGCACGCCGGCGGTTTCCATCAAGGCTTTGGCCGCGGACTTGCTACCCATGGCGTCGATGGCCGAGGCCGGTGGGCCGAGGAATATCAGGCCGGCGTTTTCGATGGCGCGGGCGAATCCGGCGTTCTCCGACAGAAAGCCATAGCCGGGGTGAATCGCCTGGGCGCCGCTGGCCTTGGCGGCGGCGATCAGTTTGTCGATCTGCAGATAGCTGTCGGCGGCTTTGCTGCCACCCAGGTCAACGCGAATGTCGGCTTCGCGGCTGTGCCGGGCGTCACGGTCGGTGGCGCTGTGCACGGCCACGGTCGTCAGGCCCAGGGCCTTGGCGGTGCGCATCACCCGGCAAGCGATTTCGCCACGGTTGGCCACCAGCAGGGTGGTGAGGACAGGTGCGCTCATCAACGGGGCTCCTTGGTGGTTTCGGCTTGCCAGCTCGGCGGGCGTTTTTGCAGGAAGGCACGCAGGCCTTCCTGCCCTTCGGGGCTGACGCGGATGCGGGCAATGGCGTTTTCGGTGTAGCGGCGCAATGCCGGGGTCAATGAGCCGTCGCCGACTTCGCGCAACAGATCCTTGCTGGCGCGCATGGCCGCCGGGCTGTTGAGCAGCAGGTTGTCGATCCACTGTTCGACTTTCTGTTCCAGCTCGGCACTGGCATAGCTCTCCGACAACAGGCCGATTTCCCGTGCCCGTTGCCCGCCAAAGCGCTCGGCCGTCAGGGCGTAACGCCGGGTCGCGCGCTCGCCGATGGCTTGCACCACGAATGGGCTGATCACTGCGGGCGCCAGGCCGATGCGCACTTCCGACAGGCAGAACTGCGCGTCATCGGCACCGATGGCCATGTCGCAGCAACTGATCAGGCCCAGCGCGCCGCCGAAGGCTGCGCCTTGCACCACGGCCAGGGTCGGGACTTTCAGTTTGGCCAGGTTGTACATCAACTCCGCCAGTTCCCGGGCGTCATCGAGGTTGGTGGCGTAATCGAGTTCGGCCGATTGCTGCATCCAGGCAAGGTCGGCACCGGCGCTGAAATGCTTGCCACGACCGCGCACGATCAGGAAACGCAGGCTGGCATCGCTCGCGACTTTGTCGAGGGCGATGATCAGCTCGCGGATCATTTCGGCGTTGAAGGCGTTGTTCTTTTCTTCACGGCTGAGCCATAGGGTGGCAAAACCACGCGGATCGCTCAGCAGTTCGAGAGTGTTGAAGTCGCTCATATTCGTCCGTCTCCACGGCTCTTGTGTAGGAGCGAGCTTGCTCGCGATGGTCTACAGAGCGGCGCGTTTTTTCAGAAAACACGCGTTATCGTTAACGTCCATCGCGAGCAAGCTCGCTCCTACAACAAAAAAATCACATCCGGAACACGCCGAAGCGGCTCGGTTCGATTGGCGCGTTCAACGACGCGGACAAGGCCAGGGCCAGTACGTCGCGGGTCTGGGCCGGGTCGATGACACCGTCGTCCCACAGACGCGCGCTGGAATAGTAGGGGTGACCCTGTTCTTCGTACTGGTCGAGGATCGGTTGCTTGATCTCGGCTTCCTGCTCGGCACTGAAACCGTGGCCGCTGCGTTCGGCCTGTTCGCGCTTGACCTGCACCAGAACCCCGGCCGCCTGTTCGGCGCCCATCACACCGATGCGTGCGTTTGGCCACATCCACAAGAAGCGCGGATCGTAGGCGCGACCGCACATGCCGTAGTTGCCGGCACCGAAGCTGCCGCCGATGATCACCGTGAACTTCGGCACCTTGGCGCAAGCCACCGCCGTCACCAGTTTCGCGCCGTGCTTGGCAATACCGCCGGCTTCGTATTTCTGGCCGACCATGAAGCCGGTGATGTTTTGCAGGAACAACAACGGAATGCCGCGCTGGCACGCCAGTTCAATGAAGTGCGCGCCTTTCTGCGCCGCTTCGGCGAAAAGAATGCCGTTGTTGGCGAGGATCGCGATCGGGTAACCGTGCAGGTAAGCAAAACCGCAGACCAGCGTTGTTCCGAACAGCGCCTTGAACTCGTCGAACACCGACCCGTCCACCAGGCGCGCGATGACTTCACGCACGTCGAACGGCTGCTTGGCATCGGCCGGCACCACGCCGTACAACTCGTCGCTGCTATAGAGCGGGGCGATCGGCGTGCGTTGCTGAACCTCGCCTTGCTTGCGCCAGTTGAGGTTGGCCACACTGCGGCGCGCCAGCGCCAGGGCGTGCTCATCGCTCTCGGCGTAATGGTCGGCCACCCCGGAAATCTTGCAGTGCACATCGGCCCCGCCAAGGTCTTCGGCGCTGACCACTTCACCGGTCGCGGCCTTCACCAGCGGCGGGCCGGCGAGGAAGATGGTCGCTTGCTCGCGGACCATGATCGCTTCGTCGGCCATCGCCGGCACGTAGGCGCCGCCAGCGGTGCAGGAGCCCATGACCACGGCAATCTGCGGAATGCCCATCGCGCTCATGTTGGCCTGGTTGAAGAAGATCCGGCCGAAGTGCTCACGGTCCGGGAACACTTCATCCTGGCGCGGCAGGTTGGCGCCGCCGGAGTCCACCAGGTAGATGCACGGCAGGCGGTTCTGCTGGGCGATGGTCTGGGCGCGCAGGTGCTTTTTCACGGTCAGCGGGTAATACGAGCCACCTTTCACCGTGGCATCGTTGGCGACGATCATGCACTCGACGCCTTCCACACGACCGATCCCGGCGATCACGCCCGCAGCGGGGACGTCTTCGCCATACACCTCATACGCCGCAAGTTGGCTGATTTCCAGAAACGGCGAGCCCGGATCGAGCAAGCGGTTGATGCGCTCGCGAGGCAGCAGTTTGCCCCGCGAGGTGTGGCGTTCCTGAGCCTTCGGGCCGCCACCTTGCGCCACTTGGGCGAGCAGGGTGTGCAGGGCGTCGACCTGCTGGAGCATCGCCGCGCTGTTGGTGGCGAACTCCGCTGAACGGGGGTTGAGCTGGGTATGCAGAATCATGGCTTACTCCGTAAGCAGCTTTAAGCGGCAAGCTTCAAGCTGCAAGAGGATCGCTTCTGCTTGTCGCTTGAAGCTTGCCGCTTGCAGCTGACGAAATTCATTTCGTCTCGTTAAACAGTTCGCGACCGATCAGCATGCGACGGATCTCACTGGTGCCCGCGCCGATTTCGTACAGCTTGGCGTCACGCAACAGACGGCCGGCCGGGAATTCATTGATGTAGCCGTTGCCACCGAGAATCTGGATCGCGTCCAGGGCCATTTGTGTGGCGCGTTCGGCGCTGTAGAGGATCACGCCGGCGGCGTCCTTGCGCGTGGTTTCGCCGCGCTCGCAAGCCTGGGCCACGGCGTACAGGTAGGCGCGGCTGGCGTTGAGCTGGGTGTACATGTCGGCGACCTTGCCCTGGATCAGCTGGAATTCGCCGATGCTTTGGCCGAACTGCTTGCGGTCGTGGATGTACGGCACGATCAGGTCCATGCATGCCTGCATGATCCCGGTCGGGCCACCTGAAAGGACGACGCGCTCGTAGTCGAGGCCGCTCATCAGCACTTTCACGCCGCCGTTGAGTACGCCGAGGATGTTTTCTTCCGGCACTTCGACGTCATCGAAGAACAGCTCGCAGGTGTTCGAACCGCGCATGCCTAGCTTGTCGAACTTGTTGCTGCGGCTGAAGCCTTTCCAGTCGCGCTCTACGATGAACGCGGTGATGCCGTGGGGGCCCTTTTCCAGGTCCGTCTTGGCGTAGATCACGTAGGTGTTGGCGTCCGGACCGTTGGTGATCCAGGTCTTGCTGCCGTTGAGCACGTAGTGGTCGCCACGCTTGTCGGCGCGCAGTTTCATCGAGACCACGTCGGAACCGGCATTCGGCTCACTCATGGCCAGCGCGCCGATGTGCTCGCCGCTGATCAGCTTCGGCAGGTATTTGGATTTCTGTTCGTGGTTGCCGTTGCGGTTGATCTGGTTGACGCAGAGGTTGGAGTGGGCGCCATAGGACAGGGCCACCGAGGCCGAGCCACGGCTGATTTCTTCCATTGCGACCACGTGGGCCAGGTAACCCAGGCCAGCGCCGCCGTACTCTTCCGGCACGGTAATGCCCAGCAGGCCCATGTCGCCGAATTTGCGCCACAGGTCGGCGGGGAACAGGTTGTCGATGTCGATCTGAGCGGCGCGCGGGGCGATCTCCTTGGCGACGAAGGACTGGACCTGATCGCGCAGCATGTCGATGGTTTCACCGAGGGCAAAGTTCAGGGATGGATAGCTCATGGGTCACCTTTTGGCTTTTTTGTGGGGCGGGGGAGGGCCGTGATTGGGTTCTCACCTTTACGTTAACGTAAGCCTGTGACGAATGGCTGTCAATCACCCTTTACGTTAACGTCAACTTGAGCGAGAGTAGAGCCAGTTCAAGATAGAACGCGGCCCCATCCTGTGGTGATGGCCTGTGGCGAGGGGGCTTGCCCCCGTTGGGCTGCGAAGCAGCCCCAAAATTTCCGATATGTCGAAGATCTTGTGAGTGCTGCGCACTCAAACGGGGGCAAGCCCCCTCGCCACGGGTTGCTCTCCACAGGCAGCCGCGGCAAGCCCATAAATAAAGACAATAGGGGTCGTCATGGATCAACCCAGTGCAAGCCCGCAACGCAGTTACACCCGTGGTTCCCAGGACAAAGCCTTGCTGGCGATGACCATCGGCCAGGCGTTCGACAACACGGTCGCGCAGTACCCGGACGGGGAGGCGCTGGTGGTGCGCCATCAACAGCTGCGTTACACCTGGCGGCAGTTGGCCGAGGCTGCGGACCTGCACGCCAGGGCACTGCTGGCGCTGGGGCTGCAAGCCGGGGACCGCCTTGGTATCTGGGCGCCGAACTGCGCGCAGTGGTGCATCAGCCAGGTTGCCACCGCGAAAATCGGCGTGATCCTGGTCAATATCAACCCGGCGTATCGCAGTTCCGAACTCGAATACGTACTCAAGCAATCCGGCTGCCAATGGCTGGTGTGTGCCGGGGCTTTCAAATCCTCGAACTATCACTCCATGCTGCAAGGGCTGGTGCCGGAGTTGGCCGAGCAATCCATCGGCAAGTTGCACAGCGAGCGGTTGCCGGAGTTGCGTGGCGTCATCAGCCTGGATGCGCAGCCACCATCGGGCTTCCTGCCATGGTCGCAACTGGCCGATCTGGCTGGCAGCGTCACGGTCGAGCAGTTGTATGAGCGCCAGAACAGCCTGCATTTCGATCAGCCGGTGAATATCCAGTACACCTCCGGCACCACCGGTTTTCCCAAGGGCGCGACCCTCAGTCACTACAACATTCTCAACAACGGTTACATGGTCGGTGAAAGCCTGGGCCTGACGGCGGCCGATCGCCTGGTGATCCCGGTGCCCTTGTATCACTGCTTCGGCATGGTCATGGGCAACCTCGGCTGCATCACCCATGGCAGCACGATGATCTATCCGAACGACGCGTTCGATCCGTTGCTGACCCTCGGCACTGTGGCTGACGAAAAAGCCACGGCGCTGTACGGCGTGCCGACCATGTTCATCGCCATGCTCGATCAACCGCAACGTGCCGAATTCGATCTGTCGAGCCTGCGCACCGGGATCATGGCAGGCGCAACCTGTCCTATCGAAGTGATGCGCCGGGTCATCAGCGACATGCACATGAGCGAAGTGCAGATTGCCTACGGCATGACGGAAACCAGTCCGGTGTCATTGCAGACCGGTCCTTCAGACGACCTGGAACTGCGCGTGACCACCGTCGGCCGCACCCAGCCGCAGCTTGAAAGCAAGATCATCGACGAAGCGGGCAACCTGGTGCCGCGGGGCACCATCGGTGAGCTGTGCACTCGTGGTTACAGCGTGATGCTGGGTTACTGGAACAACCCCGAAGGCACCGCAGAAGCCATCGACCAGGCCGGCTGGATGCACACTGGTGATCTGGCGAGCATGAACGATGAGGGGTACGTGTGTATTGCCGGGCGCAACAAGGACATGATCATCCGTGGCGGTGAGAATATTTACCCGCGGGAGCTGGAAGAGTTTTTCTTCACGCATCCGGCCGTTGCGGATGTGCAGGTGATCGGCATTCCATGCTCGCGCTACGGCGAAGAGATCGTCGCCTGGATCAAGTTCCACCCCGGCCACAGCGCTACCGAACAAGAGCTGCAGGCCTGGTGCAAGGAGCGCATCGCGCACTTCAAGACGCCGCGTTACTTCAAGTTCGTGGAAGAGTTTCCAATGACCGTGACCGGCAAGATCCAGAAGTTCCGGATGCGCGAGATAAGCGTCGCGGAGCTCAAAGCGAAGCTGTAGGAGCTGCCGCAGGCTGCGATCTTTTGATTTTCAAGGGCAAGATCAAAAGATCGCAGGCTGCGCCAGCTCCTACAGATGTATGTGGAAAACCTGAATGCCAGACAGCACAAAGGGGAGCCGAAGCTCCCCTTTAATTTGTCGTTGCGCGTGCTCTTTTTTTATTATTGAGGGTCGGTCTGTTTTTGTTTTTGGCAACCGTTGCCCTTTACCGCTGTTTTTGGCGATCCCCATCCGGGATCAAGAGCAAACGTATTTTTTTGAGCGCTGATCTGCTTTTTCGCTGAGCGATCCAACCAGTACGGGAGCTACCTGAAGGTAGTTTTATTATTCTCTGTCTGGCTGCGGGTCACTTCGAAAAGCACCCTGAAAAGCACATCTTCTCCAAAAAAATCTGTTAGCTGCGTCTCTGCCGTGTTGTTTTTGTTATGTCAGAGTCGTTACGTCTTGTTTTTATTAGGGTTGCCGCAATTTTTTTATTCTTGTTATGCGATAGATATAGCAGGAGCCGTGCCAACTTTTTAAAAGCCTTTAAAATCAACGATTTGCGATTTTGTAGGGTTTTTCGCCTCAGGCAAAACCCTACATTTTGTTTCCGTGTTACTCGCTTGCGCCCACGATTGAGTCTGCGCGGTAACACCCGGACACACTCAACCCACTCACTGTGCGCTGCGGGCCCTGGCCACACGGGAACCGGTAGGGCGACCCAATACGCTGCAAATCTGTTGACCGGCGAGCATCAGGGCGTCAAGGTCGATTCCGGTGTCGATACCCAGGCCGTTCAGCAGGTAAACCACGTCTTCGGTCGCGACGTTACCGCTGGCGCCCTTGGCATAAGGGCAGCCGCCGAGACCGGCGATGGAGCTGTCGAACACCGAAATACCTTCCAGCAGGCTGGCGTAGATGTTGGCCACGGCCTGGCCGTAGGTGTCGTGGAAGTGCCCGGCGAGCTTTTCACGGGGTACATCCTTTGATACCACTTCGAACATTTTCCGGGTCGCGCCAGCGGTGCCGGTGCCGATGGTGTCCCCCAGCGAGACCTCGTAGCAGCCCATGGCATAGAGCTCGCGAGCGACCAAAGCGACTTGCTCCGGGGGGACGTGACCTTCATAGGGGCACCCCAGCACGCAGGACACGTACCCGCGCACGGTCACCCCCTGTTGTCTGGCGGCCTCCATGATCGGCGCGAAACGCTCCAGGCTTTCGCTGATCGAGCAATTGATGTTGCGCCGGGAAAACGCCTCGGACGCCGCGGCGAACACGGCCACTTCCTTCACCCCGGCGGCGAGGGCATCTTCGAAACCGCGCAGGTTGGGAGCGAGCGCGCCATAGACCACACCCGGTTTGCGCTGGATCTGCGCGAAAACCTCGGCGGAGCCGGCCATCTGCGGCACCCACTTGGGCGACACGAAACTGCCGACTTCTATATAGCCGAGCCCGGCTGCGGTCAGTGCATCGACCAGTTGCACCTTGTCGGCAACACTGATGGGTTGGGCTTCGTTTTGCAGGCCGTCGCGCGGGCCGACTTCGACAATGCGTACGTGGGTGGGGAGGGGCATGGGCTTCGACCTGTGCTGATTGTTCGGAGAACCCTGTAGGAGCGAGCCTGCTCGCGATGGGTTCTCAGGCACCGCGTTTATCCAGCAAACACGCGTTATCGTTAACGACCATCGCGAGCAGGCTCGCTCCTACAGGGGGCGGTGTGGATTTACTGAATCGATTCCTGGCTTTTAAGGGTCTGCTCCAGCGCCTGTACGCAGCGCTCTTCGGCAGTATCCAGTTCCAGTTTCATCTGTTCGATGTCCAGCAACTGCTGTTCAAGCTGCTCACGGCGCTCGCTGATTTTCGCCAGCATGCTGTGCAACTGTTTGGTGTTACCGCTGGACGGGTCGTAGAGCTCGATCAGCTCGCGGCATTCAGCCAGCGAGAAACCGATGCGTTTTCCCCGCAGGATCAGCTTCAGGCTGACTTTGTCGCGGGGCGAGTAAATGCGTTCCTGGCCACGGCGCTCGGGGCTGAGCAGGCCTTGCTCCTCATAAAAGCGAATGGCGCGGGTGGTGATGTCGAGCTCGCGGGCGAGGTCGGAAATGCTGTAGGTCTGGCTGCTCATGGAGGCGCTCGCAAAAGGTCATGGCGCTAAGCTAATGGCAGGTTGACGTTTACGTCAAGGGAGAAAAGATCGCAGCCTGCGGCAGCTCCTACAGGGTGAATACAATTCCCACGTAGGAGCTGCCGCAGGCTGCGATCTTTTGATTTTTCTCAAACCGCCTGCTTATCCAGCTTTTTCTCCTGCGCCGTCACCTGCTGGCACAGCTCGATCATCTGCTCGCGCATCCAGCGGTTCGCCGGGTCCTGGTCAGTGCTTTCGTGCCAGTAAAGGTGGGTTTCCACCGGCGGCACATCGTTGACCGGCAGATAAAAGGCGTGCAGGTCGTTGCGGCGGGCGAAACGTTCCGGCACGGTCATGACCATGTCCGTCTGCTGCAACACCTGCGAGGCCATCAGGTAATGCTGGGAACGCAGGGCGATCTTGCGCTGGATGCCCATCTTGCCCAGCGCCAGGTCGACATAGCCGAGGCCGCTGCGGCGGCTGGAAATATGGATGTGGGTCAGGCTGAGGTAATCATCCAGCGTGAGTTTTTCCTTGCCCGCCAGCGGATGCCCCTTGCGCATGGCGCACACGTAGCGGTCTTCCATCAACTTGACGTGACGCACCTGCGGGTCGGTGTTGAGCGGCGCATCGACGGCAAAGTCCAGGCGGCCGGCCGCCAGTTCCTTGGTGGTCTCGCGGCGTTTGGACAGAAAACTCTCGATGATCACCGTCGGCGCCAGGCGGCGCAGGCGCTGGAACAGCGGTGGCAGGATCACCGCTTCGGTGAGGTCGGTCATGCTGATGCGATAGGTCTTGACCGCTTGCTGCGGGTTGAAAATGCGGCTTTCCTGCACCGACACGCGCAGCAGTGAGAGCGCATTGCGCACCGGGCCGATGATGTTCTGCGCCATGGGCGTCGGCACCATGCCCTGGGCCGTGCGTACGAACAGCGGGTCGTTGAAGGTCTCGCGCAGCCGGGCTAGAGCGTTCGACACCGCCGGTTGGGTGATGCCGACAATCTGCCCGGCGCGGGTCAGGTTGGCTTCGGTGTAGATCGCGTCGAAGACGATGAAAAGGTTGAGATCGACCTTGCTCAGATTCATTACGCGGCTCTCTTATTGTGTGGGCGGGCTGACCTTGACGATCAGCCGATCATATATCGGTGATGAATGTTTATACACGCCGAGAATAGGCTAGGTAAATTTTCATGGCTGTTCTAGCATCGATTGCATGATCTAAACAACCTCCCCCAAGAAGGTATCTCGCTCATGGATTTCGCTTATTCGCCCAAGGTTCAGGAACTGCGTGAGCGCGTAACAGCGTTCATGGACACCTACGTTTATCCCGCCGAAGCCGTGTTCGAGCGCCAGGTCGCCGAGGGCGACCGCTGGCAGCCGACCGCGATCATGGAAGAACTCAAACTCAAGGCCAAGGCTGAAGGGCTGTGGAATTTGTTTCTGCCTGAGTCTGAGCTCGGTGCCGGTCTGACCAACCTCGAATACGCGCCGCTGGCGGAAATCATGGGCCGCTCGCTGCTGGGGCCAGAGCCGTTCAACTGTTCGGCCCCGGACACCGGCAACATGGAAGTGCTGGTGCGTTACGCCAACGAAGAGCAGAAGCAACGCTGGCTCGAACCCTTGCTGCGCGGCGAGATCCGTTCGGCATTCGCCATGACCGAACCGGACGTGGCGTCCTCCGATGCCACCAACATGGCCGCCCGTGCGGTTCGCGATGGCGACGAGTGGGTGATCAACGGCAAGAAATGGTGGACCTCGGGTGCTTGCGACCCACGCTGCAAAATCCTGATTTTCATGGGGCTGAGCAATCCGGACGCGCCACGCCACGCCCAGCACTCGATGATTCTGGTGCCGGTCGATACCCCCGGCGTGAAGATTGTGCGTCCGCTGCCGGTGTTCGGTTACGACGATGCGCCCCATGGTCACGCCGAAGTGCTGTTTGAAAACGTCCGGGTGCCGTACGAAAACGTCCTGCTGGGTGAAGGCCGCGGCTTCGAAATCGCTCAAGGTCGCCTTGGCCCGGGCCGGATTCACCACTGTATGCGTTCGATCGGCATGGCCGAGCGTGCACTGGAACTGATGTGCAAGCGCTCGGTGAGCCGTACGGCATTCGGCAAGCCCCTGGCACGGCTGGGCGGTAACGTCGACAAGATCGCCGATTCGCGGATGGAGATCGACATGGCACGCCTGCTGACACTGAAGGCGGCGTACATGATGGACACCGTTGGCAACAAAGTGGCCCGCAGCGAGATCGCACAGATCAAGGTCGTCGCGCCGAACGTTGCGCTGCGGGTGATCGACCGGGCGATCCAGATCCATGGCGGGGCAGGGGTTTCCAACGATTTCCCGCTGGCCTACATGTACGCGATGCAGCGCACCCTGCGCCTGGCCGATGGCCCGGACGAAGTGCACCGTGCGGCGATCGGCAAGTTCGAAATCGGCAAGTATGTGCCTAAAGAAATGATGCGTAGCGGGCAGTAATACCGCGTCATCGTTCTTCGCGAGCAGGCTCGCTCCCACAAGGGAACTCTGTGGTCACAGATAGTGTGTTCACTGAAGATCCACTGTGGGAGCGAGCCTGCTCGCGAAGGCGTCCGTACATTCACCACAGCACTTTCAATACACCCAAACCTCAACCCGCCGATTCTTGATCCTTCCCTCATCGGCGCTATTGGCCGCCACCGGCATCTGCGCTCCAAACCCGCGAATCTCGCGAAACACCACACCGCTTTTCACCAACTCCCGCCTTACCGCCATGGCTCGCAGCTTCGACAACAGATCGGCGCGCGCCGGGTCGCTCTTGGCATCGCCAAAGCCCACCAGTGTTACCTGGCCATTGGTTTTGTCGTGCTGCTTTATATAGTCGAGCACCCGGGACAAATCTTGTTGCGCCTTGTTGTCCAGCGTTGCACTGCCTTCCTCGAAACGAAAGTTGACCGACAAACGCTGCGCATGCCGGCTCAGAGCCTGATAACCCTCGGGCATCAACGCATTGGGTGTCACGCTCATGGCCTGGACAGTCTGGGCGATGAAACCGTTGGCGGCGACAATCGCTTGCCCTTTACTGCTTTGGGCGAACGCCGCCAGTGCATCGGCCCAAGGGTTCTTTCCACTCGGCGGCAGATAAAAAAACAGTCGACGGGACAGCGGATAGTCTTCCGTGGCAATCAGGTTGTTCAGTGGCGGCATGGCTTGTGATTGCCCATCGACAATCGCCACGGCTTTGGCCTGACGCACGTAGGGCAGGCCGATAAAACCAATGCCTTGTGGGTCTGCACTCACGGCGTCGGACAGTTGCTCACTGGATTCGAAGCGTTTAGCCGTGCTACTGAGACTTTTCCCGCGATCACTCAGGACCAGTTCCTTGAAGGTGTCGTAGGTACCGGACTGATCATCCCGCGCATACAGATGAATCGGCCCGCCGCGTCCGCCGATTTCCTCCCAGGATCTGACTTCGCCACTGAAAATGCGCGCCAGTTGCTCGGTGCCGAGTTGATTCAGCGGATTGTCCGGGTGGAGGATGATCGCCAGGCCATCGATGGCGATGACTTGTTCTGCACCCGGGCTTTTCAGATCGCCCAGGGATGCAAGGCTCACCTGTTCACTGTCCTTGATTGGGCGCGATGAGGCGGCGAGGTCGGCATTGGCGGCTTTCAGGGCGGCAAAACCAGTACTCGAACCGTGGGCTGCGACTTCCACGACAACCCGGCTGCCCTGATCGGTTTCACCCACGATGCGCAGTTCGTTGGCGGTAGCCAGGGTTTCGCGGTGAATCCTGCGCAGGCCCTGTTCGCCCAGCAGGCCCTCGACCAGCGCCGGTCCCAGGGCCGCGCCGATGGTGTTGGAGCCCTGAATGCGCAGCACCGGGCCTTGTCCGGATGTCGGCAAACTGCCGGCAGCCGCCAGGTGTGGCAAGCCGAGGCACAGCATCAACAGGAACAATACGCGCAGCATCATGCCGGCACCTTAAATAGCCAAAGGAGGTGTCGGGAGATTAAGTCAGTAAGGTTTCCGAAAAATGACACTTTCCCATGTGGGAGCGAGCCTGCTCGCGAAGAGGGCGTATCAGTCGACATCATTGTTGAATGACACACCGCTTTCGCGAGCAGGCTCGCTCCCACAGGGAATTGATGCAGCCGTCAGGGATCAGCTCAACTCAAGCCAGATCGGCGCATGGTCCGAAGGTTTTTCCATGCCGCGCAGTTCGTAGTCCACACCGGCGGCCTTCACCCGCGGCAGCAAGCCGTGGGAGGCGAGGATCAGGTCGATGCGCAGGCCGCGCTTGGGTTCGTCTTCGAAGCCACGGCTGCGGTAGTCGAACCAGCTGAAGGTGTCGGTCACGTCCGGGTTCAGGTGACGGAAACTGTCGACCAGGCCCCAATTCTTCAGGCGGGCCATCCACTCGCGCTCTTCCGGCAGGAAGCTGCATTTGCCGGTCTTCAGCCAGCGCTTCATGTTGTCCGGGCCGATGCCGATGTCGCAGTCTTCCGGGGAAATGTTCACATCGCCCATCACCACCAGCGGCTGGTCGTTCTTGAACTGGCTTTCCAGCAATTGCTGCAAGTCGCCGTAGAAGCGTTCCTTGGCCGGGAATTTGGTCGGGTGGTCGCGGCTTTCGCCCTGTGGGAAATAACCGTTCATGATGGTGACCGGTACACCGTTGGCGTCGGCGAAGGTGCCCCAGATGAAACGCCGCTGGGCATCTTCTTCGTCGGTGGCGAACCCTTTATGCAGGGCCAGCGGTTCCTGGCGCGAGAGCAGGGCGACGCCGTAATGGCCTTTTTGCCCGTGGAAATACACGTGGTAGCCCAGCGCCTGCACTTCGGCCAGCGGGAACTGCTCATCGTGGACCTTGGTTTCCTGCAGGCCGATCACATCGGGCTGGTGCTTTTCGATCAGCGCCGCCAGCTGATGGGGACGGGCACGCAGCCCGTTGATGTTGAAGGAGACGATCTTCATGGTCGGCAGTCCTGGCAAAAGGGCGATGCTAGCTGACATGGGGGAATCGGGCCAGTGTGGGGTGTAGTCTTGTGTGGGCAGTGATGGCCTCTTCGCGAGCAAGCCCGCTCCCACAGGTTATGCGCCGGCCTTTGCTTTTGTGGGAGCGGGCTTGCTCGCGAAGGCGATTTCATTGCCTACACTGATTGCGGATCTTTAAGGAACTGTGTCAGCGCCGATCAACTCGTAACAACAGTAACAACAAGAGCGCAGCCATCCGAGCTGTGCCGGGGAGATCAACCGTCATGCCCGAAACTTCGACCGCCATCGCCGATATTCACATGCTCGACAGCGGCTACGCCCGTGAAGCCCGTTCGCTGCTGTACCAGGCTTATCGACACGAACCGACCTTCGGCTATTTGTTCGAAGCCGAACGCCCCGGTTACGAACAGCGGGTTCGCGCCACGGTGCGCGAACTGGTGACCCAGCACTTTCTCCAGGACCTGCCGGCCATCGGTCTGCTGGTCAACGACCGCCTGATCGGCATCGCCCTGATCGCGCCGCCGCAACGTCGCCTTGGGGTCACCGAAAGTTGGGCCTGGCGCCTGCGCATGGTGCTCAGCACGGGATTTCGCTGCACCCGTCGCTATCTGGAGTATCACGCTGCCGTGGAGGCCTGCGTGCCGAACGACTCGGTGCACGTCTTGCCGTTGCTGGGGGTTCACCCGCAGTTCCAGGGTCAGCATTTCGGCGAACAACTGTTGCAAGCCGTGCACAACTGGTGCGCGGTGGATGAACACTCACAGGGCGTGATCCTCGACACCGGGAATCCTCGTTATCTGGAGTTTTATAAACGTCAGGGCTATGAGGAAATCGGTGAAGTCGCCGTAGGGCCGGTTCGTGAGCACGTGTTTTTTCACCCCAATCCCCAGGTGTTACAGACAGCAACGGCTTAGCCCGCGAACTTTCTTTGCATGTCAGGCTCTATCACGCTTCCATGTTCATGAACCATGCTCGTGATAGCATCCGCGCCTATGAAGTTTCCAGGAAGATTTACCAGTGGCGTGCTCATGCTGTTTTCCAGCTGCACGGCGCTGGCGCAAAGTGAATTGGATGTGCGGATCAAACCGTCCAACGATGAACTGAAGGCCAATATAGAGGGCTATATCGGCAGCCTCGGCGATCGTGACGAAGAAGCCTTGCAGCGCTTCAGTCGTGGCGCCGAGGAGCAGGCGCGCAAGGCCGCCCAGGCCTTGGGTTATTACCAGCCGCACATCGACAGTGAAGTGAAGGGCGGCGAAAAGCCGCGCCTGGTGTTGAAGGTCGACCCCGGCGAGCCGGTGCACCTGCGCAATGTCACGGTGCGAGTCGAAGGACCCGCCGCGTCCCTCAAATCCTTTCGAATCCCCAAAAGCGACGCGCTCAAGTCCGGGGCCGTGCTCAACCATGGGCATTACGAGGACGCCAAGCGCCTGATCCAGAATCAGGCTTCGCGTTATGGCTTTTTCAGCGGCCGCTTCACCCGTTCGAAACTCTCGGTCGACCCGCGGGCCGGCGTTGCCGATATCGAACTGATCTATGAAAGCGGTCCGCGCTATACCTTGGGCAAGGTCAGTTTCGAGGGTGATACGCCGTTCGATGACGAGCTGCTGCAACGCATGGTGCCATTCAAGGCCGGTACACCCTATGACTCGGAGTTGATTGCCGAACTCAATCAGAACCTGCAATCGAGTGGCTACTTCGAAGGCGTGCGCGTGGACGCGGCACCCGCGGCGTCAAAAGAGAATGCGATCCCGGTGGACGTCAAGCTCGAAACCCGCAAGCCACGGACCATGGGCCTGGGCCTGGGTTTCTCCACCGACGTCGGCCCACGGGCCAAGGCCAACTGGACCCGGCACTGGGTCAACGCACAAGGTCACAGTTATGGCTGGGAAACCGAAGTCTCGGCACCCCGGCAAAACGTCGGGCTGTTCTACGACATTCCGCTGGACCCGCCACTGACCGACAAACTGCGTTTTGCCGGTGGCTACCAGAATGAAGAAATCGCCGATAAGGAAAGCCACAGCAAGTTGCTGACCCTCGGCCCCGAATGGCACAGCAAACTGCCCAGTGGCTGGCAACGGGTGGTATCGCTGAAGTGGCAGCGCGAGGATTACCAACTGGGCGATGACTCGGGACTCAGCACCTTGCTGATGCCCGGTGTGAGCTATTCGTACCTCAAAAGCGACAACCGCATCGATCCGCACAACGGCTATCGCCTGCAATTCGAGTCCAAAGTGGCCAAGGAGGGTCTGGGTTCTGACAGCAACCTGCTCTACGGCACGGCGTTGGTCAAAGGCCTGACCACGGTGTTCGATAAACACCGCTTCCTCGGGCGGGTGCAGGTCGGCGGCAGTGCCACCAACGGCTTCAAATCGGTTCCGCCATCGCTGCGCTTCTTCGCCGGTGGCGATCAGAGCGTGCGTGGCTACGACTATCAGAGCCTGTCCCCGGAAAACTCCGACGGCGACCGCATCGGTGGCCGCTACATGGTGGCCGCCAGCGCGGAATATCAGTATTCGGTCGCCGAAAAATGGCGAATCGCGACCTTTGTCGATCAGGGCAACGCTTTCAACACCCTCGAGCTGCCGAGCCTCAAGACCGGGGTCGGTATCGGCGTGCGCTGGGTCTCGCCGGTGGGGCCGATCCGCCTCGACCTGGCCCATGCGCTGGACGACGATGGCGGTATTCGACTGCACTTTTCCATGGGGCCTGAGCTGTGAAGCGTGGTTTGAAAGTAACGCTGCTGGCAATAGCCGCACTGTTGATGCTGATTGTCTTGACGCTGGCCACGGTGCTGGGCACAGCGACGGGCAGCCGCTGGGCGTTGGGCTTCGTACCGGGTTTGACCCTGGACAACTTCCAGGGCCGGCTGGGCGGGCAGTGGAGTGCCGACCGGGTGCTGTGGCAGCAGGACACCAGCCGGGTTGAACTGAACCAGGTGATTTTCGCCTGGTCGCCGTTGTGCCTGACCCGCATGACCTTGTGCATCGAGCAATTGCAGGCCGAGAAGGTCAGCCTGACGTTCCCGCCGGGTGGCGAAGAGCCGGACAGCGGCCCGATCACGCTCCCGGAGCTCAAGTTACCCTTGGCCATCGAGCTGGGGGAGATCAAGGTCGGCAGCCTGTTGTTCAACGGCAGCGAAGAGCTCAAGGGTTTGCAGCTGGTGGCGCACTGGACCGCGGCCGGTTTGAAGATCGATTCGGTATCGTTACAGCGCGATGACTTGAGCCTGAACCTGTCCGGCCTGCTGCAACCCAGCGGCAACTGGCCGCTCGGCGCCGAAGGTAAGCTGACCCTGTTGTCGACGCCTGAACCCTTGGTGCTGGCGTTGAAGGTCGACGGTGATCTGCTCAAGACCCTGAACCTGAAAGCCGACAGCAGCGGTTACCTCAACGGGCAACTGACCGGCGAACTGCAACCCCTGGTGGACAACCTGCCGGCCAAGGTACGGATCACCGCCGATGGTTTCAAACCCGGTGCCGATCTGCCGGACACCCTGCAACTCAATCAGCTTGAACTCACTGGCGCTGGCGACTTGAAGAACGGCTACGCGCTGCTCGGCAAGGCCACGCTGCCCGCCGAGCAAGGGCCGGTCGCCCTGGCGCTGCAAGGCAAGGTCGACGCCAACGGCGCGCAGATCGCCGCGTTGGACCTGACCGCCAACGACAAGCAAAGCCTCAAGCTCACAGGGCTTGTGGATTGGAGCAAAGGCCTGAGCGCCGAAGCGAAAATCGACTGGCTGGACTTCCCGTGGCACCGTCTCTATCCATTGATCGACGAGCCGGAGGTGGCGTTGCGCCGCTTCAACGGTGAGGTGTCCTACACCGACGGCAAGTACCTCGGTCATTTTGACGCCGCGGCGGATGGTCCGGCCGGCGCCTTCACCCTGGCCAGTCCGTTCGCGGGCGACCTGACGAAAATCTACCTGCAACAGATTCAACTCCAGGCCGGGCAGGGCAAGGCTGAAGGGCACCTGAACCTGCAGTTCGCCGACGGCATTGCCTGGGATACCGCGCTGGACCTGTCGGCGATCAACCCGGCGTACTGGGTCGCAGAGCTGCCGGGCACGCTGGCGGGGCCGTTGCGCAGCACCGGCGAACTGAAAAACGAAGTGCTCAGTCTCAATGCCGACCTGGACCTCAAGGGCAAACTGCGCGGCCAACCGGCGGTGATCCAGGCCAAGGCCGATGGCCGTGGTGAGCAATGGAACCTCAACGCCCTACAGGTTCGCCTGGGCGAGAACAGCATCAGCGGCAAGGGCAGCCTGCAACAGAAACTCGCCGGGCAGATCGATCTCAAGCTGCCGCGCCTGGCCCAGCTCTGGCCAGAGCTGCGCGGCCAACTCAATGGCCGCGTGGATGTCGCCGGCACGCTCAAGGCGCCCCAAGGCAAGCTTGACCTGCAGGGCTCGCAATTGGTTTTCCAGGACAATCGCCTGCAAAGCCTGAACCTGGACGCCACGCTGGACAGTGCGCAACGGGCAAAAATCGACCTCAAGGGCAGCGGCATCCAGGCCGGTGACACCTCGCTGGGAACCCTGACCGCTAGCGGCCAGGGCGACATCAAGAGCCAGAAGTTGAGCCTCGATCTGCAGGGGCCGAAACTGAAACTGGCGCTGGGTCTGGACGGTGCGCTGGATAAAGGCAATTGGCGCGGACGCCTGGCCAGCGGTGATATCCAGGCCGGTGGCCAGGACTGGAAGCTGCAAGGGCCGGCGAAACTCGAACGCCTGGCGGACGGCAAAATCAACTTCGGTGCCCATTGCTGGGCATCCGGCCAGGCCAGCCTGTGTGGTGAAGACTCGCGGCTGATGCCCGAGCCGAAGCTGCGTTATCACCTCAGGCAGTTCCCGATCGACAGCCTCGCGCAGTGGTTGCCGAAGGATTTCGCCTGGCAGGGCCGGCTCAATGCCGACCTGCAACTGGACCTGCCGGCCAGTGGCCCCAACGGCCAGGTCAGCGTCGATGCCGGCGGCGGCACGTTTCGCATCAAGGAAAAGGACCAGTGGCTGGACTTCCCGTACCAGACCCTGAAACTCACCAGCAAACTCACGCCCAAACGTATCGACACCGAACTCAATTTCGTTGGCGGCAAGCTCGGCGAACTGATGGTGCAGGCGCAGCTCAATCCGTTACCGAAGAACAAACCGTTGAGCGGCTCGTTCCGCTTGAGCGGGCTGGACCTGTCGGTGGCGCGACCGTTCGTGCCGATGGTCGAGAAGCTGACCGGGCGCCTGAATGGCAGCGGCACGATTTCCGGCGGGCTTTTGGCGCCGCAGGTCAATGGCAGTCTGCAACTCAGTGACGGCGTGGTGACCGGGCCTGAATTGCCGATGGAGCTGCAAAACCTGCACGTTCAGGCGCTCATCGCCGGTGAAAGCGTGCAACTGAACGGTGGCTGGAACAGCGGCAAGGCCGGGCAGGGCAGCTTGAACGGCAACATCGCCTGGGGTCAGGCGCTGGTGGTGGATCTGGCACTCAAAGGCTCGCAATTGCCGGTCACCGTCGAGCCTTACGCCAAGCTCGAAGTCGCACCGGACCTGAAGATCTCAATGAAGGGCGATGAGTTGGCCATCGCCGGTAAGGTGCTGGTGCCCAGGGGTGAAATCACCATTCGTGAATTGCCGCCGTCGACGGTCAAGGTCTCCGATGACACGGTGATCGTCGGTCAGCAGACCGAGGAGGGCAAGCCACCGCTGGCGATGAAGATGGACATCGAAGTGCTGGTCGGCGAGGACAAGCTGAGCTTTGCCGGGTTTGGCCTGACGGCGAATGTGCAGGGGCATGTGCATATCGGCGACAACATGGACACCCGTGGCGAGCTGTGGCTCAACGACGGGCGTTACCGCGCCTACGGCCAGCGGCTTTCAGTGCGCCGGGCACGTTTGCTGTTTGCCGGGCCCATTGATCAGCCGTACCTGGACATCGAAGCCATTCGCAAGACCGACGACATCATCGCCGGCATTCGTTTGAGTGGCAGCGCCGAACAACCGACCACGCAAATCTTTTCAGAACCGGCCATGAGCCAGGAGCAGGCCCTGTCCTATCTGGTGCTCGGGCGTCCGCTGAGCAGCAATGGCGAAGACAACAACATGCTCGCCCAGGCGGCCCTCGGGTTGGGTTTGATGGGCAGTTCCGGTTTGACCAGCGGCATCGCCAAGAACCTGGGCATCCAGGACTTCCAGCTCGACACCCAGGGCAGTGGCGACGCCACCAGTGTGGTGGCCAGTGGCAATATTTCCGAGAAGCTCAGCTTGCGCTATGGCGTCGGCGTGTTCGAACCGGCCAACACCATTGCCCTGCGCTACAAGCTGAGCAAAAGGGTCTACCTCGAAGCCGCCGGCGGCGTGGCCAGTTCGCTGGACATCTTCTACAAGCGGGATTTCTAAGCTCCCGTTTCCTCTCCAAACCGAGTCGCTGCCATCGCGAGCAGGCTCGCTCCCACAAGGGTTACGCAAGAACCTGTGGGAGCGAGCCTGCTCGCGAAGGCGTCGGCGTGGACAGCACAAAATCTGATGCCATTAGTCAACTATTTACCAAGCATGCTAACTATTGCGTTGACATTCGCTGCCTAGGCAGTAACATCTTGACATACATTCACTGCCTAGGCAGCTAACCGGTGGTCAGATGAAACATTTCTCTCCAGACGATTTCCACAATTGCCATCTCGGCCTGCTGCTCGGGCGCGCCGCGCTGCTCAAGGACCGGATCATCGACACCCACATGGAACCCCACGGCATCACCGCCGCGCAGTTCAAGGTGTTGATCATCATGGCCCAGTACGGCGTCGATTCGCCGGGCGAGTTGTGCCGTCACCTGTCCCTGGACAGCGGTTCGATGACTCGCATGCTCGATCGTCTGGAACAGAAGGGGTTCCTCGCCCGCCAACGCTCCGAGGCGGATCGCCGTCAGGTGCAGCTGGTACTCACGGAGGAAGGGCAGAGGCTGGCTGATCGCCTGCCGCACATCGGTGCCGAAGCCATGAATGAACTGGCCGGTGCCATCACTCCGGAAGAGCTGAAAACCCTGGAGATGATTCTGAAGAAGATTTTGGTAGCGGCCGGTGACTCTATCACCCTGCTGCGAGTAGGTGACAAATGAGCAACAAACCCTTGCGTGCCGGCCTGAGCCTGGTGCTGTTGGCCATGAGCCTGGCCGGTTGCGCCAGTTACAGCGGCCTGAAAACCGAAGGTGTCAGCCTCGACGCGAAAAACTTCAAGGCCGGGCAGTCCCTCGGCGGCGTGACCCTGTCGCCGGCCGCCTGGCCGAAAAGCGACTGGTGGAAAAGCCTTGGCGACCCGCAACTCGACGGCCTGATCCGCGAGGCCCTGCGCGACAGCCCGGACATGCAGATCGCCGGCGCCCGTGCCCACCAGGCCAGCGCCGCCGCCTACGCTGCCGACGCTGCGCGGATGCCGACCCTGGATGCCAGCGCCGGTGTCAGCCGCTCGCGCCTGGCCCGGGACCAGGACCCGCTCGGGCAGGGTGACGCTTACGCCACCATTCGCAATATCAGCACCAGTTTCAACTACAACTTCGACCTGTGGGGCGGCCAGCGTGATGCCTGGGAAGCGGCCCTCGGCCAGGCCCGTGCCGCCGAAGTCGACCAGCAGGCCGCGCAACTGACCCTGGCCGCCGACGTCGCCCGGGCCTACAGCGATCTCGGTCAGGCACACATCGTCTATGACCTGTCCAACGAAGACCTCAAGCGCACCCGGCAAATGCTCGAGCTGAGCCAACGCCGCCTGACGGCCGGGATCGACAGCCAGTACCAGTTCCAGCAGACCGAAAGCCTCGAAGCCACCTCCCAGGCCAATTTGATCGACGCTGAAAAGCGTCTGAACAGCGCGAAGATCGCCCTTGCGGTGCTGCTCGGCAAAGGTCCGGACCGCGGCAATGAAATTGCCCGGCCGAACATTCTTCAGCCGAGTGCGGTAGCGCTACCTTCGGTGTTGCCGGCCGAGTTGCTCGGGCGTCGCCCGGACCTGGTCGCCGCGCGCTGGCGGGTCGAGGCGGCGAGCAAAAGCATCGACGCCGGCAAGACCCGGTTCTACCCCAACCTGAACCTCAGCGCCGCTGCCGGCGCCGAGTCCTTGTTGGGCGATGCGATGTTTGGATCGGCCAGCCGCTTCTTCAGCATTGCACCGACGATTTCTGTGCCGATTTTCGACGGTGGCCGCTTGCGCGCCGACCTCGATTCGCGCGACGCCGACTACGACCTCGCGGTGGCGCAGTACAACAAAAGCCTGGTGAAGGCGCTGGGGGATGTCAGTGACAGCATCAACCAGCTGCGCGATATCGGCCGGCAGATCGCTGCCCAGCAGCACGCCACCGACATCGCCCAGGATTCCTACAACACCGTGGTCCAGCGTTACGGTTCCGGCATCGGCAACTACCTGGACGTGCTCAGCATCGAGCAGCAATTGCTCCAGGCCCAGCGTCAGCTGGCCAACCTGAACGCTGAGCAGATCGACCTGTCGATCCAACTGATGCAGGCGCTGGGCGGCGGTTTCCAGCCTGAGGCCATCGCCTCGGCCAACGCCACGCCAGCCACGCTGATCCACTAATTCAAGGTACTCGTCATGGCCACTGCCGATACAACTCAACCTCCTGAAAACTCCCAGGGCAACCCCAACTCGGGCAAACGCAAGTTCATGCTGCTGGTCCTGGCTGCCGCCGTCGTGCTCAGCGGCGCGGGCGTCTGGGCCTACCACGAGTTTTACGGGCGCTGGAGCGAAAGCACCGACGACGCCTATGTGAACGGCAACGTGGTGGAAATCACCCCGCTGGTCACGGGCACCGTGGTCAGCATCGGCGCCGACGATGGCGATCTGGTGCATGAAGGCCAGGTGCTGGTGAACTTCGACCCGAACGACGCCGAAATCGGTCTGCAAAATGCCCAGGCCAATCTGGCGCGTACCGTGCGTCAGGTGCGTGGCCTGTACAGCGATGTGGATGGCATGAAAGCCCAGGTCAATGCGCAGAAAGCCGAAGTGCAAAAGGCCCAGGACAACTTCAGCCGCCGCAAGAACCTCGCCGCCGGCGGGGCGATTTCCCAGGAAGAGCTGTCCCACGCCCGCGACGACCTGACCTCGGCGCAAAACGCCCTGGCCAATGCCGAACAAAAGCTCAAGACCACCAGCGCGCTGGTCGATGACACCGTGGTGTCTTCGCACCCGGACGTGATGGCCGCCGCCGCACAATTGCGTCAGGCCTACCTGAACAACTCACGCAGCGTCCTGATTGCACCGGTCACCGGTTACGTGGCCAAGCGCTCGGTGCAACTGGGCCAACGCGTGCAACCGGGTACCGCGCTGATGGCGGTGATTCCGCTGGATCAACTGTGGATCGATGCCAACTTCAAGGAAACCCAGCTGCGTGACATGCGCATTGGCCAACCGGTGGAGATCGAGACGGACCTGTACGGCAGCAGCGTGAAATACAGCGGCACCATCGACAGCCTCGGCGCCGGCACTGGCAGCGCCTTTGCCCTGCTGCCGGCGCAGAACGCCACCGGTAACTGGATCAAGATCGTGCAGCGCGTGCCGGTGCGAGTCCACATCAACGCCGAAGAACTGGCAAAACATCCGCTGCGGGTCGGCCTGTCGACCATGGTCGACGTAGACCTGCACGACCAGAGCGGGCCGGTGCTGGCACAACAGCCGCCGCAGAAGGCTTCGTTCAGCACCAACGTCTACGACCGTCAGCTGGCCGAGGCCGACGCGATGATCACCCAGTTGATCCACGACAACAGCGCTGCGGTCAGCAAAACCGCGCAACGCTGAAATGCCATTACCTCGACCCTGTGGGAGCCGGCTGTGGCGAGGGGGCTTGCCCCCGTTTGAGTGCGCAGCACTCACAAGATCTTCGATACATCGGAAATTTTGGGGCTGCTTCGCAGCCCAACGGGGGCAAGCCCCCTCGCCACAGTTCGCTCCCACAGGGTTAGCTGCGCCCGTCTGGTATCAAAGGATTCGCCATGAGCAATAACGCGTCTTTCACACCGCCCAGCCTGCTGCTCAGCACCATCGGCCTGTCGCTGGCGACCTTCATGCAGGTGCTCGACACCACCATCGCCAACGTGGCGCTGCCGACGATCTCCGGCAACCTGGGCGTGAGTTCGGAGCAGGGCACCTGGGTCATCACCTCGTTCGCCGTGAGCAATGCCATCGCCTTGCCGCTGACCGGTTGGCTCAGTCGGCGTTTTGGTGAGGTGAAGCTGTTTGTCTGGGCGACGCTGCTGTTCGTGCTGGCCTCGTTCCTGTGCGGGATATCCACCTCGATGCCCGAGCTGGTGGGCTTCCGGGTGCTGCAAGGGGTGGTGGCGGGGCCGTTGTACCCGATGACCCAGACATTGCTGATTGCGGTCTATCCGCCAGCGAAACGGGGGCTGGCCCTGGCGCTGCTGGCGATGGTCACCGTGGTCGCGCCGATTGCCGGGCCGATCCTCGGCGGCTGGATCACCGACAGCTACAGCTGGCCGTGGATTTTCTTCATCAACGTGCCGATCGGCCTGTTCGCGGCATGGGTGGTCACCCAGCAGATGAAAAAGCGCCCGGTGGTCACCAGCCGCCAGCCGATGGATTACGTCGGCCTGATCGCGCTGATCATCGGTGTCGGGGCGCTGCAGATCGTGCTCGACAAGGGCAACGATGCCGACTGGTTTGAATCCAGCTTCATCGTGATCGGCAGTGTGATTTCGGTGGTAGCCCTGGCCTTCTTCATCATTTGGGAAATGACCGATGAACACCCTGTGGTCAACCTGCGCCTGTTCGCCCACCGCAACTTCCGCTACGGCACCATCGTGCTGATCCTGGGCTATGCCGGGTTCTTCGGGATCAACCTGATCCTGCCGCAGTGGCTGCAGACACGCTTGGGCTACACCGCGACCTGGGCCGGTTTTGCCGTGGCACCGCTGGGGATCCTGCCGGTGTTGCTGGCACCTTTTGTTGGCAAATACGCACCGAAATTCGACATGCGGTTACTGGCGGGCGGGGCGTTCCTGGCCATTGGCCTCAGTTGCTTCATGCGCGCCGGGTTCACCAATGAAGTGGATTTCCAGCACATCGCCATGGTGCAGCTGTTCATGGGGATCGGCGTGGCGTTGTTCTTCATGCCGACCCTGACCATCCTGCTCTCGGACCTGCCGCCGAGCCAGATTGCCGATGGTTCCGGGTTGGCGACGTTCCTGCGGACCCTGGGCGGTAGTTTCGCGGCGTCGCTGACCACCTGGATCTGGATTCGCCGTGCCGACCAGCACCATGCCTACCTGACCGAAAGCATCACCCCGTTCGACCCGGCGACCCGCGAAGCGCTGAGCAACCTGGGCGGGGCGGGGGCCAAGGCCTACACGCAACTGGATCAGATGGTGATCAGTCAGGCGTACATCATGTCCACGGTGGATTACTTCACCTTGCTGGGCTGGATGTTCATGGGGCTGATCCTGATCGTGTGGCTGGCCAAGCCGCCGTTTACGGCGAAGGCCGGGCCTGCGGCGTCTGCCGGGCACTAACAAACACTGCAGAACCCCTGTGGGAGCGAGCTTGCTCGCGATGGCGGTGGATCAGTCAACAGAGATGTTGAATGTTAATCCGCTATCGCGAGCAAGCTCGCTCCCACAGGGATCTCCTACAGCCTTCAGTTCGCGGGAGCTGCCAATTGCGGCGGCGGGGCGAAGTCAAACGGCGCCAGCGCAAACCCTTGTTCGTCGACCTGCAACGCCCAACCCTGACGATCCCAATCCCCCAGCACGATGCGCCGGGCGGCCTGGTCGCCCAACTGCAACTTGTGGATGGCCGGACGATGGGTATGCCCGTGGATCAAGGTCTTCACCCCGAACTCCTGCATGATCCGCGGAATCTCTTCGGGCGTGACGTCGACGATGTCATTGGCCTTCATCCGCACCTGTGCACGGCTTTCACTGCGCAGTTTGCGTGCCAGCTTGTGCCGGGTGCGCAAGGGCAGGTTGCGCAGGATGAACAGGGTGATCGGGTTGCGCAGGTAGCGGCGCAGCTTCATATAGCCTTCGTCGCGTGTGCACAGGCTGTCGCCGTGCATCAGCAGCACCGGCTCGCCGTTGAATTGCACGACACTCGGGTCTTTCAGCAGGGTGCAGCCGGCCTGCTTGCAGAAGGCCTTGCCGAGCATGAAATCACGATTGCCGTGCATCAGGAAAATGGCCGTGCCGCTGTCGCTGAGGTCGCGCAGGGCCTGGCAGATGGAACGCTGGAAGGGCGTCATGGCGTCGTCGCCAATCCACACCTCGAAAAAGTCGCCCAGGATGTACAACGCACTCGCCGAGCGGGCGCGTCCGGCGAGCAAATCCAGAAACGCCCGGGTGATGTCCGGGCGCTCCTCTTCCAGATGTAAATCTGAAATCAGCAATATCACTCAATGATCTCGGCTTTCTCGATGATCACGTCGTCTGCCGGTACGTCCTGGTGGCCGGCCTTGGAAGTGGTGGCCACGCCTTTGATCTTGTCGACAACGTCGGTGCCGGCGGTCACTTTACCGAATACCGCGTAGCCCCAGCCTTGAACGTTCTTGCCGCTGTGGTTGAGGAAGCTGTTGTCCGCCACGTTGATGAAGAACTGTGCAGAAGCCGAATGCGGCTCCATGGTGCGGGCCATGGCGATGGTGTACTTGTCGTTGGAAAGACCGTTGTCGGCTTCGTTCTGGATGCTTGGACGCTTGTCTTTCTTTTCTTTCATGCCTGGCTCGAAACCGCCGCCCTGGATCATGAAGTTACCGATGACGCGGTGGAAAACGGTGTTTTCGTAGTGACCGGCTTTAACGTACTCGACGAAGTTGGCCACGGTGATCGGGGCTTTGTCGGCGTTCAGTTCGATGACGATGTCACCAAAGTTGGTAGTCAGTTTGACTTGGGTCATGATCGTTACTCATTTAAGGAATTCGTGGTTTTGGAACATTCCATCCCGCAACCGGTTCAGCCTGTCTCGGCCAAGGTGCGCAGTTTAGCGTGACAGGCACGAATTTCGAGGCAGTTTTTTCATTTGCAGCCCATTAAATGCGACGGTTTACAGAGTGCGCTCTGTCAGGCACTTGACGGCATCGGCTATGATAGCGGCTTTGTTTTGTCCGGCCTTCATTACGGCCACGCACTTGTACGTTCAAGGATCCTATGAGCAAGCCCACTGTCGACCCTACCTCGAATGCCAAGACCGGCCCAGCCGTGCCGGTCAACTTCCTGCGGCCGATCATCCAGGCAGACCTGGACTCGGGCAAGCACACGCAGATCGTCACCCGTTTCCCGCCTGAGCCCAACGGCTACCTGCACATCGGCCATGCCAAGTCGATCTGTGTGAACTTCGGCCTGGCCCAGGAGTTCGGCGGCGTCACGCACCTGCGTTTCGACGACACCAACCCGGCCAAGGAAGACCAGGAATACATCGACGCGATCGAAAGCGACGTCAAATGGCTGGGCTTCGAGTGGTCCGGTGAAGTGCGCTACGCCTCGCAGTATTTCGACCAGTTGCACGACTGGGCGGTGGAGTTGATCAAATCCGGCAATGCCTACGTCGATGACCTGACTCCGGAGCAAGCCAAGGAATACCGTGGCAGCCTGACCGAACCGGGCAAGAACAGCCCGTTCCGCGACCGCAGCGTCGAAGAGAACCTGGACCTGTTCGCCCGCATGAAAGCCGGCGAGTTCAAGGACGGCGCACGGGTGCTGCGGGCCAAGATCGACATGGCCTCGCCGAACATGAACCTGCGTGATCCGATCATGTATCGCATCCGTCACGCTCACCACCACCAGACCGGTGACAAGTGGTGCATCTACCCGAACTACGACTTCACCCACGGTCAGTCGGACGCCATCGAAGGCATCACCCATTCGATCTGCACCCTGGAATTCGAAAGCCACCGTCCGCTGTACGAGTGGTTCCTCGAGCACTTGCCGGTGCCGGCCAACCCGCGCCAGTACGAGTTCAGCCGCCTGAACCTGAACTACACCATCACCAGCAAGCGCAAGCTCAAGCAGTTGGTCGATGAAAAGCACGTCAACGGCTGGGACGACCCGCGCATGTCCACGCTGTCGGGTTTCCGCCGCCGTGGCTACACGCCGAAATCGATCCGCAACTTCTGCGAAATGATCGGCACCAACCGTTCCGACGGCGTGGTCGACTTCGGCATGCTCGAGTTCAGCATCCGTGACGACCTCGACCAGAGCGCCCCGCGTGCCATGTGTGTGCTGCGTCCGCTGAAAGTCGTGATCACCAACTACCCGGAAGGCCAGGTCGAGAACCTCGAACTGCCGCGTCATCCGAAAGAAGACATGGGCGTGCGCGCTTTGCCGTTCGCCCGTGAAATCTACATCGACCGTGAAGACTTCATGGAAGAGCCGCCGAAGGGCTACAAGCGCCTGGAACCGGCCGGTGAAGTGCGTCTGCGTGGCAGCTACGTGATCCGCGCCGACGAAGCGATCAAGGACGCCGATGGCAACATCGTCGAACTGCGCTGCTCGTACGATCCGGACACCCTGGGCAAGAACCCGGAAGGCCGCAAGGTCAAAGGCGTGATCCACTGGGTGCCGGCCGCTGCCAGCGTCGAGTGCGAAGTGCGTCTGTACGATCGTCTGTTCCGTTCTCCGAACCCGGAGAAGGCCGAAGACAGCGCCAGTTTCCTGGACAACATCAACCCTGACTCGCTGCAGGTACTCACCGGTTGTCGTGCTGAGCCTTCGCTGGGCAATGCACAGCCGGAAGACCGTTTCCAGTTCGAGCGCGAAGGCTACTTCGTCGCCGATCTCAAGGACTCGAAACCAGGTCAGCCGGTATTCAACCGTACCGTGACCCTGCGTGATTCGTGGGGCCAGTGATTCAGCGTCAAGGGAAATAACGTGCTTACGATCTACAACACGCTCACCAAGAGTAAAGAAGTCTTCAAGCCGCTCGATGGCAACAAGGTGCGCATGTACGTGTGCGGCATGACCGTGTACGACTACTGCCACCTGGGCCACGGCCGCAGCATGGTTGCGTTCGACCTGGTGACCCGCTGGTTGCGCTTCAGCGGTTACGACCTGACCTATGTGCGCAACATCACCGACATTGACGACAAGATCATCAATCGGGCCAACGAGAACGGCGAGTCGTTCGAAGCCTTGACCGAGCGCATGATCGCGGCGATGCACGAAGACGAAGCGCGCCTGAACATCAAGAAACCGGACATGGAGCCGCGTGCTACCGATCACATCCCGGGCATGCACGCGATGATCCAGACCCTGATCGACAAGGGTTACGCCTACGCCCCCGGCAATGGCGACGTGTACTACCGCGTCGGCAAGTTCATGGGCTACGGCAAGCTGTCGCGCAAAAAGATCGAAGACCTGCGCATTGGTGCGCGCATCGAAGTCGACGAGTCCAAGCAGGACCCGCTGGACTTCGTGCTGTGGAAAGCCGCCAAGCCGGGCGAGCCGAGCTGGGAATCGCCGTGGGGCGCCGGGCGTCCGGGCTGGCACATCGAGTGCTCGGTGATGTCGACCTGCTGCCTCGGTGAGACTTTCGACATTCATGGCGGCGGCAGCGATCTTGAGTTCCCGCACCACGAAAACGAAATCGCCCAGAGCGAAGCGGCCACCGGCAAGACCTACGCCAACGCGTGGATGCATTGCGGCATGATCCGTATCAATGGCGAGAAGATGTCCAAGTCCTTGAACAACTTCTTCACCATCCGCGACGTGCTCGACAAGTACCACCCGGAAGTCGTGCGTTACCTGCTGGTGTCGAGCCACTACCGCAGCGCGATCAACTATTCGGAAGACAACCTCAAGGACGCCAAGGGCGCCCTGGAGCGTTTCTACCACGCGTTGAAAGGCCTGCCGAACGTGGCACCTGCCGGCGGCGAAGCCTTTGTCGAGCGTTTCACCCAGGTGATGAACGACGACTTCGGCACGCCGGAAGCCTGCGCGGTGCTGTTCGAGATGGTCCGCGAGATCAACCGTCTGCGCGAGAGCGATCTCAATGCAGCGGCCGGCCTGGCGGCGCGTCTGAAAGAACTGGCCAGCGTGCTGGGTGTGTTGCAGCTCGAAGCCGATGACTTCCTGCAGGCCGGTGCCGAAGGCCGCGTGGATGCAGCCGAAGTCGAGGCGCTGATTGCCGCTCGCCTGGCGGCACGTGCCGGCAAGGACTGGGCCGAATCCGACCGCATCCGCGACCAGCTCACCGCCATGGGCGTGGTGCTGGAAGACGGCAAGGGCGGCACGACCTGGCGTCTGGCTGACTGATAGATGTAATGCTGAAAAACAAAAACCCGCCTTGTGCGGGTTTTTGTTTATGGGGTTGGCAGTTCATTTTGAAGTGACAGGGCTGACGCCTTCGCGAGCAGGCTCGCTCCCACAGGTTCTGTGGTGTGCGCAGATTTTGTGTTCGACACGGACACTGTGGGAGCGAGCTTGCTCGCGAAGGGGCCCGTTCGGGCAACTTGTCATTCAGCCTGACGCAACCGCTTGTAAAGGGTATTGCGACTAACCCCCAACAGCCGGGCCAGATACGAAATATTCCCCCCGACCGCCTGTAACTGCCGATTCAGTGCTTCCACATCATTCAAGTCGATGCCCAGCGGCTCCGGCGTCTCCACCGGCTCCATCTCCAGGTCGACAAAAAAATCATCCGGCAAGTGCTCTGCCCGCACCGGTTGTTCCTCGGCCATGGCCAGGGCCACCTGGATCACGCTGCTGACCTGGCGCAAGTTGCCCGGCCACGGGTGGCGGCCGAACAACGCCATCACTTCCTGGCTCAAACCGGCCCATTGCGCCGGTTCGCGGTGCTGCTCCCACAGGCGTTTGAACAGTGCCTCCTTATCGCTGCGTTCGCGCAGGGGCGGCAACTCCAGAGTCAGGCCGCCGATGCGGTAATACAGGTCTTCACGAAACCGCCCCAGCTGTACTTGTTCGCGCAGCGAGCGGTTGGTCGCTGAAATGATGCGCAAGTCCACAGGGAACAATTCGCTGCTGCCCACCGGCTGAACGCAACGCTCCTGCAACACCCGCAACAGTCGCGCCTGTGTCGGCAGCGGCATGTCACCGATTTCGTCGAGAAACAGCGTGCCTTTGTCAGCCTTGCGGATCAGCCCGATGCTGCCTTTCTGGTTGGCGCCGGTGAAGGCACCTTTCTCATAACCGAATAGCTCGGATTCCACCAGTTCAGCGGGAATCGCCGCACAGTTGACGGCGATGAGCGCTTGTTTGCTGCGCGAGCTGGCGTGGTGCAGGGCTTTGACGAAGACTTCCTTGCCGACCCCGGTTTCACCGTGGATCAGCAGTGGAATGTCTTTTTCCAGCAAACGTTCGGCCTGGCGCACGGCTTTTTCCACGCGGCTGTCGCCGAAATGCAGGGTGTTGAGGCTGATGGCCGCGGGTGCAGCTACAACCGGCTCGGTGAACACTCGGGGTTGAATGGATGCCTGTTTCGGCCGCTTCAGCAGGCACTGGAAGCGGTTGCGTCCTGAGGTTTGCAAGGCGAAGGGCAGGCCTTCGGGCTGATTGAGCAGTTCCAGCAGCGAGACCTTGAACAGGCTCTCGACACTGACCCGCGACAGGCTGATGCCCAGCAGATTGTCGGCCCGGCGATTGGCCGACAGCACCTGGCCGCTTTCATCGAAAATCAGCAAACCGGCCCATTGGCTGTCGAGGTTGTTCAACCCGGTATTGAACGTCAACTGGAAATGCTGGCCGTGGAACAGGTTGAGGATCAGCCGGTTTTCCACGGTCTGGCTCATCATCTTGACCATGCCCAGGGTGTGCGATGGCGGCAGGTAGCTGTCGCTGGACACGTCCAGCACTGCGATCACCTTGCGATCGGCATCGAAAATCGGCGCGGCGGAACCGGTCATGAAGCGGTTGGCCTTGAGGAAATGTTCATCGTGCTCGATGTGCACGGCTTGTTCACAGGCCAGGGCGGTGCCAATGGCGTTGGTGCCGGTGCAACGTTCCATCCAGCTGGCGCCGGCGCTGAAACCCCGGGCCAGTTTCGGCTCGATAAAGCGCTGGGTGCCCCACGATGTGAGCACCTGGCCCTGATGGTCGGCGAGCATGATCAGGCAATTGGAATTGCTCAGGATGTTCTCGTAGTAGGGCAGCACTTCCTGATGGGTGGTTTGCACCAGTGAATGCTGGCTCTCCAGCAGTTGCGCGATGCCCGCGGCCGGCAATTGATCGAATGCCGGAGCGCTCTGATGACTGAGGCCGAACGCGCGGCAACGCGACCAGGAGTCCTGGATGATGGCGTCGTGGGACAGCGGCGATGCGGGTGCGGGCATGGCAGTCAGTCTCTGAATCAGCATTTTATTGTTGTTATGGGTACATGCGCCCCCTGTAGGAGCTGCCGCAGGCTGCGATCTCTTGATCTTGTTTTTGAAGAGCAAGATCAAGAGATCGCAGCCTGCGGCAGCTCCTACAAGGGCCGTGAACAGTCCGTAGAGTGTTGTTCACTATTGTTCACTGTCAATGGGTGAACTGTTCAATTGTTCATTTCAGATTGTTCATTTGTGTTCAGCAACGAACGTCGACGGGCTGTGGTTTTTACTCATTTCCAGCTGAATCAATGGCTTGGGATTTTTGGCACGGATGTCGCTTTATCGTTCCGGTCGCTTGACTCCAATAATAAAAGGCCGAGCCATGTCACTCACCCTGGAGCACGTCAGCCGCACCGTCGAGGGCCAGACCTGGATCGACGATGCCAACCTGAGTTTTGAACCCGGTTCCTTCAACGTTTTGCTGGGTCGCACCCTGTCCGGAAAAACCAGCCTGATGCGCCTGATGGCCGGTCTGGACAAGCCCGACAGTGGCCGCATCCTGATGAATGGCGTCGACGTTACCCAACGGCCGGTGCGCTTGCGCAATGTGTCGATGGTCTATCAGCAATTCATCAATTACCCGACCATGACGGTGTTCGACAACATCGCCTCGCCGCTGCGCCAGGCCGGTGTGTCCAGCGAGCTGATCCAGAGCAAGGTGCTGGAAACCGCGAAGATGCTGCGCATCGAAAAATTTCTGCAGCGTTATCCGCTGGAGCTTTCCGGTGGCCAGCAACAACGCACGGCCATGGCCCGGGCGCTGGTCAAGGATGCCGAGTTGATCCTGTTCGACGAGCCGCTGGTCAACCTCGACTACAAGTTGCGCGAGGAGCTGCGCCAGGAAATGCGCGAGCTGTTCAAGGCGCGCCACACCATCGCGATCTATGCCACCACCGAACCCAACGAGGCCCTGGCCCTGGGCGGCACCACGACCATTCTTCACGAGGGCCGGGTGATCCAGAGCGGCCAGTCGTCCTCGGTCTATCACCAGCCGCAAACCGTGCTGGCGGCGGAGCTGTTCTCCGAACCGCCGATCAACCTGATGCCGGGGCGCATTGCCGGCAACGAAGTGAGTTTCGCCAACTTCGTGCACTTTCCGCTGAACGTCGATTTGCGCCCGGTGGGCGAGGGCGAGTTCCGTTTCGGCGTGCGACCCAGCCATATCTCGCTGGTGCCGAGCAATGACGATGACCTCGAACTGGCGGTGACCGTCGAGGTGGCCGAGATCAGTGGCTCGGAAACCTTCCTGCACGTGCGCAACGAGCATTTCCTGCTGGTGCTGCACTTGCCGGGTGTTCACGAATACGACGTCGATGCGCCGATCCGTATCTACATCCCGACCCATAAACTGTTTGTGTTCGATACGCAGGGCCGGCTGGTGCAGGCGCCGGGCCAGCGTGTCGCGAGGGTAGCCTGATGGCCGAAATCCGTTTGCAGAACCTCGCCCACAGCTACACCAAAACGCCAGTGGGACCGGAGGACTACGCGATCCGCGAGATGGACCACATCTGGGAGCAGGGCGGCGCCTATGCGTTGCTCGGTCCGTCGGGCTGTGGCAAATCAACCTTGCTCAACATTATTTCCGGGCTGCTCAGTCCGTCCCAGGGGCATGTGCTGTTCGACGGCAAGGCGGTCAACGACCTGACGCCGGAGAAGCGCAACATTGCTCAGGTTTTCCAGTTCCCGGTGGTCTACGACACCATGACGGTGTTCGACAACCTGGCCTTCCCGCTGCGCAACCAGGGCATGGCCGAGCCAAGAATTCATACCAAGGTGCAGGAAATCGCCGAGGTCCTCGACCTGCAGAACCTGCTGAGCAAAAAGGCACGCAACCTCACCGCCGACGAAAAACAGAAAGTCTCCATGGGCCGCGGGCTGGTGCGCGACGATGTGTCGGCGATCCTGTTCGACGAGCCGCTGACGGTGATCGACCCGCACCTGAAGTGGAAGCTGCGACGCAAGCTCAAGCAGATCCACGAGCAGTTCAACATCACCATGGTCTACGTCACCCACGATCAACTGGAGGCCTCGACTTTCGCCGACAAGATTGCGGTGATGTACGGCGGACAGATCGTGCAGTTCGGCACACCACGGGAATTGTTCGAGCGCCCGAGCCACACCTTTGTCGGCTACTTCATCGGCAGCCCGGGGATGAACCTGATCGAGGTGCAGCCGCAACCGGGGGGCGTCGGGTTCGCCTCGACCCACCTGCCGCTGTCCGAGACCATGCAGCAACGCATCGCCGAATCCGAATGGAAAACCCTGAAGGTCGGCATTCGCCCGGAGTTTGTCCATGTGTGGGACGAAGCCTTTGATGATGCACTGCGGGCACAGGTCGTACACGTCGAGGACCTGGGCACCTACAAGATCATGAGCCTCGACCTCGATGGCACGCCCCTGAAAGTGCGCCTGGCCGAAGACAAACCGGTGCCACAGGGCACGGCCTACATCAGCTTTCCTGCGCAATGGCTGATGGTGTACGCCGATGATTTCCTGCTCGAAGCCCATGCCAATCAGGAGGCGCAGCCATGAACAAGGTGCAGAACAACAAGGCCTGGTGGCTGGTGCTGCCGGTGTTCCTGCTGGTGGCGTTCAGTGCGGTGATCCCGATGATGACCGTGGTCAACTATTCGGTGCAGGACATTTTCGATCAGTCCAGCCGCTATTTCGTCGGTGCCGACTGGTACAAGCAGGTACTGCTCGACCCTCGGCTGCACGACTCGCTGTTGCGCCAGTTCATCTATTCCGCCTGCGTGTTGCTGATCGAAATTCCGCTGGGCATTGCCATCGCCCTGACCATGCCGACCAAGGGCCGATGGTCTTCGGTGGTGCTGATCGTGCTGGCGATTCCGTTACTGATCCCGTGGAACGTGGTCGGCACCATCTGGCAGATCTTCGGCCGCGCCGACATCGGCTTGCTGGGGGCGAGCCTCAAGGCCATGGGCATCAGCTACAACTATGCGGCGAACACCATGGACGCCTGGGTCACCGTGTTGGTGATGGACGTCTGGCACTGGACCTCGCTGGTGGCGCTGTTGTGCTTCTCCGGGTTGCGGGCGATTCCGGACGTGTATTACCAGGCGGCGCGGATCGACCGTGCCTCCGCCTGGGCGGTGTTCCGCCATATCCAGTTGCCCAAGCTCAAGAGCGTGCTGCTGATCGCGGTGATGCTGCGCTTCATGGACAGCTTCATGATCTACACCGAGCCGTTCGTGCTCACCGGTGGCGGCCCGGGTAATGCCACGACTTTCCTCAGCCAGACCCTGACCCAGATGGCCGTAGGGCAATTCGACCTGGGGCCGGCCGCAGCGTTCTCGCTGGTGTACTTCCTGATCATCCTGTTGGTGTCCTGGCTGTTCTACACCGCCATGACTCACTCTGACGCCAACCGCTGAGGCCCGCGCCATGAGCAAAAGAAAGCTGATCCCACTGCTGCTCTACATCCTGTTCCTGCTGGTGCCGATCTACTGGCTGCTGAACATGTCCTTCAAGAGCAACAGCGAAATCCTCGGCGGCCTGACGCTGTTCCCGCAGGATTTCACCCTGGCCAACTACAAGGTGATCTTCACCGACCCGAGCTGGTACACCGGCTACATCAACTCGGCGTATTACGTGAGCCTGAACACGATCATTTCCCTGACCGTGGCATTGCCGGCGGCTTATGCGTTTTCGCGTTATCGCTTCCTGGGCGACAAACACCTGTTCTTCTGGCTGCTGACCAACCGCATGGCGCCGCCGGCGGTGTTCCTGTTGCCGTTCTTCCAGCTGTATTCGTCGATCGGGTTGTTCGACACCCACATCGCCGTGGCCCTGGCTCACTGCCTGTTCAACGTGCCGCTGGCGGTGTGGATTCTCGAAGGCTTCATGTCCGGCGTTCCCAAGGAAATCGACGAAACCGCCTACATCGATGGCTACAGTTTCCCCAAGTTCTTCGTGAAGATTTTCATCCCATTGATCGGCTCCGGCATCGGTGTGACGGCGTTCTTCTGCTTCATGTTTTCCTGGGTCGAACTGCTGCTGGCACGAACCCTCACCTCGGTGAACGCCAAGCCCATCGCGGCGGTGATGACCCGCACCGTTTCGGCATCCGGTATCGACTGGGGTGTACTGGCGGCGGCGGGGGTGTTGACCATCCTGCCGGGCATGCTGGTGATCTGGTTTGTTCGCAACCACGTGGCCAAGGGCTTTGCCCTGGGCCGGGTATGAGGAGCTGATGATGGAATGGATGAGTTGGACCGCCCCCACGGCGGCGTTCTTCGGCGTCATTGCCTTGATCCTGGTGGGCATGACCACCTGGGAATTGCGTTCGCCGAGCGTGCTTCGGCGAGGTTTGCTACCGATTGCCACCACCCGTGGCGATCGCTTGTTCATCGGTCTTCTCGGCAGCGCCTACCTGCATTTGCTGGTAATCGGCGTCACCGACTGGAGCATCTGGGTGGCGTTCGCGTTGTCCCTGGTGTGGCTGTTGGCTGTGATGCGTTGGGGCTAGTCGAATCGCTCGGCACTGTTGCTCCGAAACTCAATAAGGAGGTCTCTATGTTCGACAAAAACAATAAGCTGCGACATAGCATTTCATTGGCAGCCATGCTGGCACTCAGCGGTTTGAGCGCTTCGGCCTGGGCCGATGCCTACGAAGATGCCGCAAAAAAATGGATCGGCAGTGAATTCAAGCCATCCACACTGACGGCCGATCAGCAGCTGGAAGAATTGAAGTGGTTCATCAAGGCGGCGGAGCCCTTCCGCGGAATGAGCATCAAGGTGGTGTCGGAAACCATCGCGACCCACGAGTACGAGTCCAAGGTGCTGGCCAAGGCCTTCACCGAGATCACCGGGATCAAGCTGACCCACGACCTGCTGCAGGAAGGCGACGTGGTGGAAAAGCTGCAGACTGTGATGCAATCGGACAAGAGCATCTATGACGGCTGGGTCAACGACTCGGACTTGATCGGTACGCACTTTCGGTACGGCAAGACCGAATCGATCACCGACCTGATGGCTAACGAAGGCAAGGACTTCACCTCGCCGACCCTCGACATCAAGGACTTTATCGGCATTTCCTTCACCACTGCGCCGGACGGCAAGATCTACCAGTTGCCTGACCAGCAGTTCGCCAACCTGTACTGGTTCCGTGCCGACTGGTTCGAACGCGCGGACCTCAAGGCCAAGTTCAAGGAAAAGTACGGTTACGAGCTGGGCGTCCCGGTGAACTGGTCCGCCTATGAAGACATTGCCAAGTTCTTCAGCGAAGACGTCAAGGAAATCGACGGCAAGCGCGTCTACGGGCACATGGACTACGGCAAGAAGGACCCGTCCCTGGGCTGGCGCTTCACCGATGCCTGGTTCTCCATGGCCGGTGGCGGCGACAAGGGCATCCCCAATGGCTTGCCGGTGGACGAGTGGGGCATTCGTGTCGAGGACTGCCACCCGGTGGGTTCCAGCGTAACCCGCGGCGGCGACACCAACGGCCCGGCGGCGGTGTTCGCCACCACCAAGTACGTCGACTGGCTGAAAAAGTACGCGCCACCGGAAGCGGCGGGCATGACCTTCTCCGAATCCGGCCCGGTGCCCTCCCAGGGCAGCATCGCCCAGCAGATTTTCTGGTACACCGCCTTCACCGCCGACATGACCAAGCCAGGCCTGGCGGTGATGAACGCCGATGGCACGCCGAAATGGCGCATGGCGCCGTCACCACGGGGACCTTACTGGGAAGAGGGCATGAAGCTGGGCTATCAGGACGTGGGGTCCTGGACCTTCATGAAGTCCACGCCCGAGAAGCAGAAACTGGCGGCCTGGCTCTATGCGCAGTTCGTGACCTCGAAAACCGTGTCGCTGAAGAAAACCATCGTCGGCCTGACACCTATCCGCGAGTCGGACATCAACTCGCAGGCGATGACCGACCTGGCACCGAAACTCGGCGGCCTGGTGGAGTTCTACCGCAGCCCGGCCCGCGTGCAATGGACCCCGACCGGGACCAACGTGCCTGATTATCCTCGGCTCGCGCAGTTGTGGTGGAGCCACATCGCCGAAGCGGCCAGCGGCGACAAAACCCCGCAACAGGCACTCGACGGCCTGGCAAAGGATCAGGACGCGATCATGACCCGCCTGGAGCGTTCGAAGGCACAAGCCACCTGCGCACCGAAAATGAACCCCGAGCGCGATGCTCAGTACTGGTTCGATCAGCCGGGCGCGCCGAAGCCGAAACTGGAAAACGAGAAGCCGAAAGGCGAAACCGTGAGCTACAGCGAGCTGCTGAAATCGTGGGCGGATGCGCGCAAGTAAGTGTTTGGGAATGTGAAAGGCGAACGGCACCGAAAGGTGCCGTTTTTGTTTGTGCCCGTTCCGCCCCCTTCGCGAGCAAGCCCGCTCCCACAGTGACCGAGAGTGACCAAAGATCTTGTGCACGACACATAACCTGTGGGAGCGGGCTTGCCCGCGATGAGGCCGGCCCCGACAGCGGAAATCTCAAGTCTGATACCTCAAAGCGCCACACCCTCAATCGCAGGAAACCCCAACCTGAACACCGTCATCGCCCCCGGCAGGCTCTTAACCTCCGCCACCCCCTGATGCAGGCTCATGATCGAGCGCACGATGGCCAAGCCCAGTCCGGTGCTGCCCTGAGCGCGGGAACGGCTGCTGTCGACTCGGTAAAAGCGGTCGAACAGATGCGGCAGATGCTGCGCTTCGATGCCCGCGCCGGGATTGCTGACCAGCAAGGAAACCTGCGTCGCACCTTGTTCAATCAGCAGCGAAACCGTTTGCCCAGCCGGGCAGTGGCGCAGTGCGTTGGACAGCAGGTTCGAGATCGCCCGTTGAATCATCAACCGGTCGCCTAGCACGCGAGCACCGCCCACCACACTCAGATGAATCTCCTTGTCCTGCGCCGAAAGAGAAAACAGGTCGGCGACTTTCAGGGCTTCATCTTCCAGCGCAATCAGCTCGAAAGGTGCGAGCGATGCCGGGTGGCTGACCTGCGCCAGAAACAGCATGTCCGAGACTATTCGTGCGACGCGTTCCAGTTCTTCGGTACACGACACCAAAATATCTTTGTATTCCTGAGTCGTGCGTTCCCGAGACAGTGTTACCTGTGCCTTGCCCATCAGATTGTTGATAGGCGAGCGCAATTCGTGGGCCAGATCATCGGAGAACTGCGACAACTGCTGCACGCCGCTGTCGAGGCGATGCAGCATAAAATTGATGCCTTGCGCCAGTTCACTGAGTTCCTGCGGCATGCTCACCACCGAGAGTCGATGGTCGAGGTCCTGCGTCGACACCATCTCCGCCACTTTGCGAAACTCGTGCATCGGTGCCAGGCCACGCCGCACTGCCACCCAGGCACTGAGACCGATGAAAATCAGCAGTAACGGCAAAGCCATCAGCGTCGAACGCAGATAAGCGCTGAGCAACGCCTGATCGTGAGCATTGTCCATCGACAACAGCACCGGGACGCGGGTGCCGTCCTTGATGCGGATCAGTCTGGAGGCCGTGAGGAACTTCGTGCCCTGAGCGTCGGTACCTGTGGAGTAAGTTAACTGATCCGTGGTCGTCCGCACCGCCTTCAATTCGAGGCGCGGATCGGCCATGCCGGTGCCGGACTTCAATAGCGGTGCGCGCAGATTGCTGAGCTCGTAAATGGTCAGAGTGAGGTTGTCATGCCCCATGACCTGGTCGAGCAAAATGTGCGGCTTCGAACTGATTTCTCCGGGATCGGTGTACAGCGCCAGGCTGTGTTCAACTTGCTCCATCTTCTTTTCCAGGCTGTCTCTGGATACTGCGTTCAACTCGTGGGTCAGGGTGAAATAAGCGAGGATCGCCAGGAACACCACCAGCAGCGCCCCGACAATGCTGACCGTCAGACCGAGGCGCAGCGACAGGCTCGCAGACTTCATTCCCGCGCCTCCAGCACGTAGCCGACACCGCGCAGGGTGTGAATCAACTTGTTGTCGAACGGGTCGTCGATTTTCGCCCGCAAGCGCCGGATCGAAACTTCGACCACGTTGGTGTCGCAGTCGAAGTTCATGTCCCACACCAGCGATATGATTTGGGTGCGAGTAAGCACCTCGCCAGACTGGCGCATCAGCAGATGCAGCAGGGCGAACTCCTTGGTAGTCAGGTCGATGCGCTGCTCGCCGCGAAAGGCGCGGTGGCGCCCTGGATCGAGTTCCAGATCGGCCACTTTGAGTACTTGCGGAACCGGGATGTTTTCACTGCGGCGCATGAGGCTACGCACCCGTGCCAACAATTCGGGGAACTCGAAGGGTTTGACCAGATAATCGTCGGCGCCCAGATCCAGACCGCGAATCTTGTCGGCCAAACGACCTCGAGCGGTCAACATCATCACGCGAGTAGAGCGGGTGCGGCGCAGTTGTTCCAGTACGCCCCAACCGTCCAGTTGCGGCAGATTGGCGTCCAGTATCACCACGTCGTAAACCTGGTGTTGTGCCAGATGCAGTCCATCGGTTCCATTGGCCGCGTGATCAACGATGTAACCACTTTCCGTCAGTCCCTGATGTAAGTATTCGGCAGTTTTAAGCTCGTCCTCGACGACAAGGATTCGCATGATCAATCACCACTTTTATTTAAAGAAAATGTAATTAAGGTGGTCGGGAAAGTTGTTGTTCTTATAGAGGCTCCGGACGATTTTTTATAACGACGAGTTGAATGGGTTCTTCCTTTCCTACAGAGATTTCTCCGGTCAAGGCGTGCACGATAAAGCCTATAGTGGCTACAGGGTCAACAGCAAGGCTAGGCCTCGAGCCCTTAAAATGGCCTGGTGTGACAGCCTGACGCAGAGGGCTGCGTCGAGAATGCTTCAGCCTCATGGGAATTGAAAGCGGGCAAGTACTGTTCGGCGGATAAATATCGGGCATTTGTTTCTTGGTATTACTACATGGCGGTTAGCACTTCGCATGGTAGAGCAAAACAACTCGCTGGAACGGTGGATAACGTATTTGTAATGTTCCAGTCACCTTGTCGATAAGTTCAAAACCCTACTGTGGCGATATTGAATTTTCTTGATTTAAAAAGGAAGTACTCCATTGCCCGGTTTAAGAGAACTGACGGCGCGATCACGCCTGAAAAAAACTGCAGGCGTGGTGACGGCCACCTGCTTTTTATTACTGGCCGGCCCGTGTCTGGCGGCTGTTTCGTCCGGCTCGACATTGACGCTGGATCAGGCCCTGAAAACGGCATTTGCCGGCAACCCGGAGTTGGCGGCCGCCCAATGGGAGATCGGAATTGCTGAAGGGGATCGACAACAGGCCGGTCTGGTCCCCAACCCTGAAGTGTCGTGGGAGGCCGAAGACACGCGGAGTGAGTCGCGAACCACCACGGTGATGCTCAGCCAGTCAATTGAACTGGGCGGCAAACGCGGTGCGCGGATCGATGTCGCCAGCCGTGCGCAGGATGCCGCCGGAATCGAGTTAGAGCGCAGGAGCAACGCCTTGCGCGCCGATGTGATTCAGGCGTTCTCCAGCGCACAAACGACGCAGCATCGCTTGCAGTTGTCCCGCCAGTCACTGGAACTGGCCGAGCAGGGACTGCGGGTGGCGCAGGGCCGTATCCAGGCGGGCAAATCATCGCCGGTCGAAGGCACGCGGGCGCAAGTGCAACTGTCGGAAGTGCGTCTGGAGTTGAGCCGGGCCGAGCGCGATCAGGCCAATGCCTATCAGCAACTGGCGCAGGTCATGGGCGCATCGTTGCCGACGTTGGTCAGTGTGCAGACCGCTCCTCAAGGCATGCCCTCCTTGCCGCCGCCGACCCAATTGCTCGAGCGCCTGAACGAAACCCCCGAGCTGCGGTTGGCCAAATTGCAGATCGATCAGCGTGAGGCTTCTTTGGGGCTGGAGAAAGCGCAGCGGATTCCTGATCTGACCGTCAGTGTCGGCAGCCAATACAGCGAAACGGAGCGTGAGCGGGTGAACGTGGTGGGGCTGTCGATGCCGATTCCGCTGTTCAATCGCAATCAGGGCAACGTGCTGGCGGCGGCGCGGCGCGCTGATCAGGCGCGGGATCTGCGCAATGCCACCGAACTGCGCTTGCGTACGGAAATCCAGACCACGCTTGCGCAATGGCAGACCGCCAACAGCGAAGTCAAAGCGTTCAACCAGACCATCCTGCCCGCCGCGCAAAGTGCCGTCGACAGCGCCACTCGCGGTTTCGAAATGGGCAAGTTCGGTTTCCTCGACGTGCTCGATGCTCAGCGCACCCTGATCAGCGCCCGCACCCAGTACATCCAGGCCGTTGCCGAGGCGACGGACGCGCGGGTGCGCATTGAACGCATTTTTGGCGATCTCGGCGCGTTCGGCGTCAGCCCCTGAATTTAATCTTTCACATAACTGCTCGACCGCCTCGGCGGTATGACGCAGAGGAGTTTCCATGGATAAAAAACTGATCGTTGTCGTTGCAGCGACGTTGGCGCTGGGCGTTGCTATTGGTTCGATGTGGCCGGGCAACACATCGATTGATGCCCACGCCGATGAGGCTGCGGAGCATGCCGACCATGCTGAAGAAGGCGCAGCAGCCGACGGCGAACATGCCGAAGGCGAAGAAGGGCACCTGACGTTGAGCACCGAGCAGATCACGGCGGCCGGCATTCAACTGGCCGAAGCACAGGCACAGAACATCAGTCTTGGCCTGCCGTTTCCCGGGGAAGTGCGCTTTGACGAAGACCGCACCGCGCACCTGGTGCCTCGCGTGCCGGGGGTGGTCGAGTCGGTGTCGGTCAACCTCGGGCAGTCGGTGAAGAAGGGGCAGTTGCTGGCGGTGATCGCCAGTCAGCAGATTTCCGATCAGCGCAGCGAGCAGGCAGCCGCACAGCGACGTCTGGCGTTGGCGCGCACCACGTTCGAGCGTGAGCGGCAGTTGTGGCAGGACAAGATTTCCCCCGAGCAGGATTTCCTCCAGGCCCGTCAGGCGTTGGAAGAGGCCGAAATCGCCCTGAGCAATGCCCGACAGAAAATTAGCGTACTCAGTGGCAGCGTGGTCGCCAGCGGAGGCAATCGATACGAATTGCGTGCGCCCTTTGACGGCGTAGTGGTGGAAAAACACCTGACACCGGGGGAGGTGGTCGATGAGACCACAGCTGCTTTCACGCTCTCGGACCTGTCCCGGGTGTGGGTGACGTTCGGCGTTTCGCCCAAGGATTTGAACAAGGTACAGGTCGGTAAACCGGTCTCTGTCAGCGCTCCGGAGCTGGGGGCAGAAGTCGTCGGCACCGTAGCTTACGTCGGCAGTTTACTGGGCGAACAGACGCGCACTGCAACGGTTCGCGTCACCCTGGAAAACCCGCAAGGCTCGTGGCGTCCGGGGCTGTTCGTGAATGCGTTGGTCGCCACCGACAGCCGACAAGCCAAAGTCGCCGTGCCCGAAACGGCGATCCAGACGGTCGAGGACAAACCCACCGTGTTCGTGCGCACCGACGACGGTTTCAAGGCGCAAGCAGTGGGGCTGGGCAGTCGCGCGGCCGGTCAGGTGGAAATCACCCAGGGGTTGGAGCCCGGCGTGCAAGTCGCCAGCGCCGGCAGCTTCGTTCTCAAATCGGAATTGGGCAAAGCCTCGGCTGAGCACTCCCACTGATCCGCCCCCTCGACGAGAAAGTTCTCATGTTCGAACGCCTGATCCAGTTTGCCATCGAGCAGCGCATCATCGTGCTGCTCGCCGTTTTGCTCATGGCCGGCCTCGGCATCGCCAGTTATCAAAAACTGCCGATCGACGCTGTGCCGGATATCACCAACGTCCAGGTGCAAATAAACACCGGCGCCGCCGGGTTCTCGCCGCTGGAAACCGAGCAGCGCATCACCTTCCCGATTGAAACCGCGATGGCCGGCCTGCCGTCGCTGGAGCAGACCCGCTCGCTGTCGCGTTCCGGTCTGTCGCAGGTCACGGTGATCTTCAAGGACGGCACCGACCTGTTCTTCGCCCGGCAACTGGTCAACGAGCGACTGCAGATCGCCAAGGAGCATTTGCCCGAGGGAGTGGATGCGATGATGGGGCCGATTTCCACCGGTCTCGGCGAGATTTTCCTGTGGACGGTCGAGGCGCAGGAAGGTGCGCTGAAGGACGACGGCACGCCGTACACGCCGACCGACCTGCGGGTGATTCAGGACTGGATCATCAAGCCGCAGTTGCGCAACGTCCAGGGTGTCGCCGAGATCAACACCATCGGCGGGTTTGCCAAGGAATACCAGATCGCTCCCGATCCGAAACTGCTGGCGGCGTACAAACTGACCCTTACCGATCTGGTCACGGCGCTGGAGCGCAACAACGCCAACGTCGGCGCCGGCTACATCGAGCGCAGCGGCGAGCAGTTGCTGATTCGTGCACCGGGGCAAGTGGCGAGCACCGAGGACATCGCCAACATTGTCATGGCCAACATCGACGGCACGCCGATACGAGTGAAGAACGTCGCCACCGTGGAAATCGGCCGCGAATTGCGCAGTGGTGCCGCCACCGAGAACGGTCGCGAAGTGGTGCTCGGTACTGTGTTCATGCTGATCGGCGAAAACAGCCGTACCGTCTCGCAAGCGGTTGCCAGCAAGCTCGAACAGATCAATAAATCCTTGCCCAACGGCGTGATCGCGGTGCCGGTGTACGACCGCACGCATCTGGTGGACAAAGCCATCGCCACAGTGAAGAAGAACCTGGTGGAAGGCGCGATTCTGGTGATCGCGATTCTGTTCCTGTTTCTCGGCAACATCCGCGCGGCGCTGATCACCGCCATGGTGATTCCACTGTCGATGCTCTTCACCTTCACCGGCATGTTCAGCAACAAGGTCAGCGCCAACCTGATGAGCCTCGGCGCTCTCGACTTCGGCATCATTGTCGACGGCGCGGTGGTGATCGTTGAGAACACCCTGCGACGGCTGGCCCATGCGCAGCAACATCACGGGCGTTTGTTGACCCGTTCCGAGCGTTTTCACGAAGTGTTTGCGGCCGCCAAAGAGGCGCGTCGTCCGCTGATTTTCGGCCAGTTGATCATCATGGTCGTGTACCTGCCGATCTTCGCCTTGAGCGGTGTCGAAGGAAAAATGTTCCACCCGATGGCGTTCACTGTGGTCATCGCGTTGTTGGGCGCCATGCTGTTGTCAGTGACGTTTGTTCCGGCAGCCATTGCGCTGTTTGTTACCGGCAAGGTCAAGGAAGAGGAGGGTGTGGTCATGCGCGGTGCGCGCCAGGTCTATGCCCCGGCGTTGGCCTGGGTGATGAGCCATCGGGCGTTGGCCGTAAGCATGGCATTGGGCGTGATTGTGCTCAGCGGTGCGGTAACCAGCCGCATGGGCAGCGAGTTTGTGCCGAGCCTCAGTGAAGGCGATTTTGCCCTGCAAGCCTTGCGCGTGCCAGGCACCAGCCTGACCCAGTCGGTGGACATGCAGCAGCGTCTGGAAACCCTGGTCCTCGCTAAAGTGCCGGAAGTCGAACGTGTGTTCGCCCGTACCGGCACCGCCGAAATCGCCTCCGACCCGATGCCGCCGAACATCTCCGACAGTTATGTGATGCTCAAGCCAAAAGATCAGTGGCCGGACCCGGGCAAGTCCCGTGAAACCCTGATGACTGAACTGCAACAAGCCGCCGCGACGTTGCCGGGCAGCAACTATGAGCTGTCGCAGCCGATCCAGTTGCGCTTCAACGAACTGATCTCCGGCGTGCGCAGCGACGTGGCGGTCAAGGTGTTCGGTGATGACATGGACGTACTCAATGCCACGGCGGCAAAGGTTGCCGCAGCCCTGCAGAAGGTCAATGGCGCTTCCGAGGTCAAGGTTGAACAAACCACCGGCCTGCCTGTGCTGACCATCAACATCGATCGCGACATGGCCGCGCGTTATGGCCTCAACGTTGGCGATGTGCAAGACACCATTGCGGTGGCGGTGGGCGGGCGTCAGGCCGGGACGCTGTACGAAGGCGACCGGCGTTTCGACATGGTGGTGCGCCTGTCCGATGCCATGCGCAAGGACATCGACGGCCTGTCGGCGCTGCTGATCCCGGTACCGGCGCCGCTCAATCGCGCTGCCGACCAGATTGGCTTCATCGCGCTCAAGGACGTTGCCAGCCTCGATCTGGTGCTCGGGCCCAATCAGGTCAGCCGAGAAAACGGCAAGCGGCTGGTGATTGTCAGCGCTAACGTGCGTGGTCGGGATATTGGTTCGTTCGTTAAAGAGGCCAGCGAGGTGATCGAACGCGATGTGCAGGTTCCCGCGGGTTACTGGACCAGTTGGGGTGGGCAGTTCGAGCAGTTGCAATCGGCGGCCAGGCGCTTGCAGATCGTGGTGCCGGTGGCGCTGCTGTTGGTGTTCGGTTTGTTGTTCATGATGTTCAACAATCTGAAGGATGGGCTGCTGGTGTTCACCGGGATTCCATTTGCCTTGACCGGTGGCGTCATGGCGTTGTGGCTGCGGGACATCCCGCTGTCCATCTCGGCAGGCGTCGGATTCATTGCGCTGTCGGGGGTGGCGGTGCTCAACGGGCTGGTGATGATCGCGTTTATCCGCAATTTGCGGGAGGAGGGGCGTTCGCTGTCTGATGCGATCAACGAGGGTGCGCTGACCCGACTGCGGCCGGTGTTGATGACGGCGCTGGTGGCGTCACTGGGCTTCATTCCGATGGCGCTGGCGACCGGCACCGGGGCGGAGGTGCAGCGTCCGCTGGCGACGGTGGTGATCGGCGGGATTGTGTCCTCGACCATCCTCACGTTGCTGATCCTGCCGGCGCTATATCAGTTTGCCCATCGACGAGACGAAGACACTATCCCAACCCAATAGGTGACCCCCTATGGGAGCGAGCCTGCTCGCGAAGGCGGCCTGTCAGTCGGTAATGATGCTGACTGATCCACCGCTTTCGCGAGCAGGCTCCCACAGTTTTCCTGGCACATAACGGATATGTAATTTGCGCGCCACCGTCACGAAAGGTTCAGATTGTTACCTTGATCCCGTTAGTTAATTAAACGAGGAATCAAAGATGAAACTTGTACAAATGGGTGCGTTTGCAGCGGCGTTGATGATGTCTTCTGTGGTCTTGGCGGCCGGTGGCGGCGACAGGACATTCGCTAGAATGATGGCGGCCAAAGACCGTTCCGTAGAACTGTTCGTCGCCAAGGAACAGGCCCGGGATCCCGTCGTCGTCAATGAAAAGAAGGACGACAAGAGCAAAGATTTGTAAGCGTGCCGCACTTGAACAAGCCCGTCATCGAATTCCGGTGGTGGGCTTTTTTATGAAGGTAATGAACATGAAATTGATCAAGTTGATGACGTTCACCGGCGTGATGGCGATGTCCCTGAATGCATTGGCTGAGGGTGGCGGTGATCGCACGTTTGAGCGCGCGCTCAGCGCCAATACCAAAGCCATGGAACAGTACGCGGTCAACCAGGGCAAACCGGCGCCGGTGGTCAAGGACTATGAATACGGAATGAAGCTGGATGTGGTCAAAGTAGTGAGCGTCGTGCGCCCGCAAGCGGCTTGCGCTGTGGTACCTGCCGCAATGACCTACGAAGACTCGAAAGGCCAGCTCAACACCCTCAAATACACGGTGGCGGGGGATTGTCGTCAGCGCGGAGGGTGAGGCCTGCATTGGGTATTTCAATTCACGATGTTTAAGGCTGTGACGGAATGGCAGAACCTTCCCGCAGTGTTTTCAGGTTGTCCGTCGGACGTCCGGTCACTAGCCTGTGCTGGTCGCTGCCAAGTCAGCGAACGGGATTGGAACCCCGGTACCCCGAAAGCGCAAAAGTGGCTTTCATGACGTATGCTTGCGCACCTTGATGGTGTGCACTCCGTTATGGCGGCGGTGCGCGGGAGACTTCGCCGCGCTGCTGGAAGGCACCCACCGCAGGACGCTGCTGGGGATTGCGCAGGTCGACATGCTCGGCGAGCTGGCGGTGAACGAGGAGCTGGATAATGTCGATCCCGCGGGCTGATCACCGCGGTCCCTGCTAACACTACTAAACTCTGTGGGAGCAGGCTTGCCCGCGATAGCGGTGGGGCAGTCGATAAAGATGCTGGTTGAGCCGGCCAAGTCCGGGCGCAAAAAAGGCGTCCCAAAGGACGCCAAAAAATTCACCTCTTACCAAAGGAGCAAGGAGCTTCTAAAGGTGAATATGCACAAGCAGTGAAATCAGAGAATCGCCAGCGGGTACTCGATAATTACCCGCACTTCATCCAGATCCGATTCATACGCGGTAGCCCGGGTATTGGCCTGGCGCAGGCGTAGCGACAGGTCTTTCAACGAGCCGGTCTGCACCACGTATTTGACTTCGATGTCGCGTTCCCAGCGCTTTTGGTCGGTCAGCGGATTACCTTCGGCATCGCGGCGCATGTACACGGAGTTGGCGTTGGAATAGTCGGCGTCGCTGCCACGGGCGTAACGGGTCATGAACGACAATCCAGGCACGCCATAGGTCGTCATGTCGAGGTCATACCGCGCCATCCACGAACGTTCCTTGGGCGAGTTGAAGTCGCTGTACTGGATGGAGTTGTCGAGGTAGATCGAGTCGGACTGGCGCAGATAATCGAAGTCGTCATTGCCGTTGTTACGCTGGTGCGATAACGCGACGGAGTGGGCGCCGAGTTTCACGCCGACCCGACCGCTCCAGATGTTGTTGTCGAATGTGCCGAGTAACTGTTTGCCTTCATCGACCGCCTTGTAATAGTTAAGGCTGCCAAACAGCGACAGCTCATCCGACAACGGGTAAGTCCATGCGGTGCCTGCGTAGTATTGATTCCAGGCATCCTTGAGGCGGCTGGAGTACAGGCTGAAACTGAGATTGTTGTTCAGCGTGTAGTCGCCACCGAAGTAACTGGCCCACGGTGAGTCAACCGGGCCGCCGTAGAAGGTCTCAAAGTTTTCGCGCATGTCGCTGGACGTCGGCTGGCTCATCGCATGCAAGCGACCACCCTGAACCGTCAGGCCTTCGATGCTGGTGTTGGTCGCCGTGACGCCGCGGAAGCTTTCCGGCAACAGTCTGGAGTCACCCGCCGCGACGACAGGCGTCGCAGGAAACACGTCGCCGACTTTTATCTCCGTGTCAAAGGCCCGCACTTTGGCGGCGCCACCGACCTTGGTGTATTCGTCCTGCGCCTGGCCGTTACTGTCGACCGGCAACACATCAAATGAGCTGCGGCCACCGTTGCGCCCGTCACCGGTGTCTAGCTTCAATCCGATCATCGCAAACGCGTCGACCCCGACCCCGAAAGTCCCTTGGGTATACCCGGATTCGAACTTGCTGATGATGGCGTGTGCCCAGGCTTCGGAATACCCATTGCCAGTGGGGCTGGACTGGCCTTTGCGGTAATCGCGATTGAAGTAGAAGTTGCGGTTGAGTACCGTCAGGCTGCTGCCTTCGACAAATCCCTCGGCTTTATCTTCCGCCAAGACCATGGACGGCCCTGAGCCGACCACTACAGCCAAAGCGGCCATCGACATTTTTATAGTGCTAACCATCAATTACTCCTTGGGTTTCGGCAGAGCGGTCACGTGCTTCGGCGTGGGTTTTATTGTTAGGCGGGCATAGGCCCGCCGGCATGGTCGCCGGGTGACATCGTTGCAAGCTGCGGATAACGCCAAGGTGATGAGGGAATTACAATTTCGTCATGTGGGTACCACACGAACTTCAGCGAACCCTTGTAGGAGTGAGCCTGCTCGCGATAGCGAGGTGTCAATCAAGCAGGTGTTGACTGATACGCTGCTATCGCGAGCAATCTCACTCCTGGAGTGGATTTGGGTGTACTTGGCGTTTGTGAACACCACTGAAACCTGTGGGAGCGAGCTTGCTCGCGAAGGTGGTGGGTCAGATAACGAAGATATCGACTGACCTGACGCCTTCGCGGGCAAGCCACGCTCCCACAGGTTTTTGTCATGCACAGAATCTGTGATCATCCCGATTACTGTGGGGGCTGGGCTTGCCCGCGAGGAGGTCATCCCAAACGCTCGCGATGTTGAATGCCACAAAAACAGAAACGGCACCCGAAGGTGCCGTTTCTGTTTGTTGCCGAGAGTCGCCTAAGCGATCAACCCGCCAGACCCGACTGTTGAACCAGGTTCAGCAGCGGTTGTGGGTACAGGCCGAGGAAGAAGGCCAGTACCGCGATGGCCAGCAGCATCACGCCGCCTGCACGTTGTTCCCAGTGCAGCTGGGCGTCGACGCGACGCAGGTTCGGTTCGATCAGGTACAGGGTGACCATCACACGCAGGTAATAGAACACACCGATGGCGCTGCCCAGTACCAGGGAACCGACCAGCCACCATTGGTGCGACTCGACACCGGTGGCGATGATGTAGAACTTGCCGATGAAGCCCGCAGTCAGCGGGATACCGGCCAGGGACAGCATCATCACGGTCAGTACGGCGGTCAGGTACGGACGGCGCCAGAACAGGCCGCGGTATTCGTACAGGGCGTCTGCGTCACGGCCTTTGTACGGCGAGGACATCAGGGTGATCACGCCGAAGGCGCCGAGGCTGGTGATCACGTAGGTGACCAGGTACACGCCGATGGCTTCCACGGCCAGGCCCTTGCTCGCCACCAGGGCGATCAGCAGGTAGCCGAAGTGGGCGATGGACGAGTAACCCAGCAGACGCTTGAGGTTGCTCTGGGTCAAGGCCAGCAGGTTACCGAACAGGATCGACGCAATGGCGATGATGGTCAGTACGTCGCTCAGCACGCCGCTGCTGGCCGCTGGCGAGATCTGGAACAGGCGCACCATCACTGCGAAAACGGCCACTTTGGAAGCGGTGGCCAGGAACGCTGCGACCGGTGCCGGAGCACCTTCGTAGACGTCTGGAGTCCAGAGGTGGAAGGGCACCAGCGACAGCTTAAACGCCAGGCCGATCAGCATCATGCCCAGGCCCAGTTGTGCCAGCGAGCTTGGCAGGCCAGTAGCTGCCAGTGCCTGACCGATGCCGACGAAGCTCAGGGAGCCGGAGTCTGCGTACAGCAGGGCCATACCGAACAACAGGAACGCGGAGCCGGCAGCCGACAGCACCATGTACTTGATACCGGCTTCCAGCGAACGCTTGTTGAAGAAGGCATAGGCCACCAGACCGTAGACCGGCACCGACAGCAGTTCCAGACCGATGAACAACCCGGCCAGGTGCTGCGCGCTGACCAGCACCAGGCCACCGGCGGCGGCCATCAGAATCAGCAGGTACAGTTCTTCACGGTTGCCCGGGTAACCCGTGCCGCCATCGCCGAGGTAGGCGTGGGCGAGGGTGACACAAGCGAGGGTGGCGACCAGGATCAGTGCCATGTACAAGCAAGCGAAGCTATCGATTTGTAGCAGTGGGGTCACGGCCAATGGCGCGACCTTCAAGGCTGGCAGGATCGACAGCAACGCCAGGTTCAGACCCGCCACGGACAGCAGGAAGGTCTGGGAGTGGTTACGGCGCCAGGCGATTGCCAGCATCACCACGATGATCGTGGCGCTGGTAATCAACAGCGGCGCTAGCGCGATAAAGTGTTGAGTCGTGAATTCCATAGCGCTCTTACCGGGCCGAAGCGAGTTGAGTGAAGGCGGTGCCGAGCCACTGCTGCACGCCATGCATCGTAGCGGCAGAGGTATCGAGGAACGGTTGCGGGTACACGCCGATGTAGACCAGCAGCGCTGCCAGACCGACCACCATGATCATTTCGCGACCGTCCATGCCATGCATCACCGCGTCCGATTTGGCCGGGCCGAAGTAGGCACGATGGATCATGATCAGCGAGTAGACCGAACCGAACACCAGGCCGGACGTCGCGATGATGGTGACCCATGGGGCGATCGGGAAGGTGCCGATCAGGATCAGGAACTCACCGACGAAGTTACCGGTACCCGGTAGACCCAGGGACGCCGCCGCGAAGAACAGGCTGAGGGCCGGCAGGTAGGCGATCTTCGACCACAGGCCACCCATCTCGCGCATGTCGCGGGTGTGGGTGCGTTCGTACAGCTGGCCGCTCAGGATAAAGAGTGCCGCCGCCGACAGGCCGTGGGCCAACATCTGCATCACCGCGCCCTGCAGCGCCAGTTGGCTGCCGGAGTAGATGCCGATCAGTACGAAGCCCATGTGGGAAACGGACGAGAAGGCGATCAGACGCTTGATGTCGGTTTGCGCGAACGCCAGGAACGCACCGTAGAAGATCCCGATCAGACCCAGGGTCATGGCGAACGGCGCGAACTCGGCCGACGCATTCGGGAACAGTGGCAGGGCGAAACGCAGCAGGCCGTAGGCCGCGGTCTTCAGCAAGATACCGGCGAGGTCGACGGAACCGGCGGTCGGCGCCTGGGCGTGAGCGTCAGGCAGCCAGGAGTGAAACGGCACCACGGGCAGCTTGACCGCGAAGGCGATGAAGAAGCCGAGCATCAGGATGTACTCGGTGGTCGTCGACATCTTGGTCTTCAACAGGTCGGCGTAGTTGAAGGTAATCACGCCGGTGTCGTTGAAGTTGACCAGTACCAGGCCCAGGATCGCCACCAGCATGATCAGGCCGGAAGCCTGAGTGAAGATGAAGAACTTGGTCGCCGCGTAGATCCGGGTTTTCTTGCCGTCCGAAGAACTGTGACCCCAGAGCGCGATGAGGAAGTACATCGGCACCAGCATCATTTCCCAGAAGAAGAAGAACATGAACAGGTCGAGGGCGAGGAACACGCCGACGACACCGCCCAGGATCCACATCAGGTTCAGGTGGAAGAAGCCCACGTGACGCTGGATCTCTTTCCACGAGCAGAGTACCGAGAGGACACCCAGCAGACCGGTCAGCATGATCATCAACAGCGACAGGCCGTCGAGGGCCAGGTGCACGTTGATGCCGAAGCGCTGGATCCAGACGTGCTTGAACTCAAGCGCCCAGGTCGGATCGGCACCCGGTGCCGGAGCGAATGAATAGTCACCGTTGGCCCACAGCCAGAGGCCGAGGGAGAGCAGCAGGGACATGGTGATCAGCGCAATCCAGCGGGGGAGGGTGGCGCCGAAGCGCTCACCCATCCAGCACAGCAGGCCGCCGATGAAGGGGATCAGGATTAGCCAAGGCAGAATCATGACGGGTTCGTTTCCTTTCGCAAATTCGCAAGGTTCATATCAGACCGCTACCAGCACGACGGCGCCGATGACCAGCACGGCACCCGCAGCCATCGAGGCGGCATACCAACGCAGTTGACCGGTCTCGGTACGGCTCAGGGCGGTGTGACCGCCCTTGGCCATGCGCGGGATCAGACCGATGGTCTGGTCGAGCGGGTCTTTGCGCAGGATGTGGCTGATCGCCAGGTACGGCTTGACGAACAGTTTGTCGTAGATCCAGTCGAAGCCCCAGGCAGCGAACCACCAGGCCGAAAGGACACGGCCGATGCCGCTGTTGGCGATGGCCGTCACGAAGCGACGCTTGCCGAGGAACAGCAGTGCAGACAGCAGGATACCGGCCAGGGCGATGGCGCCCGAGGCGATTTCCAGGCTGTGCTTGGCTTCGCCGCCGGCATGGCCGACGCTCTCAGGCAGCACGCCGTGCAGCGGCGGAACGATCATTGCGCCGACGAAGGTCGACAGCACGATCAGCACCGACAGTGGCAGCCAGTGGGCAATGCCGTGACCGGCGTGGGCTTCGGTCTTCGCTTCACCGTGGAACGCGATGAAGATCAGGCGGAAGGTGTACAGCGAAGTCATGAACGCACCGACCAGACCTGCGTAGAGCAGACCGTGGTTGCCGCTGGCGAACGCTTCCCAGAGGATTTCGTCCTTGGAGTAGAAGCCCGCGGTGACCAGTGGCAGGGCCGCCAGGGCCGCGCCGCCGACGATGAAGCTGGCGTAGGCCAGTGGCAGTTTCTTCCACAGACCGCCCATCTTGAAGATGTCCTGCTCGTGGTGGCAGGCAACGATCACCGCACCGGATGCAAGGAACAACAGGGCCTTGAAGAAGGCGTGGGTCATCAGGTGGAAGATCGCGCCATCCCAGGCACCGACGCCCAGGGCCAGGAACATGTAGCCGATCTGGCTCATGGTCGAGTAGGCGAGGATACGCTTGATGTCGGTCTGAACCAGGGCTGCAAAACCTGCCAGGACCAGGGTCACGCCACCGACAATGCCTACCAGGTGCAGGATTTCCGGCGCCAGGGTGAACAGGCCGTGGGTACGGGCGATCAGGTAGACACCGGCGGTCACCATGGTTGCGGCGTGGATCAGTGCCGAAACCGGAGTAGGGCCGGCCATCGCGTCCGCCAGCCAGGTTTGCAGTGGCAGTTGCGCGGATTTACCGACAGCGCCGCCCAGCAGCATCAGGGTGGCCATGACCATCCAGAAGTCGCCGGCCTGGAATTTCTGCGGTGCCAGCACCAGCAGTTCCTGGACGTTCAGCGTGCCCAGCTGGGCAAACAGAATGAACAGGCCGATGGCCATGAACACGTCACCGATGCGGGTCACGATGAAGGCTTTGAGTGCGGCGTTACCGTTGTTGCGGTTGCTGTAGTAGAAACCGATCAACAGGTACGAGCACAGGCCCACGCCTTCCCAGCCGAAGTACAGGAACAACAGGTTATCGCCCAGCACGAGGAACAGCATGCTGGCGATGAACAGGTTGGTGTAGGCGAAGAAACGCGAGTAACCGGCTTCACCGCGCATGTACCAGGACGCGAACAGGTGGATCAGGAAGCCGACGCCGACAACCACACCGAGCATGGTCAAGGACAGGCCGTCCAGGTACAGGGCGAAGTTCGGCGTGAAGCCTTCCACCGCCATCCACTGCCACAACACCTGGGTGTAGTGGCCGCCTTCCGGCGGGGCGACGTTGAATTGCCAGATCACGTAGGCGGTAACGATCGCCGACAGGCCGATGGAGCCGACGCCAATCAGCGCGGCCAGGTTTTCCGAGATGCGTCCACGGGAGAACGACAGCAGCAGGAAACCGATGAGAGGGAATACGAAAGTCAGATAGAGAAGGTTCATCCGCGCATCTCACTGGCAGCGTCGATATCGAGCGTGTGGAAGCGGCGATACAGTTGCAGCAGGATCGCCAGGCCGATACTGGCCTCGGCGGCTGCCAGGCTGATCACCAGGATGAACATGATCTGTCCATCCGGCTGCGCCCAGCGGCTACCGGCAACGATGAACGCCAAGGCGGAGGCATTCATCATGACCTCCAGGCTCATCAGCACGAAAAGGATGTTGCGGCGGACCATCAGGCCGACCAGACCGAGGCAGAACAGGATGCCGGCGACCGCCAGACCATGCTCCATGGGGATAGCAGGCATCGTCATTGCTCCTTGGCTTCGTTGCGGCCCAAGTGGAACGCCGTGACGGCTGCGGCGAGCAGCAGCATCGAGGCGAGTTCAACCACCAGCAGGTAAGGACCGAACAGGCTGATGCCCACGGCCTTGGCGTCTACGGTGGTGTGGCCGATGGCTTCACCGGTCTGGTGGGAGAACAGCACGTACAGCAGTTCCACCAGCAGCAGCGTGGCGAGGAGGACCGGGCCGCCCCATATGCCAGGCTTGAGCCAGGCGCGCTCTTGCTGAACCGAGGCGGGGCCCAGGTTCAGCATCATCACCACGAACACGAACAGCACCATGATGGCGCCAGCGTAGGCGATCACTTCCAGGACACCGGCAAACGGTGCGCCGAGGGCGAAGAACGTCATGGCCACGGCGATCAGCGAAATGATCAGGTAGAGCAGGGCGTGCACAGGGTTGGTGTGGGTGATCACGCGAAGCGTGGACACCACAGCGATACCCGATGCGAAATAGAAAGCGAATTCCATCTTTCTTCCTTAAGGCAGCAAGCTCTTCACGTTGATCGGCTGGGCTTCGTTCTGCGCGGAGCCTTTCGGCTTCCCGGCAATCGCCATACCTGCAACACGATAGAAGTTGTAATCAGGGTTTTTGCCGGGGCCGGAGATCAGCAGATCTTCTTTCTCGTAGACCAGGTCCTGACGTTTGAACTCGGCCATCTCGAAATCCGGCGTCAGCTGGATCGCGGTGGTCGGGCAGGCTTCCTCGCAGAGGCCACAGAAAATGCAGCGCGAGAAGTTGATGCGGAAGAAGTCCGGGTACCAGCGACCGTCTTCGGTTTCAGCTTTCTGCAGCGAGATGCAACCGACCGGGCAGGCCACGGCGCACAGGTTGCAGGCTACGCAACGCTCTTCGCCATCGGGGTCGCGGGTCAGGACGATGCGTCCACGGTAGCGCGGCGGCAGGTAGACCGGTTCTTCCGGGTACTGCAGCGTGTCGCGCTTGCGGAAGGCGTGGCCGAAAATCATCACCAGGCTGCGAAGCTGGGTGTAGAAGCCATGCACGATGTCAAATATGTACTTCATGATTCTCTATCCTCACTGAGCCGCGACGGCGGGCGTGTTGAGCAACACGATCGCAGCGGTCACCAGCATGTTGACGAGGGTCAGCGGCAGGCAGAACTTCCAGCTGAAATCCATCACCTGGTCATACCGTGGGCGCGGGATCGACGCGCGCAGCAGGATGAACATCATGATGAAGAACGCGGTTTTCAGTGCAAACCAGATGAACGGGATCTGCGGCAGGAGACCGAACGGACCATGCCAGCCACCGAAGAACAAGGTCACCAGCAGCGCCGAAATCAACACGATGCCGATGTACTCGCCGACGAAGAACATGCCCCATTTCATGCCGGCGTATTCAATGTGGTAACCGTCGGCCAGTTCCTGTTCCGCTTCCGGCTGGTCGAACGGGTGACGGTGAGTCACGGCCACGCCAGCGATGAAGAAGGTCAGGAACCCGAAGATCTGCGGAATGATGAACCACAGGTTCTGCGCTTGATATTCAACGATGTCGCGCATGTTGAACGAGCCGACCTGGATCACGATGCCCATCAGCGACAGGCCCATGAACACTTCGTACGACACGGTTTGCGCCGAGGCCCGCAAGCTGCCCAGCAGGGCGAACTTGTTGTTGCTCGACCAGCCGGCGAACAGCACCGCGTAGACCGAGAGGCCGGCCATGGCGAAGAAGAACAGGATGCCGATGTTGATGTCCGCCACGCCCCAGGTCGGGGTGATCGGGATGATCGCGAAGGCAATCAGCAGGGCGCTCATGGCCACGACCGGTGCCAGGGTGAAGATCATCTTGTCGGCGAATGGAGGCGTCCAGTCTTCCTTGAAGAACATCTTGATCATGTCGGCGGCGATCTGGAACGCGCCGAACGGGCCGACGCGGTTCGGGCCGTAACGGTCCTGCCAGAGGGCGAGCAGGCGACGCTCGACCCAACTGAGCAGGGCACCGCAAACCACCACGGCGAGCAGAATCACCACGGCCTTGAGGACCGTGATGATGATGTCGATCACTTCAGGAGTGAACCAGGTCATTGAGCTGCCTCCTGCAGACCGTCAACGGATTTGCCAAAGATCGCTGGCGGAATGCCGGCGATGCCCGCAGGCAATGCCACCAGGCCTGCGCCCAGCTCTTCATTGATGCGCAGCGGCAGACGCAGGGTCTGGCCGGCCACGTTCAGGCTCAGCATGGCACCGTCGTTGACGCCCAGGCGGTCGGCTTCGGACTTGGCCAGTGCGACGTAGGCCGCCGGAATGCGTTCCTGGACCGGAGCGGCTTTCGAAGAGTTTTCTTCGCTGCCGAACAGGTGGAAGAACGGCACGACCTGCCAGGTGCCTGGAGCCGGGTTGAACGCGCGTGGAACGCTGGCGAACCAGTTCAGCGAGTCACCGGTGCTTTCGATCAGGCGGGTGCCCGGGTCGCCAGCGCGGATGTGACCACCGACTTCGTCCTGGAACTTGTTCCAGGCTTGCGGCGAGTTCCAACCCGGAGACCAGGCGAATGGCACTTGCTGACGCGGTTCGGCCGAACCCGAGTAACCTTCCATGGAGAAGGCGAACGCGGTGTCCTTGTCCTGCGGGGTACGCGGCTCGTGCACGTTGATGTCGGCGCGCATGGCGGTACGACCGGAGTAGCGCAGCGGTTCACGGGCCAGTTTCATGCCCTTGATGCGGAACGCGGCGGACGGTGCGGCGTCGACAATGCGGTTCAGGACCGGAGTGCTGGAAGCGACAGCGGCGGTGGCGTGGTCCAGCTGGGTCCAGTCGATCGGCTGGTTCAGCAGGGTGGCGCGCAGGGCATGCAGCCAGCGCCAGCCTTCGTGGACCAGGATGCTCGCGTCCATGTACTTCGGATCGAAGACCTGGAAGAAGCGCTGGGCGCGGCCTTCCTGGCTGACCAGGGTACCGTCGCCTTCAGCGAAGCTGGCGGCTGGCAGAACCAGGTGTGCGCGATCGCTGGTGGCAGTCTTCTGATGGTCGGCGACGATCAGCACTTTCGCGGCAGTCAGGGCGTCATCGACACGGGCCTTGTCGGTACGGGTGTACAGATCGTTTTCCAGCACGACGATGGCGTCGGCCTTGCCATCGATCACCGCTTGCAGCGCGGCGTCGACCGATTCACCACCGAGCATGGCCAGGCCGAGGCTGTTGGCCTCCGGCACGATCAGGCTGATGGAACCGTTCTTCTCGCGCAGCTTCAGGGCCTTGGCGATGTTGGCAGCAGCCTCGATCAGGGCTTTGGAGCCCAGGGAAGTACCGGCGATGATCAGTGGGCGCTTGGCCGCGAGCAGGGCGTCGGCAATGCGCTTGGCCAACTCGAGGGCTTCAGCGTCCAGGCCTTCAACGGCCGGTGCGCTGGCGTCGAGGGCGTGAGCCACGGCGAAACCGATGCGGGCCAGGTCGTCGGGAGCGGCGTGCACGCACTCTTCGGCGATGTCGTCGAGCTTGGTTTCAGCCAGGCTGGCGATGAACAGCGGGTTCAGCGCGTGCTGACCGATGTTCTTCACCGCGGCATCGAGCCAAGGCTGGACGCGCATGGCGTCGGCCATGTCTTCGGCCTTGCCCTTGACCGATTGACGCAGGGACAGGGCCATGCGCGCAGCCGTCTGGGTCAGGTCCTCACCGAGGACGAACACGGCGTCGTGGTCTTCGATGTCGCGCATGTTCGGCACTGGCAGCGGGCTGTCCTTGAGCACTTGCAGGACCAGGCGGATGCGCTCCAGTTCGGCGGCTTCGATACCCGAGTAGAAGTGCTCGGCACCGACCAGTTCGCGCAACGCGTAGTTGCTCTCGAGGCTGGCGCGTGGCGAACCGATACCGACGATGTTGCGACCGCGCAGCAAATCAGCAGCTTTATCCAGCGCGTCGTCGAGGCTCAGCTTGGTGCCGTTGGCCAGCAGCGGCTGACGTGGACGGTCTTCGCGGTTGACGTAGCCATAGCCGAAACGGCCACGGTCGCACAGGAAGTACTGGTTCACCGAACCGTTGAAACGGTTTTCGATGCGGCGCAGTTCGCCGTAACGCTCGCCCGGGGAGATGTTGCAACCGCTGGAGCAGCCATGGCAGATGCTCGGCGAGAACTGCATGTCCCACTTGCGGTTGTAGCGCTCGGAGTGAGTCTTGTCGGTGAACACACCGGTCGGGCAGACCTCGGTGAGGTTGCCGGAGAACTCGCTTTCCAGGGTGCCGTCTTCAACGCGACCGAAGTACACGTTGTCGTGGGCGCCGAACACACCGAGATCGGTGCCGCCGGCGTAGTCCTTGTAGAAGCGCACGCAGCGGTAGCAAGCAATGCAGCGGTTCATTTCGTGGGAAATGAACGGGCCCAGTTGCTGGTTCTGGTGGGTACGCTTGGTGAAGCGGTAACGGCGCTCGTTGTGGCCGGTCATTACCGTCATGTCTTGCAGGTGGCAGTGACCGCCTTCCTCACAGACCGGGCAGTCGTGAGGGTGGTTGGTCATCAGCCATTCAACAACACTGGCGCGGAACGCCTTGGACTCTTCATCTTCGATGGAGATCCAGGTGTTGTCGGTGGCAGGGGTCATGCAGGACATGACGATGCGACCACGGGTGTCGTTCTCGTCGGTGTACTGCTTGACCGCGCACTGGCGGCAAGCGCCAACGCTGCCCAGGGCAGGGTGCCAGCAGAAATAAGGGATATCGAGGCCTAGCGACAGACATGCCTGTAACAGGTTGTCTGCCCCATCGACTTCGAGCTCTTTGCCGTCTACGTGGATAGTGGCCATGGTTCAAAGTTCTTCGTTGGCCCGGTGTCAGCGGGCGTGGCTAATGGAATCTTGTCATTCGCGTGAATCAACACAGCCGCTTACGGCGTCATCACACGAAAAGCGAAGGGCACGGACCCTTCGCCTTTTTAAGCGGTTACGCGCCGACTACGATCGGCCTTGCCAGAGGCGGGACGGCGGCGCTGACAGGCGCGATACCGGCTTCGAACTCTGGACGGAAGTATTTGATTGCGCTGCCCAACGGCTCCACGGCGCCCGGTGCGTGAGCACAGAAGGTCTTGCCTGGGCCGAGGAAGCCGACCAGACCCAGCAGGGTCTCGATGTCGCCTGGCTGGCCTTCACCGTTCTCGATGGCCATCAGGAGCTTGACGCTCCATGGCAAGCCATCGCGGCACGGGGTGCAGAAGCCACAGGATTCGCGGGCGAAGAACTGCTCCATGTTGCGCAGCAGGGACACCATGTTGACGCTGTCGTCCACCGCCATGGCCAGGCCGGTACCCATACGGGTGCCCACTTTGGCGATGCCGCCGGCGTACATTTGTGCGTCCAGGTGTTCCGGCAACAGGAAGCCGGTACCGGCACCGCCTGGCTGCCAGCACTTGAGCTTGTAACCGTCGCGCATGCCACCGGCGTAGTCTTCGAACAGCTCGCGACCGGTGACGCCGAACGGCAATTCCCACAGGCCCGGGTTCTTGACCTTGCCGGAGAAGCCCATGAGCTTGGTGCCCATGTCTTCGCTGCCTTCGCGAGCCAACGATTTGTACCAGTCCACGCCGTCGGCAATGATCGCCGGCACGTTGCACAGGGTCTCGACGTTGTTCACGCAAGTCGGCTTGCCCCACACGCCAACGGCGGCAGGGAAGGGCGGCTTGGAGCGCGGGTTGGCACGGCGGCCTTCGAGGGAGTTGATCAGTGCGGTTTCTTCACCGCAGATGTAACGCCCGGCACCGGTGTGGACGAACAGCTCGAAATCGAAACCGCTGCCCAGGATGTTCTTGCCCAAAAGGCCCGCTGCCTTGGCTTCTTCCACGGCACGGTTCAGGTGCTTGGCGGCGGTGGTGTATTCGCCACGCAGGAAGATGTAGCCACGGTAGGTTTTCAGTGCGCGGGCACTGATCAGCATGCCTTCGATCAGCAGATGGGGCAGTTGCTCCATCAGCATGCGGTCTTTCCAGGTGTTCGGCTCCATTTCATCCGCGTTGCACAGCAGGTAGCGGATGTTGATGGATTCGTCCTTGGGCATCAGGCCCCACTTCACGCCAGTGGGGAAGCCTGCACCGCCGCGACCCTTGAGGCCGGAATCTTTCACGGTCTGGACGATGTCGTCCTGGGCCATGTCGGCGAAGGCCTTGCGCGCAGCGGCGTAACCGTTCTTGGCCTGGTACTCGTCGAGCCATACGGCTTCGCCGTCGTCGCGCAGGCGCCAGGTGAGCGGGTGAGTCTCGGCCGAACGCTTGATGCGGTTGGCTGGACCGAAGGAAGTCAGGGTCATACGTAGCCCTCGAGCAATTTGGCAACGCCGGCAGGCTGCACATCACCGAACGTGTCGTCGTCGATCATCAGCGCCGGCGCCTTGTCGCAGTTGCCGAGGCAGCAGACCGGCAGCAGGGTGAAACGACCATCGGTGGTGGTCTGACCCAGGCCGATGCCGAGCTTGCTCTGGATTTCGCTGACCACGGACTCGTGGCCGCCGATGTAGCAGACCATGCTGTCGCAGACGCGAATGATGTGACGGCCGACCGGCTGACGGAAGATCTGGCTGTAGAACGTCGCCACGCCTTCAACGTCGCTGGCCGGGATGCCGAGGATCTCGCCGATGGCGTACAGGGCGCCGTCCGGCACCCAGCCACGTTCCTTCTGGACGATCTTCAGGGCTTCGATCGACGCCGCGCGCGGGTCTTCGTAGTGATGCAACTCGTGCTCGATGGCCGAGCGCTCGGTTTCACTCAAGGTGAAACGGTCTGTCTGGATAAGCGTGCTGTTCATGCTTAGCGGTCCACGTCGGCCATAACGAAATCGATACTACCCAGGTACGCGATCAAGTCCGCGACCATGCTGCCTTTGATCACCGAAGGGATCTGCTGCAGGTGCGGGAAGCTTGGGGTACGAATCCGGGTGCGGTAGCTCATGGTGCCGCCATCGCTCGTCAGGTAATAACTGTTGATGCCCTTGGTCGCTTCGATCATCTGGAAGGATTCGTTGGCCGGCATGACCGGGCCCCACGAAACTTGCAGGAAGTGCGTGATCAAGGTTTCGATGTGCTGCAGGGTGCGCTCTTTCGGCGGCGGCGTGGTCAGCGGGTGATCCGCCTTGTACGGGCCTTCCGGCATGTTGCGCAGGCACTGGTCGATGATCCTGATGCTCTGGCGCATCTCCTCGACACGCACGATGCAGCGGTCGTAGGCATCGCCATTGGCGGCCAGCGGCACTTCGAATTCGAAGTTCTCGTAGCCCGAGTACGGGCGCGCTTTACGCAGGTCGAAGTCGCAACCGGTAGAGCGCAGGCCGGCACCGGTGACACCCCATTCCAGGGCCTCTTTGGTGTTGTAGTCGGCGACGCCGATGGTCCGGCCACGCAGGATGCTGTTGTCCAGGGCGGCTTTCTGGTATTCGTCCAGACGCTTGGGCATCCACTCGACGAAGTCCTTGACCAGCTTTTCCCAGCCGCGCGGCAGGTCGTGGGCGACGCCACCGATGCGGTACCAGGCCGGGTGCAAACGGAAACCGGTAATGGCCTCGATCACCGTGTAGGCGCGCTGGCGGTCGGTGAAGGTGAAGAACACCGGGGTCATGGCGCCGACGTCCTGGATGTAGGTACCCAGGAACAGCAGGTGGCTGGTGATCCGGAAGAACTCGGCCATCATGATGCGGATGACGTCGACCTTCTCGGGCACCTTGATGCCGGCCAGCTTCTCGACCGAGAGCACGTACGGCAGGTTGTTCATCACGCCGCCGAGGTAATCGATACGGTCGGTGTACGGGATGAAGCTGTGCCACGACTGACGCTCGGCCATCTTCTCGGCACCACGGTGGTGGTAGCCGATGTCCGGTACGCAATCGACGATCTCTTCACCGTCCAGCTGCAGGATGATGCGGAACGCACCGTGCGCGGACGGGTGGTTCGGGCCGAGGTTGAGGAACATGTAGTCCTCGTTCGGGCCGGAACGCTTCATGCCCCAGTCTTCCGGCTTGAAGCGCGCGGACTCTTCTTCGAGCTGCTGCTTGGCCAGGTTCAGGGTGAACGGATCGAACTCGGTGGCGCGTGCCGGGAAGTCCTTGCGCAGCGGGTGACCTTCCCAGGTCGGCGGCATCATGATGCGCGACAGGTGCGGGTGGCCTTTGAAGTCGATGCCGTACATGTCCCAGACTTCACGCTCGTACCAGTTGGCGTTCGGCCAGATGCTGGTGACGGTCGGCAGGCTGAGGTCGCTCTCGGACAAGGCGACCTTGATCATTACGTCACTATTACGTTCGATCGACATCAAGTGGTAGAACACGGAGAAGTCGACGCCGTTCGGCAGCCCTTGACGCTTGGTGCGCAGACGCTCGTCCACGCCGTGCAGGTCATAGAGCATGACGTACGGCTTGGGCAGGTTGCGCAGGAACGTCAGGACTTCGACGAGTTTGGCGCGGGCAACCCAAAGCACCGGCATGCCGGTGCGGGTAGGCTGGGCGGTGAACGCCTCCGGGCCAAAACGGTTGTTCAGTTCGACGACCACATCCTGGTCGTCTGCCTTGTAAGGCGGGATGTACAGAGCACTGCCTGTAGTCATGGTTATTTATCGCTTTCGGTCAACGTAAAGAATGAAGCCAGCTTCTCGTTTCTTTGAAACAGCAGATCTGGATCAGACTTCGTCGGGGCTGCGCAGGTTGGTTACCTGAATACGCTGTTCGCGGCGCTTTTCCTTCTCGGAAGGCATCTCGGCGCGATACACGCCTTGATCGCCAACGACCCAGGAAAGAGGGCGACGCTCCTGGCCAATCGACTCCTGCAACAGCATCAGGCCTTGCAGGAAAGCTTCAGGGCGGGGCGGGCAGCCAGGCACGTAGACGTCCACGGGCAGGAACTTGTCCACCCCTTGAACGACGGAGTAGATGTCGTACATGCCACCGGAGTTGGCGCACGAACCCATGGAGATGACCCATTTAGGCTCGAGCATTTGCTCGTAGAGACGCTGAATGATTGGCGCCATCTTGATGAAGCAGGTACCGGCGATAACCATGAAATCCGCCTGGCGCGGCGATGCCCGGATAACCTCGGCGCCAAAGCGCGCGATGTCGTGGGGCGCCGTGAAGGCGGTGGTCATTTCCACGTAGCAGCACGAAAGACCGAAGTTATACGGCCACAGGGAATTCTTGCGCCCCCAATTGATCGTGCCGTTGAGCACGTCTTCGAGCTTGCCCATGAAAATGTTTTTGTGGACTTGATCTTCTAACGGATCGGAAACGGTTTCCCGCTGGCCAATCGGATACTGCTCGTTAGGAGCATCGGGGTCGATCCTGGTGAGATTGTATTGCATTGCCAAAGCCTCATTGTTTCAGCTTCGCTTGCCGCTTGCGCCGAGCTTCCGGAGCCCAGTCAAGGGCGCCCACTCGGAATAGGTAGACAAGGCCTGCCAACAGAATTGCTATGAAAACGAGAGCTTCGACGAATCCGGTCCAGCCGCTTTCGCGGACGGACACAGACCATGCAAAGAGAAAGAGGGCTTCGATATCGAAGATCACGAAGAGCATCGCGACCAGATAGAATTTGGCTGAGAGCCGCAAGCGGGCGCCACCTGTAGGTAGCATGCCGGACTCGAACGGTTCGTTTTTGCTGCGGCCCCAGGCTTTTGACCCGAGGAGGCTGGAGACGCCCAGCATGAAGGCGCAGAGGCCGACGACGCCTAGAAGGAAAATGGCAAAGCCCCAGTTGTGGGCCATGAGTCCTGTCGCTTCGGGCATGCTGGTAATCCTTAACAGAGAGCAAAGGTCTCTGAGCTTGAAAAGAAACAAAAGCAGTGACGATATGTCGCAGCAATCAATCCCGCTGATTTTATGGCTAAACACCCGGCAAGTAAAATTCCTATAGCGAAATTATTTATAGGAATAAGGACATAGGGAACCCCAAAAGCCCTGTGGCCCTTGGCCCGTGGGCATTAGCCGGCATTTCGTCAATTATGTTTTGTAAGGAATGTAACGAACATAGTTGCCTTTAAATGATAATCAATATTATTTGGCTCGGTTTTCAAACTGCTTGTCCTGCAGATACTCGGGAAGTTGTCTTATATGGGCGTTACTTGTAGGAGCGAGCTCGCTCGCGATGGTCGTGAACGATAACGCGGGGAACCAGATTCCCCAGCGGCGTCCTTGAGTTTTTCGCGAGCAGGCTCGCTCCTACAGGGAGAGTGTGGTGTTGGTGAAATCGCAGGCAAAAAAAACGCCCCGAACCAGGCGGTCGGGGCGTCAGATGTGCAGCGCTGCGGTTAGCTTTCTATCCGGTCCGCAGCGGCTGTTTACTCAAGAAACAGATCAGTGGAACTGTTCTTCTTCAGTCGAACCGGTCAGTGCGGTTACCGAAGACGAGCCACCCTGGATCACGGTGGTCATGTCGTCGAAGTAGCCGGTGCCCACTTCCTGCTGGTGAGCCACGAAGGTGTAGCCCTTGGCGGCGTCAGCGAATTCCTGCTCTTGCAGCTTCACGTAGGCAGTCATGTCGTTGCGGGCGTAGTCGTGCGCCAGGTTGAACATGCTGTGCCACATGTTGTGAATGCCGGCCAGGGTGATGAACTGGTGCTTGTAGCCCATGGCGGACAGTTCGCGCTGGAACTTGGCGATGGTCGCGTCGTCCAGGTTTTTCTTCCAGTTGAAGGAAGGCGAGCAGTTGTACGACAGCAGTTGGTCCGGGTATTCCTTCTTGATCGCTTCAGCGAAGCGACGAGCCTCGTCCAGGTCCGGCTTGGCGGTTTCGCACCAGATCAGGTCGGCGTACGGAGCGTAGGCCAGGCCGCGAGCGATGGCCTGGTCCAGACCGGCGCGCACTTTGTAGAAGCCTTCCTGGGTACGTTCGCCAGTCACGAATGGCTGGTCGTACGGGTCGCAGTCGGACGTCAGCAGGTCAGCGGCGTTGGCGTCGGTACGGGCCAGGATGATGGTCGGAGTACCGGCGACGTCAGCTGCCAGACGGGCAGCGGTCAGCTTCTGTACGGCTTCCTGGGTAGGAACCAGTACCTTGCCGCCCATGTGGCCGCATTTCTTCACGGAAGCCAGCTGGTCTTCGAAGTGAACGCCGGCGGCGCCTGCTTCGATCATGCTCTTCATCAGCTCGTAGGCGTTCAGTACGCCGCCGAAACCGGCTTCGGCGTCAGCCACGATCGGTGCGAAGTAGTCGATGTAGCCAGCGTCGCCCGGGTTCTTGCCGGCTTTCCACTGGATCTGGTCGGCACGACGGAACGAGTTGTTGATGCGCTTGACCACGGTTGGAACCGAGTCCACCGGGTACAGCGACTGGTCCGGGTACATCGATTCGGCGGAGTTGTTGTCCGCAGCAACCTGCCAGCCCGACAGGTAGATCGCCTGGATACCGGCTTTGACTTGTTGTACAGCCTGGCCGCCGGTCAGGGCGCCCATGCAGTTGACGAAATCTTTCTCAGGACGGAAGGCTGGCTTGGCACCCTGGGTGACCAGGTTCCACAGCTTCTCGGCGCCCATTTTTGCAAAGGTGTGCTCAGGTTGAACCGAGCCACGCAGGCGGACGACGTCAGCAGCGGAGTAAGTGCGTGTCACGCCTTTCCAGCGCGGGTTTTCAGCCCAGTCTTTTTCGAGGGCTGCAATTTGCTGTTCGCGTGTCAGTGCCATGGGAGATAAACCTCGTCGCGTCTTTATGAAAAGTTGTTCTGCGGTGGAAAATTCCTGCGCTCGCTGACCAGAAGCTTAAGCGGTCAAGTCGGATTCGGCGGGGAGGGCGACGGGATGAACGATGGGCTCGAGGGGAAGTGAGCAGGTAAAGGCGAACTGCGGGCGCATTCGGGCGTCGTGGGCCTTGGTACGAACATCAGTGTGGTGCCGGGTTACCTATTACGCTTCCGTCCCTCGGGACAACTTCGTTCCAGTCGACAACCTCGTCAAACACACCTTGTGGGCGGTACAGACACGAAGCGGTTCGCGGGGTAGGTGCGAACATCGCCTCGAAGGCCCTTGCCAGGGCCCCTGATTAGCGGGAGCGAGGCCATCATGCCTTCGCTTTTTTGGCTCGTCAAACGTTTTGTAGTGCTTTTTTTCAAGCACTACATCTTTGGTCTAATACGACTCGCCAGTCAGTTTTTGGTGGTTTAGTCCAAGGTGTCGACTTTCACCCGCAAAGTCATGTCGTTGCGGCTCTGGGTTGAGTAGCTGCGGGTCTGGCCCTGTTTGTCGGCCTGGGTCTGGCCATTGACCCCGGCCAGCAGGATCCACTCACCGAGGTGGCCGGTGACGGTTGTGTCGGTACTTTGCACGTTCACTACATCCTGACGTTCCTGGCTCATGCGGTCACGGTTGGTGCTGATCGAGAGGTGAACGATGTCGCCGGTGACGTTTGCGGTGACGTAAAACCCCTGGGTGACGTTGCGGTATTCGGTCTGGCTGCGCAGGTCGCCGTAGGAGTCGGTCTGCGAGCTGGTCAGCGGCACGCTCTGGCCGACCTGGATCAGCGCCGGTGCGCCTTCGCTGGCCTGCACTTGCTGAATGCCGCCGTCGCGGCTGTCGGTGCTGTAGTTGATGATGCGGGTCTTGGCGCCGTTGGCTGAAGAACCCTGGTCACCCTGGAAGTTGTTGTCACTGGTGTCGACCGTGATCAGCAGGCGCTTGGGTGCCGTGTCGAGTTGGGAAAGAAGGGCCTTAAGTTCGTCGATCTTGCGCTGATCGGCGTTGACGATGAGTTGATTGCCGTAGGCGCTGACCTGTCCGTCCTTGCCGACGAAATCCTGCGCCACCGGCAGCAGGTCGGCGCTGGTGCGGTAGTTCAGGGGCACGATTTCTGTGGCTGCCATCACCGAAAAACTGCAGCCCAGCAGCAGGGTGGTGAGCAGGGTGCGTAGGGACATATCCGTTATCTCCGCCAAATAAACAAAGCCCGTAGGAGCTGCCGAAGGCTGCGATCTTTTGATCTTGCCCTTGGATTTTTATTGATATTGCCAGTTTGTCGGCCTGTAGTGGCGCAAGTTGAATCCTGGACAGCAAAACGCCCCGGCATCGCGTGATGTCAGGGCGTTTTGTGGTGTTCTTGAGGCTGCTATCGCGAGCAAGCTCGCTCCCACAGGGATCGATGGTGTTGCCAGAATCTTCAGCAACTCACAAATCTATTGTGGGAGCGAGCTTGCTCGCGATGTAGGCGACTCGGTATCAGGCCGAATGCCGCACCATGTCCACATGCGGAATCCCGGCTTCCAGGAACTCCTCACTGACCATGTGAAAGCCCAGGCGCTCATAGAACGCCGTGGCTTGTACCTGGGCGCTGAGCATCTGCTGCTTGAGTCCGCGCTCTTCGGCTTCGCCGATGACCGCTTGCATCAGCGCATCGCCGACTTTCAGGCCGCGCCAGTCCTTGAGCACCGAGACCCGACCGACGTGGCCGTCAGGCAGCAGGCGCGCGGTGCCGATCGGAAAGTCGCCTTCGTAAGCGAGGAAATGCACGGCATCAATGTCATCGGCGTCCCATTCCAGTTCTGGCGGAACGGATTGCTCGGCGACGAACACCGCTTCACGAATGCGCCGGATCTCGGCGTTGTCCTTTTGCCAGTCTGCGACACGTACGTGAATCTTATTCATCGGCAAACCCCAGGCTTCCTTGCTTGACCAGTTCGCACAGCAGGCCGCGGCCGTCTTCATCGCTCAACCACTCGCCGAGGTTGTCGGCGTGCAGCGCATCGGCGGCGCAGATCATCTTCAGCAGTTCGCGCAGTTTGCCCGGCAGGTAACGGCTCTGGCCGCTGGCGAACAGCAGCAGGTCGTCATCGACTTCGGACCACGCCAGGCGCGCGCTCGGGTTGCGAATCAGGATCGCGCCTTGCTCCAGGGCGGACATGAAGTCCTCTTCTTCGACGTCTTCCGGACCCACCACCAGTTCCGGGTAGCGAGGCTCGGTCATGAACTGGCCGAACCAGGTCAGCAGCAGGCGCTCGTCGCTCATGTGCTCGGCCAGCAGGCCTTTGAGGCGGTCGAGTGCATCGCGCTGGATCTGGTGAGGATCGGCAGCCGGCAAGGCGTCGGCGTCGGTGTAGCGTTCTTCGTCCGACAGGAACTGGCTGAGGAAGTCGGTGAAGTGGGTCAGCACTTCAGCGGCGCTCGGCGCGCGAAAGCCCACCGAGTAGGTCATGCAGTCATCCACGGCGACGCCACAGTGGGCCAGGCGCGGCGGCAGGTAGAGCATGTCGCCCGGCTCCAGCACCCATTCATCGGTGGCTTCGAATTCGGAGAGGATGCGCAGGTCGGCGTGGGCCAGCATCGGGCTCTCGGCGTTGCACATCTGGCCGATCTTCCAGTTGCGCTTGCCGTGGCCTTGCAGCAGGAACACGTCGTAGTTGTCGAAGTGCGGACCCACGCTGCCGCCCGGCGCGGCGTAGCTGATCATCACGTCGTCGATGCGCCAGCTCGGCAGGAAGCGGAAGTTTTCCAGCAGTTCGCTGACTTCCGGGACGAACTGGTCCACGGCCTGAACCAGCAGGGTCCAGTCACGCTCAGGCAGCTTGCTGAATTCATCTTCGGCGAACGGGCCGCGACGCAGTTCCCATGGACGCTCGCCATTCTCGATGATCAGGCGCGATTCGACTTCTTCTTCCAGCGCCAGGCCGGCCAGTTCGTCGGCGTCGATCGGGCTTTCGAAATCAGGAATCGCCTGGCGGATCAACAGCGGCTTTTTCTGCCAGTAATCGCGCAGGAATTCCCGTGCCGTGATGCCGCCCAGAAGTTGAAGAGGAATATCAGGATTCATGTGTAACCTATTGAAAAAATGCACTTTTCAGACGGGAATAAAAACGCCCGGCGCGGCCGGGCGTCTTCAAAGGGTCTAGCGATCGATCAGATGCGTTTGGCTTGTTCTACAGCGTTGCCGATGTAGTTCGCCGGGGTGAGCTGTTTCAGCTCGGCCTTGGCCGCGGCTGGCATGTCCAGGCCGTCGATGAAAGTCTGCAGCGCTTCAGGGCTGATGCCCTTGCCGCGGGTCAGTTCTTTCAGTTTTTCGTACGGGTTTTCGATGTTGTAGCGACGCATCACGGTCTGGATCGGCTCGGCCAATACTTCCCAGCAGGCGTCCAGGTCGGCGGCAATCTTCTGCTCGTTGAGCTCAAGCTTGCTGATGCCCTTGAGGCTGGCTTCGTACGCGATCACGCTGTGGGCGAAGCCGACACCGAGGTTACGCAGTACGGTGGAGTCGGTCAGGTCGCGCTGCCAGCGGGAGATCGGCAGCTTGCTCGCCAGGTGCTGGAACAGTGCGTTGGCGATGCCCAGGTTGCCTTCGGAGTTTTCGAAGTCGATCGGGTTGACCTTGTGCGGCATGGTCGACGAGCCGATTTCGCCAGCGATGGTGCGCTGTTTGAAGTAACCCAGGGAGATGTAGCCCCAGATGTCGCGGTCGAAGTCGATCAGGATGGTGTTGAAACGGGCGATCGCGTCGAACAGCTCGGCAATGTAGTCGTGCGGTTCGATCTGCGTGGTGTACGGGTTGAAGCCCAGGCCCAGTTCGTCTTCGATGAAGGCGCGGGCATTGGCTTCCCAGTCGATCTCAGGGTAGGCCGACAGGTGGGCGTTGTAGTTGCCGACAGCGCCGTTGATCTTGCCCAGCAGCGGAACGGCAGCGACTTGAGCGATCTGGCGCTCAAGGCGGTAAACCACGTTCGCCAGTTCTTTGCCCAGGGTGGTCGGCGAGGCCGGTTGACCGTGGGTGCGCGACAGCATCGGCACGTCGGCGAAACGGATGGCCAGTTCGCGGATGGCGTTGGCGGTCTGGCGCATCAGCGGCAGCATCACGTCATCACGGCCTTCGCGCAGCATCAGGGCGTGGGACAGGTTGTTGATGTCCTCGCTGGTGCAGGCAAAGTGGATGAACTCGCTGACCTTGGCCAGTTCCGGCAGCTTGGCCGCTTGCTCTTTGAGCAGGTATTCGATGGCCTTGACGTCGTGGTTGGTGGTGCGCTCGATCTCTTTGACGCGCTCGGCGTGCTCCAGAGAGAAGTTTTCCGCCAGGGTGTTGAGCACAGCGTTGGCTTCGGCGGAGAACGCCGGCACTTCGCTGATGGCAGGGTGAGCGGCCAGGCGCTGGAGCCAGCGCACTTCAACCAGAACGCGGGCACGGATCAGGCCGTACTCGCTGAAAATTGGGCGCAGGGCCTGGGTTTTGCCGGCGTAGCGGCCGTCAACAGGGGAAACCGCAGTGAGCGAAGAGAGCTGCATGGGGTGTTCTCGGACAGTCGGGCAACGAAATGGGGCGCGTATCATACATGAAAAAATCCGCCGGTCCGTCGCCAACTGACCGGCGTATTACGCGTATTGCAGAGTTCGGTGCTGTCGATGCGGGTTATTCGTTACGCATCAAGGGGTAAAGCTCTTTGAGCAATTTTCGGCGGCTGATCACCAGCTGCCAGCGATGACCGCCCAATTGCCGCCACAGGCGTGCGGAACGGATGCCGGCCAGCAGCAGGGCACGAATTTTCGAGGCGTTGCTCGGTTGTTGCAGGTTGCGCATGTCGCCGTGCACCTGGATGCGTTGGCGCAGGGTGCTCAACGTGTCCTGGTACAGCGCGCCGCAGGCGGCGATCACGTTTTCGTGCGCCGGGCCGAAGTGTTCGACCTGGGACTGGATCTGCGGCAAACGCTTGCCGATCACCTCGAGCATGTCGCCACGTTTTGCCAGTTGGCGCTCAAGACCGAGCATGGCCAGGGCATAGCGCAGCGGCTCGCGCTGCAGGGCGCTCGGGTCGCGCTCGAGGGCGCCGATCAGGGCGCGATAGCCTTCACGCAGGTTGATGTCATCGCCGCCATAGACTTCCAGGGTGTCCTTGGGGTCACGGATCAGCAGGCTGCCGAGCATGCAGCTCAGGCCGGCCTCGTTGGTCTGGCCGCTCTTGGCAATCCTGTCCACCAGCACCGCGGCGAGAAACACGCCGCCCAGTGCTGTCAGTTGCTCCTGAATCGGGTTCATAGGGCCTGGCCCTTGCTCGTCCACGGCTCGGCGACTTCAATCACACCGCCGCCGAGGCAGATTTCACCGTCATAGAACACCACGGACTGGCCTGGGGTCACTGCGCGTTGCGGGTCATCGAACGTCGCGCGATAACCGGTGGCGGTTTTTTCCAGGGTGCAGGGCTGGTCGCTCTGACGATAGCGAACCTTGGCGGTCAGCTTGCGTGGCTGGCTCAGGTCGATCGGGTTGACCCAGTAGATATCGGAAGCGAGCAGGGCGCGGGAGAACAGCCACGGGTGGTCATTGCCCTGGCCAACGATCAGCTCGTTGTGCTCCAGGTCCTTGATCAGCACGTACCACGGCTCGTCGCTGGCGTCTTTCAGGCCGCCGATGCCCAGACCCTGGCGCTGGCCGATGGTGTGATACATCAGGCCGTGATGACGGCCGATGATTTCACCTTCGGTGGTCTTGATCTCGCCCGGTTGTGCCGGCAGGTACTGTTTGAGGAAATCGCTGAAACGGCGCTCGCCGATGAAGCAGATCCCGGTGGAGTCCTTCTTCTTCGCGGTCGCCAGCTCGTATTTCTCGGCAATCGCGCGCACTTGCGGTTTTTCCAGCTCGCCGACCGGAAACAGGGTCTTGGCAATCTGTTCGCCGCCGACGGCGTGCAGGAAGTAGCTCTGGTCCTTGTTCGGGTCCAGGCCCTTGAGCAGTTCGGTACGGCCATCGATGTCGCGGCGACGCACGTAGTGGCCGGTGGCGATCAGGTCGGCGCCAAGCATCATGGCGTAGTCGAGGAACGCCTTGAACTTGATTTCGCGGTTGCACAGGATGTCCGGGTTCGGCGTGCGTCCGGCCTTGTATTCGGCCAGGAAATGCTCGAACACGTTGTCCCAGTACTCGGCGGCGAAGTTGGCGGTATGCAACTTGATGCCGATCTTGTCGCACACGGCCTGGGCGTCCGCCAGGTCATCCATGGCGGTGCAGTATTCCGTTCCATCGTCTTCTTCCCAGTTCTTCATGAACAGGCCTTCCACCTCATAACCCTGCTCGATCAGCAGGAGGGCGGAAACGGAAGAGTCCACGCCGCCGGACATGCCGACAATGACGCGCTTCTTTTGTGTGTCAGAAGGGGCTGGATCACGCATAGGGATTCAATGAGTGTCTTGAAAAAGGACGCGATTCTAACAGGCTGGAGCCTGCATGGCTAAAGAGAAGGACGGATCAATTCAAGGCCGAAGTGTTGGCCTGCCAGATAGTCGTCGATGCAGCGCATGATCAGCTCGCTGCGCCAGTTGTCGCGTTGTTCCATTAATTCGTCGCGGGTCAACCACTTGGCGCCGACGATGCCGTCGTCCAGTTGGTAATCGGGGTGGTGTTTCAGCGGTTTTGCGATGAAGCAGACCCGCTGGTAGGTCACGCCGTTGCTCGGGGCGGTGTAGAGGTAAATGCCCAGTACGCCGGTCGGTTCGACGTCCCAGCCGGTTTCCTCGAGGGTTTCGCGCACGGCGGCTTCGGTCAGGGTTTCGTTCGGATCCAGGTGGCCGGCGGGCTGGTTGAGCACCACGCGACCGTGCTTGAGCTCTTCGACCATCAGGAAGCGGCCATTGTCTTCGACGATGGTGGCGACGGTGATGTGGGGTTTCCAGTCCATGAAGCGTCCTCAGATCAAGTTTGGAATGCGATCAATGTGTGCGAGCCTGCTGGCGAAAGCGGTGGGTCAGCCAGCATTGATGTTGAATGATAAACCGCATTCGCGAGCAGGCTCGCTCCCACAGGGTCCGATTTCGACAGATAAAGTTGTGTAAACGCCACAAACACAAACCCCGGCACATGGCCGGGGTTTGTGGTGCTTCCTTACAACCTTAAACCAGCGCTGCAACCGCTGCGTTGAAGGTTGCGCTTGGGCGCATGGCCTTGCTGATCAGCTCGGCGTCGGCGTGGTAGTAACCGCCGATGTCCACTGGCTTGCCCTGAACGGCGTTGAGTTCGGCAACGATGGTCGCCTCGTTCTCGGTCAGGGTTTTGGCCAGGGTCGCGAACTGCGCTTGCAGTGCAGTGTCTTCGGTCTGGGCGGCCAGGGCTTGAGCCCAGTACAGCGCCAGGTAGAAGTGGCTGCCGCGGTTGTCGATGTTGCCGACTTTGCGCGATGGCGACTTGTTGTTGTCCAGGAACTGGCCGGTGGCCTGGTCCAGGGTCTTGGCCAGTACCAGCGCCTTTGGATTGTTGTAGGTCACGCCCAGGTGTTCCAGGGACGCGGCCAGGGCCAGGAATTCACCCAGCGAATCCCAGCGCAGGAAGTTCTCTTCCAGCAGTTGCTGAACGTGCTTCGGCGCCGAACCGCCGGCGCCGGTTTCGAACAGGCCACCGCCGTTCATCAGCGGCACGATCGACAGCATCTTGGCGCTGGTGCCCAGTTCCATGATCGGGAACAGGTCGGTCAGGTAGTCGCGCAGTACGTTGCCGGTCACCGAGATGGTGTCCTTGCCTTCGCGGGTGCGCTGCAGGGTGTACTTCATGGCGTCGACCGGCGACATGATCTGGATGTCCAGGCCGGTAGTGTCGTGATCCTTCAGGTAAGCCTGAACTTTCTCGATCACCACGCCGTCGTGGGCGCGCATTGGGTCCAGCCAGAAAATCGCCGGGGTGCTGCTGGCGCGAGCACGGTTGACCGCCAGTTTGACCCAGTCCTGGATCGGTGCATCTTTGGTCTGGCACATGCGGAAGATGTCGCCGGCTTCAACCGACTGCTCCAGCAGCAGGTTGCCCTTGCTGTCGGTGACGCGAACAACGCCGTCAGCCTTGATCTGGAAGGTCTTGTCGTGGGAGCCGTACTCTTCGGCTTTCTTCGCCATCAGGCCAACGTTCGGCACGCTGCCCATGGTGGTCGGGTCGAATGCGCCGTTGGCTTTGCAATCTTCGATCACGGCCTGGTAGATGGTCGCGTAGCAACGATCCGGGATCACGGCCTTGGTGTCGTGCAGCTGGCCGTCGGTGCCCCACATCTTGCCGGAGTCACGGATCATCGCCGGCATCGAAGCATCGACGATCACGTCGCTCGGCACGTGCAGGTTGGTGATGCCTTTGTCGGAGTTGACCATCGCCAGGGAAGGGCGAGCGGCGTAGACCGCCTGGATGTCAGCTTCGATGGCCGCTTGCTGTTCAGCAGGCAGGGCCTTGATGCGAGCGTACAGGTCGCCGATGCCGTTGTTCAGGTTGAAGCCGATCTGTGCCAGCACGTCAGCGTGCCTGGCCAGTGCGTCTTTATAGAACTCGGCAACGATCTGGCCGAACATGATCGGGTCGGAGACCTTCATCATGGTCGCTTTCAGGTGAACCGACAGCAGCACGCCTTGTGCCTTGGCGTCTTCGATTTCGGCGGCGATGAAGCTGCGCAGGGCGTTTTTGCTCATGACCGCGCAATCGAGGATCTCACCGGCTTGTACGCTGGTCTTTTCTTTCAGGACGGTGGCGGTGCCGTCTTGAGCGATCAGTTCGATTTTCACGGCGTCAGCGGCGTCGATCAGGGCGGCTTTTTCGCTGCCGTAGAAATCGCCGGTGCTCATGTGCGCAACGTGGGATTTGGAGTCCTTGGCCCAGGCGCCCATTTTGTGCGGGTGCTTGCGCGCGTAGTTCTTGACCGACAGCGGCGCGCGACGGTCGGAGTTGCCTTCACGCAGAACCGGGTTCACGGCGCTGCCCTTGACCTTGTCGTAGCGCGCCTTGGCTTCTTTGTCGGCGTCGCAGATCACGGTTTCCGGGTAGTCCGGCAGGTTGTAGCCCTGGGCTTGCAGCTCTTTGATCGCGGCCTGCAGTTGTGGAACCGAAGCACTGATGTTCGGCAGCTTGATGATGTTGGCTTCAGGCGTAACGGCCAGGGCGCCCAGTTCGGCGAGGTGGTCGGCTACGGCTTTGTCACCCAGTTGCTCGGGGAAGCTGGCCAGGATGCGCCCTGCAAGAGAGATATCGCGGGTTTCAACGGCGATATCAGCCGAGGCGGTGAACGCCTCTACGATAGGCAACAGTGAATAGGTGGCGAGGGCAGGAGCTTCGTCGGTGAAGGTATAGATGATCTTCGAGCGGGTGGGCATATTCGGATTAACTCTCTCTTCTTTGCTAAAGCGTGCGCAGAAACTCGAGGGCGCCGGGTAAGCGCGTTCGTTCAAAGTCATCCATGAGCCGAATATCGAGGTTTCGTTGCTGTGATGTTGGGTGCATCAGTGGGGCGTCAAGCAGTCGGGCTGCGGTAACAGACCGACCAATCGGGCGTAAACACTCGTCGTAGAGCTGTTCAGTCCGTCGTGACCCTTTAGTCAGCGGCGGCATTATACATAGGTAGCTGGCAATCTGCCGATGGTTCATACGCAACGAATGTCGTCCATTGGTCTAAAGGTCGCAGGGACGAACAGGGCGTAAGGTCATTCGTCGTGCTTGAGTTTGGCGTTTTTCCCTTTGCTTTCAGGCTTGTAGGCCGCTGGTTGTGCGGCTTTGCGGCATATGGACAGAACATAGGGTTTGCGCGCCGATTCAACTGGGTTACGCTCGAACCAAGCCAGATGTTCAATCCAATCAATGGAGTTCAGCATGGGTTACAAGAAGATTCAGGTTCCAGCCGTCGGCGACAAAATCACCGTCAATGCAGACCATTCTCTCAATGTTCCTAATAACCCGATCATCCCCTTCATCGAAGGCGACGGCATTGGTGTCGACATCAGCCCGGTCATGATCAAGGTTGTCGATGCTGCTGTTAAGAAGGCTTACGGTGGCGAACGCAAGATTTCCTGGATGGAAGTGTACGCCGGGGAAAAAGCGACTCAGGTCTACGATCAGGACACCTGGCTGCCTCAGGAGACCCTGGACGCGGTCAAGGATTACGTGGTTTCCATCAAGGGCCCGCTGACCACCCCGGTCGGTGGCGGCATCCGTTCGCTGAACGTGGCCCTGCGCCAGCAACTCGACCTGTACGTCTGCCTGCGTCCGGTGCGCTGGTTCGAAGGCGTGCCTAGCCCGGTCAAGAAGCCAGGCGATGTCGACATGACCATCTTCCGCGAGAACTCCGAAGACATCTACGCCGGTATCGAGTGGAAGGCCGGTACGCCGGAAGCCACCAAGGTCATCAAGTTCCTTAAAGAAGAAATGGGCGTCACCAAGATCCGTTTCGACGAGAACTGCGGTATCGGTGTCAAGCCGGTTTCGCTGCAAGGTACCAAGCGTCTGGCGCGCAAGGCCCTGCAATATGTGGTCGACAACGATCGCGACTCGCTGACCATCGTGCACAAAGGCAACATCATGAAGTTCACCGAAGGTGCCTTCAAGGAATGGGCCTACGAAGTGGCGGCTGAAGAATTCGGCGCGACCCTGCTCGACGGCGGTCCGTGGATGCAGTTCAAGAACCCGAAAACCGGCAAAAACGTCATCGTCAAGGATGCCATCGCCGACGCCATGCTCCAGCAGATCCTGCTGCGCCCGGCCGAGTACGATGTGATCGCGACCCTGAACCTGAACGGTGACTACCTCTCCGACGCCCTGGCGGCGGAAGTGGGCGGTATCGGTATCGCGCCGGGTGCCAACCTGTCCGACACCGTGGCCATGTTCGAAGCCACCCACGGTACGGCGCCGAAGTACGCCGGCAAGGACCAGGTCAACCCGGGTTCGCTGATCCTCTCCGCTGAAATGATGCTGCGCCACATGGGTTGGACCGAAGCGGCCGACCTGATCATCAAGGGCACCAATGGCGCGATTTCCGCCAAGACCGTGACCTATGATTTCGAGCGTCTGATGGAGGGCGCGAAACTGGTGTCGTCTTCCGGTTTCGGTGATGCACTGATCTCGCACATGTAAAAACGCAGGCACACAAAAAACCGCCTGATTCAAGAAGTTGAGTCAGGCGGTTTTTTTATGGCTGGCTGATGCGGCGGTGTTAAACCGAAACGGTCTGCTCAGGTAACGGTGTCGCGGTTTTCGAGGCGTCCACCGGGTTGCCGATGTTGACCGCGTGAAGGCCTTTGGGGCCCTGGATGATGTCGAATACGACGGCTTGCCCGGCTTTCAGGGTTTTATAACCTTCCATTTTAATGGCCGAGTAGTGGGCAAACAGATCTTCTGTCTTGCCTTCCTCGTTGATGAATCCATAACCCTTGGCATTGTTGAACCACTTCACCTTGCCGACTGCCATACCCAACTCCCTCTGCAACAGACTCCATCACTGGAGTATCATCCAGTACATCCGCAGTCGAACCTGTAAATAAGTTTGACTCCGCGGACCTTTTTTACCCACTGTGGGCTCTATTGGTTGTAACACCCTTTTGCCGATAGTCAAGCTGACCGGCAGTCGGAGTTGAAATCGCTGATAGCCGCCCCCACCACTGTATTTGAACAACTGACGAACCTTTCTTTCCATGCATGCAATCAGCCAGATTCGACTAACATTCAATCAGGATCGCCCTGATTTACACGACGACGATTCCGCAGGCATTGCTGTTCAGGAGGCAAAGCCTGCTCTACAGGCGCCGCCGATGTACAAGGTGGTTTTGTTCAACGATGACTACACACCGATGGATTTCGTCGTCGAAGTGCTCGAGGTGTTTTTTAACCTGAATCGCGAGCTGGCGACCAAGGTCATGCTGGCCGTCCATACAGAAGGACGGGCAGTATGTGGAGTGTTTACCCGCGACATCGCGGAGACCAAGGCCATGCAGGTCAACCAGTACGCCAGGGAAAGCCAGCATCCGCTACTCTGTGAAATCGAGAAGGACGGTTAATCGCCGACCACTTGGGTATGAGGTGAAGCTATGTTAAACCGCGAGCTCGAAGTCACCCTCAATCTTGCCTTCAAGGAGGCCCGTTCGAAGCGTCATGAGTTCATGACCGTCGAACACCTCCTGCTGGCCCTATTGGACAATGAGGCTGCCGCCACCGTTCTGCGTGCGTGCGGCGCAAACCTCGACAAACTCAAGCATGACCTGCAGGAGTTCATCGACTCCACCACGCCATTGATCCCCGTGCATGACGAGGATCGCGAAACCCAGCCAACCCTGGGCTTCCAGCGTGTACTGCAACGTGCTGTGTTTCACGTACAGAGCTCGGGCAAACGCGAAGTGACTGGCGCCAACGTGCTGGTCGCGATCTTCAGTGAGCAAGAGAGTCAGGCGGTGTTCCTGCTGAAACAGCAGAGCGTTGCCCGCATAGATGTCGTCAACTACATCGCCCACGGCATTTCCAAGGTGCCGGGGCATGGCGATCACTCTGAAGGTGAGCAAGATATGCAGGACGACGAGGGCGGTGAGTCTTCTTCCTCGGGCAATCCCCTGGATGCTTATGCCAGCAACCTCAACGAACTCGCGCGCCAGGGTCGTATCGATCCGTTGGTGGGGCGTGAGCTGGAAGTCGAGCGTGTCGCACAGATCCTGGCGCGCCGGCGCAAGAACAACCCGCTGCTGGTGGGCGAGGCGGGCGTGGGTAAAACCGCGATCGCTGAAGGCCTGGCCAAGCGCATTGTCGACAACCAGGTGCCGGACCTGCTGGCGAACAGCGTGGTTTACTCCCTCGACCTGGGTGCCTTGTTGGCCGGTACCAAGTACCGTGGTGATTTCGAGAAGCGCTTCAAGGCGTTGCTCAATGAGCTGAAAAAACGGCCGCAGGCGATCCTGTTCATCGACGAAATCCACACCATCATTGGTGCGGGTGCTGCGTCCGGTGGCGTCATGGATGCCTCGAACCTGCTCAAGCCGCTGCTGTCCTCGGGTGATATCCGTTGCATCGGATCGACCACCTTCCAGGAATTCCGCGGCATCTTCGAGAAGGACCGTGCCTTGGCCCGGCGTTTCCAGAAGGTCGATGTGTCGGAGCCTTCGGTGGAAGACACCATTGGCATTCTGCGCGGCCTGAAGGGGCGTTTCGAAAGCCATCACAATATCGAATACAGCGATGAAGCCCTGCGCGCGGCTGCCGAACTGGCTTCGCGTTACATCAATGATCGTCACATGCCGGACAAGGCGATCGATGTGATCGACGAAGCGGGTGCCTACCAGCGCCTGCAACCGGTCGAGATGCGTGTTAAACGCATTGAAGTGCCTCAGGTCGAAGACATCGTCGCGAAAATCGCGCGGATTCCACCAAAGCACGTCACCAGCTCCGACAAGGAACTGCTGCGTAACCTCGAGCGTGACCTGAAGTTGACCGTATTTGGTCAGGATGCCGCGATCGACTCGCTGGCAACCGCGATCAAGTTGTCCCGTGCCGGCCTCAAGTCCCCTGACAAGCCTGTCGGTTCGTTCCTGTTCGCAGGGCCTACCGGTGTCGGTAAAACCGAAGCGGCGCGTCAGTTGGCCAAGGCACTGGGTGTCGAGCTGATTCGCTTCGACATGTCCGAGTACATGGAGCGCCACACCGTATCGCGTCTGATCGGTGCGCCTCCGGGCTATGTCGGGTTCGACCAGGGCGGTCTGCTGACCGAAGCCATCACCAAGCAACCACACTGCGTGCTGTTGCTCGATGAAATCGAGAAAGCGCATCCGGAAGTCTTCAACCTGCTGCTGCAGGTCATGGACCACGGTACCTTGACCGATAACAACGGGCGCAAGGCGGATTTCCGTAACGTGATCGTCATCATGACGACCAACGCCGGTGCCGAGACAGCGGCTCGTGCTTCGATCGGTTTTACCTTCCAGGACCACTCGTCCGATGCGATGGAAGTGATCAAGAAGAGCTTCACGCCGGAATTCCGCAACCGTCTGGACACCATCATCCAGTTTGGTCGCCTCAGCCATGAGGTCATCAAGAGCGTGGTGGACAAGTTCCTTACCGAGCTTCAGGCGCAGCTGGAAGACAAGCGGGTGTTGCTGGAAGTCACCGATGCGGCCCGCAGCTGGCTGGCCGAGGGTGGCTACGATGCGGCGATGGGTGCTCGCCCAATGGCTCGCCTGATCCAGGACAAGATCAAGCGTCCACTGGCGGAGGAGATTCTCTTTGGCGAACTGGCCGAACATGGCGGTGTGGTGCACATTGACATCAAGGATGGCGAGCTGACCTTCGAGTTCGAGACCACGGCCGAGATGGCCTGACGTTAAATCGCAATAAAACAAAAAGGCGCCGAAAGGCGCCTTTTTGTTATCTGAACACGAATCCCCCTGTAGGAGCTGCCGAAGGCTGCGATCTTTTGATTTTGTTTTTTAAGATCAAAAGATCGCAGCCTTCGGCAGCTCCTACAGAGGATCGGCGTCAGGAATTCGAGAGTGGGTCAAATCCCGCACAAACAAAAACGCCCGGCATAAGCCGGGCGTTTTGTATTGACTTGATCGGCGAGCGGGCCCTATCACTGTAGGAGCGAGCTTGCTCGCGATGGTCGTCAACGATGATGCGGGGACTCTGACTTGACGCGGTGCTCTCAGGTTTTTCGCGAGCAAGCTCGCTCCTACCTTAGCGGGCGCGGTAGGTGATGCGCCCTTTGCTCAAGTCGTAGGGAGTCAGCTCTACGCGCACTTTGTCGCCGGTAAGAATACGGATGTAGTTCTTGCGCATCTTGCCGGAGATGTGCGCGGTTACGACGTGCCCATTTTCCAACTCCACACGAAACATGGTGTTGGGCAGGGTGTCGACGACAGTGCCTTCCATTTCGAAGCTGTCTTCTTTCGACATGCAGTAAAGCCCTCGGTGTCCAATGAATGGCCCGGTGCAACTGCGCCAGGCAAAAGCGGCGTGCATTGTGCCCGAAAAGTGGGGTTTAAGCCAAGGGGTTTAGGGCCGGCTCTAGTTTAGAACCACCCAGCGCTGATTAATCAGCAACTCAATAGGGCGATATTGAGTCTTGTAATTCATTTTTTTGCAGTTTTTGATCCAGTAGCCGAGGTAGACCGCCTCTAGCCCCAGTCGCCTGGCCTCGGCGATTTGCCACAGGATTGCATAGCGCCCAAGGCTGCGACGCTCTTCGGCTGGCTCGTAGAAGGTGTAGACAGCCGAAAGACCGTTCGGCAGTAAATCGGTGACGGCGACGGCCAGCAGCTGGCCGTTCAGGCGGAACTCATAAAACCGTGAAAACGGCAGGTCTCGCACCAGGAAGGTCGAAAACTGGTCGCGACTGGGCGGGTACATGTCGCCATCGGCGTGACGCTGTTCGATGTAGCGCTGGTAAAGCTCGAAGTACTCTTCGTTGAAGCGGGGCTTGGCCGGGCGCACCTGCAAGTCCGCGTTGCGCTTGAAGATGCGTTTCTGTTGCCGGTTGGGCGTGAACTGCCCCACGGGAATGCGCGCCGGAACGCAGGCATTGCAATTCTGGCAATGCGGCCGGTAGAGATGATCGCCACTGCGACGAAACCCCATCTCCGACAGGTCTGCATAGACATGCACATCCATGGGCTGGCTAGGGTCGAGGAACAGGGTTGTGGCCTGCTCATCGGGCAGATAACTGCAAGAGTGCGGCTGAGTGGCATAGAACTTCAAACGCGCCAACTCGGTCATGATCAACCCTCGGGATAATGCTTTTGAATAAGTGTAAGCCACGCGCGCAAAAGTCGCTCAGCAAACCCAGGTGGCATGGTTGGGTTGGTCCAGATGCCGGGCCAGATAAGCGGCAAATTCGCGACGCGGAATCGCCCGGGCTCCCAAACTATGCAGGTGATCGGTGGGCATCTGGCAATCGATCAGTACAAAACCCGAGTCTTTCAGATGCCGGACCAGGGTGGCAAAGCCGAATTTAGAGGCGTTGTCAGCGCGGCTGAACATGGACTCGCCAAAAAACAACCGGCCCATCGCCAGGCCATACAGGCCGCCGACCAGTTCGTCCCCGTCCCACACTTCCACCGAGTGCGCGTGACCCCGCCTGTGCAGCTCGATGTAGGCCTCTTGCATCGCTTCGGTGATCCAGGTGCCGTCGGCATAATCCCGGGGCGCCGCACAGGCGCGAATGACGGCGGCGAAGTCCTGGTCGAAGGTCACTTGGTAGCGTTGCTGGCGCAGCAGTTTGTTCAGGCTGCGCGAGACGTGCAATTCGTCGGGAAACAGAACCGTGCGCGGGTCCGGCGACCACCAGAGAATCGGCTGGCCTTCGGAAAACCATGGGAAGCAGCCGTGGCGGTAAGCCGAGATCAGCCGATCGGCGGACAGGTCGCCACCGGCAGCCAGCAGCCCGTTGGGGTCGCGCATGGCCTTTTCCAGCGGTGGGAAATGCAAGGTGTTGCGTTGTAACCAAGTCAGCATGGCATCCGGGCTTGCAGAAGGGGAGGGCAGTGGTGGGCGTTGGCCCGCCATAAAGTTTGCCTTCAAACGGCAGGAATGTCGTCGAGGTATTTTTCGGCGTCCAGCGCCGCCATGCAACCGGCCCCGGCAGACGTAACGGCCTGGCGATAAACATGGTCGGCCACGTCGCCGGCGGCAAACACGCCTGCAATCGCCGTGGCGGTAGCATCGCCTTCGCTGCCGCCCTTGACCAGCAGATACCCGTCGCGCATTTCCAGTTGCCCGATGAACAGGTCGGTGTTGGGTTTGTGGCCGATGGCGATAAACACCCCGGCCAGCGCCAGCTCTTTGGTTTCACCCGTTTGGCTGTCCCGCAGGCGGGCACCGGTCACGCCACTGGCATCGCCGAGCACTTCGTCCAGATTCTGGTTCCAATGCAGGCGGATATTGCCGTTGGCGGCTTTTTCGAAGAGTTTGTCCTGGAGGATTTTCTCCGAGCGCAGTTTGTCGCGTCGATGGATCAGGTGCACTTCCCTGGCGATGTTCGACAGGTACAAGGCTTCCTCGACCGCCGTGTTGCCGCCGCCGACCACCGCGACCACCTGGTTGCGATAGAAGAACCCGTCACAGGTCGCGCACGCCGACACCCCTTTGCCGGCAAATGCTTCCTCCGACGGCAGGCCCAGGTATTGCGCGGAGGCGCCGGTGGCAATAATCAGGGCGTCGCAGGTGTAGGTGCCGCCATCACCGATCAGTTCGAATGGCCGTTGTTGCAACTTGGCGGTATGGATGTGGTCGTAAACGATCTCGGTGGCAAAGCGCTCGGCGTGTTTTTGCATGCGCTCCATCAGCACGGGGCCGGTCAGGCCTTCGACGTCGCCTGGCCAGTTATCGACTTCGACGGTGGTGGTGAGCTGGCCACCTGCCTGTATGCCGGTAATGACAACGGGCTTGAGGTTGGCGCGGGCGGCATAAACGGCTGCGCTGTAACCGGCAGGACCGGAGCCCAGGACAATCAGGCGGGAATGCTTCGCTTCGCTCATAAAAACACCTCATAAGCCTTTGTCACAAAAGACAATGCATGCTCAAATTGAATAGCATGTCATGTGCTGTTGACTATGCTACACCCAAGGGTCTCAAGCATGGCGTCGTGCGTACAAACCCGTACAATGCCCTGCGTGTTACATATATTCAGTGCGCACCGTGTTTATAAAAGCCGGGGCGCAGTGTTAAAAGTAGTCCCGGTTACGTGTGTTAACTTTTTTACCTGCCTGGATTGGGCAGTTTTTTAGACTTTCAACAGATGGACGCGCCATTGGCGCAGGAAAAGAAGCGTTTTGAAGAAATCCACCGCAGCACCTAAACCAGCCGTCGTTCCGCTCTGGCGCCAGCACTTGCACTACCGACTCAAGGAAGGTGCGCTGATCGCCATCGGTGCACTGTGCCTGTTCCTGATGATGGCCTTGCTGACCTATGGCAAGGATGATCCGGGCTGGAGCCATAACAGCAAGATCGACGACGTGCAGAACTTCGGCGGGCCCGCGGGCTCCTACAGCGCCGATATCCTGTTCATGGTGCTGGGTTACTTCGCCTACATCTTCCCGTTGCTGCTGGCGGTCAAGGCGTACCAGATCTTCCGCCAGCGTCACGAGCCGTGGCAGTGGAGCGGCTGGCTGTTCTCCTGGCGCCTGATCGGCCTGGTGTTCCTGGTGCTGTCGGGTGCCGCGCTGGCCCATATCCATTTCCATGCCGCGACCGGTCTGCCGGCCGGTGCGGGCGGTGCGCTGGGGGAAAGCCTCGGCGAACTGGCGAGGAACGCCCTGAATATCCAGGGCAGTACGCTGCTGTTCATCGCATTGTTCCTGTTCGGCCTGACGGTGTTTACCGACCTGTCGTGGTTCAAGGTGATGGACATCACCGGCAAGATCACCCTCGACCTGTTCGAACTCTTCCAGGGCGCGGCCAATCGCTGGTGGGCGGCCCGTACCGAACGCAAACAGCTGGTCGCCCAGTTGCGTGAAGTCGATGACCGTATGGATGAAGTGGTTGCACCGACCGTCACCGACAAACGCGAGCAGGCCAAGGTCAAGGAGCGTTTGATCGAGCGTGAGCAGGCCCTGAGCAAGCACATGTCCGAGCGTGAGAAGCAGGTGCCGCCGGTGATTGCACCCGCGCCGCCAAAACCGGCCGCGCCGAGCAAACGCGTGGAAAAAGAGAAACAGGCGCCACTGTTCGTCGACAGCGCCGTGGAAGGCACCTTGCCGCCGATCTCGATTCTCGATCCCGCGGAAAAGAAACAGCTCAACTACTCGCCCGAATCCCTGGCGGCGGTCGGCCACCTGCTGGAAATCAAGCTCAAGGAGTTCGGTGTCGAAGTGACCGTGGACTCGATCCACCCGGGGCCGGTGATTACCCGTTACGAAATCCAGCCCGCCGCCGGCGTCAAGGTCAGCCGCATCGCCAACCTGGCCAAAGACCTGGCCCGTTCCCTGGCCGTGACCAGCGTGCGCGTGGTGGAAGTGATTCCGGGCAAGACCACGGTCGGTATCGAGATTCCCAACGAAGACCGGCAGATCGTGCGTTTCTCCGAGGTGCTGTCGACCCCCGAGTACGACAACTTCAAATCCCCGGTCACCCTGGCCCTGGGCCACGACATCGGCGGCAAGCCGGTCATCACCGACCTGGCGAAGATGCCACACCTGCTGGTGGCCGGTACCACCGGTTCCGGTAAGTCGGTGGGCGTGAACGCGATGATCCTGTCGATCCTGTTCAAGTCCGGCCCGGAAGACGCCAAGCTGATCATGATCGACCCGAAAATGCTGGAACTGTCGATCTACGAGGGCATTCCGCACCTGCTGTGCCCGGTGGTCACCGACATGAAGGACGCCGCCAACGCCCTGCGCTGGAGCGTTGCCGAGATGGAGCGCCGCTACAAGCTGATGGCCAAGATGGGCGTGCGAAACCTGTCGGGCTTCAACGCCAAGGTCAAGGAAGCCCAGGACGCCGGCGAGCCGTTGAGCGATCCGCTGTACAAGCGCGAAAGCATCCACGACGAAGCGCCGCTCCTGCAAAAGCTGCCGACCATCGTGGTGGTGGTCGACGAATTCGCCGACATGATGATGATCGTCGGCAAGAAAGTTGAAGAGCTGATCGCGCGTATCGCCCAGAAAGCGCGTGCGGCCGGCATTCACTTGATCCTCGCGACCCAGCGTCCGTCGGTGGATGTGATCACCGGTCTGATCAAGGCCAACATCCCGACACGCATGGCGTTCCAGGTGTCGAGCAAGATCGACTCGCGGACCATCATCGACCAGGGCGGTGCCGAACAACTGCTGGGCCACGGTGACATGCTGTACATGCCGCCGGGCACCAGTCTGCCGATTCGTGTTCACGGTGCCTTCGTGTCCGACGATGAGGTTCACCGCGTGGTGGAGGCCTGGAAACTGCGGGGCGCGCCGGAATACAACGACGACATCCTCAATGGCGTCGAAGAGGCGGGCAGTGGCTTCGAAGGCAGCAGCGGGGGCGGCGACGGTGACGATCCCGAGGCCGACGCGCTGTACGACGAAGCGGTCCAGTTCGTGCTGGAAAGCCGTCGCGCCTCCATTTCCGCGGTTCAGCGCAAGCTGAAGATCGGCTACAACCGCGCCGCGCGCATGATCGAAGCCATGGAAATGGCCGGGGTCGTGACGTCCATGAACACCAACGGTTCGCGTGAAGTCCTGGCCCCTGGCCCGGTGCGCGACTGACCCGAATATGAAAGGGTGGCGCCCTTTGGCGCCGCTCGCACTCCCACGAATGTTATGAGGACTCCCATGCGTCTGATCCGCATGCTGTTGCTGCCGGTTCTGGCTTTGACCACGCTCCAGGCTAACGCCGATGACAAGGACGTGGCACGCCTGACCCAACTGCTGGAAAAATCCCAGACCCTGACGGCGCGTTTCTCGCAACTGACCCTTGATGGCACCGGCACCCAGTTGCAGGAAACCGCCGGCGAGATGTCCCTGCAGCGTCCGGGCCTGTTCTACTGGCACACCGATGCGCCGGCCGAGCAGACCATGATCTCCGATGGCAAGAAAGTCACCCTGTGGGACCCGGACCTGGAACAGGCCACCATCAAGAACCTCGACCAGCGCCTGACCCAGACGCCAGCCTTGCTGCTGTCCGGTGACGTGTCCAAGATCAGCCAGAGCTTCGACATCAGCGCCAAGGAAGCCGGCGGCGTGATCGACTTCACCCTGAAGCCGAAAACCAAGGACACCCTGTTCGACAGCCTGCGCCTGTCGTTCCGCAATGGTCTGGTCAACGACATGCAACTGATCGACAGTGTCGGCCAGCGCACCAATATCCTGTTCACCGGGGTGAAGGCCAACGAGCCGATCCCGGCGTCCAAATTCAAGTTCGACATCCCCAAGGGTGCCGATGTAATCCAGGAATAAAACGCAGAACCCCTGTAGGAGCGAGCCTGCTCGCGATGGGCTCAAGGACACCGCTGGGTGTCAGGCTGCCAGCGTTATCGTTAACGTCCATCGCGAGCAGGCTCGCTCCTACAAGGGATAGAGAACCAGTGAGGTTTCATAGCTAGTCATGGATCTGTTTCGCAGCACCCCCATCGCCCAGCCCTTGGCCGCCCGCCTGCGCGCGGCCAATCTGGACGAGTACGTCGGTCAGGAACACGTGCTCGCTCGCGGCAAGCCCTTGCGCGAAGCGCTGGAGCAGGGTGCCCTGCATTCGATGATTTTCTGGGGGCCGCCGGGCGTGGGCAAAACCACCCTGGCGCGATTGCTCGCGGAAGTCTCGGATGCACACTTCGAAACGGTCTCGGCGGTGCTGGCCGGGGTCAAGGAGATCCGTCAGGCGGTGGAAATCGCCAAGCAGCAGGCCGCACAGTACGGCCGCCGCACCATTCTGTTCGTCGACGAAGTGCATCGTTTCAACAAGTCCCAGCAGGACGCGTTTCTGCCTTATGTCGAGGACGGCACGCTGATTTTCATCGGCGCGACCACGGAAAACCCTTCGTTCGAACTCAACAACGCCTTGCTCTCCCGCGCCCGCGTCTACGTGCTGAAAAGCCTCGACGAAGCGGCCCTGCGCAAACTGGTGCAGCGCGCGCTGACCGAAGAGCGGGGCCTGGGCAAGCGCAACCTGACCCTCAGCGATGAAGGCTTCCAGATGCTGCTGTCGGCCGCGGACGGCGATGGTCGACGCCTGCTCAACCTGCTGGAAAACGCCTCGGACCTGGCCGAAGACAACAGCGAAATCGGCACCGAGCTCCTGCAAAGCCTGCTCGGCGACACCCGTCGTCGCTTCGACAAGGGTGGCGAAGCGTTCTACGACCAGATATCCGCGCTGCACAAATCGGTGCGCGGCTCCAACCCCGACGGCGCGCTGTACTGGTTCGCGCGCATGATCGACGGCGGTTGCGACCCGCTGTACCTGGCCCGGCGCGTGGTGCGCATGGCCAGCGAAGACATCGGCAACGCCGACCCGCGTGCCCTGAGCCTGTGCCTGGCGGCCTGGGAAGTGCAGGAGCGTCTCGGCAGCCCGGAAGGCGAGCTGGCGGTGGCCCAGGCCATCACCTATCTGGCCTGCGCGCCGAAAAGCAACGCGGTGTACATGGGCTTCAAGACCGCGCTGCGCGCCGCCGCCGAACACGGCTCGCTGGAGGTGCCGCTGCACCTGCGCAATGCGCCGACCAAACTGATGAAGCAGTTGGGCTATGGCGACGAATACCGCTATGCCCACGACGAACCTGATGCCTATGCCGCCGGGGAAGACTATTTCCCCGAAGAACTCGACCCGATTCCGTTCTATCAGCCCGTGCCCCGTGGCCTGGAGTTGAAGATCGGCGAAAAACTCAACCACCTGGCAAAACTCGACCGTTTAAGCCCCCGGCAGCGGAGAAAATAGTGCTTCCCTTGATCGTTGCGGTTTCCGCTGGCGGGATGGCCGGCACGCTGTTGCGCTTTGCCACGGGTAACTGGATCAACGCGAATTGGCCGCGGCACTTCTATACCGCGACGCTGGCCGTTAATATCGTGGGCTGTTTGCTGATCGGCGTTCTATACGGTCTGTTTTTGATACGCCCGGAGGTGCCCATCGAGGTGCGCGCCGGGTTGATGGTCGGCTTCCTCGGGGGGCTGACGACTTTTTCATCCTTTTCACTGGATACGGTGCGCCTGCTGGAAAGCGGGCAAGTGCCGCTGGCCCTGGGCTATGCGGCGCTCAGCGTATTCGGCGGGCTGCTTGCCACCTGGGCCGGCCTGTCCTTGACCAAACTTTGATAAACGAGAAACCGACATGCTCGATTCCAAACTGTTACGTAGCAACCTTCAGGACGTAGCGGACCGCCTGGCATCCCGTGGCTTTGTGCTGGATGTTGCGCGCATCGAAGCGCTGGAAGAACAGCGCAAGACCGTCCAGACCCGCACCGAAGCACTGCAGGCTGAGCGTAACGCGCGTTCCAAATCCATCGGTCAGGCCAAGCAGCGCGGCGAAGACATCGCGCCGCTGATGGCGGACGTCGAGCGCATGGCGGGCGAATTGAGCGCCGGTAAAGTCGAACTGGACGCGATCCAGACCGAGCTGGACTCGATCCTGCTGGGTATTCCCAACCTGCCGCACGAATCCGTGCCGGTTGGCGAAGACGAAGAAGGCAACGTCGAAGTGCGCCGTTGGGGCACCCCGACTGCCTTCGATTTCCCGGTTCAGGACCACGTGGCCCTGGGCGAGAAGTTCGGCTGGCTGGACTTCGAAACCGCCGCCAAGCTGTCCGGCGCCCGTTTCGCCCTGCTGCGTGGCCCGATCGCCCGTCTGCACCGCGCCCTGGCGCAGTTCATGATCAACCTGCACGTCACCGAGCACGGCTATGAAGAGGCCTACACGCCTTACCTTGTCCAGGCTCCGGCGCTGCAAGGCACCGGCCAGCTGCCGAAGTTCGAGGAAGACCTGTTCAAGATCGCCCGCGAAGGCGAGGCCGACCTGTACCTGATCCCGACCGCCGAAGTGTCGCTGACCAACATCGTCGCCGGCGAAATCGTCGACTCGAAACTGCTGCCGATCAAGTTCGTCGCCCACACCCCGTGCTTCCGCAGTGAAGCCGGCGCTTCGGGCCGCGACACCCGCGGCATGATCCGTCAACACCAGTTCGACAAGGTTGAAATGGTGCAGATCGTCGAGCCGTCGAAATCGATGGAAGCGCTGGAAGGCCTGACTGCCAACGCCGAGAAAGTCCTGCAACTGCTGGAACTGCCTTACCGCACCCTGGCGCTGTGCACCGGCGACATGGGCTTCAGCGCGGTCAAGACCTACGACCTGGAAGTGTGGATCCCGAGCCAGGACAAGTACCGCGAAATCTCGTCGTGCTCCAACTGTGGCGACTTCCAGGCCCGCCGCATGCAGGCGCGCTTCCGCAACCCGGAAACCGGCAAGCCGGAACTGGTACACACCCTGAACGGCTCCGGCCTGGCAGTGGGTCGCACCCTGGTGGCGGTGCTGGAGAACTATCAGCAGGCCGACGGTTCGATCCGTGTGCCCGAGGTTCTCAAGCCGTACATGGGTGGCCTTGAGGTCATCGGCTAAATGAAATATCTGCCGCTGTTTCACAACCTTCGCGGCAGTCGTGTGTTGGTCGTCGGTGGGGGGGAAATTGCCTTGCGCAAATCCCGCCTGCTGGCCGATGCCGGTGCGCAGCTGCGGGTGGTTGCACCTGAAATCGAAGCACAACTGCGCGAACTGGTTGCCGGCAGCGGTGGCGAGTGCCTGTTGCGTGGCTACGCCGAAGCGGATCTGGACGGTTGCGGGCTGATCATTGCCGCCACCGACGACGAAGCGCTGAATGCACAAGTCTCCGCCGATGCCCATCGGCGTTGCGTGCCGGTCAACGTGGTGGATGCGCCGGCCCTGTGCAGCGTGATCTTCCCGGCCATCGTCGACCGCTCGCCATTGATCATTGCCGTGTCCAGCGGTGGCGATGCGCCGGTGCTGGCACGCTTGATCCGCGCCAAGATCGAAACCTGGATTCCTTCCACCTACGGTCAACTGGCCGGTCTGGCGGCGCGTTTTCGTCATCAGGTCAAAGGCCTGTTTCCGGATGTGCAGCAGCGTCGGGCATTCTGGGAAGATGTTTTCCAGGGCCCGGTTGCCGATCGGCAACTGGCCGGGCAGGGCGCTGAAGCCGAGCGCTTGCTCCAGGCGAAAATCGATGGCGAAGCTCCCGTGGCGACCGGTGAGGTCTATCTGGTGGGCGCAGGGCCAGGTGATCCCGATCTGCTGACGTTCAAGGCACTGCGTCTGATGCAGCAAGCCGACGTGGTGCTGTACGACCGTCTGGTGGCGCCGGCGATTCTCGAACTGTGCCGTCGCGACGCCGAGCGGGTCTACGTCGGCAAGCGCCGTGCCGATCACGCGGTGCCGCAGGATCAGATCAACCAGCAATTGGTCGATCTGGCCAAACAGGGCAAGCGTGTAGTACGTCTGAAGGGCGGCGATCCGTTCATCTTCGGTCGTGGCGGTGAGGAGATCGAAGAGCTGGCGGCCCATGGCATCCCGTTCCAGGTCGTGCCGGGGATCACGGCGGCCAGTGGTTGCGCGGCCTATGCCGGGATTCCGCTGACCCACCGCGATTACGCGCAATCGGTACGCTTTGTCACCGGGCACCTGAAGGACGGCTCAACCGATTTGCCATGGGCCGATCTGGTCGCGCCGGCACAGACGCTGGTGTTCTACATGGGCCTGGTGGGCTTGCCGATCATCTGCGAGCAGCTGATCAAGCACGGTCGCGGTGCTGATACCCCGGCGGCGTTGATCCAGCAGGGCACCACGGTCAATCAGCGCGTCTTCACCGGAACCCTGGCCGACTTGCCACGATTGGTGGCGGAGCATGAAGTGCATGCGCCGACGCTGGTGATCGTCGGTGAAGTGGTGCAACTGCGCGAGAAGCTGGCGTGGTTTGAAGGGGCTCAGGGGCAGGTCTGATTTCTGTGTTGGCTGTTGCGAAAAGATCGCAGCCTTCGGCAGCTCCTACAAGAGCTGCCGAAGGCTGCGATCTTTTGCTTTTAGCTCTTTTTCCAAACCCCTTTCCCACTCAACCGCTCCCGGTCATGGGCCACGGTAAAGTCCTGCGCCGGCCCTTTTGGCACCACACCCGTCGGGTTGATGGTGCGGTGGCTGGCGTAGTAATGGTTCTTGATGTGTTCAAAATCCACCGTCTCGGCAATCCCTGGCCACTGATAGATCTCCCGCAGCCAGTTCGACAGGTTCGGATAATCCGCAATCCGCCGCAGGTTGCACTTGAAGTGCCCGTAGTACACCGCATCGAAGCGAATCAGCGTAGTGAACAGGCGGATGTCCGCTTCGGTCAGGTATTCGCCAGCCAGATAGCGGTTGGCGCCCAGCAGCAGCTCCAGGCGGTCCAGTTCGGCAAACACCTCATCGAAGGCTTGTTCGTAAGCCTGTTGCGACGTGGCAAACCCGGCGCGGTACACGCCATTGTTCACCGCCGGATAAATCCGCTCGTTCAACGCATCGATCTCACCACGCAGCGGCGCCGGGTAGAAGTCCAGGTCGTTACCGGTCAGATCGTCGAAGGCACCATTGAACATGCGGATGATTTCCGATGATTCATTGTTGACGATGCGTTTGTGCTGTTTGTCCCACAGCACCGGTACGGTGACGCGGCCGGTGTAGTCAGCGGTATCGGCGGTGTAGCGCTGGTGCATGAAGTCGAAGTGATCGAGCTTGTCGCCGGTGGAGCCGAGGGCTTTGTCGAAGGTCCAGCCGTTTTCCAGCATCAGCCAACTGACCACCGAAACGTCGATCAGGCTTTCGAGGCCTTTGAGTTTGCGCAGGATCAGCGTGCGGTGGGCCCACGGACAGGCCAGGGACACGTACAGGTGATAGCGACCGGGTTCTGCGGCAAACCCGCCGATGCCCGTCGGTCCCGGCTTGCCGTCTGCGGTCAGCCAGTGCCGACGCTGCGCCTGTTCACGCTGGAACGCGCCATCCTTGCTGCTTTCGTACCATTTGTCCTGCCAGCGGCCATCGACTAACAAACCCATGTTCAAGACTCCAGAAGCCAATATTCGTTGGAGTCGAGTCTATTCCCATGGGTTCGAACAAAAAGCGCAAAGATCGGGCGCGAATGATCGGTTAAATCGATTTGTTGCGCGCGGCCCAGTATTGCCCGGCGGTTTCAAAGGCCTGTTCGCGGCTCTGGCCGAGTCCACGCAGGGCCAGGGCCATGGTCGAGATCAGGGCCATTTGCGGGTAGCTGTCGACCACGTCGCCACGCCATACCGCTTTCAGGTGCTCGGGATCGAGCGAGGCGGGTTTGACGTGACGCTGCGCCGACAACTGCGGCCATTCCTCGTCCCAACTCTCACCGCCGGTGGTGCCGTACAGATGGCTGTCGGCGTCCGGGTTGATCTCGATCTCGCCGCCATCGCCCTTGATCACAATCGCGGTATCGCCAAGCAAGCCGCTGGCATCGCGATGCACGGCCTGATAGCCGGGGTGGAAAATGCTCTGCAGGCCGCAACGCGCGCCCAACGGATTGAGAATCCGTGCCAGCGAGTGGATCGGCGAGCGCAGGCCGAGGGTGTTGCGCAGGTCGATCATCCGTTGCAGCTGCGGTGCCCAGTCCATCAATGGCATGAAGGCCAGGCCACCGTTATCCAGTGCCGAACCCACCTGTTGCCAGTTGCGGCACAGCGGGATGTTCAATTCACCCAGCAGTTGTTCGCTGTACAGGCGACCGGCCGTGTGGGCGCCGCCGCCGTGCATGAAAATCCGCACGCCGTTTTGCGCCAGGCACTTGGCTGCCAACAGGTACCACGGCAAGTGCCGCTTCTTGCCGGCGTAGGTCGGCCAGTCCAGGTCCACCGCCAGCGCCGGAGGGTTCAGGCGTTCGCGCAAGGCTTCAGTGAATCCGGCCATTTCCTCGGCGCTTTCTTCCTTGTGCCGCAACAGCATCAGGAATGCGCCGAGCTGGGTTTCCTCGATCCTTTCATCGAGCACCATGCCCATGGCTTTGCGGGCTTCGACCCGGGTCAGGTCGCGGGCGCCGCGCTTGCCTTTGCCAAGGATCCGCACGAATTGCGCGAACGGGTGCTCGGCGGGCGTTTCGAGGGTCAGTGCTGGGTAATCGGTCATAAGCAATTCGTCGGTTTGGGCAGGCCCGCCAGCTTCGCGGCGAGTTTGGCGGGGGTGCCTTTGAACAGTCGGTTCAGGTGCAGGCTGTTGCCTTTTTCCGGGCCGAGTTTCAATGCGGTGTACTTGATCAACGGGCGGGTGGCCGGTGACAGCTGGAACTCGGCGTAGAAACTGCGCAGCAGGTCGAGGACTTCCCAGTGTTCGGGCGTCAACTCGATGTCTTCGGCAGCCGCCAGGGCACTGGCCACATCGGCAGACCAGTCATTCAGTTCGACCAGGAAGCCGTCCTTGTCCAGCTCGATGGCGCGGGCGCCGACCGTCAATGCATTCATAGCCAGCTGTTGACCTTGTCATAGTGAATCGACAGTTCGACGAAGGCCGGGTAATCGATGGCCCGGGCCCAGTCCGGAACCACCAACGCTCGGGCCTGGGCATCTTCGGCCAGGACGAACAGTTTCAGGCCGCCGGTGCTGAGTGCCGTGAAAGGCGCGGTGCCTGGCTGCAGGGCATAGGCGGCATCGCCGGACAGCAGCAAGCCGTCGTTGGCGCCGATCACGCGCAGGCAACTGGTCAGGCGTTCGTCACCGAACGGGGAGTGAGACAACACATGCAAAGTCGACATCAGAGGGTGATCACCTGGTCGTAACGGTCAATGAGGGCGGTGATTTCGTGGGCGGCCAACACCCGGGCTTCTTCCAGCACCAGGCCGCTCGGGTCGAGACCGCGCCGGGTGATGCTGTCGCCACAGGCAAACAGTTCCTCGACACCGAACAGCGGCAGGGCTTGCAGGTTGGCGCTCAGGTCTTTCTGTTGCAAGGTCCTGGCGTTTTGACCGGCGGCCAGCTGGAACACGCCGTCATCGAGAAACAACAAGCCAATCGGCAGATCGAAGGCGCCGCCGGCCAGCACGATATCCAGCGCTTCCCGCGCGCCCGGGCCGGACCATGGCGACTGGCGGCTGATGATCAATATGGATCTGGCCATGTCATGCGCCTCCGAAACAGATCAGGCGGTCGGCATCCTGCGCCGCGTCATGCAATTGGCCGAGGCCGGACAATTCCCACGGCGCACCGACGGCAACGGCCTCGCGCTGATAACGCCGGGCTTCTTCTTCATTCAAGACACCACGGCGCAGGGCGGCGGCGATGCACACCACGCCATCGAGTTGATGGTCGCTGACAAAGGCGCGCCATTGCTTGGGCAAGTCCAGTTCATCCTGGGGCGTGACCACGCTGGCGGACGCGTTGTAGACACCGTCCTGATAGAAAAACAGCCGGACGATCTCATGCCCGCCGGCCAGCGCCGCTTGGGCGAACAGCAGGGCGCGGCGCGAGGAGGGCGCATGGGCGGCGGAAAACACGGCGATGGCGAACTTCATGACAGACTCGATCAGCGAAACTGCGGCCATGATAATGCTTTATCGGCAGGGCGGCGAAAGTAACCTGCCATATCCCCGCAAACCCCCCTGTAGGAGCTGCCGCAGGCTGCGATCTTTTGACTTTGATTTTTTAAAAACAAGATCAAAAGATCGCAGCCTGCGGCAGCTCCTACAGGGGGTTGAGGTGTCAGCGCGGCATGTACCCCAACTGCCAGCGTCGCGGGATCTTCAGCGACAACAGCCCGAGCGCGGCAGCCAGCAGGCCACTGGCAAACAACGCCTTGAGTCCCAGGTGATGTTCCAGCACGGCACCGAGTACCGCGCCGGCGAACATGCCGGTCCAGGGAATCAGTTGCACGCGCCAGCCGTTACGGCGCTCGCCGAGCATCCAGCGGCCCAGTCCGCGGCCGAAACGCGACAGGGCACCGGTGACGTAGGTCAGTCCTACCGGCAGGCCGTTCACTTCTTCCACCGCGGCGTTGAGCATGCCCATTGCGATGATCGCCGCCAGCAGGGCCGGCAGTTGCGCGTCGTAAGGCCAGGCCGCGGCGGCGCACAGCAGGGTGGCGATGCACAACAGCAGTGGCAGGGCCCGACGGCCACCCAGGCGGCTGACGATAATGCCCAGGGCGTTGCCGATGATGAAGGTCGCGACGAGGATCACCAGGCGCAGGGTCAAGCCAAGGTCGCCCGTGCTGATGGCGACAGCCATCCGGGTGGTGTTGCCGCTCATGAACGAGACGAAGTCGCCGCTGGCCATGAAGCCGATGGCGTCGGTCATGCCGGCGAGTACCGAGAGCATGGCCACCAGGCTCAGGCCTATGCGCCCGCGCCATTTCTGCGTGTGCAAGTGACCGGGGCTGGCGTGGGTCCTGGCGGTGTTGGGCAGCATTGGCGACGGCATCCTTGAACGGTGCTTAGGGTTTTATCCCATTCAACTCGCAATACTCCAGCCAGTCCATACCGGCCATTTCCGCCACTTCCCGGTGCACTTCCAGGCGCTGCGCTTCGTAGTCTTCGGCCGTAGCAGCCGTCAGTTGCAGCGTCAGCTCCCAGGCGAACAATCCTTGCCGTTCCGCCTCGGCTTCGAAGGCTTCGTGCAAGCGTTCGTCGCGGTACTGCGCCGGGGTTTCACCCTTGGCCTGGGCCTGCAACGGGTTGAGGTTGTCGAGGTCGTAGCGCAATTCGGGGCGTTCGTCGAGAAACCGCTTCAGTGCCTGTTCATGTTGCTGCTCGGTTGCCGCCATGGTCGCTCCTTGAAAACGGATTACGAGGATTGCTGCTTGCTGGCCTTGGCCGCTGCCGCCAGGCATTCGAGGGCAAACTGCTCGGTGTAGGTCATCTGGATCGGCGTGGTTTCGCCTTTGACGGTTCTTTCGCCGTCGAGGATGTAGCGAATCCGCTTGTCGGTGACGCCGATTCGCTTGGCGATCCAGGACGGCGTCTGCCCGATCTGGCTGATCAGCTTGTCGGCATATTCAGTGCTCGGTTTGTAGAACTCGGCATTAGGTGTCATCAGATTTCCAGTCAGGGGTGCGATGGGGCGTTATTGGCGCGACAGGGTGCGCGAATCGTTGTGCGCTGTCGCGGTATAAATGCAGTAAAGCAGAACGATACGGGCTGCCGGGGTGATAAAGTCCGCTTTTTCCCGATGAGTGAATGCAATGCGAATTCTGATGGTGGCGCTGGCCGTGACGTTGCTGGCCGGATGCGCCGGCTCGGCGATGAACGACGCCCGCACCAAGGCCCCGTACAAGACCCTGAACTCGGATAAACCGGGAAAGGACGTCGCCCAGTGCGTGCAGTTTTCCTGGCAGGACGAGGCCGTGTTCGGCGTGGATGCCGCCGCCTATCTGGAGCCTGGCGAGAAGGGCGGCACGACCGTTTATACCCGTTCGGCGGAGTCCTTCGTCGACGTGACCACCGATGCCTCGGGCACGGTGTTGAGCTACTACGCGCAGAAGGATGATTTCGTGGCCAAGCGCCGCTTGGCGGCGTTGGCGACTTGCCTGTAGGCAAATCAGGATCAAAAGATCGCAGCCTGCGGCAGCTCCTACAGGTTTCGCGTCCTCTGTAGGAGCTGCCGCAGGCTGCGATCTTTTAGCTCAGGCGCTTCTGGAAGAAGAAGTGCTTGTGGCCCGGCGGGTAATCGGCAATGTGCCCGATCTCGCTGTAGCCGCACTTCTTGTAGAACTCCGGCGCCTGGAATTCGAAGGTGTCGAGCCACAACCCGACGCAATGCCGTTCCCGCGCCAGGTCCTCGGCCATCTGCATCAGTTTCGAGCCCAGGCCCTGTCCCCGGGCCTCTTCCGGCACCACCAGCAAGTCGATGTACAACCACTGGTAAAACAATCGGCCATGCAGGCCACCGAGGATCTCGTCGTTGTCGTCGCGCACCAGCAAGGCGATGTGCTCAGGCACGTTGCCTTCGGCCTTCGAGCCATTGTAGGCGCGCAAGGGTTTGAGGATGGCCTGGCGTTGTTCTTCCGTGGGGTTTTGCGACAGTTCGATACGCAGGTTCATGGCTATATCCTTATGGCAGTGAAGCCGCAGCCTATCCCGGTTGCTGTGATTGTTCCATCCCCGGGAAAGTTGAACCGTCGCCAACGCACAGCTGTCATTCCTTAAGACGCGTCACTCCAGGCGCCGCTGATGAGGACAACGCCCCGTGAACATTTTTGAAGCCTTGCGCGAAAGCCACGAACGCCAACGGACCTATGCCAAGGCGCTGATCCATACCAGCGGCGATACGCCTGAGCGGGTCGAGGCGTACAAGCAACTCAAGTCAGAATTGCAGGCTCACGCCACGGCTGAAGAGCGGCATTTCTACATTCCGCTGATGAAGTTCGACAACGGGGTCGACCTCAGCCGTCATGGCATCGCCGAGCATCACGAAATGGACGAAATGATGGAGGCGCTGGATGACACCGAAATGTCCAGCCCGGCCTGGCTGGTGACCGCGAAGAAGCTCTCGGAGACGATGCATCACCACCTCGAGGAAGAAGAGCAGAAGTTCTTCCAGATGGCCGGCAAACTGCTCGACGACAAACAGAAAGAGTCGTTGGCCGGGCAATACGAGAAGGAGTACAAGGCGCAGCTTGCTTGAAGAGGCGGGTTTTCACCTAACATGTGCACTCTCTGACAAATTAACAGGACGCGTTGTCATGTCGAACACAGCCGAGCGGGTCAACATCCTCGAGTCCCAGGTGTTGTCCCACGACTGGTACCTGCTGAAGAAAATCACCTTCGATTACCAACGCAACAACGGAGAGTGGCAACGCCAGGTCCGGGAGGTCTACGACCGTGGCAACGGCGCGGCGATTCTCTTGTACAACCGCGAAAAGAAAACCGTGGTACTGACCCGGCAATTTCGCTTGCCGGTGTTCGTCAACGGTCATGACGGGCTGTTGATCGAGGTGGCGGCGGGGCTGCTGGAAGGCGCGGCGCCTGAAGACCGCATCCGCGATGAAGCGGAGGAGGAGACGGGTTACCGCGTGCACCATGTGCAGAAGGTGTTCGAGGCGTACATGAGCCCCGGTTCGGTGACGGAAAAACTGCACTTCTTCATTGCCGAGTACGACGCCAGGTCGAAAGTCAGCGACGGTGGCGGACTGGAGGCGGAAACCGAAGAGCTGGAAGTGCTGGAGTGGGCGTTCGACGACGCCCTCGAAGCGTTCTACCGTGGCGAGATCTGCGACGCCAAGACCATCATGCTGTTGCAGTATGCGGCGATGAAAAACCTCTTCAATCAATCCTGATCTCCCCGTAGGAGCTGCCGCAGGCTGCGATCTTTTGATCTTTTAAATGCAAGATCAAAAGATCGCAGCCTGCGGCAGCTCCTACAAGGTCAAAAGCCGGGCAGGCGCGCGGTGCCGGGCGTTTGCCCGCCTTCAAGGGTGAGCAACAACGCCTTGGCCTCCAGCCCACCGGCAAACCCGGTGAGCTTGCCCGACGCACCAATCACCCGGTGACACGGCGCCACGATCGAAATCGGGTTCTTGCCATTCGCCGCACCCACCGCCCTGACCGCCGCCGGGTTGCCGATCTGTTCGGCGATCTGGCTGTAGCTGCGGGTCTCGCCGAACGGGATGGTCAGCAGCGCCGCCCAGACCTTTTTCTGAAATTCCGTGCCGGCAAAGTCCAGTTCCAGTTCGAAGCGATCGCGGGTGCCGGAAAAATATTCGCGCAGCTGCGCGGCGGTACGCACCAGGATCGGGTTGTCCGGCGCCTCGCTCATCGGGCCGAGGCGCACCCGCCCGGGTTTGTCGTTTTCCCAGAGGATGGCTGCCAGTCGCGAACCGTTCGCCACCAGCTTCAACTGGCCGACCGGGGAAACCACGGTGATGCAGGTATAGGTCATGCCAGGGCTCGCGGGAAATTGCTGAACAAGCGTTAAGGATACTGTGTCGACGAGGAGGCGCAATACGTAATCCCGACCATACTTGCTCACTGCTTTTGAAGCGTTCCCCTGGTTAATGACAAGAAGAGACCGACTCATGAAGTACGAACCTTTTGCCAAATCGCTGATTGCGACCTCATTGGTTCTCAGCTGCCTGACTGCTCACGCCGCGTCCGTGGCCCCGGCGACGGGGGAAAACGGCATGGTGGTCACCGCCCAGCACCTGGCCAGCCATGTCGGCGTGGATGTGCTCAAGAACGGCGGCAACGCCGTCGACGCAGCGGTCGCGGTCGGCTACGCGCTGGCGGTGGTGTATCCCGCGGCTGGCAACCTCGGTGGCGGTGGTTTCATGACCATCCAGTTGGCGGACGGGCGCAAGACCTTCCTCGACTTCCGTGAAAAAGCGCCGCTGGCCGCCACCGCCAACATGTACCTGGACAAGGACGGCAACGTCGTTCCCGATCTGAGTACCCGTGGCCACCTGGCCGTGGGTGTGCCGGGCACCGTTTCGGGCATGGAACTGGCGCTGTCCAAGTACGGCACCAAGCCGCGCAAGGAAATCATCGCCCCGGCCATCAAGCTGGCCGAAGACGGTTTCGTGCTGGAGCAGGGGGATGTCGATCTGCTGGACTACGCCACCGACATGTTCAAGAAGGACATGAAGGATTCCGGCTCGATCTTCCTCAGCAATGGCGAGCCGATGCAGGTCGGCCAGAAGCTGGTGCAAAAGGACCTGAGCAAAACCCTGCGGGAAATCTCCGAGAAAGGCGCCGACGGTTTCTATAAGGGCTGGGTGGCCGACGCCATCGTCACTTCCAGCCAGGCCAACAAGGGCATCATCACCCAGGCCGACCTCGACAAATACAAGACCCGCGAACTGGCGCCCATCGAGTGCGACTATCGTGGCTACCACGTGGTCTCGGCACCGCCACCGAGCTCCGGCGGCGTGGTGATCTGCGAGATCATGAACATCCTCGAAGGCTATCCAATGAAGGATCTGGGCTACCACTCGGCCCAGGGCATGCACTATCAGATCGAAGCGATGCGCCACGCCTATGTGGACCGCAACAGCTACCTGGGCGATCCGGATTTCGTGAAGAACCCGATTGCCCACCTGCTGGATAAAAACTACGCGACCAAGCTGCGCGAAGCGATCAAGCCACAAAAAGCCGCGGTATCGAGTGAGCTCAAGCCCGGCGTAGCGCCCCATGAAGGCAACAACACCACGCATTACTCCATCGTCGACAAGTGGGGCAACGCGGTGTCGGTGACCTACACCCTCAACGACTGGTTCGGCGCGGGCGTGATGGCGAGCAAGACCGGGGTCATCCTCAACGATGAAATGGACGACTTCACCTCGAAAATCGGCGTGCCGAACATGTACGGCCTGGTGCAGGGCGAGGCCAACGCCATCGCACCCGGCAAGGCGCCGCTGTCGTCCATGAGCCCGACCATCGTCACCAAGGACGGCAAAGTGGTGATGGTGGTCGGCACTCCGGGTGGCAGCCGCATCATCACTGCGACCTTGCTGACCATGCTCAACGTGATCGACTACGGTATGAACATCCAGGAAGCGGTGGATGCACCGCGTTTCCACCAGCAGTGGCTGCCGGAGGAAACCAACCTGGAAGCCTTCACCACCAGCCCGGACACGGTGAAGATCCTCGAAAGCTGGGGGCACAAGTTTGCCGGTCCACAGGACGCCAACCACCTGGCGGCGATCCTGGTCGGGGCGCCGTCCCTGGGTGGCAAGCCGGTGGGCAAGAACCGTTTCTACGGGGCGAACGACCCACGGCGTAACACCGGGTTGTCGCTGGGTTACTGAGGGTTGTGTCCGGAGGGGGACGGGCTTATGTTCGTCCCCTGAACCATCGACCGTTCAAGGAAGGAAATCATGACCACTGCGTTGTTAATCATCGACGTCCAGCAGGCTTTGTGTTCCGGAGAGTACGAGTGCTTCGAGATTGGACGAGTCATCGATACGATCAACGATCTCTCGGCCCGGGCCCGCAAGGCCGAAATGCCCGTGGTGCTGATCCAGCACGAAGAAGCGGGCAGCCCGCTGGCGCATGATGTTCCCGGCTGGCAACTGGCCGAAGGGTTGCAAACCTCGCCCACGGATCATCGCGTGCGCAAGACCACCCCGGATTCGTTCTACAAGACCCACCTGCAAAAACTGTTGCCGGTGCAAGACTTCGAGCGCCTGGTCATCTGCGGCCTGCAAACCGATTACTGCATCAATACCACCGTGCGCCAGGCCCTGACACTGGGTTATGACGTGGTGCTGGCGAGCGACGCACATTCCACCGTCGACAACGGCAACCAGACCGCCGAAGACATCATCGCCGAACACAACAAGGACCTGAAGCGCCTGACCGGTTCCGTGGCGCGGATCGACGTGATCCCGGCCAAAGATATTCAACTCTAATCCACCACATTTCCCCGTGGGAGCGAGCTTGCTCGCGATGGCGTCATTACAGCCAGCATCGGTGTTGGCTGACCCACCGCTATCGCGAGCAAGCTCGCTCCCACAGTAATCCCGGTTGCTGGCAGATGTTGCGTACACCCACCACCCCTGTGGGAGCGAGCTCGCTCGCGATGGCGTCATTACAGCCAGCATTGATGTTGGCTGACCCACCGCTATCGCGAGCAAGCTCGCTCCCACAGTAATCCCGGTTGCTGGCAGATTTTGCGTACACCCACCAACCCCTGTGGGAGCGAGCTTGCTCGCGATGGCGTCATTACAGCCAGCATTGATGTTGGCTGACCCACCGCTATCGCGAGCAAGCTCCCACAGTGATTTCGGTTGCTGGCAGATGTTGCGTACACCCACCACCCCTGTGGGAGCGAGCTTGCTCACGATGGCGTCATTACAGCCAGCATTGATGTTGGCTGATACACCGCTTTCGCGAGCAAGCCCGTTCCCACAGGGCCCTACACCGCTCCGAAAATCTCGATCAGCTCGTTGAGGAACGCACTCACCAGGTCCTTCTGACGAGACGAATGCCGCACCGCCGCATGAAAGCTCACCTCATAGCGCAGCAGATCCGGGTTCAGCGGGTGCAATTGCCCCAGCTGTTCATGTCGGGTCGCGTAGTGTTGCGGCAGAAACCCCAGGTGCTGGCCGGACAGGATCAGCAAGGCCGCGCCGTCCATGCTGTCGGTGAGCACGGTCAGGCGTTCGATGGAGGTGGGGGCCGGCATCTCCGGCAACGGATGGCTCGGCCAGACCCAGTCGAAGCCGCTGACATCTTCGCGGGTCAGTGCGCCGACCTGGTCGAACAGCGGATGCGAGGGCGCGCAGTAGGCAATCTGGGTTTCCGGGAACAGCGGGAAATAATCGATGCTGGGCAAGCGGTGCCAGAAGTAACCAATGGCCAGGTCGATATGGCCGTTGATGATTTTCTCTTCCAGCAGGGACGACGATAGCTCGGTGAAATGGAAGTACAGCCCCTCGTGCCGAGCCCGCAAACGGGCAATGGCCAGGCCGATTTTCTTGTTCGCCACCGGATCGATCTGCCCCAGCAGGCCGATGTTGATGCTGCCCGAGACTTTGCGGTTGATGTGCTGCACCTCGACCCGGAATCCTTCGGCCGCCGCCAGCAAGCGTCGGGCCGCCTCGATGAACTGCGTGCCTTTGGGCGTGACGGAAAACCCGCCACGCCCGCGCTCGCACAGACGGAAGCCGACCCGCGCTTCCAGCGTCGCCAATTGCGCGCTGATCGTCGGTTGCGTGGTGTTGAGGGCGGTTTGCGCCGCCGAGATGCCGCCCGCCTCGACGACGGTCAGAAATACCCGGATCAGACGCAGATCCAGCTCCGTAACAGTTCCCAGCATGGGGGCTCCCGATTCTCGATTACATAGACGCTGATCTATGTGAACAGTGTGCCTGCGATATTTTATTGCCCGGATTCACGCCCTACATTGCCGTGAAACCAGCGTCATCGTCAGCTTTTTCTGGAGTTTTACCCGATCTGGACGTCGTAGCGAGCGCTGTAACCACAAAAACAACAAACACCAGCATAGGAACAATCGTATGTCAGGTTCCCCAGTGTCTGCGCGCGCCGCCGAGGCGAGTGGCGGATTGGCCATCGAAGGCCACTCCATCGATTACATTCCGGAAAACGAACGTCACGCCAAACTCAGCAGCCAGGGGCCGTTCTGGTTCCTGGGCAACTTCCATTTCTTCACCATCTCCATCGGCTTTGTCGGCCCGAGCCTCGGCTTGTCCGCACTGTGGACCATGCTCGCCGGTGCCCTGGGCATCATGTTCGGTACCATTTTCATGGCGTTCCACGGCTCCCAGGGCCCGGAAATGGGCCTGCCGCAGATGATCCAGTCCCGCGCCCAGTTCGGCTATCGCGGGGTGATCCTGGCGTTGATGGCGACGATGTTCGTGTTCGTCGGATTCAACGTGGTGAACATCTCGCTGATCATGAACGGCCTGGAACATGTGTTCGGCATAGACCCGACCATCGTCGCCGTGGCCGTGGTGCTGATCGGTGCGCTGTTGTCGATCTACGGCCACGACCTGATGCACAAGGCGTTCAAGTGGGCCTTGCTGGCGACCTTGCCGCTGTACGCCCTGGTGACCATCGCCCTGATGTTCGGTGCGGGTCAGGAAGGCGTCACGCCGGCGACCGATCTGGGCTTCAACTGGGTGGCCTTCGCCACGCTGTTCGCCATCGGTGCCAGCTACAACATTTCCTATGCGCCCTACGTGTCCGACTATTCCCGTTACCTGCCGAAAAACACCAGCCGGGTGAAACTGATCGCGGCGGTGTTCATCGGTGCCTCGTTGTCCGGCAGCTGGATGATCGGCCTCGGCGCCTGGCTGGCGCAGCAGTTGAAAGCCGCGGATGCACTGGTGGCGTTGAATCAGGTCGGTTCTTCCATGGTGCCGGGGTTGGGCAATCTGCTGGTGATCGTCTCGGTGGCGGGCTTCCTGCCGATCATCGCGCTCAACACCTACAGCGCCATGCTGACGCTGCTGACCGGTGTCGACTCGATAAAGAAAATTACCCCGACACCCCGCGCCCGCGTGCTGTCGATCAGTGTGATCAGCGTGATTCTGTTGACCTGCGTGCTGTCGATCAAAGGGGATGGCATCGCGCTGTTGAACACCTTCCTGGTGCTGTTGCTGTACTTCCTCGTGCCATGGACCGCCGTCAACCTGGTGGACTACTTCTTCGTGCGCAAGGGCCGCTATGCGATCCCGCATTTCTTCACGCCGAAGGGCATCTACGGCGCCTGGCAATTTCGCGGCATCGTTTCGTACCTGATCGGTTTCGCCGCGATGGTGCCGTTCTTCTACATCTTCGATGCCGCCGCCGGCAAAGAGGTGTTTGTCGGCCCGCTGGCGCGGGTGCTGGAAGGCGTGGACATCGCCTGGCTGGTGGGCCTGGTGGTCTCGGGGCTGACCTATTACCTGCTCAGCCGCTCGATTGACCTGGCCGCTGAACGCCGGGTGATCGACGCCCTGAGCGAGAGCGACATCGTCGCCATGACCCATTCATCTGCGGAGGCAGGGCGTTGAACAACGCAAAAAATACCGTGGTCGCCTGTTGCCAACTGGCACCGAAAATAGGTGACCTGGCCTACAACCGCACGCTCACCGAGCGCGCGATTCGCCAGGCGGCCTTTCAGGGGGCGCAGGTCGTGGTGTTGCCCGAACTGGTGCAGAGCGGCTATGTGTTTGCCGACCGCGACGAAGCGCTGAGCCTGGCGGAAACCGTTGACGGTCTGACCTTGCAGTTGTGGCAGGCCCTGGCCCGTGAGCTGGATCTGGTGATCGTCGGCGGCTTCTGCGAACGCCTGCCCGACGATGAGCTGGCCAACAGCGCGGCGATGATCGACGCCCAGGGCCTGCGCGCGGTGTACCGCAAGGCGCATCTGTGGGATGCCGAAAAGGACATCTTCACCGCCGGCGATGCGCCGCCGCCGGTGGTCGAAACGCTGCATGGACGGCTCGGCATGCTGATCTGCTACGACCTGGAATTCCCTGAGTGGGTGCGTCTTCCGGCGCTGGCCGGCGCCGATCTGTTGTGCGCGCCGGTCAACTGGCCCGACGGTCCGCGGCCGCAAACCGAGCGCCCGGCGGAAGTGTTGCGGGTGCAGGCCAATGCCTCGGTGAACCGCATGTTCATCGCCGCGTGCGATCGCTATGGCCATGAACGCGGGGTCGGCTGGGTGCAAGGGTCGGTCATCGTCGATGCCGACGGTTACCCCTTGGCCGGTCCGGCGGAGCAGGGCGGCGAGCAGATCCTGCTGGCGACGCTGAACCTCGCCGAAGCGCGCAACAAGCGCATCAGTGCCCGCAACGACCTGCATCAGGACCGCCGGCCACAGCTGTACGGGTTGCACAGCACTTTGTAACCGATGATGTCATTGCGTGCTGGACGCCCGTCAGGGGCCTATGGCATCGTCGAAACGAAAGGCCATGCAGTGAACGGGATCGCAATGATGGGGGCGGGAAATAAAGTCGACGGTGACGCAACGATGGTCACGCTCAAGGCGTTCAATCATTGCGTACTGCACCTTGGTCGGCTGGCGCGGGAGAGCGGGGCGTCGCGATTCATCGCCGATGGCCTGCAGGCATTCGGTCAACTGGTGCCCTTCGCCTCTGCCTGGTGGGGCGAAATGTCTGCGCCAGGTCCTGATGTGCCCATGCAAAGCTGGATGCATGGCAGCATCAATCTTCCTGAATCCTTTGCCGCCGAATGGCATCCGGTGGCGGCCAACGATCAGTTCTCCTACGCCACGCTCAATCGTCCCGGTGAAGTGGTGCGCGACAAGGGTTTCACCGACCCTTGCGAGGCAGTCAATGATTTCGCCCGGCGCTTCGATCTCTATCACTTGATGAGCATCACTTACGAATTGCCCGAAAGCGGCCTGATGTTTTTCGTCTGCCTCTACCGGGGTGAGGATGAACAGGCGTTCGAGGAGAACGAAGCCGAGCTGTTTTTGGCGTTCTGCGATCACCTGTTCCAGCTGTGGCGGTTTCAAGTGCAGGACATGATTCGCTTCGACAGCGAAAACGGCGGGAGTGATTTTGGCATCGCGCGCATGGACGGCAGTCTGCTCTATGTGGGGGCCAGGTTGTGTGTTGCCATCCAGCGCGAACTGCCCGGCTGGAGCGGTTCCACGCTGCCACCGGAGGTGATCGCGCAATTGTCCAAGGCCCCCTGTGTGATCCGTCTGGGCCGCTGCGCCCTGACCCTGAGCCCCAACGCCGAACACGTCATCCTGTCCCTCGAAGCCCCCTCGGGCGGGGATGGCCTGGCACCTCGGGAGCGCACGGCGGCGATGCTGTTCGCCGCTGGCCACTCCTACAAGGAAATCGCCAGAATGCTCGCCTTGAGCCCGTCTACCGTGCGCACCTACCTGCGCAATTGCTACTTGCAGCTCGGTGTGAAAAGCAAGGTGGAACTGGGCTCGGTCCTGCGTTCGCCGGGCGGGCTGACGGAGTCCGTGCGCCGGGATTAATCCCAGCCGTTTCAATTATTTGCCTGACCCCTCCTCATTTGCAGAGGTCCATTCGAACGCTGCGCCCTATAGGGTAGGCCCTGTCTATACAAGGGCTTGTGCAGCCGTTCGGGCCGCTTCAAAACAATAAGAACAGGGGTGAGGCATTTGAGACTTTCCAGGCTTTTTGTCGCCATGGCGGCGACCACGACATTTTCCGGCATGGCGTTGGCGGCGACACCCGCCGACACGGTCATGCGCAATGGCTACGTCTACACGGTCGATGGCCAGAACTCCGTGCAGCAGGCCATCGCCATTTCGGGCGGCAAGATCGTCTACGTCGGCAGCGATGCCGGGGTCGACGGCTACATCGGCAAGCAGACACAACTGATCGATCTGGCCGGGCGCATGCTGATGCCGGGCTTCGTTGATGCGCACATGCACCCGGGGGATGGCGGTCGCGCCATGACGCTGTGTGACCTGAAATACCAGACCATGACCCGCGCGCAGTTTCAGGCGAGCATCCAGGCCTGCCTCGATGCCGAGAAGGACAAGGGCCCGGATGTCTGGCTGGAAGTCGGCAGCTGGGATCGCATGGGCATGACCGGGCTTGACGGCGACGCCGACAAGTCGACCCTGGACGCGCTCAAGACCCAGCGTCCGATCCAGGTGCGCTCCACCGATTTTCACACCGTGCTGACCAACTCTCGCGGCCTGGAACTGGCCGGGATCAACAAGAACACCCCCGACCCGGAAGACGGCAAGTACCGACGTGACAGCGCCGGCAACCCGAACGGCATCTGCGAGGACGGCGCCGCCGAGTCGTTGGCCGCCGTGGTGCCGCCCGCCAGCGACGCAGAAAAACTCAACCAGACCCGTGCGGCCCTCGACGCCATGCGCCAACAGGGCATCACCAGCTTCTTCGATGCCCTGTCGGGGCCGGAAAGCGGCAAGGCCTTCACCACTCTGCAAAAGTCCGGCGAACTGACCGCCCGGGCCTTGCTGGCGATCAAGCTGGACCCGGCCGCCGCGGCCGCCGACCCGGTGAAAACCATCGCCGAGGCCAAGGCCCTGGCCAACACCTACGACCAGGGCGAAGTGCATGTCGCGCCGGGCGTGAGCATGCGCCACGTCAAACTGTTCATGGACGGCATCATCAATGCCCCGGCGGACACCGGCGCCATGTTGACCCCGTACCTGCACAACAGCGGCACCGACAAGGCACCGCAATGGACGCCGGGCAAGAACCTGGGCGAGCTGTACTTCCCGCCGCAAGTGCTCAATCCGCTGGTGCTGCAAGCGGTCAAGGCCGGTCTCGATCCGCACCTGCACGCCACCGGCGAGCGCGCGGTGCGGGACGCACTGGACAGCGTCGCCTACGTACGCAAGGAACTGCCCGGTCAGGACTTCCGCCCGGCCATCGCGCACGCCGAGTCGGTCGACCCTGCCGACTACCCACGTTTCAAGGCACTGGACGTCACGGCCACCATGTCGTTCCAGTGGGCGCAGCAGGCGCCGTCCACGGTCGATGGCACCAGCGATCACCTCGGCGCCGAGCGTTTCGAGCGCATGGAGCCCTCGGGCAGCATCGCCAATGCCGGGGGCCGAGTGGCGTTCGGCAGCGACTGGCCGGTCGATCCCCTCGATGAGTTCCTGGCACTGAAAGTCGGTGTCACCCGCTCCGGCGACCCCACCAACCCGCACAGCTATGGACCCAAATATGCCGGGCGACTCAACAGCGATCCGGCCATGTCGCGAGCCGAAGTGCTGCGCAGCATCACCCTCAATGCCGCGCAACAGCTGAAGCTGGAGGCGGTGCTGGGCTCGGTCGAAGTCGGCAAGTTCGCTGACCTGATCGTGCTCGACAAGAACTTCATGCAGGTGCCCGAGGAGGAACTGGGGCGCAATGACGTGCTGCTGACGCTGGTCGGCGGCAAGGTCGTGTGGGCCAAGGCGCCGTTCCTGGGGCTTGCGCCGCACGTGGTTGTCCAGGCTGTTACTTCCCGATCCGCCCAATAAAAACCAGAGAGCGTTCCGATGCGATTGATTCCAAACCTGTTGGCCGCCGCGCTGGCCTTGTCGTCGGTGCAGGCGATGGCCGCCGCTGATCTTGTGTTGTTCAACGGCAAGGTCTTTACCGCTGAACCCGGCCAGACGCTGGTGCAGGCTGTTGCGGTGCAAGACGGCAAGATTCTGAAAGTCGGCAGTAATGCCGAAATCAACGCACTGGCCGATGCCGGGACCCAGCGCATCGACCTCGCGGGCAAGGTGTTGATGCCAGGCATGATCGACACCCACAGCCACCCGGTGGTGGGGGCGTTCGACAGCATGAAGGCCAACCTGCTGGACGAAGTCAAACCGCTGCCCGAACTTGAGCAGTGGTTGATTGAAGAGGACAAGGCCGGGCGCGCCCGGGCTGGCGATGTGATCAGCGTCGCCGGGGTCAGTTCGGCCTATTGGGAAAAAAGCCGTGAACTGGGCAAGGTGTTCAATCAGGGGCGCTGGGCCGATCAGCCTGTCGTCTTCAGCGGCATCGACGGCCACACCGGTTGGGCCAACAACGCGATGCTCAAGCGTCTGAACATCGACGCTGCACTGGTCAAGAGCCTGCCGGAGAAAGAGCGCGGTTACGTCGGCCATGAAGCGGACTTCACGCCGAATGGCTACTTTGCCGAATCACGCTGGGACGTGGTACGCAGCGCAATTCCCGCGCCCAGCCAGGAGACCATGCTCAAGGCCGCGAAAGAGGCGGTGCGGGTCAACAACCAGTTCGGCATCACGGCGTGGATGGACGCCGCGGCGAACGGCGGCAGTGAAGACTCACTGTTCGATTTCCATGCCACCGCCGAAAGCGTCGGCGTCCTGCCGCTGTACAAGGCGCTGGCGCAGAACGGCGAACTCAGCGCCCACGTCGCCGCGTTGATGGTCACCAACCCGAAGAGCAAACCCGCCGACCTGGAAGTGATCGCCACGGTGATGAAGCAGTTCGAGGGCGTGCCTAACCTGACGTTCCCCGGCATCAAGGTCTTTGTCGACGGCATTCTCGAGTTCCCGGGGCAGACCGCAGCGGTCATCGTGCCGTACAAGAACAGCCACAAGGACGGTCAACTGCTGACCGACCCGGCGCACTTCGGTGAACTGGTGGTGACGGCGGAAAAACGCGGCTGGATCGTGCACATGCACGCCGTCGGCGACCGCGCGGTGCGTGAGGCACTCAATGGCGTGGCCTATGCGCGCAAGCTCAGCCCGAAACCGGTGCCGCACAGCATCGCGCACCTGCAGCTGGTCAATCCCAAGGAGTTTCCGCGCTTCAAGCAACTGGGCGTGATCGCCTCGATGCAATTGCTGTGGGCCACCGGCGAGTCCTACACCGTCGAACTGGTCAAACCCTACATCAGCGCCTTTGCCTACGGTTACCAGTATCCCGCGCGGTCCCTGCATGACGCCGGTGCAACGATTGCCGGTGGCAGCGACTGGCCGGTGTCGAGCGCCAATCCGTTCAACGCCATTGCCCAGGCCAGCACCCGCAAGGGACCGTTGGGCGTACTCAATGCCAAGGAAAGCATCGACCGCCAGACCATGTTTTATGCCTACACCCTCAATGCCGCGAAAACCCTGGGCCTGGACAAGCAGATCGGCTCGCTGGCACCGGGCAAGCAGGCTGACTTGATCATCCTCGACCGCGACGTGTTCAAGGTCAGCGATGACGACCTGTTCGAAACCAAAGTCCTGAACACCTTCTTCGCCGGCAAGCAGGTCTACGCCCCCGCGTCCTGACCCGCGAACACCCGACATACGCAAAAACCGCCAGCCCCTCGTAGCGCGAGGGGCCTGGCATCGCCATGCCTGAAATTCCCCGTACGCCATAACAACAAGAGAACTGTATGAACGCACTTTCAGCATTGACCCTCGCCGCACTGGCATTGGCCCCCCTGAGCAGTCAAGCCCTGACCCTCAACGATGACTTCAGCCTTGACATGACCCTGGGCGTCGTCAGCGACTACCGTACCCGCGGCATCTCGCAAACCCTGGGGGATCCGGCCGTGCAGGGCGGGGCAACGCTGCTGCACAGCAGTGGCCTGTACATCGGCGCCTGGACCTCCAACGTGGATTTCGGTGGCGACTTCGATACCCGGCAAGAGCTTGAGTACTACGCGGGTTACTACTGGCAGGCGACCGAGGCCATCAGCCTGGACCTGGGCTACATCAAGTACGACTACCCGAAAAACTCCGAATTCAACCTCAGCGAGGTCTACGCCATTGTCGATGTGTATGGCGTCAAGCTCGGTGCCTATTACTCAAAGGACACACCGAACTTCTTCGGTGAGGACCAGGACACCCTTTACACCTACCTGGGCTACAAAATCGATCTGCCGGCTGAAGTCGGCCTGGATCTGCGCTTTGGACGCAACGATGTGAAAGACCCCGCGTTCTGGTCCGCCAGTGGCGATAACCGCGAGTCTTACTACGAGTGGGAGGCCAAGCTGACACGCGACTTCGTCGGCGTGACCTGGGGCCTGAGCTACGTCGACACGGACTTGTCGAAAAGCGAGTGCAGCAGTTGGTATGGCTATGACGACCTGTGTTCGGCCACGGTCGTTGCCAGCGCCACCAAGGCTTTTTGATTCACCCCCGACAACAAAAACAGTTCCTCAAAGGAAACACCGTCATGAGTGCGCAACGCAGTCCCCTGATCGAGACCCGCTCGATCGATTTCATTCCCGAGGCTGAGCGTCACGGCAGCCTCTACAGCCAGTTCACCCTGTGGCTTGGCGCCAACCTGCAAATCACCGCCATCGTCACCGGTGCCCTCGCCGTGGTACTGGGCGGCGATGTGTTCTGGTCGCTGATCGGCTTGCTGATCGGGCAACTGTTTGGCGGCACCGTGGTGGCGCTGCACGCGGCGCAAGGGCCGAAGCTCGGGCTGCCGCAGATGATCTCCAGCCGCGTGCAGTTCGGGGTGTATGGCGCGGCGATCCCGATTGTCCTGGTGTGCCTGATGTACCTCGGTTTCAGCGCCACCGGCGCGGTGCTGTCGGGGCAGGCGATTGCGCAGTTGATCAGTGTCAGCGACAGCGCCGGCATCCTGATTTTCGCGGCGTGCATCGCGTTCCTGACGATCTTCGGCTATCGGGTGATTCACCTGGTCGGTCGGGTGACCAGCGTGCTGGGCATCATCGCCTTCGCCTACCTGTTCACCCGGTTGATGACCCTCAACGACATCGGCCTGCTGCTCGACAACCGTCATTTCAGCTGGAGCACGTTCCTGCTGGCGGTGTCGCTCTCGGCGTCCTGGCAGATCGCTTTCGGCCCTTATGTGGCGGACTACTCGCGCTACCTGCCGAGCAAGACGTCGTCGTGGAAAACCTTCGCCGCCGTCGGTCTCGGCACAGTGCTGGGGGCCCAGGCTTCGATGGTGCTCGGGGTGTTCGCCGCTGCACTGGCCGGGGCGAATTTCCGTGGGCACGAAGTGGCGACCATTGTCGGCCTGGGCAGTAGCGGGGTGATCGCCTCCTTGCTGTACCTGAGCATTGTGTTCGGCAAGGTCACGGTGTCCACCCTCAACGCCTATGGTAGCTTCATGTGCATCGCCACCATCATCAGTGGCTTTCGCCGCCGCCTGGAAATCAGCGCCCGCCAGCGCATGCTGTTTGTGCTGCTGATCGTCGCGGCGTCCACCGCGCTGGCATTGGCGGGGCAGTACTCGTTCCTCAACTCGTTCAAGTACTTCATCCTGTTCCTGCTGACGTTCTTCACCCCGTGGAGCGCGATCAACCTGGTGGACTACTACTTCATCAACAAGGAACGCTACGACATCCCGGCGCTGTCCGATCCGACAGGCCGCTACGGTCGCTGGAACGTACTGGGGATCAGCGTCTATGTGATCGGCGTGTTGATCCAGCTGCCCTTTGTCGACACCCATTTCTACTCCGGGCCGATGGTTGCGCAACTGGGCGGCGTGGACATTTCCTGGATCGTCGGGTTGTTGGTGCCGGGTGTGATCTATTACGCGCTGGCCAAGCCATCGATGAGTGGCGTGGTGGTTGAGCGGGGTTAACACGACCAGGAGAGACTAGCATTTGTGGCGAGGGAGCTTGCTCCCGCTGGACTGCGTAGCAGTCCCATCTTTTAGGGCCGCTTCGCGCCCCAGCGGGAGCAAGCTCCCTCGCCACAGGGTCCGGTGTTTACTGGCGTTCGGGAAGTTTCCAACGCTCACGCAACGCCTCGTACTGCGCTTCAGGCAGTTGCACCAGCACTGGGGATTTGCCCGGGTCCAGCCAATCGAACAACCGCTCGATATCCGCCGGGTCCATGGCCGTACAGCCACGGGTCGGCGTCGTGGGGCCGCGCCAGATGTGGAAGAAAATGCACGAGCCGGCAGTGGGAGAGGCCGGGGTGTTGTGCTGGATGAAAATGCCCTGGCGGTACAACTCATCCGGGCGGCGCATCCGTTCGGAGCTGCTCCAGTCCTTTTCGACGACCGCGCCGTCGACCAGTTCGTTGTAGCGAGTCGATTGGCTGTCATCCACGCATTCGATGCTCGGTGTCAGCGACAGATAGGGCAGGCGGGTATCGGCCGAAGGCGCGTAGCCAAACGCTGTGCCCAGCTTGAACATCCCGGCTGGCGCCTTTCCATCGCCTTCCTGCTTGACCGGTCCTTCAGGTGGCCCGCTGTCGAGCAGCCCCTTGCCCCAGCCCATGCCGTTCTTGCCGAGAACGACGGCAAAGGGCGCTTCGAATTTGCGCAAGGTCTGCCCGTGCCGTTCATAGCGCTGGGCAGTACCCTGGATGTCATTCCAGCCTTTACTGGTGACCACGATCAGTTGGTCGCTGCCATCGAGTCCCTGGGCCATGGCGGCCAGCGGAAAAAGCGCCATCAACATGGCCTTGAGCAGATTGTTCATGGCGCCAACGGCGTGATGGGGAAGTCCATGACGTCCGGCTTCGGCGGATTGCCGCTGTACGTGAAGTGCCACCACTCGGCCGAATACCCCACAAAGCCTTCCTTGGCCATGGCATCGGTCAGTCGCTGGCGATTGGCCCTGGCCGTGGCGTTGATCAGCGCCGAGTCGGTGTGCGCCCGCTCATCGAAGCAATCGAAACCGGTGCCCATGTCGAGCGCGCCGTCGTGCCAGCGCTCGCCATAAGGCGCCGTGCAATCCACCGGTTTCACCGAAGGCGTCCAGGTGTCGGCGGGGAGGGCGTCGGGGCCGGTCATCGTCAGGTCGACGGTGTTGCCCCGGGAGTGATTGGACACCCGGGCCACATACCCCAGGCGCCAGAAGTCCTGCTTGTCGACCCGTGGATAGAACTCGGTCTTGAGTGGGTCGCCGGGTTCGCTGGCGAAGCGGCCCATGTCCGCCACCGCGCGGGTCGGGCGATAGCAGTCGAAGACCTTCAAGCCATAGCCTTCGGCTTTCAGTGCGCTTTGCACTCGGGCCAACGCCTTCGCCGCGTCCTGCGACAGCAGGCACTCCGCCGCCTGGTAGCCGTCGAGCGGGTGCCCGGTGAAATTGTGTGCGCTGGCGTAGCGGATGTCCTGCACGATGCCCGGGTCGACGCTGCGCACATACAGCATGTGCCCGGGTTTCGGCTCGTCGGCCATGCACGGCGTGGCAAGGCTCAGGCACAGCAACAACAGACAGGGTGAACGCGGCATCGGGAACGGCTCCATGCATGACCAGTCACTCCATCATGGCTGGAAACCGCTGGCACCTCCATGAAGTTGTTGATCGGCGTGATAGGACGAACGCACCAGCGGCCCGGACGCGACGTTCTTGAAACCCATGCGCGCACCTTCCTCGGCGAACCAGGCAAAGGTGTCCGGGTGCACGAAGCGCTGCACCGGCAGGTGACTGCGCGAGGGCTGCAAGTACTGGCCGAGGGTCAGCATGTCGATGTCGTGCTCGCGCATGCGCTGCATGACCTCGATCACTTCCTCGTCGGTTTCGCCCAGGCCCAGCATCAGCCCGGATTTGGTCGGTACGTGGGGCACGGCGAGCTTGAACTTCTGCAGCAGGTCCAGCGACCACTCGAAGTCCGAACCGGGGCGCGCGGCCTTGTACAGGCGCGGTACGGTTTCCAGGTTGTGGTTGAACACATCCGGCGGCTCAGTGGCGGTGATCGCCAGGGCCACGTCCATGCGTCCGCGATAATCCGGCACCAGGGTCTCCAGTTGCACGCCGGGCGACAGCTTGCGGATCTCGCGCAGGCAATCGACAAAGTGTTGGGCGCCGCCGTCGCGCAAATCGTCGCGATCCACCGAGGTGATCACCACGTACTTCAGGCGCAGCTCGGCGATCGCCACGGCCAGGTTCATCGGTTCGTTGATGTCCAGCGGTCTGGGCCGGCCATGGCCGACATCGCAGAACGGGCAGCGCCGGGTGCAGATGTCGCCCATGATCATGAAGGTCGCGGTGCCACCGGAAAAACACTCGCCGAGGTTCGGGCACGAGGCTTCTTCGCAGACGCTGTGCAGCTTGTGCTTGCGCAACAGTTGCTTGATCCGCTCGACCTCGGGAGAGATCGGCATGCGCACGCGGATCCAGTCGGGTTTGCGCGGAAATTCATCCGTGGGAATGATCTTCACCGGAATCCGCGCGACCTTGTCCGCACCGCGCAGTTTGGTGCCGACCTCCACTTTGGCCGGGTGGTTGCCGGTCGATTCGACAATGGCGTTCATGGTTCTTTCCTTGTGCAACAGGGTACAGAACCTGTGGGAGACCCTGTGGGAGCGAGCTTGCTCGCGATGAGGCCATTACATTCAGCATTGATGTTGAATGAAAGTCCGCCATCGCGAGCAAGCTCGCTCCCACAGGTTTTTCCCACAGGGTTTTGTGTTGTGTGCTTAGTCGCGGTAGACCGGGAAGTCCGCGCACAGGGCCGCCGCCTGGCGGGCGACATTGGCTTCGATGTCGGCATCGCCCAGGTGATCGAGGATGTCGCAGATCCACCCGGCCAGGGCGATGCTTTGCGCTTCCTTGAAGCCACGGCTGGTGATCGCCGGCGTACCGATGCGCAGGCCGGAGGTCACGAACGGCGATTGCGGATCGTTGGGCACGGCGTTCTTGTTCACGGTGATGCCGGCACGCCCGAGGGCGGCGTCCGCGTCCTTGCCGGTCAGGCCCTGGCGGATCAGGCTGACCAGGAACAGGTGGTTGTCGGTACCGCCGGAGACCACGTCATAACCGCGCTCGATAAACACCTGTGCCATGGCCTGGGCATTGCGGATCACCTGCGTCTGATAAGTCTTGAATGCCGGCTCCAGCGCTTCCTTGAAGCACACGGCCTTGGCGGCGATCACGTGCATCAGCGGGCCACCCTGACCGCCGGGGAACACGGCGGCGTTGAGCTTCTTCTCCAGCTCCGGGTTGGCCTTGGCCAGAATCAGACCGCCACGGGGGCCGCGCAGGGTCTTGTGCGTGGTGGTGGTGACCACGTCGGCGTAGGGCAGCGGGTTCGGGTACAGCCCCGTGGCCACCAGCCCGGCGACGTGGGCCATGTCGACGAAGAAGTAGGCGCCAACCTTGTCGGCGATCTGGCGGAAGCGCGGGAAGTCCAGGGTCTTCGAATAGGCCGAGAAGCCGGCGATGATCATCTTCGGCTGGTGCTCCAGTGCCAGACGCTCGACTTCGTCGTAATCGATCAGGCCGGTGGCGGTGTCGATGCCGTACTGCACGGCGTTGTACAACTTGCCGGAAAAACTCACCTTGGCGCCGTGGGTCAGGTGGCCGCCGTGGGCCAGGCTCATGCCGAGCACGGTGTCGCCCGCTTGCAGCAACGCCAGATAAACCGCGGCGTTGGCCTGGCTGCCGGAGTGCGGCTGGACGTTGGCGTAGTCGGCGCCGAAAAGTTGTCTGGCGCGATCGATGGCCAGTTGCTCGACCACATCGACGTGCTCACAGCCGCCGTAGTAGCGCTTGCCCGGATACCCTTCGGCGTACTTGTTGGTCAGGCCGCTGCCCTGGGCCTGCATGACCCGCTGGCTGGTGTAGTTTTCCGAGGCGATCAGTTCGATATGGTGTTCCTGCCGCGCATCCTCGGCATTCATCGCCGCCAGCAGTTCGTCGTCGTAGCCTTTGATCTGGTCGTGCTTGCTGAACATGGTGTGGTCCTTTTTCGGGATTCGTGGGGGCTTCAAGCGTCGGCGTGTTCGGCGGTCAGGCGTGCATAGGCGTCTTGATCCAGCAATTCGCTCAACGCCTCGACATCGACCGGTTTGAAGCGAAAGAACCAGCCTTCGCCCAACGGGTCTTCGTTGACCCGTTCCGGGCTGTTTTCCAGCGTGTGATTGACCTCGACTACCTCACCGTCCAGCGGCATGCCGATGCTGCTGGCGGCTTTCACCGACTCCAGCACCGACACTTCAGCGCCTGTATTGAAGGCGCCCAATTCAGGCACCTGAACGAACACCACATCCCCCAGCGCCTGCTGGGCAAACGCCGTGATGCCGACGGTGACCAGGCCATTGCTCTCAAGGCGCAACCATTCGTGATCGACGGTAAAACGCAATTGGCTCATATCAACTCCTTATTGTTTTAAGGCTCGTGGCGGGGCGACGAGCGGGGTTGGATGAGTGATAGCAAGGGTGGTGCCAAGGTTTATTAGTTGTTTTAAATCAATGGCTTGAAGATGTTTTTCAAATTGGCGATGACTGACGTTGTACTGAAATCAATACAGGCAGGTAAAGCCTCGGACACAAGCGCCGTGATTGCTGGCAGGGAAGGGGGTGTCTTGATTTCGCTACGCTGTATCGATTTGCGAACGACGATCTTGCGCACGACTTAGTCCCCTGTGGGAGCGAGCTTGCTCGCGATAGCGGCATGACAGTCACATTGATATTGACTGACACTCCCTCATCGCGAGCAAGCTCGCTCCCACAGGGGAATGTGTTGTCGGTGACAATGTGTTCCGACAGATAACTCAGGGTTTGTTGGGAATGCCGTATTTGCGCAGGCGAATCGCGATGGCGCTATGGGACGTCTGCAACCGCGCAGCGAGCAACCGACTCGATGGATAGCTGCGGTAAAGCTGTTCCAGCAGGTTCTTTTCAAAGTCGCCAACGGCCTCTTCCAGGCTGCCGACTTCACCGTCGTTTTGCCGCTCGACGGCGGTGCGGGCGATGTCGAGGTCGTCGATGTCCACCAGTGGATTTTCGCAGATCGCCGCCGCGCGAAAGATCACGTTTTGCAGTTGCCGCACGTTGCCCGGCCAGCGGTTGCCGAGCAGGGCGCCGAAGGTGCTCGGTGCCAAGCGACAGGCCGGCCGCTGGATCTGCGCGCAGGCCTGTTGCATGAAGTGATTGGCCATCAGCAGGATGTCGTGACCGCGCTCGCGCAGCGGCGGCACTTGCAGGTTGAGCACGTTGAGGCGGTAGAACAGGTCTTCGCGGAAGCGTCCTTCGGCGACCATTTTTTCCAGGTCGCGGTGGGTCGCGCTGAGCACCCGCACATTGACCCGTACTTCCTTGTCGCCACCGACCCGACGGAAGCAGCCATCGCTCAAGAAACGCAGCAACTTGGCTTGCAGGTAAGGTGACATTTCCCCCACTTCATCGAGAAACACCGTGCCCTGGTCGGCCAGTTCCAGCAGGCCGAGCTTGCCGCCCCGTTGCGCGCCAGTGAAGGCGCCGGGGGCGTAGCCGAACAGCTCGCTTTCAGCGAGGCTCTCCGGCAGTGCCGCGCAGTTCAGGGCCAGGAATGGCGCGTCGTGGCGTGGACTGATGGCATGGCAGGCGCGGGCCACCAGCTCCTTGCCGGTGCCGGTTTCACCCTGGATCAGGAGCGGTGCATCAAGGGCCGCCACCCGTTGGGCGCGGGCTTTTAGCGCGCGGATCGGCGGCGATTCGCCGAGCAGCGCATCGAAGCCTTCGGCATGGTCGTGGTGCAGCGCCGACAGGCGTTCGCCGATGCGATTGGGTTGATACAGGGTGAGCAGGGCGCCAGCGTCGGTGATCGGCATCGCGTCGAGGAGCAAGGTCTGGCCGCCCAGACTGACCTCGTGCATCGGCAGGCGGAAATGATGGGCGATCAGGGTGCGCTGCAAATCGGCATCGTCGAACAGGGCGGTCAGCGACTCACCGGCCGGTTCGCGGCCGCACAGGGCGATCAGCGCCGGGTTGGCGAGCAGCACATGACCACGGTCATCCACCGCCAGCACCGGGTCGGAGCTGGCGGCCAGCAAGGCGTCCAGTTGCAGACGCCGGCGTTGCCCCGGGAGGATGTCGACCAGGGTCACGGCCTGCACGCCGCGCACATCGAAAAGGGCTTCGCGCAGTTCCTCGAGCACCTCGGCGCCGAGGGTCGGCGCATCGATGTAGACGTTCGGCGGGACCATCTCCACGGCGTCCAGGTTGAAACTGCGTCCACCGAGCAGGGCCAGCACTTCCTGGGTGATTCCGACGCGGTCGATGAAGGTGACGTGGATGCGCATGACGGGCCTGCAAGGTTGGCGAACCGAATCAGTATGCCCGGCAAAATTTCAATTTGGCGAGTGGCATATCACGGCTTGGCGGTTTTACGGGCGCTGGCGGCCAGGTCCTCAAGGAACGCCTGGAGGATGGGCGGCGGAGCCGTACCGCGCCGGGTGATCACATCGAAGGGTGACTTCAGGCGCAGGCTCGCGGCTGCCAGTTGATGCATCTCGCCGCTCTTGACCCACTGGCTGGCGAAGTGCTCGGGCAGGAAGCCCACATAGGCGCCGGAGATGATCAGGATAGCCGAAGCCTCGATGTTATCGACGGTGGCGGCCGCCTTGCTCACGCCCAGGTGCTCGAGGTCGTATTGCTGCATGTAGCCACGCACGACGATGCGCCCGGCAGCGACTTCTTCGAGCAGTTCCTCACCTTCTGCCTGGCTGCCAAACAGCGGGTGGCGCCGCCCGCAATACAAGCCCAGGGCTTCCTGGTACAGCGGCGATTGCAGCAGCCCCGGCACATGGATCGGGAAGTGCCCGATGGCGAGATGAAGTCGACCGTCTAGTACCCGTTCTTCGAGTTCCGCCGGGGTGCCGACGTACACGTTCAGGTGCACGTCGTGGCCGCGGGAGACGAAGCGCTGGGTGGTGCGCGGGATCGGCGAGTCGGGGTCGGTGATCGTGGTGTCGATGATCCCCAGGTTGAGCTTGCCGCTGATGTGCTGCTTGAGCACGTCGGCGTCCATGCAGAAGTTTTCCACCGCCGAGAGCAGGCGTTGAGTGGCTTCATGAATCGCCACGCCCTGTTCGGTCAGGCGAAAGCCGCTGCGCCCGCGCTGGCAGAGTTTGACCCCCAGGCGGGTTTCCAGGTGGGTCATCTGCTCGCTGATGGTCGACTGCCCGGCATTCAGCGCCGCCTGCGCGGCCGAGAAACCGCCGCAACGGACAATTGTGGCAAACACTCTGAGCAGTTTCAGGTCGACATCGTGCAGCTGGATCATCTTGGACCTCCGGCCTGTGGATGCATCGGGAATGCCGATATGAGTATCTGATGTTTAGCATTTTTTCCACGAAAACCTGCGCCCATAGTCTTTCCAACGGCGGTCGCCTTGCAGTCCGCCAGGCCGATAACAAGAAGTGGAGAGGCTAGAAATGTCGAACAACGGTTATGAATCCGGTCGCCTGAACCTGCCATTCGTGGGTCATTGCACCTTTGGCAAATCCCCGGTGTGCACCGATTGGGATGCACTGGATGCCGACGTCGCGGTGCTGGGCGTGCCCAACGACATGGGCACCCAGTGGCGCTCCGGCGCACGCTTCGGACCCCGCGGGATTCGTGAAGCATCGACGCTGTTTTCCTTCGGCCACGCCGGTGCCTACGATCACGAAGACGACGTGATGTACCTCACAGCATCGGATGTGCGCATGGTCGACGTCGGTGATGCCGACATCGTCCACACCGACATGGCCACCAGCAACAAGAACACCGAATACGCCGTGCGCAAGATCCTCGATGCCGGCGTGATGCCGGTGGTGCTCGGCGGCGATCACTCGGTGCACGCGCCGGTGATCAAGGCCTTCGAAGGCCGCGGCCCGATCCACATCATCCACTTCGATGCGCACCTGGATTTCGTCGACGAGCGCCACGGTGTGCGCTACGGCCACGGCAACCCGCTGCGCCGCGCTTCGGAAATGAACCACATCGTCGGCATGACCCAGATGGGCATTCGCAACGTGTCGTCGTCCAACCGTGACGACTACGAAGCTGCCCATGAAGCCGGCTCGAAAATCCTCTCGGTACGCGATGTGCGCCGCCTCGGCGTCGAGGGTGTGCTGGCGCTGATCCCGCAGAACATCAACTACTACATCACCATCGACATCGACGGTTTCGATCCGTCCATCGCCCCCGGCACCGGCACCCCGAGCCACGGCGGCTTCCTCTACTACGAAGTGCTGGAAATCATCCAGGCCCTGGCCAAACGCAGCAAGGGCAACATCGTCGGCATGGACCTGGTGGAAGTGGCGCCGGTGTACGACCCGACCGGCATGACCTCGATCCTCGCCGCGCAACTGCTGCTCAACAGCATCGGTTTCATCTTCCACGAGCGCGGCAAGGTGCGTGCGGCCGCCGAGAGCGAAACCACTCCAGCCTGATATCGAAACCACAAAACCCGGCAGGACCTGACTGCCGGGCAGAGAGAATAAAAATGGACACGATCGTCAAGAGTTACCTGCAGAAATTCGGCGTCAGCGAAGCCACCCAGACCTTCCTCAGCAAGGTCCAGAAAATGTTCATCGGCGGCGCCTGGGTTGAATCCGGCAACGGCGAAACCTCCGATGTGATCGAACCCTCGACCGAAGGCTTGATCACCCGCATTCCCATGGGCACTACCGATGACCTGGACCGCGCCGTGCAAGCCGCCCGCGCCCAGTTCGACGGCGGCGCCTGGCGTCAGGCCAAACCGGCCGAGCGCGAGCGCATGATGCAGCGCCTGGCCGACCTGATCGAACAGAACGCTGCCGAACTGGCGGAAATCGAATCGATCGACATGGGCAAATCCGTGGCCTTCGCCAAGGATGTAGACATCCAGGGCACCGTCGATACCCTGCGTTACTTCGCCGGCTGGGCCACCAAGCTGCACGGCCGCACCGTCGAACCTTCGTTGCCGGGCAACTACCTGGCCTATACCCGCAAGGAAGCGGTCGGCGTGGTCGGTGCCATCGTGCCGTGGAACTTCCCGTTGCAGACCATGGCCTGGAAGCTCGGCGCGGCCCTGGCGACCGGTTGCACAGTGGTGGTCAAGCCCGCCGAACTGACTTCGTTGTCGGCCCTGCGTTTCGCTGAACTGGTGCAGGAAGCGGGCATCCCCGACGGCGTGATCAACATCGTCACGGGGCGCGGCAGTGTGGTCGGTGCGGCCATGGCCACCCACCCCGGCATCGACAAACTGACCTTCACCGGCTCGACCCCGGTCGGCCAGACTGTCGGCCGCGCAGCGCTGGATGACATGAAGCGCCTGACCCTCGAACTCGGTGGCAAATCACCGGTCATCGTCTGCGCCGACGCCGACATCCCGTCCGCCGCCCAAGCGGTCGCCAACGGCGTGTTTTTCAACTCCGGGCAGGTATGCGACGCCGGTACACGGGCCTATATTCATAGCAGCGTCTACGACCAATTCCTGGGTGAGCTGATCGCCTATACACGCACCCTGAAAATGGCCCCGGGCCTGGACCCGGACTGCTTCATCGGCCCACTGGTTTCGGCCCTGCAAAAGCAGCGCGTGACCGAGTACATCGAGACCGGCAAGGCCGAAGGCGCCGAACTGGTCTACGGCGGACAAGCGGTCGATGGCCCTGGCTTCTTCGTCGAGCCGACCATCTTCGCCCATTGCCGCAACGACATGCGCATTGTCCAGGAAGAGATCTTCGGCCCGGTGCTGGTCACCGCCCCCTTCGACGATGAGGAAGAGGCCCTGGCCCTGGCCAACGACTCGCCTTACGGCCTGGCTGCCGCACTGTATTCCAACGACCTGGGCAAAGTGCACAGCCTGATCCCGCGCCTCAAGGCCGGTTCGGTCTACGTCAACGCCCACGGCACCCTCGATCCGTCGATGCCGTTCGGTGGCTACAAACAGTCCGGGTTCGGCAAGGACCTGGGCGCCGAGCAGCTCGATTACCTGCTCGAAACCAAGGCAGTCTGGATCACGCTCCCCTGAGTCAAGGCTGACTCAATCCCTGTAGGAGCTGCCGCAGGCTGCGATCTTTTGATCTTTGCTGTCCTGTCGGACGGCTGAAGATCAAGATCAAAAGATCGCAGCCTGCGGCAGCTCCTACAAGGGCGTACACCTATCTCGTCATGATCTTCCAACAATAAGAGACCATCATGAACACTAACGCCAAGTCAGCCCCGAGCGTGTCCAGCCTCGATGACAAACCCGTCGTCGAAAGCCATTCGATCGACTTCATCCCCGAGAACGAGCGCACCGACAAACTGTCGAGCCAGGGCCCGTTCTGGTTCCTCGGCAACTTCACTTTCTTCACCATGACCATCGGCTTCGTCGGCCCGAGCGTCGGTCTGACCGCGCTCTGGACCACGCTCGCCGGCACGCTGGGCATCATGTTCGGCACGCTGTTCATGGCGTTTCACGGTTCGCAAGGCCCGCACCTGGGCCTGCCGCAGATGATCCAGTCCCGCGCGCAGTTCGGTTATCGCGGGGTGATCCTGGTGCTGCTGGCGACGCTGTTCGTGTTCGCCGGCTTCAACATCGTCAATCTGGTGTTGATGATGCAGGGGTTGCACACGCTGTTCGGTTTCAGCCCGGCGGTGATCGCGGTGGCGGTGACCATCCCGGCGGCGGTGCTGGCAATCCTCGGTCATGACTGGATGCACCGCAGCTTCAAATGGGCGTTGTTCCTGTCGTTGCCGCTGTATGGCCTGGTGACCATGGCGGTGCTGATGGGCTGGGTACCGGATGCGGTGCTGCCGGCACTCGCGGAAGGCGAAGTGGCCCGGGAGCCACTGGGTTTCAACTGGACCGGTTTCATTGCGCAGTTTGCGGCGGCCGCCAGCTACAACATCGCCTATGCGCCCTATGTGTCGGACTACTCGCGCTACCTGCCGAAAAACACTTCCAGTGGCAAGCTGATCGCGGTGGTGTTCCTCGGGGCTTCGCTGTCCGGTGCATGGATGATTTCCGTGGGTGGCTGGCTGGCCGATCACCTGCATACCACTGACGTGCTGGTGGCCCTGGGGCAAGTCGGCAACACCGTGTCGCCACTGATGGGCACGGCGGTGGTGGTCGTCACTATCCTGGCGTTCCTGCCGGTGATCGCGATGAACATCTACAGCGCCAAGCTGACCACGCTGACCTGCGTCGACTCGATCAAGCACATCGAACCCACCCGCAAGGCACGCATCCTGGCCATCGGCTTCGTGATCCTGCTGCAACTGGGCGTGGCCCTGAGCATCCAGAGCTCCGGCAAAGGCCTGTCGGTGCTGGGGATCTACCTGGTGGTGATGCTGTACTTCCTGGTGCCCTGGACCTCGGTCAACCTCACTGATTACTTCTTCGTGCGCAAAGGCCGCTACGCCATCCCGCACTTCTTCATGCCCCACGGCAACATCTATGGCAGCTGGGGACTGCGCGGCATCGCCGCCTATGCCATCGGGTTTATCTCGATGATCCCGTTCTTCTACATCTTCGACGGCGTTGAACAGCGCGAGGTGTATGTCGGCCCGCTCGCCAAGGCACTGGGCAGCATCGACATCGCCTGGCTGGTCGGGCTGATCGTCTCAGGCCTGGCGTACTACTGGCTGAGCCGCTCGATCGACCTCAAGCGGGAAGAAACGGTGATCCAGCAGATCGAAAAAACCTCCCCGCAATACACCACTGGCGACACGCTGACCCACAAACAGCAGCCACTGCCGGTATTCACTGAATCGACGGTCGGGAGATAAGCATGACCACGCAAAAATACGACTACATCATCATTGGCGCAGGCTCGGCAGGTTGTGTGTTGGCCAACCGCCTGAGCGAAGACCCGGCCACCTCGGTGCTGGTCCTGGAATTCGGCGGCAGCGACAAGAGCGTAGTGATCCAGATGCCCAGTGCCTTCTCGATCCCGATGAACACCAAGAAGTACAACTGGCGCTACGAGACCGAACCGGAGACTTTCCTCAACGGCCGGCGCATTCACTGCCCACGGGGCAAGGTGTTGGGCGGTTCGTCTTCGATCAACGGCCTGGTGTATATCCGCGGCCATGCGCTGGATTTCGACGAGTGGGAATCCCTGGGTGCCGAAGGCTGGGGCTATCGCAACTGCCTGCCGTACTTCAAGCGCGCCGAGAGCTACGAGTCGGGCGGTGACAGCTATCGCGGGCAGACCGGACCGCTGCACACCACCAACGGCAACCACATGAAAAACCCGCTGTACGGCGCGTGGGTCGAAGCCGGCGCGGAGGCGGGCTACATCAAGACCGAAGACTGCAACGGCTACATGCAGGAGGGTTTCGGCGCCATGCACATGACCGTGAAAAACGGCGTGCGCTGCTCCACGGCCAATGCCTACCTGCGTCCGGCCATGGGCCGTCCGAACCTGACGGTGATCACCCATGCGATGACCCGCCAGGTCATCCTCGAAGGCAAACGTGCGGTGGGGGTCATGTATGACCACGGCGGCCAGACCCACCAGGTGCTTTGCAACCGCGAAGTGCTGATCTCGTCCGGGCCGATCGGCTCGCCGCACCTGCTGCAACGCTCCGGCATCGGCCCGGCGGATGTCCTGCGCAAGGCCGGGATCGGCGTGCGCCATGACCTGCCGGGGGTAGGGGAGAACCTGCAGGATCACGCCGAGGTGTACATCCAGTTCGGCTGCAAGGAACCGGTGACCCTCAACAGCAAGATGGACCCGCTGAGCAAGCTGATGATCGGTCTGCGCTGGCTGCTGTTCAAGGACGGCCTGGGCGCCACCAACCACTTCGAGGCCGGTGGCTTCATCCGCTCCGAGAAGGGCCTGCGTTGGCCGGACATCCAGTTCCACTTTCTGCCGGCAGCGATGCGCTACGACGGCAACAAGCCGATCAAGGGCCATGGCTTCATGGTGCTCACCGGTCCCAACAAACCGAAAAGCCGTGGTTACGTGCGGGTTCGCTCGGCCGACCCGTACGAGCATCCGGAGATTCGCTTCAACTATCTGGAGCGAGAAGAGGACCGCGAAGGCTTCCGCCGCTGCATTCGCCTGACCCGCGAGATCATCGGCCAGAAAGCCATGGACCGCTTCCGCGACGGCGAAATCGCCCCGGGCGCGCAGGTGACCAGCGATGAAGACCTCGACGCCTTCGTGCGCGACAACCTGGAAAGCACCTACCATCCCTGCGGTTCGTGCCGCATGGGCGAGGACGACATGGCGGTGGTCGACTCCGAATTGCGCGTGCGTGGTATCGCCGGTCTGCGGGTGATCGATTCGTCGGTGTTCCCGACTGAGCCGAACGGCAACCTCAATGCGCCGACCATCATGCTGGCCGAGCGGGCGTCCGATCTGGTACGTGGCGTGCAGATGCTGCCGGCGTCGGATGTGCCGGTGGGGCTGGTGGAGGGCTGGGAAAGCAGCCAGCGGACCTCCTTGCCAGGGCGTAACGTGCGGGTTTGATCCAAAAAGCAAAGATCGCAGCCTGCGGCAGCTCCTACAGGGAAACACATTCCAATGTAGGAGCTGCCGCAGGCTGCGATCTTTTGATCCTGCTTTGAAAAAATCCCTCTCAGCTTCACCTCCATTGCTAGTCTGTAAATCCTTGAGACCGCAATGGAGCACCCTCATGGCTATTCAGGCCCTGCGCGCCGACGCATCGCATATCGACCAGATCGCCCCTCTGTTTGACGCCTACCGGATGTTCTACGAGCAGCCGTCGAACCTGGCGCAGTCCCGCGCCTTCATCGCCGAGCGCATCGCCCGGGATGAATCGGTGATTTTTCTTGCCCGGGACACCGACGGTGAAGACCTCGGCTTCGTCCAGCTGTTCCCGACCTTTTCCTCGATCGACGCCCATCGCACCTGGCTGCTCGGTGATCTGTTCACCACGCCCGCTGCCCGGGGCAAAGGCGTCGGCACCTTGCTGATGAACACCGCCCGGGATTTTGCAAGGCTGGCCGGTGGCAAAGGCATGACCCTGGAAACCGCCACCGACAATTTCACCGCCCAGCGCCTGTATGAATCCCTGGGCTGGGTGCGCGACCCCGGTTACTACACCTACTGCCTGGATCTGAAAAAAGACTGAGTCAGCAAGCCTTTCAGGCAAACACCGGCCGCATGAATGAACGCTCGTAGCTGAGGATGAATTTCCGGTCTTCGGCGTATTTGAACGCTGCGATGCACGCCGGATCGTTCATCGATTGCTGCCGGTAATGTTCGTAGGCCGCCAGGCTGGGAAAGGTGAACAGCGCCAGGGCGATGTTGTTGGCGCCCTCCGAAGGCAAAAAGTAGCCGTGGTGCTGGCCGCCGAACTTCTCCACCAGGGGGATCCACAACTTGCCGTAGTGCTCGAATGCGTCGAGCTGGTAGGGGTCGAGCACGTACTTCAGGTAGCAGGTCACCATTGTTTCACTCCTTGATCAGGTTTTCAGGGCAGTCGCCACTGTAATCAACAGTGGGCGCCCGGCACAGTCGCTTGTTCGACATTGACCGGTAGGTTTGCGCCAGAGGCCTGTGCTGGTGCCACCGCACTATTGGTTCAGTCAATAGTCACCATCAAGAATCGCAAGTTCTGTTTTTTGCGCAAAGGCGGAAAATTGCCGGCATTGAACACGCTGCTCAAGGAACCTGCGCGATGAAAATCCTGACCCGACTGGCTGTGATTGCCCTGTTGCTGGGCAGTGTTGCGACTACCGCATCGGCCTTTGCCGAGGACGCACGCGCCTGCCACCTGCCGCCCATCACCGGTAGCCAGGGCGGCTTGCAATACGGGCAGACGGTCGGGGTGCTCTACAGCGAACACACCGTGGAAAACCTGCAATATCTTGAGCAATACCACTCGGTGGCCGTGAACGGCGCGAAGCACGCACTGGATGCGCGAATTCGCCAGGCCTTCGTCGACAGCTCCGATCCGCAACTGGCCATCGACTGGCTGCTGAGTTCGTTGCACAAGACCTTTCTGTCGGTGACGGTCTACGACAGCCTCGATGCCCTGGTACAGGCCCATCCCGATGTGGTGGTGATGCTCGATACCCACAACCAGTTGCTGACCCAGCGAAATGACCGGGTCGAGGCGCGTTTCGCCGCGCGGTTCTACGACGCCGGCCTGCAATACATCGGCAAGGCCGAAGGCGCAGTGGAAAAACAGCTGCCGTCGGTGTGGGTGCATGACAAGACCGCGCCCGAGATTGCCGCGCAAATCGAACAGCAACGCGACCTGCAACTGACCGCGCTGAAACAGTTCGATGCGTCGTTGAGCGCGCTGGTCTCCGCCGGATTGACCGCAGCAACCCATTAACCAGCCAATTCACCATAGATTGCTTTTCAGGACCTGATTCATGCGCACTTTTTTTGCCCCGACCCTGGCCTTCGCCTCGCTGTTGCTGGCCGGTTGTGCCACACCGAACAATCCGACGCTGACCTTGCAGACCAGCAAGTCGCCCGAGGCGTACACCCATTGCGTGGTGCCGAAGTTGCAGCACGATGCACTGGCGCCCACGGTCTCGCAGACCCAGCGCAGCTACCGGATTGTCGTATCGAGCAAAGTGGCGGCGGACAACGTGCTTGAAACCTACAAGGCCTCGAACGGCGGCAAGGTGTTCCTGTACGAGCGCAAGCTGCTGGCGTCGACCTTCGTGCCGTCCAGTTTCGAGCGTGCGGCGCAGGAATGCCTGTAAGCGCAATTTCAGGCAAAAAAAAGCCGCCGGGAGAGGCAGCAGAAAGTTAAAGCACGCATTGGATGAGCTGAGTATGGCGCCCACTTCATGACGATTCGATGACAAATGCACAATTGTGGCGAGGGAGCTTGCTCCCGCTGGGTTGCGAAGCGACCCCAAAACCATCCATCGCGGTTTTTCAGGCATACCGCGTTGTTCTGATTCACGACTGCTGCGCAGCCGAGCGGGAGCAAGCTCCCTCGCCACAGGTTTTGAGTTGAGCAAACTGATTGTCAGTAAACCTCCGGCACGATGATTTCCTGCGGCACAGGCCCCCGCGAATAGTCTTTCTGGCGCTCGCGCTGCGGCAATTCGATCACCGGCAACTCGACCTCTTCATAAGGCATCTGGCTGAGCAGGTGATGGATGCAGTTGAGCCGGGCCTTCTTCTTGTCGTCGGCCTGCACCACCCACCAGGGCGCTTCGGCGATGTGGGTGCGCTCGAGCATGATTTCCTTGGCCTTGGTATAGGCCTCCCAGCGACGGCGTGACTCCAGGTCCATGGGGCTGAGTTTCCACTGCTTGAGCGGGTCGTGAATGCGGCTGAGAAAGCGCAGATTCTGTTCCTGGTCGGAAATCGAGAACCAGTACTTGATCAACTGGATACCGGAGCGGGCAAGCATCCGCTCGAATTCCGGCACGGTGCGGAAGAACTCTTCGTACTGGTCGTCATTGCAGAACCCCATGACCTTTTCAACGCCGGCGCGGTTGTACCAGCTGCGGTCGAACAGCACGATTTCCCCGGCAGCGGGCAGGTGCGACACGTAGCGCTGGAAATACCACTGCGTGCGTTCGCGATCGTTGGGGGCGGGCAGGGCGGCCACCCGGCAGACCCGGGGGTTGAGGCGCTGGGTGATGCGCTTGATCACGCCACCCTTGCCGGCGGCATCGCGGCCTTCGAACAGGATCACCACTTTGTGCCCGGTCTTGACCACCCAGCTTTGCAGCTTCACCAGTTCGCCTTGCAGGCGAAACAGTTCGGCGAAGTAACGGCGCCGGGCTTCTTTCTCGCTGCCATCCTCGATGTGTTCATCGAACAGTGCGTCCAGGTGGTGTCCGTCTTCCGATAATTCCAGTTCCAGTTCTTCGTCACTGATATCGAGCAGCTCGCGGTGGATGCGCTGGATCAAGGTGTCCTGATTGGAAAGCATGGTGAGACACTCGCGTCATGGGTGGCACAGCCGATGCTAGTCACAGTTTGTTACGAAGTAGTGATGCCCAGCGGTGTCACATGGGTGTCATCGAAGCCATGGCAAGATCCTCGCAATCCGTCTTGAGTGCCCGACGGCCGTCAGTCCGCCGGCAGATGAATGTGCAAGGAACCCCTATGAAAGACGCCCCGCTGTTTGCCGCCATCGACCTGGGTTCCAATGCGTTTCGCCTGATGATTGGTCAGTCGGTGAGACGAAACCAGCAGATGGTCATTCAGGAAGTGAAGACCCTGCGCGAACCGGTGCGTCTGGCCGAAGGCCTGCAGGGCGGGGCGCTCGATGAGTTGGCGCTGGACCGTGGCTGGCAGGCGCTGGCGCGGTTCGGCAGGAAGTTGCGCGGTTTCGAGGCCGGACGCGTGCGCGCGGTGGCCACCAGTGCCGTGCGCGAGGCGGACAACGCGCCGCTGTTCCTGGCCAGTGCCGAGCGTCACCTGGGCTTTCGCATCGACGTCATTTCCGGTCACGAAGAGGCGCAACTGGTCTACGCCGGCGTCGCCCATACCTTGCCGGCGCAAACCACGCGGCTGGTGGTGGATATCGGCGGTGGCTCCACGGAAATGATCATCGGCCGTGGCGACCAACTTCTGGTTACCGAAAGCATTGCCATCGGCAGCGGCACCTTCGGTGCGCATTACTTCCACGGCGGGCGGATCCTGGCCGAAGCGTTGCTGGAGGCCGAACGTGCGGCCACGGTGCAATTCGAACGCATTGCCCGCCGCTACCGCGCCATGGGCTGGCAGCAGGCGATCGGCTCTTCCGGGACGGCGCGGATGCTGGCCAAGGTGCTCAAGGCCAATGGCCTGAACGATGACGGGCTAAGCGGCATCACCTACGGCGGCCTGTTGCGCCTGTCGTTGCGCCTGCTGGAAGTCAAACATGTGAAACACCTCAAGCTGGCCGGTCTGCCCACCCACCGCCTGAGCATTCTGCCCGGTGGCCTGGTGGTGATGCTGGCGGCGTTCAAGGTGTTCGGGATCACGCATATGATTGCGTCTGAACCGGGATTGCGGCTCGGCGTATTGCATGGATTGATGAACAAACACTGACAACCTGCCAGCCGAGGTAAACCCATGACCGAACCACGTCGCGTGCTGTTCGTCTGCGCCAGAAACGATGTCCGCTCACCCATGGTCGAAGCCTTGCTTCGCCACACCGACCCTGCCGACTTCCTGGCCTTCAGCGCCGGGCTTGAGGCCACCGAGATCGATCCACGCACCTTCGAATCCCTCGAACACATCCATGTCGATGCCAGCGGCTTGCGCAGCAAGTCCCTCGAGGATTTCGAAGGGCAGGAGTTCGACTACGTCATCACCCTGTGCGACAAGTCCTCCGAAGAGGCCGCGCGCATGCCGTTTACCGGTGAAGTGATGGTCTGGAGTTTCGAAGACCCGACCACCAGCGAAAGACACGACCCGTTCCGCCATACCCTCCAGGAAATCGGCGACCGCATCAAAATGTTCATCACCGTGAAAACCCGCCCCCTGTCCCAGGCACCGTCAGTCAGCGATTCCTGAAAAGCCGCCAACAGCGTCTACCCTCATCGGTCACAACCATCATGATGAGGGTGCAGACAGTGATGAAAACGGACAAGGTTGAATCCAGCGAAGCCTCGGCACTGATCGACGAGCGAATCCGCGAACTGGCCGACTGGCGCGGCGAAACCCTGGCCCGCCTTCGCAAGATCATCCGGCAGGCCGACCCCGAAGTGATCGAAGAGTGGAAGTGGCGCGTGCCGGTGTGGTCCCGTGCCGGCATCCTCTGTACCGGCGAGACCTACAAGCAAGTGGTGAAGCTGACCTTCGCCAAGGGCGCATCGCTGGACGACCCGTCGAAGCTGTTCAATGCAAGCCTTGAAGGCAATACCCGACGTGCCATCGATGTTCGCGAGGGCGAGCAGATCGATGAAAAGGCGCTGACGGCGTTGATTCAGGCGGCGATTGAACTCAATACATCCCGCACCAGGAAGTAAGCTCGCCAAGCCCCCTGTGGGAGCGAGCCTGCTCGCGAATGCGGACTGACATTCAAAATCAATGTCGACTGACACACCGAATTCGCGAGCAGGCTCGCTCCCACATCGGGCCGTGCCCACCTGACCATTTTGGATATGCTCAGCTGTCATGTTCCAATAGCGAGCCTTCGCAGACTGGAACCGCAACATGAAGAAAATCGCCGCCCTGACTTTCGCCCTGGCGCTCACCGCTGGCCTGTTCAGCACACCCACCCTGGCTGCGGGCGATGTCCAGGCCGGGGAGAAAGTGTTCAAGCGCCTCTGCAGCGGCTGCCATCAGATCGGCGAATCGGCTCGCGCCTTCTTCGGCCCGCAGCTCAATGGCGTGATCGGTCGCCACTCGGCCGTCACCACGGACTACGTGTATTCCGACGCGATGAAATCCGCCAACCTGGTCTGGGATCGCGAAACCCTGATCGCCTACCTCGAGGCGCCGAAGAAAGTGGTGCCCGGCACGCGCATGATTTTCTGGGGCCTCAGCGATCCGGAAAAAATCGAAGACCTGTTGGCCTATCTGCAAACATTTCCGGCGCAGTAATCACTCGCCCAGGTTCTCCACCAGCCATTGAGTGAAGCTGCGCGCCATCGCCGTGTTTTCGCTGTCACGGTGGGTCAGCAGCGCCCAGTTCGGGCCGCGGATGGTTTGTTCCACCATCGGTTGCAACAGCCCGGTGGCCCGCGCCTGCCGGCTCAGCAACTGGCTCACCAGCGCAATGCCCAGCCCGGTGCAGGCGGCGTCCAGCAGCAGCCCCGGATCGGAAAAGTTCAGCCCCTGATCCATCTGCCCCACATCGATGCCCGATTCCACCGCCCAGTGGCTCCAGTCCATTTCCCGCTCGCCATGCAGGGTGGTGCGATGTTGCACCGGCACGGCCAACAGGCTCGGGTGACACGCCGGATAGAGGCGGTCGGCGTGCAGCACCTTGAAACTGCATTCGGCCTGGGAACTGATGTCGTCGCGCACCGCCAGGTCGATGGTCTGGCTGGCCATGTCCGGCACCTCATCGGTGCTGAAGATCCACAAATCGACCTGCGGATGCTGTCGACGGAAATCCCCCAGGCGTGGCAACAACCAGTGCCGGGCAAACGCGGGGGTGGTGTTGAGCACCAGTTGATTGGGTTTCTGGTATTGCCCCAACCGGCGAATGCCCACCGCCAGTTGCTGCAACAACGCCTGGGTGGTGCTGAGCAGATCGTGACCGGCATCGGTCAGGCTGACGCTGCGCCCGCTGCGATAGAACAGTGGTTGCTCCAGGTACGCTTCAAGGCTGCGGATTTGCTGGCTGATCGCCGACTGGGTGAGGTGCAACTCTTCGGCGGCCTTGTGAAAACTGCCCAGCCGGGCGGCGGCTTCGAAGCCGCGCAGGGTGCTCAGGGGCGGCCAGTGTTTGAGCATATTGATAAGTTCCTCTAATCAGTTGCCTGCAAAATCCATCGTTTGTTTGCCCGTTTTACGAGCCGTAGCATGCATGCCAAGACCGCCAAGGGCGTTTTCATTGAACACAATGACTTAACTCAGAGGTACTTGTCATGCAGCAGAACGGTATTCAAAACAGCGGTTGGACGATGCCGGCCGAATGGGTCACTCACGCCGCCACCTGGATGGTCTGGCCGCACAACAAGACCCTGTGGGAGTCGGGCTGGCGGGTGACGCTGCCCCAGGTTCAAGAGGACTTCGCCCGGGTGGCCAACGCCATCGCCCGTTTCGAGCCGGTGAAACTGGTGGTCGATCCTTCAGCGGTCGCCAGCGCCAAAGCCTTGTGCGGGCCGAACATCGAGTTGATCGAACTGGCAGTCAACGACAGCTGGTGCCGCGATTCCGGCCCGAGCTTCGTCTGCCACCCGCAGCAAGGCCTGGCCGGTGTGAGCTGGCGCTTCAATGCGTGGGGTGGCAAGTCGGCTCACGATCTGGACGAAAGCCTGGCCCGCCGCGCGCTCAACCATCTGGGCCTGGAGTGTTTCGGCACCGCGCTGAGCAACGAGGGGGGCGCCATCCATGTGGACGGCGAGGGCACGCTGATCACCACCGAGTCGGTGCTGCTCAACCCTAACCGCAACCCGGGTGTGACCAAGGCCGAGATCGAAGAGATCTTCACCCGCCTGTTGGGCGTGAAGAAAACCATCTGGCTGCCGGGCGATCCGGACTACGTGACCGGTGACATGACCGATGGCCACGTCGATGGCGTGTGCGCCTTTGCCCGCCCTGGCGTGTTGCTGGTGGATGCCACCCACGACCAACAATCGGTGTACGCCGAAGTTGCCCGGGAGAACCGTCGCGCCCTTGAACTGGCCACCGATGCCCAAGGCCGCAAATTCGAGCTGATCGAACTCTATGAAGCCACCGACGCGGTGGACACCGAGGCCGAAGTGTTCTGCGCCTCTTACACCAATTTCTACATCGCCAACGGCGCGATCATCATGCCGGCCTACGGCATCGATGCCGACAAGGTCGCTGCCGAAGTATTGGCGCAGGCGTTCCCCGGTCGCGAAGTGGTGCCGGTGCGGATCAACCATCTGGCCCATGGCGGCGGCGGTGTGCATTGCATCACCCAGCAACAGCCGGCCTGGCCGGTGCGGGGTTGATGCCATGACACTGTTGACCATTGCCACCACGCAAATGCCCTGCACCTGGGACCTGAAACACAACCTCGACCAGGCCGAGCAACTGGTCCGCGAGGCCGCGGCCAAGGGCGCGCAGGTCATCCTGTTGCAGGAGCTGTTCGCGACGCCGTACTTCTGCATCGAGCAACACCACAAGCACCTGGCCCTGGCCGAGGAGTATCGCGACAGCCACGTGCTCAAGCGCTTTGCCGCATTGGCCAAAGAGTTGGGCGTGGTGCTGCCGCTGAGCTGGTACGAGAAGGCCGGCAATGCCTACTTCAATTCGTTGAGCGTGGCCGACGCCGACGGGCGCCTGTTGGGCGTGTATCGCAAGACCCACATCCCCAACGCCATCGGCTATCAGGAGAAGGAATACTTCAGCCCCGGCGACAGCGGGTTCCGGGTCTGGGACACCGCGTTCGGGCGCATCGGCCTGGGCATCTGCTGGGACCAGTGGTTCCCCGAGACCGCGCGCTGCCTGGCCTTGATGGGCGCCGAAGTGCTGCTGTTCCCGACCGCCATCGGCTCGGAGCCTGGCTGTGCCGCCCTGGATTCCCGCGATCACTGGCAGATGACCATGCGCGGCCACGCCGCCGCCAACCTGCTGCCCGTGGTGGCGGCCAACCGTGTCGGCCGGGAAGCGGCGACTACCGACCCGACCCTGCAAATGAGCTTCTACGGCTCGTCGTTCATCTGCAATCACAAGGGCAAGTTGCTCGCCGAAGCCGACCGCGACAGCACCGGCGTGCTGGTCCACACCCTGGACCTGGCGGCCATGCGCGAAGACCGCCTGACCTGGGGCATCTACCGCGACCGCCGTCCGGACATGTACGGCGCCTTGCTGACCCAGGACGGTCGTCAGATCCACTCACGCTGGGCAACCCAAGGGGTGTGACATGAACACGATCAACAAGCTGTGCCTGGCCATGGGGCTGGCGCTGAGCTGTGCGGTGCCTGCGCTGCATGCCGAGGAGAAAACCCTGCGGCTGTACAACTGGGCCGACTATTTTGCCGAGGACACCCTCAGCAGGTTCACCGCCGAAACCGGGATCAAGGTGATCTACGATGTCATGGACGGCAGTGAAACCCTGGAAGCCAAGATGCTCGCCGGTGGCAGCGGTTACGACCTGATCTTCCCCGGTGACACCGTGGCCGAGCGCCTGGTGCGCGCCGGCAGCCTGCAACCGCTGGATCAGTCCAGAATCACTGCCCTGAACGATGTCGAGCCCGGGTTGCAGAAGCTGCGCTCGCACTATGAGCATTCGAGCCAAGCCACGGTCCCCTACACCTGGGGCACCATCGGCCTGACCTACAACGCCGAACAGATCGCCCAGCGTGCGCCGGACGCACCGGTCAACAGCCTGGACATGCTGTTCAAGCCGGAGCTGGCGGCGAAGTTTGCCGATTGCGGCATCTCGATGATCGACTCGCCGGACGAAGTGCTGGCGGTGGTGCTCAACTACCTCGGCCGCGACCCGCGTAGCGGCAAACCGGCGGACCTGGCGGCGGCCAGTGAGTTGCTGATGAAGATGCGGCCGTACGTGCGCAAATTCCAGTCGCAACCGGTGACCGACCTGGTCAATGGCAACCTGTGCATGTCCCTCGGCTACAGCGGCGACATGACCCAGGCGCAGCGCACGGCCGACAGCGCCGGCAAGAAAACCACTTTCCACTACCGCATTCCCCGCGAAGGCACCACGGTGTGGATGGACACCATGGCCATTCCCGTCGACGCCCGGCACCCGGAATACGCCTACGCTTTCATCAATTTCGTGATGCGCCCGGAAAACATGGCGGCCATCAGCAACTTCACCGGCTATCCGACCTCCAACGCCAAGGCGCGCCCGGACGTCGATGCCGCGATGCGCAACAACCCGGACATCTACATCGATGAAGCCACCTACGCGCGGCTGATTCCCGGCAAGGACATTCCCCAGGCCGACATGCGTGCCCGCATGCGTACCTGGACCAAGTTCAAGACCGCTACCGTCAATTGATCACCGGCCGGCCCGAGGGCCGGCCAAACCCCGGATTGCAGGAACACATATGCCGACACGTCGAACATTCATCAAGCAGGTATCGGTCATCGCCGGACTGGGCGCGGTGGCGTCCATGGGATTGGGCTTTGCCGCTCTGCCGGTACGCGCGGCCGGCAAAGGCAACTGGTACATGCCCGATGAAGGTGAAGAACACCAGCGGGCCTTCATCGCCTTCGGGGCACAGGCCGCGATCTGGGAGGACTTCACGCCCCACGTGCAAGACGCCCTTGGCCGGATCGCCCGCAGCATCGCCCAATACGAGCCGGTCACGGTGTTCTGTCGCCAGAGCGAACGGCGCCTGGCCGAAGCCAAATGCGGCAGCCGCAACACCACCTTCGTGATCACCGAACTGGACGACATCTGGATGCGCGACATCGGCGCCAATTTTGTCGTCGATGACAACGGCAACCTCGGCGCTGTGGACTTCAACTTCAACGGCTGGGGCAACAAACAGCAGCATGAGGACGATGCGCAATTGGCCGCCCAGGTCGCGGAAAACGCCAAGGCCGAGTACCAGCGCAGCGAACTGGTAGGCGAGGGCGGTGGCATCGAAGTGGACGGCCACGGCACCGGGATCATGACCGAAAGCAGCTGGATCAACCGCAATCGTAACCCCGACTGGAGCAAGGCCGAGGTCGAAGCGGAGCTGAAGGAACGCCTGGGCCTGCGCAAAATCATCTGGCTGCCGGGCATCAAGGGCAAGGACATCACCGACGCCCACGTCGACTTCTATGCGCGCTTCGTCAAGCCCGGGGTGGTGATCGCCAACCTCGACAACGACCCCGAGTCCTACGACTACAAGGTCACTCGCGCCCATCTGCAGATCCTGGAAAACGCCACGGATGCCGATGGCCGCAAATTGCAGGTGCATACCGTTTCGCCACCGCTCAACCCGCGCAACAGCCGGTTCAGCAAGAACAACCCGGACTTCGCCGCCGGCTACATCAACTACTTCGTGATCAACGGCGCGATCATTGCGCCGCAATTCGGCGACAAGAAAGCGGATGCCAAGGCCTTCGACCTGCTGTCCGAACTCTATCCTGACCGTGAAGTGGTGCAGCTCGACATCGACGCGATCTCCGCCGGTGGTGGCGGCATACACTGCGTGACCAGTCACCAGCCGATGGTGTGATGATTTCAGGCTCTACACAAAACCTGTGGGAGCGAGCCTGCTCGCGAAGGCGGAGTGTCAGTCAATATATTGTTCACTGACCCACCGCCTTCGCGAGCAGGCTCGCTCCCACAGGGAATTTTTGGTGAATCAGATAAATCAGGCCTTACTCGCCTTCAGATAAGCACCCAGGCGCCGCCCCATTTCCTCACCCAACGCCTGCAAGCCACTCAGCGGCCGCACCATCACCTCAAACTCGACAATCCTGCCCTGTTCGTTGAAGCGGATCATGTCGATGCCCTTGAGCTCTTTCTCGCCGACCCTGGCGCTGAATTCGAGAATCACGTTCAAGCCATCCGCCGTCGCCAGCTCGCGGTGATAGGCAAAATCCTCGAACACGGTCATGACCGTGTTGAGGATCATCGACACCACCGGCGCCCCCGGATACGGCGTGTGCGCCATCGGCGAGCGGAACACCGCCTGCGGATCGAGCAGTTCGGGCAAAGCGCTCAAGTCGCGGTTGCCGAGCATCGCGTGCCACTGCTTCAGGGACGCGGCGACATTGGGGTTCAGGTTCAGTTCAGACATCTTCAACTCCTGTTTTTATTGTTGTGGTGCGAAAGCGTTGGTCGATCACCCTGGCGGCATCGTCGGCCCATTGACGATAAAGCATCGGCCCCGGATGAAAACCATCGCTGGCCATCAAGCCCGGTTCGGGCGCCAGCGGGGTGGTCAGCATCGTGCATTGATCCACGCCGGCGGCCAGATCCGCAAGCCGTGCGTTGAAACGACTTGCCCTGAACCCCAGAAACCAGCGCAGCGGCTGTGGCAGGGCGGGGAACAAATGCATCGGCGGAAGCGGCGACACCACAACCTGCCTCACCGCGAACCTGTCGCACAACAGCGCCATCAATCGCTGTTGCCGAGCGAGCCACTGATCCAGGGGGAGCGAGCTGGTGACATCGTTGACGCCAATCGACAACAGCGCCACATCGAACGGCTCGGGGGCGTGCTGTTCGAGCAGCTCCAGCAACCCTTGCGAGTCCAGACCGGTGCGCGCCCAGAGTTTCCACGACACCCGGTAATCCTCGGCCAGGCGCTCGACCAGCCGACCGCTGAGCGCCTCGCCTTGAGTCGCCGCCCCCACCCCCGCCGCAGCGCTGTCGCCGACAATCAACAACCGCAGAACGTCGCCGCTACCGGCCTCGCCCTGGCGTTCACCCTCGGCCTCCGGCAACCTGGGCGTCACCCGTCGCGTGTACAGGCCCTGCATCAGCAACACCGGGCCGAGCAGGATTTTGGCGAGGGTTTCAACCCGGCTCATATGACGTTATCGCCCCGCAATACACAGCTCCCCGGTCGCACGAATCATCGCCTGTCCATGCAGGTAATCCTTGATCAGCGCCGAGCGTTCGGTGGCCAGCCATTGCGGGCAGTTCGGGTCGTTGCGGTAAGGCAGGAACGCGGCGTACTGATTGAGCAGCAGGTTCTGCAGCTTGTCGAGTTTGGGCCGGATGTCGTTGTTGAGGTCCGGTCGTGGTGTGTCTGGTGCCTCGTGCGCCGCTTGCCATTGCGCGAGCCGGCCGTATTGCACCAGTTTGCTGGCTTCGATCTGGGCGGTGATCAGGTCGGCGACATCGTCGGGGTCGAGCTTGCGCTGGTCCGCCTGCTTGCGTGCGTTGGCGATGACTTGCGCTTCCCGGGCATTGTCCTGGACCGGTTTACCGCTGTCCCACTTGGTCAGCGCCACCAGCTCACTGATGTACAAGCGCTCATCCATCGTCGCCAGCAAGGGTTGCAGGGCATCGGGGGCCGGGGGCGTCGTGCCGGCCTGGGCACCGCCAGCGAACAAACCGAGCAGGGTGCAGGCCAGCCAGTGCGAAAGGCGTGGGGAACGGGGCATGGACGGAATCTCCTTGGACGCAAAAAACACTCCGGCTTGTGTATCACAAGTGCGGCCAGGGAACGACAGGTTGCGAATGATTCAGGCCAGCAACCGTTCAATCTGCGCCAGTTCCCAGGTGCTGAGCAAACTCACCGGGTCGGTGCCGAAGCGCTGCCCGCTGTCGCACGCATACTCGCGGCCATCGGGGCATTGGCCGTGCAGGCAGTGGCGCAAGTGGCCGGCGTCGACATCGAGCAACAGGCGCCAGCCGTCGATGTCGACCCGTACAAGGTTCGACATGCAGTGTTCATCGATACGCGTGAAGGTGCGAATACCCTGGGCGGCATCGCGCAACGGCTGGTAAACCTCGCGGGCGGTGAGGGCGGGCACAGGTGTCTCCGGGATGGAATCGGGGGAGGCACAGGATAAATCATCAGCGCGCATAGAAGCCCGGCTCATGAGGCCGGGCTTCACGCCGCGAGCCACCAGCGGCCCTGCAACAATGAAACAACCCGGAGTTTCGGCCTAGACCACCTGCACATTCTGAGCAGTACCCGCCACGCCATGACAACCGCAGGCCAGGAGATGGCCTTGCAATACAACCGGAATGCCGTTCATACGCCGGCGCGGATGCCCTTCGACGAAGGCAAACTCACCCAGATGCAGCGGGCAGTAAGCCTTGTCGCCCAACACCGCCGGGGTTTTTCCATTGAGGGTATGCGTGCCTTCGAGCTGGCAGGAAACCACGGTGCCGCCGCTGCTGGTGGCGTCACCCAGGCAAATGGGATGGCTCATGTTCTGGGTACGCCGCCGTTAGGGGCGCCGAACTTGAACGGGTCGGCACCTCGGTTCTCACGGTTCCTGGCTTTGCGCGCTTCGTCCGGTGGGCGGATCATCTGTACCGTCAGGCTGCCGTCCTGACCGGCGTAGACCACCGCGCTGGCTCCGCCGTCCAGGTAGCTGGCAATGGTCGCCAGGTTGATTTCCACCAGCGCCGCACTGACCCCGGTATTGCCCAGACGCCGACCGATGTCGTAACCCTCATCGACATTGCCCAGTTCGATCTCATGGCCGTCCGTATTCAGGCCGTGCAAGGCATTTGTCAGGGCGATTTCAGCGTCCCGGTTGTCGGTGGTGTCATAGAACACGCGGACCGGCTTTTGCCCTTTGGGTAATGTCTCCAGGGCCTGCAGCCAACCTGCCTGCAGGGCTTTGGCCTGCAACGCCGGTTTCAGCCGCTGGCCGTGTTCATCCTGCATCGAGACCTTGATTGGTCGGTGCAGATAACCCAGCACCGGCGCGGCGTCGAACTCTTTGACCTGATGCTGGGCCCAGCGGATGGGTAGCCATGGGGAGGGTTCGAACTCTCCTGGCCCGCGGTTAGTGATGGTTTGCCAGAGGGTGGGGAGTTGGGATTGCCAGTAGGTGGTGGACATGGTGCCGGGAGCTAAGGGATCTTGAGCGCCTTTGGCACGTTCCGCCTCTTCGTACACATCTAGAAACTCACGGGATTGTTTCCAGTAAAACGCCCACAACTTGCCCAAATCAGTGTCTTTGTTCTGGTTGTCCTCACGTTCGTGGGTGGCATAACGTCGAACATACCGATCGACCCGATCCGAGCGGGTGACCAACAGCCCGGTCATGCTTTCGTACACGGTGGGTACCACCTGGACGCTTTGCAACCCTGGAGTACCGGGCTTGCGATAGACATCACGCGTCACGTCACCGTCCCGACTCGCGATCAGCGCTTGTGGAACTTGGGGGTTATCGTCAAAAAACTGAAACAGCCGCTCAATCATGCCTTGCGCGTGGGTGGTACTTTCATCGTCCTGCCAGAGAAAAAGGGTAACCCCAAGGGTCGCCTTATTGCGGCCTGAGTTGATCAAGCCGGAAGCTCGATAGCCCTTCTCATAGGTGTCTGGTGGACCCAGCGCAAACACAGGAATTGGCCAATATGCGACCGACTCGCCTGCCGAATGTTTGAATGACACACGAATGTTGATATTCCTGGTGATCTCCCGAGAACTCAATGAAGAGTCGTAATCCTTCGAATCTCGTGAATAGATTGAAGTGAAGTTATTGTTCTTTTTTTTAATTTCTCTCCAGATTGACGATTGATGCCAGTCATCTACCGCCATTCCCAACCCTCGTATTTCCAATGCATAGGTGCGCGCTTGCGTGGCCTGCCGCTCGGCGATTTGCGCCTTGACGTCGGCTTTGTAGGCGGCAAGTCCCGCCCGTTCGCTGGCCACCGCCTTACCCCACCAGTGAACGCTGAATACCAGCAGCAACGGTCCTAGAATTGCGGCGATCCCCCAGCGCATTACCGGGTTCATGTTACGAAGTTCCATGTTGAGTTCCTGCGCCTTGATTTGGACAATCCATATGAAGCCGAGCCAAAGGATCAGCAATATTCCGGAGATCCAGAGGTAGGGCTTGAGCCTTGGCAGCGTTCGGGATCGGTGTTGAGTGCTGCTCACAAGGCATCTCCTTTTTTAGAAGTACCGGCAAGCAGAGCGGGTGGTGTCAGTGATACCAAACTAGGGGGCGGAAATACGCCGTCCTGGTAATACAGGTAATTGGACTTCACTAACGCCTGCGCCTCAGCGCTGAGTCTCGACCAACCTGGTAGAGCCTTAGTCGCAGTAAATATCTCTTGATCCATCTTCCAATCCGCAATCGCCACCAACACCTCACGCATCTCCGGGTCGTCAAGGCAGTGGGCCTGGCCAATGGCAATGTCCATTGCCGTTACCCAGCGCTGGTTTTCCGGGCTGCGCAGGATCGCCGAGTGGTAGGAGTTGTTTCCCCAGGTCTTCTGGTCATGCTCCATGCGTGCCCGGGCCTCGCGTGGGGTTTCCTCGCGCTCGTGACAGGAACTGCCACTGGAGCGGGCCGCGCCTTTTCGTACGGCGCGCGTGTGGTCTTCCGGGTCTTCGGACAAGCCGTTGAAACGCGCCAGCGCTTCCTGCTGCGTGGTGTTCGGGGCGTCATATTCGACGGGCATTTTGATCCACAAAAAGGTCGAGGCATCCTTGCCCAGCGCGATGCTCTTGGCCACCTCATCCGGTTTGTCCACGCCGGCGCGGGTCGGGCTGCCCTTGATGGCTTCGCCGCCAAACATTTGCGGCGCATGGGGCGGGGTCAGGGCCTCGGCATTGATCAGGCGTTCCTGCCCCTTGGCTATCGGCGCTTGCGATGCCACTCCGGTGACAAAGGAACCGCCCGGATAGCGGTGTTCGCCTGGCGCGCGGATGAACTCGGGTTGTGGCGGCTTACCCACCAGCACCGGCTCGCCGTCACGATGACGTTTGGTCCACAGCCGTTGATAGAAGCCTAAAGACTGCAGGGCCATCATCGCCGGCCGGCCATCCGGCGTTGCATCCGGCACCCCGTAGGTGCCGATGCCTTGCACGTCGTCCAGGGCCACGGTGGTGTCGTCCGGGCAAAAATACAGGTACACCTTGCCGCGATTGTCGCGCTCGGGAAAAACGCTGAGGTTGCCGATCTTGTCCTGGCGGGTCCCTTGCGTCGGTGACCATTGCGGGCCACTGCGACCGCCATAGGTTTTGGCTTCCCGGAGCGCGGATAATGGTGGCTGGGCATGAGGCGTTTGCGTGACCGCCGTGACGATACGGATCAGGGTGGCGAGGGTGTCATGGTTCTTGGGGGTGACGTCGCGCAGGACGCTGTAAGGCGTGTCCACGAGAATCAGGGTGTCGGCGCAACGCTGCCCCTTGTCCACCAGCAGGGCCTGTGCCAGTAACGCGATCAGGGTGCCTTGGCTATGGCCCATGATGGTGATGGTTTCATCGGGGGATACCCGGCGAATTTCCCTGACCAGCATTGCCAGACGGTGAGCGGCCAACACAAAGTAACGCCGCAGCGGCGCATTGGCGAAGAGCAGGTAATTGTTCGGCTTGATCAATTCGACCATGCCGGTTTTCCGGTTGGCCTTGAAACCCTCGCCATACATCTCTTCCAGGTTGTTGGTGGCATTGACAAAAAAACCACCGGCCTTGGCAAAGTGACGATCCAGGCGATTGCCCTGGATATCCTGAAACTGGTTGCGCATCCGGAACGGGTCACCGGCGTCATCACGCTTGACGTGTTCCGGTGCGGCGCGATAGCCCCAGTAGAAAGGGATCATCAGGCTGCGGGTTTTGGGATCGTCCGTGTCGCGCTGATACAGATAAGTGTCAGGGTCGTCGAGTATTTGTTCTTCTTTATCTTTCCACGTTTCCCGAGGTGTTTTTTCGGCCTTGTGGTACTTGGCCCCATACCGCCCCGCCTTGAGATCCGGCCGATCCAGCCGCTCATTCACCCCCTGGCACAACCCGGTTTCCACCGACTCATAGGACGCCCCGGGGTCATTCACGCCATGCAGGAAGATCACCACCCCCGGCAGGTCGGCGGGCACTTCCATTTTGCGCACGGTGTTGCAGTTGGGCATCAGGCGGGTGGTGAGTTGCGTCACGCAGTACATCTCTTCGCTGCTCATTGGCGGCCACCGTTCGGGCCTTTGTTGCGCAACGCCGCCGTTTGCGCCTGATGCATCTGCTCGCGCTCCAGTTGCTCTGTCAGTCCGCTTGAATCCGTCAGTCCTTGCACCGTACTGCCATCCTCCAGTTTGATTTGGTAAGCATGTTCAACCGCCAGTCGGGCGCTGCCGTCGTCGTGGCCGGGGTAGTGAAAGGCCAATCGTTGAGCGGCGGGGTCACGACCAAACGTAGGCACCGAAGCACTGTCGGTCTTGGGCCCCACCCAGTCATGCTCGCCGGCATGCACAATCGCCTTGCCCTGGGTACCGATCTCGACCCCGCCACCGATCCTGATGTAGCTGCCGTCATCGGCCACCAGGCGGATGGTGGGGGCGGTGATGAGCACCTCGCCTTCGGCTGCCGACAGGTGCAGGTTCTTTTGCGCGTTGAGCACCATGTCGTCGTCCTGGGCCTGCACCAGCACCTTGCCGCGATTGGCGATGGCGCTGATGCCCTCGTCCTGGGCGAAGGCGCTGATGCCTTTGCCGGCTTGCAGGCGCATGGCCGCGCCGCTGCTCAGCTGCAAATGATCCTGGGCGGTGGTGTCATGGTTTTCACCGGCGTAATGCACCTGCGAGCGCGGCGTGGCACTGGCAATGCCGGCTTCAGCCGCTACCGCGACCACCGGCTCGCCCGGACTGTTGCTTTCGGGTGCCGGCCATTGACTCAACGACTGGCGCAACGCCTCGATGCCCTGGGTGTCGATCTTCGGGCTGCCACGGGCAGCGGCGGTCTGGCCGAGGGACTGGAACAGTTCGCCGCACTCGGCCAACAGCTTGAGCAGTTCTTCGCGGTCCAGCTGTGAGCCCTGGGCATCGTGGCGAGCGTAGGTGGTCAACAACAGCCCTTGGGCCGCCCGCAGGGCAATCGCGGCGTCGCTGCGCAGTTCGGCGCCCTGGCCGCGCGCCTGGGCCTGCCCGTCGGTTCGCGGCGTGACGAGCTTGCCCAGGTTCAGCGCGGTGGCCTGATGGGTCGTGCCCAGTCGGGCGCGCACCGCGCCGGGTGTATCGTCGAAGAGCAGTTCGTTGAAGCCCTTGCCCTGATGTTCCCGGGTCTGGATCCCGGATAAGGTTCGATTGCCCGGCAACCCCGTGGCGTTACTGAAGTGCGGGGGAAAATGGTCGGCGTTGTAGAGCACCGACGTTACCAGGGGGCGGTCGATGTCGCCGCCGAGGAACGTCACCAGCACTTCCTGACCGATGCGCGGCAAAAACTGATGGCCGAAGCCGGCGCCGCCACTGGGCATGGCGACCCTTAGCCAGGTCGTGCCCTGGGCAGGGTCCTGCGCCCGCTGCCAATGAAAGCGCACTTGCACGCGCGCCAGTTCGTCGGTGAAAACCTCCTCACCTTCCGGGCCCACCACAATGGCGGTGAGCGGCCCGGAAATCGTCGGCCTTGGCGTAATGATCGGTGGGCGAAAGGCAATCTTGTGGCGGATGCAGACGAAGCTGTTGTCGTAGCTCGCCGGTTGATCCGTCAGGTAGTTGTTGCGGCCTTGGTGCTCCACCTTGAGCAGGAGGAACTGGCGGTCATCCACGGGATCAGCATCGTGATCGAAGTGCTGGGTCAGTTCGAAGGTGTAGCCCGGCAGCATGGCGCGACAGTTGCTGGCGCCCTCAAACGTCTTGCCCTGGACCTCCAGGGCTTCGAGTCGATGCCGCACCAGCGCTTCGCCATCTGCGGGCATACCGTGGCTGTAATGACCGGGAAAGTCGTAGATCTCGTAGGCTGGCACATCACCCTGGACGTTGAGGCTGGGCATGCTGACCGGCAGCGGATTGCGCGGCTGCCGGTAGTCGAAGGTCTGGATGGCCATCTTGCCGGACTGCAGAACCCGCTGGCTGCTCCATCGGGTGATCGAGTCGGCAGTCTCGGTGACCGCCGCGCTGTGGTAGCGGATCCGCGGTTGCCCGGCCAGCGGCTCAAGGTGGCGGGAATGGTCGGTGATGATCAGGCGGTGTTCTTCCTTCGTATGCTCGAAGTAGAACAACAAGCCCTCACGCTCCAGCAGGCGCAGGACGAAATCCAGATCGCTCTCGCGGTATTGCGTGAGGTAGCTGTGGGACTTGAGCGGCTGCTCCAGGCGGAACTCGAACCTGGGCAGCACGCCATAGTGGGCGAACACCGTGCGCAGGATGTCTTCGATGCTCTGCTCTTGAAAGATCCGCGAGTCGACACGTCGCGACAGCATCCACAGCCAGGGGCTCAAGGTGGCTGAATAGTAAGCCAGGCCGCCGTCACTGTTCTGCAGGCCGAATCGACTGATGTAGCCCTGAATGTAACGCGCCTCGCCGCTCGCCAATTCAATCTCGAGTGACGCCGGTTGTCCGATCAATGTCTTGAGTTCCAGTCGCGCATCCTGACTGATCAGCGACAACTCGAAACTGAATAGGGTCGACAGACCCTCGGCGCCGGAAAAGTGCTCGAGCAGCAGCTCCTGCTGGTTCGCAATCGGGGAGGTGAACCTGATCAGACGCCGGTTCTGTGGCGAGGATATTTTTGTCAGTTCCATTAACAAGCTTCCTGCGGCATAAGCAACCCGTGGTCGCCCCAGGACCTGCGCATCCATGCTCCTAGGGAAACCCAAAGGCGGCAATTAAGTCGCTTGTGAAATAGCTTGTATGTAGGACGCTTCCTTTTTTAGATGTGGATTTGTCGGCGCAATCGCGATCGACGCAGTGGCGCTGTACGTTTTTTTGTTTTAGGCGGCGGAGATACGTGGGTACCGGGGGCGAGTCCTGAAGCAGGCGTGAACCTGTTTCAGGACTGGACTAAATGCACGCAGCGGCCATCAAACGCCGGTTTGTTTGTTCAACGCCGCTTCCGCCGCGGCGATTTCAGCCTGGCGCTTGACGATCATGTCGCCCACCGGTGGCCCCTGGAAGCGCCGGGCTTCAAAACCGAACCAGACGATGGCGGTCAGCACCAGGAAACCGATGGTGATGTACAGCGCCCAATCGTTGGGTGGCTGGATGCCGATGACGAATATGATGATCATCGACAGGATCGAGAGGATGGCGAACACCGAGTACCAGAATCGCCCCATGTTCCATGGCCCCATGGTCGGCCACTTCGACGTCCCGTAGGTAAACAGGCCGAGCACGATGGGAATGGCGAAGGAGAAGAACAGGAAGATCACCGTGCAGGACACCACGATCGTATAGACCGGCGTTGCCCCGACCGAGATCACCGACGAGCCCCAGTCGAACAGGACGGCAAGGGTGGCACCGGTCCAGATCGCCGCCACCGGGCTGCGAAAGGTCGGTGAGACCGAGGCCAGGGCTTTGGAGCAGGGCAGGCCACCGTCCCGGGAGAAGGCGAAGATCATGCGCGAAACCGAGGTGACGGTGGCCAGTCCGCAGAGCACCTGCGAGATGAATATCGCCACGAAAAGCACCAGTTTCAAGGTCGGGTTGACCTGGGTGTTCATGGCCCAGAAAAACACGTTCCAGCCTTGCTTGGCCGCCTCGTCCATGTTTGGCAGCATCAGCACGAACGCGCTGAGCATCAGCCAGCCGAACAGCAACGACCAGACCACCGACATGACCATGCCGCGGGGCACCGACATGGCCGCGTTGCGGGTTTCCTCGGAGGTATGCGCCGAGGCGTCATAGCCGGTGATGGTGTAGATCGGCAACAGCAGGCCGAGCATGAAAACCCAGCCGTTGGAGACTTGCGGCCAGACGTTACCGCCCGCTTCGCCGGAATAGTTGCCGAAGGTCCACAGCCGCGCGAATTCATAGCTGGGTGCCGAGATCAGGCAGACGATGGTCAGCGCCAGCGCCGTGGCGAAGATCAGGTAGCCGGAGAAGTCGGTGAGCTTGGCCGTCAGGCCGATACCCAAGTGGTTGCACAAGGCCTGCAGGCCCGTGAGGATGGCCAGGAAAATCACCCTGACCGTGGTCGTGTCCTCCATGCCCAGTGCCGGTCCGAAGGCACCGAAAAAGAAGTAATAGGTACCGACGTTGATCGCGCCCAGCACCGTGACCAGCCCCAGCAGGTTGAACCACGCGGTCAGCCAGCCGGTGAAGCGGTTACCGAGGATCGAGCCCCAGTGGTACAGGCCGCCGGCGGTGGGGTAGGCCGAGGAAATCTGCGCCATGGCCATGGCGAATACCCCGGAGATCAGGCAGCCGATCGGCCAGCCGATCCCGATGGATATGCCACCGGCGCCCGAGGTGCCCTGGGCCAGTGAGTTGATGCCACCGGAGAGGATGCAGATGATCGAAAAGGAAATGGCGAAGTTGGAGAAAACACCCATTCGTCGTGAGAGTTGCTGGGCGTAGCCCATGCTGTGCAGCACCTTGACGTCATCGTCGTGGGTTTCGGTGCCCGGCTGGCTTGTTGGGTTCATTGTTGTGTGCCCCTTTTCAGGTGTTGGACAGGCCGAACTGAGCCGCCGTAGGCTCGACCTTGGTTTTCTGTAGGAGCGAGCCTGCTCGCGATGGACTTGAGGACGACGCGGGGTGTCAGGTTCCCCGCGTCATCGTTGACGTCCATCGCGAGCAGGCTCGCTCCTACAGACGGCCGTGAAGTGCCGCGTCGAAAATCTTTGCCACGCCGTCCCGGGTCAAGGGCAGCGGGTTGCCACCTGCCGAGGGGTCGACAATCGCCATGTCCGCGATCAGGTCGGCCTGCCGGTCATCCACGCCCAGTTCAACCAGGGTATGGGGCACGCCGATGTCCTTGCGCAACTTGAGGACGAAGGCCAGGAAACTGTCGAACCCCGGGGAGGGCAGACGCAGGTACGCCGCCAGGCGGGTGATGCGCTCCTCGATGGCCGTGCGATTGAATTGCAGGACATAGGGCATGAAGGTGGCGTTGGTCATGCCGTGATGGGTGTCGTACAGCGCACCCACCGGATGGGAAAGCGCATGCATCCCGCCCAGGCCTTTCTGGAATGCCGTGGCGCCCATGGCCGCTGCCGCGAGCATTTGTGCGCGCGCCTCGAGGTCCGACGGCGTGTGTACCGCTTTCACCAGGGCGTTGGCCACCAGGCGCATGCCTTCCACCGCAATGCCATCGGCCAGGGGATGAAAACCGGGGGCGCAGTACGCTTCCAGGCAATGCGATAACGCGTCCATGCCCGTACCGGCGGTGACCTTGGCGGGCATGCCGACGGTGAGGGCCGGGTCACTGATGACGACGCGTGGCATCATTTTCGGGTGGAAGATGATGCGTTTGGTGTGGGTACGCTCGTCGATGATCACCGCCGCACGCCCGACTTCCGAACCGGTCCCCGCCGTGGTCGGCACGGCAATGACCGGGGCGATGCGGCTGTCGTCGGCGCGGGTCCAGTAGTCGCCGATGTCTTCGAAATCCCAGACCGGGCGGGTCTGGCCGCTCATGAACGCAATCAGCTTGCCCATGTCCAGGCCACTGCCGCCGCCGAAGGCGATCACACCGTCATGTTTGCCGGCACGCCAGGCGTCGAGCCCACCGGCCAGGTTGGCTTCGACCGGGTTGGGCTTGAGGTCACAGAACAACGCCACACCCAGGCCGGCGGCGCGCAGCGCGTCCAGTGCCGCCGTGGTGATCGGTGCGCGGGCCAGGCCGCTGTCGGTGACCAGCAAGGGTCGCTCGATACCCTGGCTGCGACAGACGTCGGCCAGCTCGGCGATGCGCCCGACGCCGAACCGAACGCTCGTGGGGTAGTTCCAGTTTCCTGTCAGGTTCATGGTCTACACCTCGTGACGCAGATGAAAGGATTTGGCCCGGGTCAGGTGCTCGTAGCCCAGTGGCGACAGGGTGACGCCGCGCCCGCTGTTCTTCACGCCGGTCCAGGCCAGCGCCGGGTCCAGGTAATCGCAGCGGTTCATGAACAGCGTGCCGGTGGCGATCTGGTTGCCCAGGCGTTCGGCCGCTGCGAGGTCCTGGGTCCAGATGGACGCGCTGAGCCCGAACTCACTGTCGTTCATCAAGGCGATGGCCTCGTCATCGCTGGCCACCGGCATGATGCCGACCACCGGACCAAAGCTTTCATCGCGCATGACCGACATTTGATGGCTGACATCGACCAGGACCTGCGGCGCGAGGTAGGCACTGCCCGGCACGTCGGCGCTAAAGGCCTGCGGATCGATCAGCGCCGTCGCGCCTTGGGCGAGCGCTTCGGCGATCTGGCCACGCACGAAAAAGGCGGCGCCCGGTGTCACCATCGGCCCGAGGGTGGTGGCTTCGTCCAGCGGGTTGCCCAGCACGTACTGGCGGGTCAGTTCGGCGAAGCGCTGGACAAACACCGGGAAGATTTTCTGGTCGACGTAGATGCGCTCCACGGCGCAGCAACTCTGCCCGGAATTGAAGAAGCTGCCGTCCACCAGGTTTTCCACCGCATGCTCGAGGTTGGCGTCAGCCCGCACGTAGGCCGGATCCTTGCCGCCGAGCTCCAGGCCCACGCCGATGAAGCGTCCCGTGGCGGCGCTTTCCATGGCCTTGCCGGCATCGACCGAACCGGTGAAATTGACCTGCTGTACCCGGCCCGAATCAATGATCGCGGCGGTCTGCCGATGATCGAGCAGCAGGTTATGGAACAGGCCATCCGGCAGATTGGCGCGGCGCATGGCCTCGGCGAAACGCTCACCCACCAGCAGGGTCTGCGACGCATGCTTGAGGATCACGCTGTTGCCGGCCATCAGCGCCGGGATGATCGTGTTCACCGCCGTCAAATAGGGGTAGTTCCACGGCGCGACCACCAGCACCGTGCCCAGCGGCTCGCGCTTGATGTAGCGCCGAAAACCCGCCACAGGCGCCGGCTCTACAGCGGCCAGGGCTTGCGGCGCGATGGCGATCATGTGCCGTGCGCGTTCGGCAAAACCGCGCAGTTCGCCGGCGCCATAGCGCACCGGGCGACCCATCTGCCAGGCCAGTTCCGGCACGATGTCCGCCTGCATCGACAGCATCGCGTCCACTGCGGCGCTGCACAATGCTGCGCGTTCGCTCAGTGAGCGGCGTTGCCATGCCGCCTGTGCACTGGCAGCGGCGGTCAGCGCCTGCTCGACCTGCACCGCATCAGCCATCTCTCGTTCGACGTACACCCGGCCATCGACCGGGGAGATCAATTGCACCTTCGCAGTCATGATGTTCTCAATAGCGCTCGAAGCCGCGCTGCAGTTCCCAGTCGGTGATTCGCCGGTCGTACTCTTTCTGTTCCCACTCGGCGGTGTGCACGTAATGGTCGACCACCTCATCGCTGAACGCCTCGCGCAACATGGCGGAGGCCTTGAGGGCGGCGCTCGCCTCGCGCAGGGTCTTGGACACTTCCGGCAAATGCTCGTCTTGGTAGGCATCCCCTTCGAACGGCGGCACGAGATCGAGCTTTTCGTCGATGCCGGCCAGGCCCGCCGCGATCAACGCGGCGAAGGCCAGATAGGGGTTGAGGTCGGCGCCGCCGATGCGGCATTCGATGCGGATGGACTTGCTGCCTTCGGCACACAAGCGAAAGCCGGCGGTGCGATTGTCGCGGCTCCACACCGCCCGCGTCGGCGCAAAGGTGCCGGCCTGGAAGCGCTTGTAGGAGTTGATGTAGGGCGCGAGAAAGCAGGTAATGTCGTTGGCGTACTTGAGCTGCCCGGCGACCCAGGCACGCATCAGTTTCGACATGCCGAACTCGGCTTTCGCGTCGAAGAACAGCGGCTTCTTCGCGTTCTTGTCCCACAACGAATTATGGATATGACTGCTGGAACCGGCGGCGTCGTAACGCCACTTGGCCATGAAGGTGATCGCCTTGCCCTGCAACTGCGCGATCTCTTTGCAGGCGTGCTTGATGATGACGTGGTGGTCGGCCATGGTCATGGCATCGGCGTAGCGGATGTTGATCTCTTCCTGGCCCGGGCCCCATTCGCCCTTGGAGTTTTCCACGGGAATGCCCGAGGCCTGCAAATGCTTGCGAATCGCCCGCAGCACCGGCTCTTCGCGGGTGGTCTGGAGGATGTTGTAGTCCTCGATGTAATGGCCGGCGGTTTTCGGTTTGTGATAATTGCGCTTGTGGATGGCCTCGTAGCTCTCATCGAACAGATAGAACTCGAGTTCCGAGGCAAACATGCCGGTATAGCCGCGCTCGCGCAGGCGCTCGACCTGCTTTTTCAGAATCGCCCGCGGACTGTGGGGCAGGTCCTGGCGATGGTGATGATCGAGCACGTCGCACAGCACCAGCGCCGTGCACTCAAGCCAGGGCACGCGCCGCAGGGTGGACATGTCGGGCTTGAGCACGAAATCGCCGTAGCCCTTGCTCCAACTGGCCGCGGCGTAACCCGGCACCGGTTCCATGTCGATGTCGTCGGCCAACAGGTAGTTGCAGCAATGGGTTTCTTCGTGGCCGCTGTCGATGAAAAACTCGACCTGGAAGCGCTTGCCGACCAGGCGTCCCTGCATGTCGACCATGCAGACCAGCACGGTGTCGATTTCGCCGGCGGCAGCGGCGCGTTTGAGTGCATCAAAGCTGAGGAGGGGCTCGGTCATCACGGCAATCCTGCGTGAAAGGTTTTGGCCAGTCTGAGATCGCTGTTGCAGACGCTCTCCAGAAACACCCAAAACCTGCAGAACCGAGCATCATGAGCAACGAGTTGCTCAAAGCTTAGCCTACCGTAGCAATGTGCAACTATTGTAGGAGCGAGCTTGCTCGCGATGGACTTGAGGACACCGCGTTTAATCAGGTAACCCGCGTCATCGTTGACGTCCATCGCGAGCAGGCTCGCTCCTACAGGTCAAGGGTGATCGCCTTTACTCCGGCAATCCCGCCAGGCGCAATCCCTCGACGAAACGGGCGAAATCCTCAGGCCGTTGAATGGGCAGCCAGTCCTTGAGGGCGCACAGGCGCAAAGTGGGATCCAGCGCTAACAGGCGTTGCATCGCCAGATTCGCTTTGTCCATTCGACCGCCGAGCGCGTGACTGGCCGCCACCAGTGCCGCGGCGACCAGCAGGCTGGGCAGATTGCCCAGTGCCTTGTCCGCCCAGGTCGCAGCGGCATCGAAGTCCCCGGCGAAGAAATGCGCGAGCGCCATGCCGACCTGCATCCTGAACATTTCCGGGTCCAGCGGGCTCAAGCGAACGGCATGGTTCAGGTGCTCGATGGCCGCGTCCGTTTCACCGCGCAGCGCCCGCAGGATACCGCCCAGAAACCAGGCGGGGGCGAGGTTGGGGTTGAGCAGGCGTGCCCGGTCGAGCAGTGCAATTCCGCCGTCGACTTCGCCGGCGAGATGGGCCAGCGCATGTCCGCCCCGGGTCAATGCGACGGCATCATCGCGGCCGAGGGTCACCGCCAGCCGCGCCAGCCGTATGCCCTCGGCGATTTCTGCAGGCCTATCGCCCATCCAGCCATTGAGCTTGCGCCAGAAGTGGCACCAGGCGGCCATGCCATAGGCCGAGGCAAATTCCCCATCGAGCTCGATGGCCTGGTAGAACATCGGCAGGGCCTGCTCGATGGCTTCCCGGCTGCCGCTGTGCAGTTTAGCCATGGCCCGCAGGTAGTAGTCGTAGGCGTCCAGGCTTTCCGTCGGCTTGCGCTTGGCGCGTTCGATTTCTGCCCGCTCCAGTTGCGGCGCGATCGCGCCGACGACGCTCTCGGTGATTTGGTCCTGCAGCTCGAAGATATCGTCCAGCAAGCCTTCGAAGCGCTCGGCCCAGAGGTGCGTACCGCTTGTCGCGTCGATCAGTTGCCCGGTAATGCGCAGTTTGTTCCCGCTCCTGCGCACGCTGCCTTCGAGCACGTAGCGAACGCCCAGCGCCTGGCCAACGCCTCGGGCGTCCACCGCCTGGCCCTTGTAGGTGAAGCTCGAATTGCGCGCGATGACGAACAGCCAGCGAAGACGCGACAGGGCGGCGATGATGTCCTCCACGACACCGTCGGCGAAGTACTCCTGCTCCGGATCGCCGCTCAGGTTATGGAAGGGCAGGACGGTGATCGAGGGTTTTTCCGGCAGGACCAGCGCAGGGGAGGGGTTTGGCTTCGGGGCGGCGCTCGGGTGTTCATCGCTCTCGGGCTGTCGCGCTTGCCCGGTCAGGTCGCCGTTGATCCGGCCAACGAAACGGTAGCCTTTGCGGGCGACGGTGCGTACCAGGCGCTGCTCCTCACCGGTATCGCCGATGGCCTTGCGCACGGCATTGATGTGGCTGGTGATCGTCGATTCCGAAACGATCCGGTCGCCCCACACTGCCTTGAGCAGTTCGTCCTTGCTGACAACGCGGTCGGGATTGTTGACGAACAGCAGCAACAGGTCGAAGACCTGCGGACCGACGGCCACGACTTGCCCACGCAGGGTCAGCTCCCGGCGTTCCTGATCGAGTACGTAGTCTTCAAAACTGAATGGCAAGTCGGGCATCCCCTGGCGAAGCGCCCTCAACTCCGTGTCCCAGGCGGCGGGTGGGTAACTGGGAAGAATGATACGGCAGCTCGACAGCCGCTGCACCGTCGGCGGCAAGGAAGGCTGGACGACCGTCAGTGGTCTTGGACAAAAATCCAAGCGCTCTCCAAGGCAAACCCAAGGACTTGCCTGACCCGTGCAGGCAATCTCTCTACACCGACGCAATGGTTGCCGTCGACAAGTGGAGAACAGTCATGAAGATCGTCGTCATCGGAGGCTCCGGCCTCATCGGATCGAAACTTGTGAACACCCTTCGCGAGCGCGGCCATGATGCGCTCGCCGCCAGCCCCAGCACGGGCGTGAACAGCATCACCCGCGAAGGCCTGGCCGAAGCGATGGACGGTGCGGACGTGGTGGTCGACGTGGCGAACGCACCCTCGTGGGAAGACCAGGCCGTTCTCGATTTCTTCCAAACCTCCAGCCGTAACCTGCTGGCCGCCGAAGCCGCTGCCGGGGTTCGTCATCACGTGGCCCTGTCGATTGTCGGTAGCGAACGGCTTCCCGACAGTGGTTATTTCCGGGCCAAGGTCGCTCAGGAAAACCTGATCAAGGCCTCCGGCATTCCTTACACCATTTTGCGTGCCACGCAGTTCTTCGAGTTTGTCGACGGCATCGTCCAGTCGTTCAACGTCGGCGAGGAGTTTCGCGTTTCGCCGGCGTTGATCCAGCCGATAGCGTCCGACGACGTGGTGGCGGCGCTGGCCGCTGTGGTGCTGGCAGCGCCGGTCAATGGCACGGTTGAAGTGGGCGGCCCGGAAGCCATGCCGATCGACGAACTGGCCAGGCGTTTTCTGCGAGTGACCCAGGACAACCGCAAGGTTGTGCCGGACGTGCACGCGCGTTACTTCGGCGCCGTGCTCGACGATCAATCGCTGGTTCCCGGCAAGAACCCACGCCTGGGGGCGATCCGCTTCGAAGACTGGTTGGCCCGGTCGTTAGCGCAGTAACGCATCGCACCCTCACATATCCCTGCCCATCCAGGAGAAGTCCCATGGTTACCCGATTGCTGATGGCCGCAGTCTTCGCAGCGCTCTCGATCAGCGCCGCCTCGGCCGCCGAACCGCCCCCCGGCAAGGTCACGGTAGTGTTCGACCGTCCCATTCCCAACATCCCCGGCAAGAGCATGAGGGGCGTAGTCGTCGAGTACGGGCCGGGTGCCGCGTCGCCGGCCCACACCCATCCAAAAACGGCCTTCATCTATGCAACGGTGCTGGAAGGCTCGTTTCGCATCCAGGTCAAAGGCCAACCGGAAAAGATCTACAACGTCGGCGAAAACTTCGTAGAGGAGCCGGGTTCCGTGCACCTGGTCAGCGCCAACGCCAGTGACACCCAACCGGCACGCCTGTTGGCGGTGTTCGTCCTCGACACCGAGGAAAAGGTACTCGTCACACCCATCAAACAGTGAGCCGATCAACCCGCTCATGAAAGCTCGACAGCCGGGCGGCAGACCCTGCCGCCCCGTGGCTGCCTGGTGCTTGCTACTGAACAGGACATGAAAAAAATGAACTCGCTCCAACACAAGGCCGCCATTGCCGCCAGCACAAACACCGCAACGCCGGTGGTCGTGGTGCGGCGCAGCAAACGCAAGACCATTGGCCTGTTGTTGTGTGTCGCGGCCGTGATGGTCGTGGCGGTTTGGGGCACCATGGCGTTTACCCGTGGCGTGACCTCGACCGACAACGCCTATGTCCGCGGCGACGTCACCTCGCTGGCCGCCAAGGTCGCCGGCTATGTCACGGCGCTCGAGGTCGAGGACAACCAAACCGTGCGCGCGGGTGATGTGCTGTTTCGTATCGATGACCGCGACTATCGCGCCAGACTTGCGCAAGCCGAGGCCAATGTCAGCGCCGCCCGGGCGAACCTGACCCATGTCGACGCGCAGATCCGGCTTCAGCATGCGCTGATCAGGCAGGCTGAAGCGCAAAGACGCTCGGCCACCGCCGACATGAGCCTGGCGGCCAAGACCCACGACCGCAGCCGCAAACTGATCGTCAGCAACGCCGTGAGCCAGGCACTGGTCGATGAAACCGGCACGGCACAATCCAGAGCCGTGGCGTCGGTATCGGCCGCTTCGGCAACGGTCGAGGCCCAACAGCAACGCATCAGTGTGTTTGTGGCGCAAAGAGAGGCGGCCGTGGCAGCGGTGGCCCAGGCTGAAGCGGCCCGTGATCTCGCCCGGATCGATCTCGATCACACCGTGGTGCATGCGCCTGTGGATGGCGTGGTCGGCAATCGTCAGGTTCGCCTCGGCCGCTTCGTCACGCCGGGTGTCGCCCTGCTCGATATCGTGCCAGTCAACGATGTGTGGGTCGTGGCCAATTTCAAGGAAACCCAGCTCGAACAGATTCGCCCCGGTCAGCCCGTGCGCGTCACGGTCGATGGCTACCCCGATGCGGCACTGGCCGGCGTGGTCGACAGTTTTGCACCGGGCAGTGGCTCGGCGTTCAGCCTGCTGCCGCCCGACAACGCCACCGGGAACTTCGTACGTGTCGTACAGCGCGTTCCGGTGAAGATCCGCCTGGCTGACAATCCGCTGCCGGGGCGCATCGTGCCGGGGCTGTCCGCGCGGGTAGAGGTTGCGCAAGGGGCCGGCTCATGAGTCGCGCCAGGCCGACGACCGGCGTTCTGCTCATCGCGGGCATCGTCCTGGCCACGTTGACTGAAGCGATCGCCAGCACCGTGCTCGCCCTCGGACGCAGCGACATCATCGGCGACACCTATGCCACACCTGACGAGTTCGCCTGGCTGGATGTCGGCTACATCGGCCTCAAGCTGATCGGGTTCATGCTCGCCCCTTGGCTGATGCAGCGCTTTTCTCCACGCAACGTGCTCATCGGCGCCACCCTGGTCATGGGCCTGGCGTGCGGCGTGGCTGCCGTCAGCGCCTGGCTGGAGCTGCTGATCGCATTGCGCATCCTGCAAGGCTTCGCCGGCGGCGCTTTGCTGGTGGCGGGCCAGGCGATCATCTTTCGCGGTTATCCGCGCGCCCTTCAGCCGATCCTGCAAGCCCTGTTCGCCATGGCGGCCGTGGTCGCGTCCGCGACCCTCGCACCGGCCCTGCAAGGGTGGTTGATCGACAGCCAGTCCTGGACCTGGATTTTCTTCAGCGTGGTGCCGCTGGCATTGGCAGCGACCGGGCTCTTGCTCATCGCTGACCACCCCATGCCCGCCAGGGTCCGGCAGCCTTCGTTTGACTGGCTCGGGTTCTCGTTGCTCGCTGCGGCCCTGTTCAGTTTCACCTACGTGCTCAGCCAGGGCAGCCGCTGGGACTGGTTCGAGGAACCGCGCATCCTGGTGCTGACGGTGCTCGGTGCCGCCGCGCTGCTGGGCTTTCTCGGCCAACAGGTCCTGGCCGACGGCCAGGGGTTGCTTGACTTGAGCCCGTTCAAATCGAGCGATTTCACCTTTGCCTTTATCGTCAGTTTCGTCGCCGGTGCCGCGCTGTTCGGCAGCGCCTACCTGATCCCGGCGTTCGCCCTGTCGGTACTCGCCTTCACACCGACCGATGCCGGCCTGCTGCTGTTGCCCAGCGGCGGTTTTTTTGTCGGTTCGCTGCTCATCGCCGCCTGGTTGTTCCAGGTCCGCCGCGTGCCGCCGGTGGCCACCGTGCCCTTGGGCATCCTGCTGATCATGGCGGCGATGTGGATGCTCTCCGGCTCCACCAGCGAAAGCGGCACGGACAACATGATGGCGGCCATCCTGCTGCGCGGCGTGGGCCTTGGCTTCCTGTTTCTGTCGATCACACTGATCGCTTTCACCCACCTCAACAGCCGCAACCTGGCCAGCGGCATCGGCCTGTTCAACACAGGGCGCCAGCTGGGTGGCCTGATGGGCGTTGCCGGGCTGCAGACCCTGATCGAGCATCACGCCGTCACCAATGGCGTGGTCCTCAGCACCTACGTCACTCCGGGTGGGCACGCGCTCATCGAGCGGCTGACGACCACAACCGCGATGCTGGCAGGGAAGGGCATGGACCCGGTGGCCGCCGGCCGGGCAGCTACCAGTTTGCTGGGCAAGGCGGTGTCGGGTCAGGCCACGGTGATTGCGTTCGATACGGCGTTCTTCGCCGTGGCCCTGCTGTTCGTCTTTGCCGCGCCCATCCTGGTTGGCATCAAGATTGGCCTGGCGCGCTATGCGAAAGTGCATGAACAACGGACGAATTGATCACCCACACGAAAAAGCCCGGCGGTTGAGGCCGGGCTTTTCGTTGAGTCCTGCGGTAAAGCACTGCATTCAGACCGCGCGGCTTTCGATCAGACGGTCGGAGCCACCTTCGGCGACTACAGGTTGAGCAGAAGTTGCAGTCGAGCGTTACAACACCTTCAGAACCAGAGGCAAGGAATCGAAAATATATTCTTCCGGGTTGTCACTAAAAGAGCTGACACGAACTTCTCCGCCTGCCTCTATGAGTTTCAGTACTTCAGGTACTACGACCGTCTTTTCGTCACTTTCCGGACGCCATCTCTCAAAATAAAGGACTCGGCCATCCCGACCGTAGCTCGTCCAGGTGCAGTTAATTGTCAAATAGGGACTGAGTAGAATGGTCAATCCATCGGGGTAATCATGCTGCGAGCTCAGACTTCCATCTTTGACATCGGGGGTTATTGGGGCAGGAATTACCGATCCCTGTATCTTTGCGGATATGACGGAGGTTGATTCGGAAGGCCATGGGGGGCCACCAGCGGCAGGGAAGACCTTATACGTGACCTGAAACCTTAGGAGATTTTTGATGTAATAACACACAAAGCTCTTCGGCACGCTGATGTCGATAAAGGATTCAGGATCGCTGACTTTCAGCTCGGTCGAGTATTTTTTCACTATGTCGGTTGAAGTGTTCTCCCAGGTCAGCTTTATGCGGTCACCGCGCGCCATGCCCGGATAGACTGCCAGTCGAGTAATCGCCCCCGACTCTTCGATCTCGCCTTCATAAAGAATGGTGGTACGTTCATCCCGCTCCATCACCATTGGTGCAGGCAGGAGTTCGACGCTGTCCGTGCGGGATTTATCGTTTTCCAGTTTGGACTTGCGAATCGCATTGTTTTGAAACTCGTTCATGGTGGAAACTCCAAAGAGAAGATTGGATTGCTTCAATTCATCGCAAGGAGTGGAACAAGTCCCCTCTGTAGACGACAGGTTCATTAGGGGGCACAAGTGGTGGCGTGACAACTGTAACAAATGACAGGTAGTGGCGAAAAACGGGTACCGTTTGTCGCGTGGATTTACCCTACTGTCCTGAATGAAAGAAGAGCGGGCCCTACAGGGGGGCGCTGAAATAGTTGGACTGATTTATTTTATGCGCACGAAAAAGCCCGGCTGTTGAGGCCGGGCTTTTCGTTGAGTCCTGCGGTAAAGCCCTGCATTCAGACAGCGCGGCTTTCGATCAGACGGTCGGAGCCACCTTCAGCTACGCGGTTTTGCAGCAGCTTATCGGAGCCGCCTTCGGCGACGCGGTTTTGCAGCAGCTTGTCGGAACCGCCTTCAGCGACGCGGTTCTGCAGTAGCTTATCGGAACCGCCTTCAGCAACACGTTTTTCCAGCAGGCGATCCGAACCACCTTCGGCCACACGATTCTCGATCAGGCGATCGGAACCACCCTCGGCCACACGGCTTTCAATCAGACGATCCGAGCCGCCTTCAGCGACCACAGGTTGAGCAGAGGTAGCGGCGAAAGCGTTAACGGCGAAAACCGAGAAAGCGATGCTGAGGAGGGTCTGGCGTTTCATGATGGTGTGCTCCGGGGTGCTGATGGGTTGGTATGGAGCAGATGTTACGCCGGGGATTTTTTAAGAGAACTTCATTGAATCAATGGTGACTATCGACGCAGTCAATGGATCGCAGATCCATGTGGGAGCGAGCTTGCTCGCGATGGCAGTTTCACATTCAACATCTGTGTCGATTGACACACAGCAATCGCGAGCAAGCTCGCTCCCACAGGTTTTCATGTGCCTGACAACGGGGCTCAAGCCTCGCTGATCTGGCTGACACTGGTGATCTGCCCATTCCACACCATCTCGTAATGCGCCGTCTGCACAATTGACGAGACCGGCTTCGGCGTCATCAACGCCCAGCAATGACTGCCCGGCATCCGCACCGAGTGATAACGCAAACCGGGACAACCGGCGTCCCGCACCGCCCGCCCCAGCACGCGGGAATGGCTGTAATCGTCCGACGCATACACCGGATCGGTCAGCGGCAGGGCGGTGGCGTCCTTCATTCCGCCATCGCCAAAGGCACAGGCCAACCCGCGAAACACAAACCGCTCATAGTTCAGGCTCGGCACCTTCGACCAATACAGAGCCTGGTGATGCCGCACTTCGGCCAACGCCGCTGCCATCGAATCCGCCAGGTACAACACCCCGAAACTGCCGTCACTGAAGCGCGAACCCGCCGGATTGACATGGGTAAACGGCGCAATGGCGTAAGAGCACCCGGCAATCCCGAACGGAATCTCGCTGCGCGCAATCAACTCCAACCGACCCAGCTCATTCTTCAACCGCGGATTGGTCAGCGCCTGAATCTCGAACAACACCTCAAACTCATCCGCGTCCGCCACGTCATCAAACAACGCAATCGGCGGAAACTTCGAATTGACCAGGCGATAAGCCTGCAGCGACTGACCGGCAAACACCGCCAGCTCACTCGCCATCACCATTGCGCACCCCGCAACATGTCGATGCGGCGGAAAGTTTCATACAGCGCAATCATGTCGCCCTGGGCCATGATCTCCAACGGGCTGCGGCCATTGAAAAACTCGTTGTCGTTGGCCATCGAGGCAAAGCCGTACACGTTGTCCGGGTTGTCGAACACCAGGCGCAGCGTGGCGTGAATGTTCAGCACAAAACTGATGCGCTGCATCTGGTCTGCATCCAGTGCCACCGCCCAGTCCGGGTCACGCTGACGGGCGCGGGTGTAGGTGCTGCGGGAAATGCGCAGGATGCGACAGGCCTGGTCGCTGGTGGCCTGCCACTTTTCCAGAATACTCACGGCAGCGCGCAGGCCGGTGACGCATTGGTTCTTGCTGAAGGATTGGGGTTGCAGGGGGACGGCCATGATCAATACCTGTCTTGAATCTATAGACTCAAAGATAGGTATTCAGAATCTACAGAGCAAGTCGGTTCGACCGGCGGACCACTTCCCGCATCAAGCATCACTGATGAAACGTGCGCCCCAACGCATCCAGCCGAGTCGCAATAGGCGGCAAGCGCCGACTGCTCGACGCCAGCGTCTGCACATCATCCGCCGTGTTCTGCGCGATGCCCTGCACCGACTGCAAGCGTCCGACAATCTCGACACTCGCCGTGGATTGTTCGCGGGTCGTGGTGAAAATTCGCCCATTGAGTTCATCGATCTGTGAGATGTCGCTGCCGATGGCCTGCAACATCGCCGCCGCCAATTGACTGTCCTCGACACAGCGCTCCACGCCTTCGCGGCTGTCCTGCATGGCCTCCACGGCTTTGCGGCTGCCTTGCTGCAAGGCCTCGATAATGGTCCGGATTTCCTTGGTGGACAACGCCGTGCGCTGCGCCAGGCTGCGCACTTCATCGGCCACCACCGCAAAGCCCCGGCCTTGTTCGCCGGCACGCGCCGCTTCAATCGCCGCGTTGAGCGCCAGCAAGTTGGTCTGCTCGGCAATGCTGCTGATCACCTCCAGCACCGTACCGATCTGCTGCGCCTGCCCGGCCAGCACCTGCACGGTCTGGTTGGTGCCTTCCAGGCGCGAGGCCAGATGGGTGATTTCCTGCCGGGCACGGTTCACGCTTTCCTGCCCGCGGGTGATCTGCGCACTGGCCTGGCCGGCATGCTCAACGGCATGCTCGACATGCACCACGATGTGCTCCATCGCATCGCCCATGCGCTGCATCGACCCGGTCATCTGCGCGATTTCCGTCAGCTGATGCCTGGCGCCTTTCTCCAGCGTGTTGCTGGCCTTGGCCAACTCCTGGCCCAACTGGCCCAAGCCGTTGGAGTCACGCACCACTCCGTCCACCAGCGCCGTGATCTGCATCAGGAACTGATCGAACCGCTGCGCCAGCGACACATGTGCCCGTGCCTTGTCACCCTTGCCGGGATCGGTTGTCAGCTGCGAAGTCGCGGCGAGCATCTTGTCCAGCATGTCCTGGCTCTCTACCGCATCGGCCTGGCTGTGCACCGCCAGATAGAGCAGTGCGACCGTCTCCATCAGCACATAAAAGGCGTGAACGAACACCATCGTCCAGCCACCGTGATGCGCCATCACAAACACCGGAAAACCCTGGTGCTGCAGCACATGGAACACCACGTGATGCAGCGCAATCGTCACCGCCGCCACCAGAATCGGCAGCCAGTCCCGATAAAACGTGAGCACCGCCAACAACGCAAAAATCCCGAAGTGCGACTCAATGACCCCCTCGGCCTGATTGATGTGCAATGCCGCCATCACCATCAAGCCAACGCCGAGCAAACAGCGCATCAACCGCGACCCGCCGATGCCGCGATACAGCAGCGTCAACAACAGGCTGGTACCGCCACCCACCAGCAGCGCCTGCTTGAAGGTGTCGTGCCAGAACGCCAGGCCCACCGCGAAAGCGAACATCAGCCAGATCAGGCCCAGCATGATGCGATCGGCTTTGCGGTAGTGGTCGAGGAAGCGAGGGGGAAAGGGCATGTACGCTGACTCCATGTAATCGAACCGGGAAGACGCTGGGGTTGGACTGATACCGGAAGACAAGCCTTTTATCGCTTGAACCATGAGGCAAATCGGTTGCCGCCATGGTCGAGATGTTGAGAAATCCTGGGGAGTGTAGCTGTTTGCCATCATTCTTGGACGAGTTGGAGGGGCAGGGGCGAACAATGTCAGATTTAGAGGCAAGGAATGCTGAATTGGCGGGGGTAAGGGTTCGCATGCAGGGACGCGCCGGAGCCTTTGGCGAGGCCGATATCGGCCTATGCGGTCACTCGTCAAAAGCTGCAGTCGGCTGGGATCCAACCGGTCGATACTTTCAGAAAATGGCGATTTTTCCTGGCCCGAACACCCCACACAATCGCACCCTGTATTGGGGGATAGTCCCCGTATTCGGGGCTTTTATCCAGGTTTCTCATACGCCTGCCTGAAGCCGGCGGGCAGGGGGGCATGGCGTGGAGCCATCAGCCTCATCCTGTCACTTTTGGCGGGAGATTTGCATCGTTCTCATCCCGGCTCGAAATCTAACATTTCGCCAGCCGGGCCAGGAGCAGTGGCTCGTAGCCCACGTATTGCCACGCGCTCCGGGGAACCCGTCAGAGGTGTTTGCGATGAAACTAGATACCGGAAGGTTCAACCCTAGTGCATTGTCCAAAACCAGGCTGGCGCTGAGTATCTCTGCTGCCGCGATCATGTTCGGGCTGGGCCTGTCCCAGACCCATGCAGCCCCCCTCGACAACACCGATCCACCGCCTCCTACCGACCCATCGGCGTTCACCAACCCGCCCGCCGACCCCGATGCCGCATTGCGAGACTTGCTCAAGCTGCCTCCCGCCAACGTCGGCGCCTTCGACTTACCCAATGGAGTGGTGGGTAACCGCAAGACCCCCTTGGTCGACAATGTGCTGCCGCCCAATCTGCAACCGAGCTTCAATATCCCCACTAACGGTAATGCCAGCCCGGTGTTCGGGGTTCAACCATTCACACAGAAGCTGGAGCTTTTCGAGGAATTCGGCTCGAACAAACTGAACGCGGCCGACCCGCCATCACCCGTTCCGTTTCCGGTTCCGACGGTGGGCCCCGCCCCCGCGCAAGACCCCTTGAAGGTGGCGCGTAGCGGCCCGTCGCCGGCTGCGCTGGATGCCTTTCTCAGGCAGCCGGCATTGACGCCCTTCCCGACAGAGTTCTCCAATGTGCTGGACCGCAACCCCTGGAGGGCGCAGATCGAGCTTTTCCTCAATCGCCGGGTCGATTCGCCCGCAGAAGGCCGGCCGCCGGGAAAAGGTTGGTCGCACCAGCGTTTCAATGAGTTTTTCCCGCGCGACGCCTTCAAGACGGTGCAAGCCGGCGCGCACGTCAACAGTGGCTTGCGTGATCGCATGCAACGGCATAACTACGCCGTGGGGGAATTTGCGCCAGGCGGGCTCTATCACAACACCAACGGCAACCCGGCCAACGAGGGCACAACCAAGGGCATTCAGGTGCAGTTTCACCCCAACTTCCCTGTCCAGGACCATAATGCGCTGTGGACATTCGACGGCACCTTTCCACCCAAACTGCTTCAAGTGCGCTATGGCCAGGCGATGCTGATGCGTCATTACGATGCCTTGCCAATTGACCCGTCGGCCAACCGGGGCTTTGGCCTGCACACTATCAGCACCCATGAGCATAACGGCCACTCGCCCGCGGAAAGCGACGGTTTTGCCAACGCGTTCTTCTTCCCGGGCCAGTACTACGACTATCGCTGGCCGATCCAGTTGGCCGGTTACGACAGCATCAATACCAGCGCTCAGGATCCGCGTGCGGCGTTCCCGTGCGATCCCGGTGAAAAGCTTTTCGTCAACGACGCCACCCCCGGCTTCAAGACCTGCAACAACGGCACCATCAAGATCCGTGGCGACTGGCGCGAAACCATGAGCAGCCACTGGTTCCACGACCACATGCTCGATTTCACCGCGCAGAACGTCTACAAGGGCAATGCGACGATGATGAACTACTACAGCGCCGTGGACCGTGGCAACGAGTCGGTCGACGACGGGGTCAACCTGCGCTTGCCCAGCGGTTCGGGCCTGGGCTGGGGTAACCGCGACTATGACGTCAACTTGACGATCGCCGACAAGGCCTGGGACCAGACCGGCCAGTTGTGGTTCAATCCCTTCAACACCGACGGTTTTCTCGGTGACCAGGTGCTGACCAACTGGGAGTACAAGCCCTTCCTGGACGTACGTGCCCGTCGCTACCGTTTCCGCATTCTCAACGGATCGGTTTCTCGCTACTTCAAGCTGGCGGTGGTGCGTCAGGTCAATGGTAATGGTGGCGAGTTTCCTGGCCCGAGAAACTCCGGGGTTTCCTATAACCGGGTGCCGTTCCACATGATTGCCAACGACGGCAATATCATGGAACACGCGGTGCCGTTCGATGGCAGCCTGGACCTCGATGGTGACGGCGACAGACAGGACCACAATGCCATTCTGCCGATCCAGGGCATTTCCGAACGCTATGACATCGTCATCGACTTCGCGAAAAACGGCATCAAGCCGGGTGACAAGATCTTCTTCGTCAACATCGAGGAGCATGAAAACGGCAAGCGTCCCGAACGTGACATTCCATTGGCGAATGTACTCTCCGGGAGTTACCTGCCCGTTGTCAGGCAAACCAGCCACGGGCCACAGTGGATCAACGGTGACCCGGGCGTGGGCCTGTTCATGCAACTCAACGTCCAGCCTTACACCGGCCAGGACGTCAGCATGAACCCGGTCGACTTCGAGCCCGCCAAGCCTGGCAAGCCCGAGGGCAGGTTCATGATCCCTTTGCCTTTGCACCGTGACGACCCTGCCGATATCGCCCGGCTTGCCCGGGCGCGGCACCGCACCTTTATCTTTGGCCGCTCCGACGGCACGGATTCCAAGCCCTGGACGATCAAGACCGATGGCGGCCCAGGCTTCAACATGGACCCGCGGCGGATTTCAGCCGCGCCACAACTGGCCACAGGCCCGACACCGGCGGGGTTCAAGGGGGAGGGCACGCTGGAAGTCTGGAAGATCCAGAACGGCGGCAATGGCTGGAGTCACCCGGTGCATGTGCATTTCGAGGAAGGGATCATTCTCACTCGAGGAGGCAAACCACCACCAGAATGGGAAAAAGGCGCGCGCAAGGACATCTACAATGTAGGCTCCCATCCCGAGAGCCTCGACAATGTCGAAATGGCTTTACGCATCCGTGAGTTCGCCGGTACCTACATGGAGCACTGCCACAATACGCAGCATGAAGACACGGCGATGCTGCTGCGCTGGGACTCCGAGCACCCTGGCCAGTTCCAGTTGATGCCCACACCATTGCCCAGCTGGGACGGCGTGAAATTCGTGGCCTCGGTGGCGTTACCGACATTCCGTACGGGAGATGGCGTCGGGCCACAGGTCAACAATGACCAGGAGGATAACAGTGGCAGTGGAAGTGGAAGTGGAAGTGGAAGTGGAAGTGGAAGTGGAAGTGGAAGTGTTAGTGGGGGCAAAGGCTAGCATCGTCCATCAAACCACTTTTCCTGTCGGACAAAAAACGGGCGCCTTCTGCGCCCGTTTTCATTCACTCCGCAGCCTGCGCCCGCAACCGCCGCCCAATCACATCCATCAAATCACAGCCATCGCGCAACGGAATGACCAGCAGCTTGGAAAAGTCTTCCAGCACCACCGTGTCGCAACCGAGCTCGGAACGGTAGGCGATGTTTTCCAGCACCTGCGTGACTGTCCGAATCCGGTAATCGGCCATGGCTTGCAGGACGTCGAGTGGGGCTTGGGTATCGATGAGCAGGGAGGCCGGAACCAGGTCGATTCCGGTGAGGGGCATGTATCGATTCATTGTGAAGATCTCTGTTTGATTGGCTCAAGGCCGTCACTCAGTCGTCGCCAAACGAATGGGTGGCAGCTGTGCGCAGGTTGGCGAACCGGCACAGAGAAAACCGGCAGACCCGAAGGTCTCCCGCGCACAGCCGCCATAACAGCGGCTTTGCGGGTGCGATGATACCTGCAATAAAGCGGATAGCCTTCGCATTCTCTGAGGTCAGGTCGCCAAACCCGAATCGCCATTAGGGCGACGGCGCCGACTATAAGCCGCACGAGATCAGCGCGGGAAGGTGAGGCATTCCGAGCTTTGTGTAGGACCTTTGATGATGAAACTTCAGACCTTTCACCTCAGGTCGCTGGAAATCCCGACACAGACCTGAGAAGGTCATCGCCCCTTGGTTTCAGCCACCCACGCTATCCTTAATCATCGCTCCTGCCGTCGAGATGGATCTTCGCCCATGCAAACCCCCAACCCCCAACGCCCCCTCTGGAAAACCTACCTGTTTTTCCTCGCCCCGATGGTGCTGTCGAACTTCCTGCAATCCATGTCCGGCACGGTCAACAGCATCTACATCGGCCAGATGCTCGGCACTCAAGCGCTGGCGGCAGTCTCGGGGATGTTCCCCATCGTGTTTTTCTTCATCGCCCTGGTGATCGGCCTCGGTGCCGGCGCAGGGGTGTTGATCGGGCAGGCGTGGGGGGCGCGGGAGACGCATCTGGTGAAGGCGATTGCCGGGGCAACCTTGTTGTTGGGGGTGTTGATCGGGTTGACGGCCGCGGTGGTGGGCAGTGTGTTTGCGCGGTCGGCGTTGGTGGGGTTGGGGACGCCCGCGGATGTGCTGGACGATGCGGTGGCGTATGCCCATGTGATGTTGTGGATCATGCCGTCGCTGTTGGTGTTTGTGCTGTTCACGCAGTTGCTGCGCGGGGTGAGCGATACCTTGTCGCCGTTGTTGGCGCTGGTGGTGTCGACCATGGTCGGGTTGGCGCTGACGCCGGCGTTGATTCGCGGGTGGATTGGCTTGCCGCCGATGGGGATTCAGAGTGCGGCGTTTGCCGGGTTGGTGGGTAACCTGGTGGCGATGGGGTTGCTGGCGTGGCGCTTGATTGGCAAGGGCCATCCGCTGGCGCCGGACCGCGAGTTCTTTACGGCGATGAAGCTGGACATGGCGATTCTCGGCAAGGTGCTGCGCATCGGTTTGCCCACCGGGTTGCAGATGGTGGTGTTGTCGCTGTCGGAGCTGGTGATTCTGGCGCTGGTGAACCAGCACGGTTCCCAGGCGACGGCGGCCTATGGCGCGGTGACGCAGATCGTCAATTACGTGCAGTTCCCGGCGTTGTCGATTGCAATTACCGCGTCGATTCTTGGCGCGCAGGCGATTGGGGCCGGGCGCATCGAGCGCATGGGGCCGATCCTGCGCACGGGGTTGATGATCAATGTGTGCCTGACCGGTGGTCTGGTGGTGCTCGGGTATCTGCTGTCGCATTGGCTGCTGGCGTCGTTCCTCACGGAAGAAGCGACGCGGACCATGGCTCAGCACCTGTTGCACATCATGCTCTGGAGCCTGTTGGTGTTTGGCTTCCAGGCAATTATCGGCGGCATCATGCGTGCCAGCGGCACGGTGATGGTGCCGGTGGCGATCTCCATTGTCTGCGTGGTGGGGGTGCAGTTGCCGGCGGCCTATCTGCTGGATGCGAAGTTCGGGCTGCAAGGGGTGTGGATGGCGTTTCCGGTGGCGTATCTGGGGATGCTGGTGCTGCAGACGCTGTATTACAAACTGGTGTGGCAGCATCAGAAGATTGAGCGGTTGGTGTAGGCGGGACGTAGAGCGCGGATAATGCTCTGCACCGAAACCTGTGGCGAGCGAGCTTGCTCGCGCTTGAGTGCGTAGCACTCACAAAACCCGGTGATCGTTGTCGGTTATTTGGGGCTGCTGTGCAGCCCGGCGGGAGCAAGCTCCCTCGCCACAAAAGCCTCTGCCACATAAGCCCCTTGTCCCATCCATCCTTCGGGCTGCAAGGGATGTGGATGGCGTTTCCAGTGGCGTATCTGGGGATGCTGGTGCTGCAGACGCTGTATTACAAGCTGGTGTGGCAGCATCAGAAGATTGAGCGGTTGGTGTAGGCGGAACGTAGAGCGCGGATAATGCTCTGCACCGAAACCTGTGGCGAGCGAGCTTGCTCGCGCTTGAGTGCGTAGCACTCAC
>NZ_JBYSVW010000012.1:222728-240280 GCF_058986625.1 Pseudomonas sp. GW821-FHT07G06
CAAAACCCGGTCATCGTTGACGGTTGTTTGGGGCTGCTGCGCAGCCCAGCGGAAGCAAGCTCCCTCGCCACAAAAGCCTCTGCCACATAAGTCCCTTGTCCCATTCCATCCTTCTGGCTGAAAGGGGTGTGGATGGCGTTTCCCGTGGCGTATTCGGGGATGCAGACGCTGTATTGCAAACTGGTGTGGCAACATCAGAAGATTGAGCGGTTGGTTTAGTTGGTTTTTTGATTGCCTGTTCGCGGTTGTGGTGGTTCAGTGGTGTAGATGTTGACTGTGCTGACGCTTTCGCGGGCAAGCCCGCTCCCACAGGGACGGTGGTGTTTGTAGTCTTGTGCACACTGAAAATCAGGAACCTCATCAGTGGGAGCAGGACTCACCGACAGGCGCAATCGCCTGGGGAGGTTTTCACATGAGCCCCTTGTCCCATTCCATCCTGCAAGACCGGCCGGCAGCCGGGCGGCGTTTGATCGAGTCGCTGCTGCCTTACGCCAATCGCCCCGATGTCATCGTCCTGGCCTTGCCCCGTGGCGGTGTGCCGGTGGCTTATGAGGTGGCCACGGCGCTGAAGGTTCGCCTGGACCTGATGCTGGTGCGCAAGCTCGGCGTGCCGTCCCATCAGGAGTACGCCATGGGGGCGATTGCCAGCGGTGGCATCCAGATTCGTAATGAAGAGGCGCTGCGGGTGCATCCGATTGCCAAGGCTGCATTCGACGCCGTGGTCGAACGGGAAAGCCGCGAGCTGTTGCGCCGCGAGCAGGTCTACCGGGGTACGCGGCCGGCGGTGCAGCTCAAGGATCAGGTGGCGATCCTGATCGACGACGGCCTGGCCACCGGCGCTTCGATGCGGGCGGCGGTCCAGGCGCTGCGGGTGCAGGAACCTGCGCGCATCGTGGTGGCGGTGCCAGTGGCACCGATCGAGACGGTGGAGGCGCTGCGCAGCGAGGTGGATGAACTGGTCTGCCCGCTGATGCCTGAGTGGTTCACTTCGATTGGCCATTGGTACATGGACTTTTCCCAGACTTCGGATGCCGAGGTGATCGAGCTGTTGCGGCGGGCGTGGCAACGCGAGGCGTGCGGGTAGCGCTGACGATCATCGGCAGGTGGTCGCAAATCAACGGGTGAGGTGGAATAAACGCCGGTTGTTTGCTTTAGTCCATCTGGTGCCGGCCTTCGTGTGCGGCACGCAAACTCAAGACGGGAGCCCTCCCGGAGAGTGCCATGAACCTTCGATCCGCGCGTTGCGTCGCTCTGGCCGGCACGTTGGTGTTCGGCCCGGTGCTGTTCGCTGAAGCCGTGGAATACAAGGCGGTCAACGCCAAGGCCAGTACCTTGAGTTTCACCTATGAGCAGATGGGGTCGAGAACCTACGGCACCTTCGGCAAATTCAAGGCCAATCTCGACTTCGACACCGATAACCCGGGCGCCGCCCATGCCGCGCTGACCATCGACCTGAGCAGCATCGATGCCGGCAGCGACGACGCCAACATCGAGCTGCAAAAACCGGAGTGGTTCGACACCGCGACTTATCCGGTGGCGACGTTCGAATCGACGTCCGTCAAGGCCCTCGGCAATAACCGCTACAGCTTCACCGGCAAACTGACCCTGCGCGGGCTCACTCGGGAAGTGAGTGTGCCGGTGCTGCTGAAGTCGGAGAGCTCCATCGGCATCTTCGAAGGCCAATTGGTGCTCAAGCGTAACGACTTCAAGATAGGCGAGGGCGAGTGGGCGGGCAGTATGGTGTCCAACGAGATCAATATCCGCTTTCGGATGGTGGCGCCGCAGCGGTGACTGTGAGGCCGCCTTCGCGAGCAGGCTCGCTCCCACATTTGATCTTTGGTGAACACAATATCTGTGCACGACGCCGATCCAATGGTGGGAGCGAGCCTGCTCGCGAAGGCGGCCTGACAGTCAGCGCAAATGCCAGGCACTTTGCGAATAGAACCTCACTCGGCCCACCGTACGATCCGCAAAAAAAAAGCGCCCGGTCCACATGGCATGGACCGGGCGCCGATCAATCCGCGCTAGTGCACTGGCACCGTCACGGTTTTGCCGAAGGCCGACTTGATGGTCGCTGTCGGGTTGGGCGACGGGCCACTGCCGACGGTCGTCACCGCTATATTCCAGCGCGCGCCTGTTGCCGTAGGTGTCAGGGTGGCGGTGCCAAGGTTCACCGTGCCGGTCGAGGTCGTGGCAGTCGCCGTGATGCTATTGCCCGTGCCACGCGAGGTGGTGCCGGACAGCACCCAATACCAGCGGTTGTTACTGCGGGCGGTGACGGTGGCGCTGGTGACGATCAGGTTCTCGACGACCGCTGCCGAGACCGCCACGGACACCGTTGCCGGTGCCGACTCCGCACCCTTGGCATCGGCGGCCTTATAGGTAAAGGTCGCGGTGAACGGCGCGGGGACCGTGGCCGGTGGTGTGTAGATCACGCGCACACCATCGGTGGTGACCGTGCCCTTGCCGGAGTCCGGTTGCTCCAGGCCCACCACTTTGAGCGGCACGTTGCCGTCAGGGTCGCTGTCGTTGGCCAGCACGTTGATGGTCACCGGGCCGCTGTTGCTGATGGCGCTGTCGGGGTTGGCGATCGGCAGTTTGTTATCGCCATCATTGTTGCGAGTATCGCCCGTGCGGAAGGTGGGCAGCGCGGCGGAGTTCACGTAGTTGACGCCGTCCCAGCCGGGCAGGGGCGTTGGCATCAACTGGAACTGGCCGGGGTGCTCGACATCCCAGCGCAGCAACATGGACGTGTCCTCGTGCTGGGTGTTGTGGCAGTGCTCCATGTAGGTCCCAGCGAACTCACGGAAGCGGATCGCCATTTCCACATTCACCGAGCTGTCGATGCCTTCGCCGATGCGATAGACGTCCTTGCGCGCCCATTTTTCCCATTCCGGCGGCGCCTTGCCATCGCGGTTGAGGATGATCCCCTCTTCGAAGTGCACGTGCACCGGGTGGTTCCAGCCGTTGCCGCCGCTTTTGATTTTCCACACTTCCAGGGTGCCGTCGCCGGAGAACCCGGCATCGGTCGGACCGTTGGCCAGTTGCGGCGCGGCGCTGATGATTCGAGGGTCCATGGGGTAGCCGAAACCGCCGTCGGTCTTGATGGTCCAGGGGGCTTCGTCGGTGCCGTCGGAGCGGCCGAAGGTGAACTCGCGATGCCGTGCGACCTTGAGCTTGGCCTGCATCGTTGGATCGTCGCGGTTGATCGTCAGCGGGATCATGACCTTGCCGACCGCTTTACCCGGTTTGGCGGGTTCATAGTCAGCGGGGTTCATGCTCACGTCCTGGCCGGCATAAGGCTGCACCACCATCTGCATGAACTTGCCCACCACCGGGTCGCCGCCGTCCCATTCCAGCCCTTTGCTGCCTTGCTTGAGCACGGCTTTGTACTTGCCGGACAGGACATCGGCCAGGCTCAGCAGATTAGCCTCCGGACCCTTGCCGTTCTGGTGCTCCATCAGGTTGACGAAGTACAGCTTGTCGCCAACGCTGATCCCGTTTTTCGCGAAGTTGACGATGATGTCGTAACGCTCGGCGATGCCCATGGTGGGCAGGATGGCGTTGTGGTTCTGCATATTGCCGTCACCGTCCAGGTCCATGCTGCCGTCGAACGGCACGGCGTGTTCCATGAGGTTGCCGTCGTTGGCGATCATGTGGAAGGGCACGCGGGTATAGGACAGGCCCGAACCTGCCGGGCCGGGGAATTCACCCCCGGTGCCGGCGACTTCACGCACCAGCGCGATCCTGAGGTAGCGCGACACCGAGCCGTTGAGGATACGGAAACGATAGCTGCGCGCCCGCACTTTCAGGCGCGGCTGGTACTGCCAGTTGACCAGGATCTGATCGCCGAGGAAGCCATCGGTGTTGAAGGGGTTGAACCACAGCTGGCCGTTCTGATCCCAGGCCTTGTCGGCCACCATCAGGTTGACGTCGTAATCGCGGTTGCCCCAGGGCAAGGCCGAACCGCTGGGCAGGCGCAGGTTGACGCCATCTTCGAAAGCTTCGTTACCGCGGTCCAGGGCGCTGTAGTAGTTCATCATCACCGCGTTGCCCTTGTAGACGTTCTGCGCGGTGAAATCGAGCATGTGGTCGTGGAACCAGTGGGTGCTCATGGTTTCACGCCAGTCGCCACGAATCTTGATGCTGCCGTTGTTGCAGGTCTTCAGGCCCGGAGTGGCGTCGTTGACGTACAGGGTTTCGCCCGGGGCGCAGGGGAAGGCCGCACGCGGATCTTCAGCCTTGGTGTTGATGGTGTCGTAACCGGCCAGTTGCACCGGCCAGCGATAGTCGTAGTACTGGCCGGGAAAGAAAAACGCATTGGCAAAGCCGTCGCTTTCGGCCGGGGAGTGGCCGTTGTGTTCGTGGGTGCTGAGGGTGTGCAGGCCAAAACCCATGTTGGCCGCCGGATCAATCGGCAGGGCGTTGTAGTGACGCATCAACGTCGGTTGGCCGTAGCGCACCATCAGCAGTTTCACCGGAAAGGTGCCGTCGAAGGTCCAGAGCGCCTTGTGGTTCTGAATCGGCATGTTGGGGTGGAAACGCGTGTCGATGCCTTTGGTGGTGCCCGTGGTGGTCGGGATGTCCGAGGTCTGGTAATAGAGCCCGCCTGGCCCGAACTCACCGACGGCGTAGTTGTGCAATTGCCGACGGTCGCGCATGCCGCCGTTGAGCTTGGCGCCTGCTTGGGCGGTCTTGAAGGCGACCTGTGGGTAGAACTCGTTCCAGCGCTGGTGCGACCAGCCTTTTCCTGGTGGACGCCCCTCGGCTGGCGAGCCGACCGGATGGCGGTTGAGGAAGGCTTCGATCTGCGCTTTCCACGGGTTACGGTCCAGCGCGTTGGAATACTGTGACGGAAACGGGTACAGCCCCGGCTGGCGCATGAAGGCTTCGAGCGCCGCAGCCGAAGGGCCGCTGCGGGCGATGCTGTTCGGGTCCTGCACGGGTGCCGGGCCGACGGTCGGAGGTGGGAACGTCAGGGGCGGTGCTGGCAGTGTGGGGTCGAGTTTTTCCGTGCCGAATTCTTCGAACAACAGCAGTTGCTGAGTGTAGGGCTGCGCCCCGAACAACGGGCTGGGCTTGCCGTTGGTGGGGATCTTGAACGATGTCTGCAGCGCTGGCGGCAGCACGTTGTCGGCCCGTGGTGTGGTCCGGTCACCGAACACGCCATTGGGCAGGGCGATGGCGCCCTGGTTGGCAGGCGGCATGGTCAGAATGGCATCCAGCGCGACCTTGGGGTCGGCCGGCGGGTTGGTATACGCCGAGGGGTCCGTCGGTGGTGGTTGGCTGACATCGTCCAGCGGTGCGGCGTTGACAGTGCCGAGGCTGATGTTGATCAGCATCACAGCGGCGATGCCCGGTTTGCTGAAACCGAGCGGTTGGAGGTCAGGCAGGTTTTTCATAGTGTTTCCCTCGGGGCGCGCCGATGTGGCTGACGTACGCAATGCGGTCGATGCAAGAGCTACGCCAATCACGAGGGAGTCTCGGGGGATATGGAAGGTTGATTTGTTTCAAGATGTTGAAGAGATTTCTGTCGCGCCGAAGTGGGTGGCAATCCTCAGGTTCGGGGGCCTTGACCCACCCATTTCCCCAATCACCTGCCACCCCACCATCACCCTTCGGACCGCAGGTGTCAGGCGCGTTATGATAGGCGGCCCTTGCCTCCCGGAGCCTGTCACTGCAATGCCCCTGATCAGCCACTTCAAGACCCCGTGCCCCGAGCACATCAATAGCCAGATCCTGCAGATGGTGGTCGACAACCTGACCGACATCAGTATGGTCGCGATCCCGCCCAGCAACCTGCTGTACAACCTCTATCAATACGCGATCGGCTATGAGGTGCACCTGTATCTGGAGGCGCTCAACGGTGAAAAAGGCATTGCCGTGGAGTTGATCGTAGCCACGGACGAAGACGATCCGGAAAAGGTGCTGGGCTTTGTGCTGTACCTGCCGGTGCAGGACGACCCCGAGGCGTGTGGCGTGGCGTACATGGCGGTACAGGCCGAGTGTCGGCGCCAGGGTGTGGCCCGACGGATGCTGCGGGAAATGGTCGGCCGCTATCCCCATGCCGAGCTGACCTGCACGGTGGCCAAGGTGCCGTATTTCGAGGCGATGGGGTTTCAGGTGGTGGGCGTGCGTGCGACCCAGGTGTTGATGAATACCCGCGACCACAGCACCGATGGCTTGATGGCGCTGCTGGACGTGGCGTCGATCTACAGCTCGCTGGAAGTGCGGCAGATTCATACCTACCTGCTGCAAAAGCACGGCAAGCGGGCCATGACCGACGCGGAAAAACAGCGCGACCGGCATCTGGACCAAATGACGCGCAAGGCCAATGAATGTGTGCGCGAGCGCTTGGGTGCTGAGGCAGTGCCGGCGAGTGGCCCAAAACTGCGTTTGGTCTAGATCCATTGTGGGAGCGAGCCTGCTCGCGAAGACGGCGTCACATCCAACATCAATGCTGCCTGACCCACCGCTTTCGCGAGCAGGCTCGCTCCCACATTTAACTGCGGTCAGCGTTTAGGCCAGCTTCACATTCATGGTAATCCGCGCCGTGAACACCTTCTTGCCCTCGGCATCGTGAATGTCCACCGGCACGATCTTGTCGCCTTCGGTGGTCCAGTCCACTGCATCCCCTTCGGCTACCGCCGTCACATCACTCTTTGCCTTGGCCAGGTATTCGACGGTCATGCCCTTGGGAATCCAGCGGGCGCCGGCGGGAATGGACACGTCGGTCATCATCCCGGCGGCCAGTTCGGCGGCGTTGCACATCGCTATCGCATGCACCGTACCCAAATGATTGGTGATTTCCCGGGCAAACGGCACCTGCACGGTGGCCGAGCCTTTGCGCAAGTCCTGGACCAGCGGGTTGATGGTGGAGAAGTAGGGCGCCACCTGGCAGGCCATTTTGCTGAATGCTTCTGGCCCGGCGCTGTTGAACATGCTGAGGAACTGACTCATTTTTTTGCCTCTTGAGGATGACGGTTTGCAGAACAATCTTCCGTAACAGAATAATGTTCTGTGATGGAACAGTATTCTGTCGAAAGGAAATCTGTCAACCTGACGCCACTTGTTCGCTGGCAACCGCCAGCCTCCACCCATGACTTTTGCGGACTGTTTTTCAGCATGGATACCGCCGATCTGCTCGAACGCTGCTACCCCGGACGACGCGCCGAACTCAAACGCGACATCTTCAGAAAGGCCCTGTGCCTGTTCAACGAACAGGGGATCGAGGCCACCACCATCGAAATGATCCGCGCCGAATGCGATACCAGTGTCGGCGCCATCTATCACCATTTCGGCAACAAGGAAGGCCTGGTGGCGGCGCTGTTTTTTACCGCCCTGGATGACCAGGCCCGTTTGCGCGACAGCTACCTGGCGGATGCCCAAACCACGCAGGCGGGGGTGCACGCGCTGGTGCACAGCTATGTGGATTGGGTCGATAGCCAGCCGGAGTGGGCGCGGTTCCAGTACCACGCGCGATTTGCCGTTACCAAGGGGCCGTTCAAGGACGAACTCGCCACCCGCAACAAGGCGCGCAACAAGCAGTTGCTGACATGGCTGGGCGCTCACGGCGATGAACTGGGTGGTTTTCCGGCGGAGTTGATACTGTCGTTAATCATCGGCCAGGCCGACAGTTACTGCCGCGCGTGGTTGTCGGGCCGGGTCAAGGGCAGCCCGAGGGCGTACCGGGACATGCTGGCGCAGGCGGCGTGGCGGTCGTTGTGCACCTCCGAAACACAATGACTTTTCCCTGTGGGAGCGAGCCTGCTCGCGAAGACGGTGTCACATCCAACATCAATGTTGCCTGACCCACCGCTTTCGCGAGCACGCTCGCTCCCACAAGTGATTTGTGTGGGTTTTTCAGAGGCAAAAAAAGAGCCTCAAAGCTCTTTGATGGGGAGGAAGTAGAGCCCTTGAGGCTCAAGATGCGCATGAAGCAGGCGGTGAGCTTGGTAGGGGTTCAGTTCACTCACCACCTACGCAGCGGCTTGCCAGGCAAGCGACTGCGTAAGTTCATCCTAAAAAGACCGAGTGTTTCACTCAAGTACCACTAGTCGCATCCCCCGGCCAGCCGGCGCGGCGCAACGCCTCGAGCAGGGTTTCGGCACCCAGTCCCGGCACCCCATGCCCGTTGCCTTCGGCCGTTTCGGCGGCGAGCAGGGCATTGATGATGGCTTCTTCCACGGTTTCGGTGGCGGCCAGGAACAGCTCGCTGATATGGTCGTTGTTGACCATGCTCAGGTTGTTTGTGGTCGGCGCTTTCTTGCTCTCGTAGGCAGCCGGTGGCACGTGGTCGTTACCGGTGGCGAAGGCGATGAAGATGTCGCCGCTGTGGTCTTCATTGCCGCCGCCGGTGCGGGCCAGGCCAAGGCTGGCGCGCTGGGCCAGGCGCGTGCACTGGTGTGGCAGCAGCGGCGCATCGGTGGCCAGGCAGACCACGATCGAACCCATGCCCGGATGGGGCAGCGAAGCCTTGAGGAACGGCGAATCGACCTGTTCCATGTAGCGTCCCACCGGATACCCGTCGACGCGCAGTTCATGGCGGATGCCATGGTTGGCCTGGACAATCGCTCCCACCGTCCAGCCGCCCTGGGCGCTGTTCAAGCGTCGCGACGCGGTGCCGATGCCGCCCTTGAATTCGTGGCAGATCATGCCGCTGCCGCCGCCGACATTGCCTTCGGCCACCGGGCCACCCGCCGCCGAGCGCACGGCCTGGGCTACGTGTTCAGGCTTCACGTGAAAGCCGTTGATGTCGTTGAGCAAGCCGTCGAAGGTTTCCAGCACCACCGGCATGTTCCAGTAGAGGCGTCCGTCATCGGCTTGCTGCTCGCGGTCGACCACGATCAGCGCATCGCGCACCACGCCCAGGCTGTGGGTGTTGGTGAAGGCGATGGGGCTGGTCAACAAGCCCGCTTCGCGAATCCACTCCAGCCCCGTGGCATCGCCATTGCCGTTGAGTACATGCACGCCGGCAAAACAGGGTTGCTGGCTGGTGGAGCCGGCACGCGGTTCGATGACGGTGACGCCGGTAAGGATGTCGCGGCCATTGGCCGTGCGTCCTCGTACGTCACAATGACCGATACGCACGCCGGGGACGTCGGTGATGGCATTGAGCGGACCGGGTTGCAGTTGGCCGAATTGGATGTTCAGGTCGCGGGCGCGTGGTTTCATGGATTTTCTCATCTTCGATTCGTGGCAGAAAAAAATATTTGTTGGGCACCACGGACACTGTGGGAGCGAGCTTGCTCGCGATGGGGTCGTTACATTCAACATCTATGGCAACTGATCCACCGCTATCGCGAGCAAGCTCGCTCCCACAGGGGGTTGTGGTGTCCGTGTTATTGGCCGTTTTTGACCTTGCTCCAGATTCGCGTGCGCACGCGCTCGGTCGCCGGCGGCAGGGGCTGGAGGGTGAACAGGGTGGCCATGGCTTCGGCTGACGGGTAGACGGCCGGGTTGTTGCGGGTTGCCTCGGCCACCAGCGTGGTCGCGCTGCGGTTGCCGTTGGGGTAGTTGAGGTGGTCGCTGACCGGGGCGATGACTTCAGGGCGCATCAGGTAGTCGATGAAGGCCATCCCTTGTTCCGGGTGCGGGGCGTCCTTGAGCAGCACCAGGGTGTCGAACCACACCGGCGCGCCTTCCTTGGGCAGGCTGTAGGCGATCTTCACGCCGTTGCCGGCCTGCTCGGCGGTGGTCTTGGCTTCGAGCATGGCGCCGGACCAGCCGACCGCCACGCAGATGTTGCCGTTGGACAGGTCGCTGATGAACTTCGACGAGTTGAAGTAGGCAATGTGCGGCCGCAACTTCAGCAGCAGCGCTTCGGCTTTCTTGTAGTCTTCGGGGTTGGTGCTGTTGGGCGGCAGGCCGAGGTAGTGCAGGGCCACCGGCAGCATTTCCGACGGCGAGTCGAGCATGGCCACGCCGCACTCGCCGAGCTTGGCCAGGTTCTCCTCCTTGAACACCAGGTCCCAGGAGTCCACCGGCGCCTTGTCGCCCAGTACCGCGCGCACTTTGTCGATGTTGTAGCCGATGCCGTTGGTGCCCCAAAGATACGGCACGGCGTACTGGTTGCCCGGATCGTTGCTGGCCAGTTTCGCCAGCAGATCGGTGTCCATGTTCTTGAAGTCCGGCATCTGCGCCCGGGGCAGTGGGGCGAGGGCACCGGCCTTGATCAGGGTCGGCAGACTGAAGTTGCTGGCCACCACCACGTCGTAGCCGCTGCGGCTGGTGAGCAGCTTGCCTTCGAGCACTTCGGCGCTGTCGAAGGTGTCGTAGACCGGTGCTATCCCGGTGTCTCGCTTGAAGTCCTGCAGGGTCGTGGGGCCGATGTAGTCGTACCAGTTGTACACGTGCACGGTCGGGGCTTCGACGGCTTGCGCCGACAGCGACACCGCCAGACAGGCGCCAAACCCCAGATTGAAATACAAGCGGTGACGACTCATGATGCGGCACTCCTGGCCTGTTGCGGCCGGTGGTAATCAGGAGTTTGCAGCGTATCGACCGGGGTGGCCTTCACCCATTCCCATCATGGGTTACTCAAAAGGGGTAGTGCGTGGACGCGTTGTTGAAAGAGTTGCCGGTGCACCAGGGGCTGGCGCGGGTCTTCACGACGGTGGGGCGGGACGGTTTCTGGCGGGCGCTGGTCGATACCCTGCGGCTGCTGGTGCCGCTGGACAACGCCCTGGTGGCGCTGATGCGCCCGGGCCACGTGCCGCGCCTGCTGATTGATTTCGATGCCAAGGGCAACAGTGCCGAGCAGGAAGAACTGGCGGACTACCGCGCCGGCATGTACCTGCTCGATCCGTTCTATCAAGCCGTTTGCGCCGGCATCGCCGACGGCTTGCACAGCCTCGAATCGGTGGCCCCCGACCAGTTCCAGCACAGCGAGTACTACCTGAGTTACTTCAGCACCGTGGTCGGTGGCGACGAGTTGCAGTTCATGGTCAACCTCGACGGCGCCGTGCTTGGCCTGTCCCTCGGGCGTTCGACGCGCTTTGGCCTTGAGGATCAGGGGCGCCTGCTGTGCGTGCGTGACTGGGTGCTGTCCGCGATGCGCCGACACCTGGATTTGCTGCCACCCGAAGGGCCGGTCGCCGAACCGCCGGCCGGCGATCTGGCGACCTTGCTCGATCGCTTCGACGCCCGCCTGACGCTGCGGGAAATCGAAACAGCGCGCCTGATTCTCCAGGGCTTCTCCAGCAAGGCCATCGCCCAGCAAATGGGCATCTCCCCGGAGACGGTGAAAGTGCACCGGCGCAACCTCTATCACAAGCTCAACGTGAACGGGCATGGCGAGTTGTTTGCGCTGGTGTTGCAGCCGCGTTAATCCGGATTGAGTGGTTGACCAAGGCGCCGCCTTCGCGAGCAGGCTCGCTCCCACAGTTGAACTGCATTCCATTGTGAGAGCGAGCCTGCTCGCGAAGGGCGCTATGCGGTCTTCAGACCTGCTGTTCCTGCCAATGCGCCTTGAGGTATTCGATGAACACTTTGACCTTGCGCGTGTTGCGCCGGTGGGCCAGGTACAGCACGTAGATCCACGGCCCGAACGCACCGGGTTCACGCCAGTACTGCGGCATCAAGTCGACCAGTTCGCCACGCGCCAGATAGGGCGCGGCACTCCATTGCGGGATGAACTGCAGACCCTGCCCATCGAGCAGACAGGCCAGCAGAAAATCAAAGTTGTCGCTGGCCACCCGCGGCGTGGGTTGTGTCAGCCGAATCCGTTGTTCGCCTTGCTTGACCCACCAGAAGTGTCGGTTGAGCAGCGGGTGGCGGAAGATCAGCCAGTCGTGCTGCTGATAGTTCTCCAGTGAAACATCCTCGCCCTTGCGGGCCAGGTAAGCCGGGCTGGCGCAGAGCAACACCTGGTTTTCCACCAGCGGCTGCGCGATCACGCCAGGCAGGTCGATGGGGCCGTCGCGCAGGGCCAGGTCGTAGCCGCCGTCCACCGGGTCTTCGAAGTTATCGCTCAGGTCCACTTCCAGTTTGACCTGTGGATGCGCAGTCAAGAAACGACAGCACACCTGATTGAGAAACGCCGGCGCGAACGAGGGCGGGGCGGTGATCCGCAGGTCGCCGCGCAGTTCATGCTGCAACTGCTCCACATCCTCGGTGGCCAGTTGCAGTTGCATCAGCGCCTGGCGTGCACCTTCCAGGTAGATGCGACCGGCCTCGGTCAGCGCCATGCGCCGGGTGGTGCGGTCGAACAGGCGCGTGCCGAGTTCTTCCTCCAGTTGAGCCACGGCCTTGGTCAAAGCCGATGGGGTCTTGCCGAGCAGGTCGGCGGCGCGGCTGAAATTACCCTGTTCGGCGGTGGCGACGAACATGGTCAGGGCACTCATTTTATCCATTTATCTATTCCTGATAGGCACAGAAGTTGTGCGGGAGCAGGCATTCAGTTCTCGATTCGGCTTGGATAGTCTTGGCTACAGCCCAACAAAAATAAAGAGCCATCCATGAAACAGATTCTGACCCTGGCCGCGTCACTTGTCCTGGCCTGTTCCTCGATGGAAAGTATGGCCGCTGTCGATCTCATCCTGCACAACGCCAGGGTCTACACCGCCGAACCCGGTCAGCCCTTGCAGCAGGCCATCGCGGTGGAGAACGGCAAGGTTTCGGCGGTGGGTTCCGATGTCCAGGTGCTGCGGCTCAAACAGCCGGGCACGCGCATCGTCGACCTGGGCGGCAAGGTGCTGATGCCGGGGTTTATCGACTCGCACTCACACACGGTGAAGGGCGGCCTGCAATTGCGTCAGGCCACTCTGGACGGCGAGTTGCTGGCGCTCGACGAGCTGGAAAAACGCCTGCGTCAGTGGCGCGAAGACGGCAAGGCCAAACGCGGTGACATCCTCAGCGTCGGCGGCTTGCCATCGACCTACTGGAGCCAGATCGAGGCGCTTGAGCGGCGCTTCAATCAGGGCGAATGGGCAGACACGCCGATTCTCTTTCTCGGCTGGGACCTGCACACGGGGTGGGCCAACCGGGCCATGCTCCAGCGTGCCGGTGTGGATGCCGCGCGGGTCAAGGCGTTGAAGGACGAAGAGCAGGCCACGATCGGGCATCACGACGATGGACGGCCCAATGGCTTCCTGGTCGACGCCGGACTCTATCCGGTGCAGGCCCTGCTGCCACCGCCGACCACCGAGGAGTTGATGGCGGGGGCGCGTGCAGCGCTCGACTATTACAAAAGCCTGGGCATCACCGGTTGGATGGACCCCATCGCCAATGAGATTCCCGGCGGCGATGTGAACAATCAGTCGCTGGGGGTGTTGCCGATCTACAAGGCGCTGGCCGAACGCGGCGAGTTGACTGCGCATGTGGCCGCACTGCTGATGGCCGATTCGAAAGCCACACCGGCCGATCTCGATGAACTGGACAAGGTTCGCCAGCAGTTTCTCGGCGTGCCCAACCTGACCCTGCCGGGGATCAAGGTGTTTGCCGACGGTGTGGCGGAAGTCCCGGCGCAAAGCGCCGCCATGCTGGAGCCCTACCAGGACTCGAAAAAATCCGGCGAATTGCTGATCGACCCGGCGCACTTCGGCGAACTGGTCAGCGCTGCCGACGCCCGTGGCTGGCTGGTGCACATCCACGCGATTGGCGACCGCGCGGTGCGTAAATCGCTCAACGGCATCGAACAGGCGCGCAAGGATCGACAAAGCGGCATTCCCCACTCCATCACGCACCTGCAAATGGTCAACCCCAAGGAATTCGCCCGGTTCAAACCTCTCAACGTGATTGCCTCGATGCAGCTGTATTGGGCCATGGCCGATGAGTCGAGCATGGACCTGGTCAAACCCTATGTCAGCGCCATGGCCTTCATGTATTCGTACCCGGCCCGTTCGCTGCTCAAGAACGGCGCGACCATTGCCGGCGCCAGCGACTGGCCGATCACCACGCCGGATCCGTGGAAGGCGATCTACCAGGCAGTCAGCCGCACCGGCCCCAAAGGCGTGCTCAACGCCGCCGAAGACATCGACCGCCAGACCATGTTCCAGGCCTACACCCTCAATGCCGCCCGCACCTTGCGCCTGGAAGATCAGATCGGCTCGCTCAAGCCGGGCAAACAGGCCGACATGATCGTCCTCGACCGGGATGTCTTCACCGTCAAGCCCGAGGCCCTGCGCGATACCCGGGTGCTGCAGACCTTCTTTGCCGGCCGCGAGATTTTCGCCCGCAATCCCTGAACCCGATCCACCAGAACACACAAACCCTGTGGGAGCGAGCTTGCTCGCGATGACGGTGGGTCAGTCGACATCCATGTTGAATGTGCTGGCCCCATCGCGAGCAAGCTCGCTCCCACAGGTTGATTACCCACGCAAAAAAGGAACACCGCTCGTGAAACTGCATTGCTTCGTCACCGACACCCACAACCCACAGGTCCGAGGCCAGCAAATCGGCGAAACCTGGGCGGCGCAAATCGGCAAGACGGTGGCGCTCTATCTCGACTTTTTCAATCAGGTGGGCGTGGCGCCCGAGCAGGTGCGCACCCTGGGCGAAGCCAGCCTGCAAGCACTCACCGACTGGAGCCCGAGCCTGGCCCAGGAACTGCAAGCCACGGCCGAAGGCGCCGGGATTCCCCTGTGGCAACTGGCGAGCCTGAACGCCCGCACGGAAATCCTCGCGGTGATGCCGGCCTCTCTCGAGGGCGAATGCTCGACAGCGGTCTTCGCGCCGGCGGGGGCCGATGCGCCCAGGACCATCCAGACCTGGGACTGGCACGATTCACTGGTGCCCCACGGCATGCTGCTGCAACTGACAAACCGTTGCGGCATGACCGTCAAGCTGTTCACCGAGTTCGGCATGCTCGGCAAGATCGGCGTGAACAGCGCCGGCCTCGGGCTGCACTTCAACATCCTCCACCATGCCAGTGACAACGCGGTAGCCGGAGTGCCGGTGCACGCCATTGCCCGACGGATCCTGGAGGAGGCGACCAGCGTTGAAGAGGCCATTGCCCTGGCGCGGTCGGCACGGGTCAGTGCGTCGACCGTCCTGACCGTGTTCTCGAACCGTGATACGGCGCCACGGGCGGCGAGCATTGAAATGTCCGCCGCCGGCACCGCCGTGGTCCTGCCCGGCGAAGACGGCTGGATCACCCACACCAATCACTTCCTTGACCCGGTGCTGAGCCTTGGCGAGCGAACGCCGGATGCATCGACCACCTACGCACGCCTGGCCCATGTCAACACGGCGCGGGTCGACATGATCCATGGCGACTTGAATCGCCGGGCAGCGGCCATGTGTGGTGACGCCGGGGACGAGGCGCCGATCTGTTTCCATCCGGACCTGAGCATGCCCGCCACCGAGCGCTGGGAAACCCTGCTGACCCTCGGCATCGACAGCGAAAACGCGGTCCTCGAATACGCCGCCGGCAACCCGATGCTGCTGGCCCGCGACGGCTTCCAGCGCTTCTGAAACGACGTCCTCCATAACAACAAAAAGAGCACTCGATATGGCTAGTTACGGTCATTCCCCGGCGGGTTCGCAGTCCGCCCTCAGAACCTTCTTCGTCTCCGGCATGGGCACCGCGCTGGAGTTCTATGACTTCGTCATCTACGGCACGGCGGCGGCGCTGGTGTTTCCCAAGGTGTTCTTCCCGCAGATGGACCCGCTCACCGCCACGCTGTTTGCCTTCGGCGCCTTTGGCGCGGGCTTTTTTGCCCGGCCATTGGGTGGCATGGTGTTCGGGCACTACGGCGACAGGATCGGCCGGCAGAAAATGCTGGTGATCACCCTGTTGCTGATGGGCTTGAGCACCCTGTTGATCGGCTGCCTGCCGGGCTATTCGTCGATAGGCCTGGCAGCACCGGCACTGCTGGTGTTGCTGCGGTTGATACAAGGCTTCGCCGCCGGTGGTGAGTGGGGCGGGGCGGCGCTGTTCGGCATCGAGTCGGCGCCGCCCGGTCGACGAGGGTTGTGGGGCAGTTTCACCAGCATGGGCATCGGCATTGGCGGCATCCTCGGCGCGGCCGTGTTCGGCATTGTCAGTGTCGCCTCCAACGATAATCTCGCCGATTTCGCCTGGCGCATTCCCTTCTGGCTGGGCGGTGTGCTGGTGTTGATCGGGCTCTATGCGCGGCTGCAAAAACCAGTTGAACAGCGCGTCGAACACAAGACGCCGGTGCGTATGCCACTGATCGCGGCACTGCGGGCGCGGCCGAAGGAAATGCTGCTGTGCACGGGGATCGCGTTTGGCTACGTGACCATTGCCTACATCGGCAGCACGTTCTTTTTGTCGTACGCCACGCAGATCGGTTACGGCAGCACCGATGCACTGATCTTCGATTTTTCGCTGTCGGTGGCCATCGTCATCACCGCACCGCTGTTCGCCTTGCTATCCGACCGGATCGGCCGCCGCAAGGTCATGATCCTCGGTGCGGTCATCATGGCTGTCGGGTTTTTTGCCTTTTTCCCGTTGGTCGGCATGAAAAGCCTGCTGGTATCGACCCTGGCGTACATCGCGGTTGGCGCGTTCATGGGAGCGACACAGGGGCCGATTCCGGCTTTTCTCGCAGAGCAGTTCCCCCGGGAGATGCGCTATTCGGGGATGTCCGCCGCCTACCAGATCGGCGCTGCACTTGGCGGCGGTACGGCGTCGAGCGTGGCCACGGCGATCCTGATTGCCACCCATCACAATGCGGTGGGTGTAGCCGTGTACGGCTCGGTGGCGCTGGCGATTGTCGCGGTCTGCTCGTTCTTCTTGAGGGAAACCGCGCACTTGAGCATGGCGCAGATTGATCAGGTGTCAGGGGAGGGGGCTGGCGTGACACGATCGACTTTGAGTCACTCGATAACACGTTCATGATTATCGAGCGAGCAGGCCGATAAACTCGTAAGTCATTCGAATGATGTCGGTAGATGATCACTCTCAATCCGTAACCCAGCACGGGCGGACCCACTGATCACTACCGAGGTTTGCGTCATGACTGATATCACCCGCGTCGCCTTCGTTTATCACAGTGGCTACGGCATGGTATGCACTGGATCAACCTGGGGTTGCCACCGGGCCACAACAGCTCCAAAACCACCGAAGACATGCTTAACCGGCACAGCTTCTGGCTCGGTGCCGCGGCCCAGTCCGATGCCGACGTCAGTCCCGAACTCGGCCCACCAAAGGCTGACCTGCTGACCGCGCAACACTTGGGTGCACGAGTGGCGAATGTCGCGCGGCAGATGACCGCGGGGCGTCGCGTTCTGGAGTGATTGAAGCGCAGCCTGCGCCAGCTTCTACGGGATATACAAAACCCTGTAGGAGCTGCCGCAGGCTGCGATCTTTTGTTTTTCAGTTGTCCAGCCTGAACACCATGAACACTGACCTGTAACTTCTTACAGTTTCGCTTCAGCAAAAAAAAGCCCAGTCTTTCCCGGTGAAGTCTATGGGTCGCCAATGCCGTGAACGCACACCACCACGCTGCGACACCGACGCTGTCGGTCATCGATCCGCGCGCCCTGGCAGTGCGCAGTGTCGGTTATTGCCGCCACCCGGACAGCCCGGTGATTGATCCACGCATCACCCGGCAACGCTTCGACGCGGCAGGTCACTTGACCGAGTC
>NZ_JBYSVW010000013.1:0-232244 GCF_058986625.1 Pseudomonas sp. GW821-FHT07G06
ATGCAGGTGTCGACTGATCCACCGCTATCGCGAGCAAGCTCGCTCCCACAGTTGAATGTTGTTGTGCACAAATTCTGCGTACGACATAAAGCCCCCTGTGGGAGCGAGCTTGCTCGCGATGGCGGACTGACAGGCAACAGAGATGTACGGCGCAAGGCTCAGCGAAAAAACTCCCCCGGCGTTTCACCAAACTGCTGACGAAACGCCGCAATGAACGCCGACGTCGAGTCGTAGCCGCAGGCCAGCGCCACGTCGGTCACTCGCTCGCCCTGTTCCAGGGGAGTCAGGGCTCCGAGCAGGCGCAAGCGCTGGCGCCAGGCGCGAAAGGTCAGGCCGGTATCGCGCAGGAACAGGCGACTGAGGGTTTTCTCGGTGACGCCGAATTGGTCGCTCCAGTGACTGAGGGTGGTTTGTTGCTCGGGGTGCGACTCCAGGCTTTGCGCGATCTGCCGCAACCGGCTGTCCTGGGGCAGGGGCAGCATCAGGTCGATCTGCGGGGCCTCAGCCAACTGATCGAGAATCACCTGGGCCAACCGGCCGTGCGCTCCGTCCTGATCGTATTCCACCGGAATCTGACTGAAGGCGCGGATCAACTCGCGCAACAAATCGCTGACCCCCAACACATGGCAGCCTGGCGGCGCCCAGGTCGAGACGCTGCAATCGATGTACAGGCTGCGCATTTCCGTGCGCGGCGAACTGAACACCCGGTGCGGCATGCCCGCCGGAATCCACACCGCACGCTCCGGCGGGGCGACGAAGCGCCCGACGCCGGTCTGGATTTCGAGCACGCCCTGGATCGCATAGGACAGCTGCACCCATGGGTGGCTGTGGCGCCGGGTCAGGGCGCGATTGGGCAGTGATTCGGTACGGCCGTAGAGCGGTCGAGGCAGGCTGGACAGCCCGGGAATACTGCGCCGGATACTTTTGTCATGTCCTTTAGGCGGCATCGGTGGGCTCATCGGCGTTAGTCGGTAATATCCAGTCACGTTAGAGTCGCTTTCACGTACTGGCAACCCCCGGATGATCAACCCATGACACGCCCCCGTTTGTTACCCGACAACTTCACCCTGACCCTGATCGGCGTGGTCGCGCTCGCCAGCCTGCTGCCCGCCAGCGGCCAGGTCGCGGTCGGTTTTGGCTGGCTGACCAACATCGCCATCGCGCTGCTGTTTTTCCTGCATGGCGCCAAGCTGTCCCGCGAGTCGATCATTGCCGGTGCCGGGCACTGGCGCCTGCATTTGCTGGTGTTCAGCCTGACCTTCGTGCTGTTCCCGCTGCTCGGCCTGGCGCTCAAACCGCTGCTGTCACCGCTGATCGGCAACGACCTGTACATGGGCATGCTGTACCTGTGTGCGCTGCCCGCCACGGTGCAGTCGGCGATTGCCTTTACTTCGCTGGCGCGGGGCAACATCCCGGCGGCGATCTGCAGCGCGGCGGCGTCCAGCCTGTTCGGGATTTTCCTCACGCCCTTGCTGGTGACCCTGCTGCTCAATGTGCACGGCGAAGGCTCATCGACCCTCGACGCCATCCTCAAGATCAGCGTGCAGTTGCTGCTGCCGTTCATTGCCGGGCAGATCGCGCGACGCTGGATCGGCAACTGGGTGGGGCGCAACAAGAGTTGGCTGAAGTTCGTCGATCAGGGTTCGATATTGCTGGTGGTCTACGGCGCGTTCAGCGAAGCGGTGATCGAAGGCCTCTGGCACCAGATTCCGTTGCTGGATCTGGTCGGGCTGGTGGTGGCGTGCTGCGTGGTCCTGGCGCTGGTGTTGGTGGCCTCGACCGTGCTGGGCAAGGCTTTTGGCTTCAATCAGGAAGACCGCATCACCATTCTTTTCTGCGGCTCGAAGAAAAGTCTGGCAACCGGTGTGCCGATGGCGCAGGTGTTGTTTGCCGGTAGCACCATTGGCGTGTTGATCCTGCCGTTGATGCTGTTCCACCAGATTCAACTGATGGTCTGTGCGGTGCTGGCGCAGCGCTTTGCCAATCGGCCGGAATCGATTCCGGAACTGATGGCCCAGGTCGATCCCTGAAAACCCCGGGAACCTGTAGGAGCCAGCCTGCTGGCGATGGACTCAAGCGCGCCGCGTTTTCATCCAGTTGACCCGCGTAATCGTTAACGACCATCGCTGGCAGGCCAGCTCCTACAAAGGACCGCGTTCATCCAGTTGACCCGCGTTATCGTTAACGACCATCGCTGACAGGCCAGCTCCTACAAAGGACCGCGTTCATCCAGTTGACCCGCGTAATCGTTAACGACCATCGCTGGCAGGCCAGCTCCTACAAAGGACCGCGTTCATCCAGCTCATACGCGTTATCGTTGACGACCATCGCTGGCAAGCCAGCTCCCACAAAAGACCGCATCTGTAGGAGCGAGCTTGCTAAGCCAGCGCCTGCATCAGCGCTTGTCAGCCGCCAATGGCGGGGTGCGTGGCGGGATCATGCGTTTGTTCCCGGTCGACTCGAACGCCGATGCCAGGTGCAGTAGCGACGAGTCGTCATAGGCGCGTCCGGCAAAGGTCAGGCCGACCGGCATGCCGATGTCCGGCATCACGCCCATCGGCACGGTGACCGTTGGCACGCCGAGGTGACGGATGGCGAGGTTGCCGTTGGCGACCCATATACCGTTGCTCCAGGCGATATCCGCCGACTGCGGATCGACATCGGCATTCGCCGGCGCTACATCGGCGACCGTCGGGAACAGCACCGCGTCGAGGCCCAGGCGATCCATCCAGTCTTCCAGATCGATCTTGCGGGTCTTTTCCAGTCCGCGCAGGCCGTCGGGTACTGTGCTGATCTGGTCCCACGGCGTGATGCCGCGCTCGGCCATGCGCACGTATTCGTCCATGCCGGCAACCAGGTCGCCCTCGCGGTTGGGCAGGGTGCCCGGGTCGTGAGGGAAGATCAGCGGGCCGTCGACATCGACCAGGCGATTCAATTTCGGATCGCCGTTGGCCTGCAGGAAATCATCGAACGCCCAGGCGGTCAGGTCCCACAGTTCATGGTGCAGAAATTCCTTGGAGACGATGCCGCGATTGAACACGGTCGGCGCGCCAGGGCGATCGCCTTCGCAATTGGAGACCAGCGGGAAGTCCACGTCGATCACTTGCGCCCCGGCGTCTTCGAGGGCCTTGCGCGCCTGTTCCCAGAGACCGATCACCGACGGACGGGTAATGATGCGCTGGCCGGTCGGGCCACCGATGCCCGGCGCTTCGGAAGTGCCAGCTTCAGGGTCGGCGTTGATGTACATGCGCGGAATGCCGAACTTCTTGCCTTTGAGCGCTTCGCTGTTCGCCGCCAGCGCGGCATAGGATTGCGGGCGTACCTCGGACGATTTCGGAATGGGCACCCAAGGCTGCAAGCGCCACAGGTCACCGCGAGTGTCCGGGTCATCGGCCACCACCACGTCGAGCACTTCGAGCAGGTCGGCCATGGTCCGGGCAAACGGCACGACCACGTCCATGGTCGGGGTCAGCGGCCAGTTGCCGCGTACCGAGATCACCCCGCGCGAAGGGGTGTAGGCGCACAAACCGTTGTTCGAAGCCGGGCCGCGACCACTCGACCAGGTTTCTTCCGCCAGACCGAAAGCGGCGAAACTGGCCGCGGTGGCCGTGCCGGCACCGTTCGACGAGCCGGAGGCGAAAGGGGCGGTGAGGTAGCCGGCGTTGTACGGGCTCTCGGCGCGGCCATAGACGCCGCGCTGCATCCCGCCGTTGGCCATCGGCGGCATGTTGGTCTTGCCCAGACAGATCGCCCCGGCGGCACGCAGGCGCTCGATGGTGAACGCATCGCGATAGGCGACCAGGTCCTTGAAGGCCGGGCTGCCGGAAGCGGCGGTGAGGCCCTTGACCAGATAACTGTCCTTGGCGGTGTAAGGGATGCCATCCAGTGGACCCAGCGTCTGGCCCTTGGCGCGACGGGCGTCGGCGGCCTGCGCTTCGGCGAGGGCCTCGGGATTGCGCACCACCACTGCGTTCAGTGCCGTGGGCGTCTCGGGGCCGTCATAGGCGTCGATCCGCGCGAGATAGGCCTGGACCAGTTCAACCGAGGTGGTCTGGCCGGATTCGAGCGCGGCGCGCAGCTCGGCAATGGAAACTTCGGTGACTTCGATCATGCTGCCACCGCCGCTTGCAGGTGGAGGGTCCCAAACACTTCACTTTTCTCGAAATGGACTTTCATATCGTTATTCTCGTTGCACTGTGTGGCACGACAGGGTCGGGTGTTAAAAATACTGAGCACTATTTAGCATTAAACCGGGATTTTAGGAATCCGTTGTCCAATTTATCTTACAGGCGACAGAAAAAAGGCCACCACAACCCGACGTTGTGGTGGCCCGAGGGTGACTCATTATAGTGGCCCGCGCGCGCAGGCCAATGGATCAGTGAGCGCCGGCAGCCTTGTTCAGGTCGCTTTCGGCCCATTCGGTGTAGACGCAGGCGTCGGCGGTGGCCCAACGCACCCGCACCGGGTCGCCGGCCTTGAGCGGCATGCCGGCGGCGGACAGTGCCTTGACCGTCATCGAGGTGCCGCCGACAGTGATTACGCTGCAGGTCTGGCTTTCGCCGAGGAACAACACTTCCACGACCTTGGCCGAGACTTCGTTCCAGCCGGCGGCCAGCGGTTCGGCGAGGGCTTGTTCATTGCTCAGGGCCAGGGCTTTTTCCGGGCGTACCATCAGCAGTACGTCCTGGTCGGTTTGCAGGCTGGCGGTGAGTCGGATCGACAGCGGTTGCCCCTCGAAGGTCGCCACCGCATTACCCTGTGCCTTGAGCTTGAGGAAGTTGGAGTTGCCCAGGAACGAAGCGACAAAGGCGTTCGGCGGGTTCTGGTAAAGGTCATAACCGCTGCCCAGGCCAACGATCTTGCCGTGGCTGAAAATCGCGATGCGTTGGGACAGGCGCATGGCTTCTTCCTGATCATGGGTCACGTAGACAATGGTGATGCCCAGGCGCCGATGCAGCTGACGCAGTTCATCCTGCAAGTCTTCGCGCAGCTTTTTGTCCAGCGCGCCCAGCGGTTCGTCCATCAACAGGATGCGTGGCTCGTAAACCAGTGCGCGGGCGATGGCGACGCGCTGTTGCTGACCGCCAGAGAGTTGCGAAGGGCGGCGGTGGGCAAACTGTTCAAGCTGCACCAGCTTGAGCATCGCATCGACCCGGCGTTCGCGTTCGGCCGTGGCCAGTTTGCGAATGGCCAGCGGGAAGGCGATGTTGTCGCGTACCGACAGGTGCGGGAACAGTGAGTAACGCTGGAACACCATGCCGATGTCGCGCTTGTGCGGCGGCACGTTGACCAGCGACTGGCCGTTGACCAGGATCTCGCCGCTGCTCGGCGTTTCGAAGCCGGCGAGCATCGACAGCGTGGTGCTTTTGCCCGAGCCGCTGGAGCCGAGGAAGGTGAGGAATTCACCGTCCTTGATGTCCAGTGAGATGTTGTCCACGGCGGCGAAGTCGCCGTAGTGCTTGTTCAGGTTACGCAGGCTGACCAGGGGTTTGTCATTTTGCTGCGCGGAATCTTTGATCACTGCACTCATGTCGTACTCCTGGCGCTCAAGCGCTGATTTCGTTGCGCCGGCGCAGAGCGGCGGCGATCACCATGACCAAGACCGAGAGGCCGATCAGCAGCGTCGAGGCGACGGCGATCACGGGCGTCAGGTCCTGGCGCAGGGTGGTCCACATTTTCACGGGAAGGGTTTGCAGGGTCGGGCTGGCCATCATCACGCTCAGCACCACTTCATCCCACGAGACGAGGAAGGCGAAGAGGGCGCCGGCGACCATGCCCGGGCGGATCGCCGGAAAGGTCACCTTGAACACCGCTTGCAGGCGCGAGGCGCCGCAGATCACCGCCGCATCCTCGATCGACTGATCGAACAGCTTCAGCGAGTTGATGATCGAGATGATGGTGAACGGCAACGCCACGATCACATGGCTGACCACGAAGGCGAACATGGTCCCGGTGTAGCCCAGTTTCAGGAACAGCGCGTACACCGCCACGGCGATGATCACCAGGGGCACGATCATCGGCAGGGTGAACAGGCCGTAGAGCATTTCCCGTCCGGGGAAGCGGCCGCGTACCAACGCGAACGCGGTCGGCAGGCCCAACGCGACGGCGAAGAACGTCGTCAGCACCGCGACCTTGAGGCTGGCCATGGCCGCGTTCATCCAGTCGGCGTTGGAGAAGAACTGGCCGTACCATTTCAGCGTCCAGCCCGGCGGCGGGAACACCAGCCATTGCGACGAACCGAACGACAGCAGCACGATGAACACGATCGGCAGCAGCAGGAACAGACCGATCAGCCCGGTGGTGGCATAGAGGCCGAAGCGCATCCGGCGGCTCATGGCATTGGGGGTCAGGAGCATGACGGCTTACCTCGCGTTGCTGGCGCCAACCGGGGATTCCGGCTGGAGCTTCAGGTAGAAGTAGAACAGCACCAGCGTGATCACGATCAGCAACGCGGCGCCGGCGCTGGCCAGGCCCCAGTTGAGGAACGATTGCACCTGCTGAATGATGAACTCGGGCAGCATCATGTTCTGTGCACCGCCCAGCAGCGCCGGGGTCACGTAGTAACCGAGGGACATCACGAACACCATCAGGCCGCCGGAGAACAGCCCCGGCCGGCACAGCGGCAGGAACACCCGGAAGAAGTTGGTCCAGGGGCTGGCGCCGCAGATCGAACCGGCCTGCAGGATCATCGGGTCGATGGCCTGCATGGTCGCCTGCAACGGCAGCACGATGAACGGGATCATGATGTAGCTCATGCCGATCACCACGCCGGTGAGGTTGTGCACCATCTCCAGCGGTTGATCGATGATGCCCAGCGCCATCAACGCCTTGTTGATCACCCCGGAGGCTTGCAGCAACACCAGCCAGGAGTAGGTGCGGGCGAGCAGGCTGGTCCACATCGACAACAGCACGATGTTGAGGATCCAGCGCCCCCAGCCACGCGGCACCAGGGTGATCGCCCAGGCCAGCGGGAAGCCCAGCAGCAGGCTGAACAACGTCACCAGGCCCGCCACCGAGAAGGTGTTGAGCAACACCCGGGCATAGGCCGAGTTGGCGAACAGTTGCTCGTAGTTGCCCAGGCCCGGCACCGGTTCCAGCACGCCGCGCAGCAGCAGGCCAATCAGCGGCGCGAGAAAGAACAGACCGAGGAACAGCAGGGCGGGGACCAGGTTACTGGCGCCACGCCAACGCTGCTTCAGCGACGGCGAGGGTTGCTTCGCAACGGTCTGGCCGACTGCCGAACCGGCAGCGCCGATGGCGCTCCCGGAGGCCGTGGAAGGACGAGGCGCAGTTGCCGTCATTTTCATTTGACCAGCCATTCGTTCCACCGTGTCGCAATGGCCGGACCGTTCTTGGCCCAGTATGCGAAATCAAGAGTGATCTGATCCTTTGCATAAGCGGTCGGCAGGTTCGGGGCCAGCGCCGAGTCCAGGCGCGCCACGCTGTCGACGTTGACCGGGGCGTAGGCGGTCAGGTTGGAGAAGTCGGCCTGTCCTTTGGCGCTGCTGGCGTTGGCCAGGAACTTCATCGCCGCGTCCTTGTTTTTCGAACCCTTGGGAATGACCAGGATGTCGGCCATGACCAGGTTCTGCTTCCAGCTTACGCCGACCGGGGCGCCGTCTTCCTGCAGGGCATGAATCCGGCCGTTCCAGAACTGGCCCATGCTCGCTTCACCGGAGGCCAGCAGTTGCTGCGACTGCGCGCCGCCGCCCCACCAGACGATGTCTTTCTTGATGGTGTCGAGTTTCTTGAACGCGCGGTCCAGGTCCAGCGGGTAGAGCTTGTCCGCCGCTACACCGTCGGCCAGCAGCGCCAGCTCGAGCACGCCAGGGCTTGGCCATTTGTAGAGGGCGCGTTTGCCGGGGTAGGTCTTGGTGTCGAACAGCGCGGACCAGTCCTGAGGTTTGCTGGCGCCAAGCTTGCCTTCGTTGTAGCCGAGGACGAAGGAGAAGAAGAACGAGCCGACGCCGTGATCGCTGACGAAGCGCGGGTCGATCTTGTCGCGCTCGATGACTTTGAAATCGAGGGGTTCGAGCAAGCCTTCGGAGGCGGCGCGCAAAGCGAAGTCGGCTTCGACATCCACCACGTCCCATTGCACGTTGCCGCTTTCGACCATGGCCTTGAGCTTGCCGTAGTCGGTCGGGCCATCCTGCACAACGGTGATGCCGCTGGCCTTGCTGAACGGATCGGCCCAGGCCTGCTTCTGTGCATCCTGGGTGCTGCCGCCCCAACTCACGAAGTTGACGCTTTCAGCCGCCAGCAATGCCTGGCTGGTGACGCTCAGCAGTCCCGCAAAAAGAACCGCGGTCGCACGTTTGTTCAACACCATTTTCACGCCCTCATTGTTGTGTTTATGAGCGGGGCCTTCGAGTGCCCGCCTATCGGGAGCAGTAGGTCCGGCGAGTCAGTGCTGACTGTCCGGTCTATGGAATATCATATTATGGTATTCCAAACTTTGTGCAAGCACTTTGCCGTACCGGCTATCCGCCAAAAGTGGTTTTTCAGTGTCGACGCATTCCCCCTGTGGGAGCGAGCCTGCTCGCGAAGGCGGTGTAACAGTCAACGAAGATGTTGGATGTACCGGCCTCTTCGCGAGCAGGCTCGCTCCCACAGGGGATTGCATTCAGCCGAGGATCATTCGGTGAACGCAATACTCTCCACCACCTCCAGGTCATACCCGGTCAAGCCCGCATATTTCAGTGGCGGACCGAGGTGGCGCAGCTTGCCGACACCCAGGTTCTGCAGGATCTGCGCGCCGGTGCCCACCTCCGAATAAATCCGCGACTGCGAACGGCTGAACTGCCGGGGCGGCTGGGTCAATTGCGGTACGCGTTCCAGCAGCGCCTGGGAGGATTCGTGATTGGCCAGCACCACCACCACGCCGTGGCCTTCGGCGGCGACACGCTGCAAGGCGGCCCACAAGGTCCAGTTGGTCGGCCCGCTGTATTCGGCGCCGACCAGGTCGCGCAACGGATCGATCACATGCACGCGCACCAGCGTCGGCTCTTCGCGGCGCAGATCGCCCATGACCATGGCCATGTGGACACCGCCTTCGATGCGATCCTCAAAGGTGATCAGACGGAAGGTGCCGTGCACCGTCGGCAAGTCACGTTCCCCGATGCGGACGATGGTGTGTTCGGTGCTCAGGCGGTAGTGGATCAGGTCGGCGATGGTGCCGATCTTGATCCCGTGCTTGCGCGCGAACACTTCCAGGTCGGGGCGGCGGGCCATGGTGCCGTCGTCGTTCATCACTTCGACGATCACCGAGGCGGGTGTATGGCCGGCCAGGCGGGCCAGGTCGCAACCGGCTTCGGTGTGGCCGGCGCGGGTCAGCACACCGCCTTCCCGGGCGCGCAGCGGGAAGATGTGGCCCGGTTGCACGATGTCGGCAGGACCTGCGTTGGCGGCGACGGCGGCGGCCACGGTGCAGGCACGATCGGCGGCGGAGATACCGGTGGTGACACCGACGGCAGCCTCGATGGACACGGTGAACGCGGTGCTGAACACGCTGCCGTTGCTCGGCACCATTTGCTCCAGGCCCAGGCGTTTGCAGTGTTCATCGGTCAGGGTCAGGCAGATCAGGCCACGGGCTTCACGGGCCATAAAGCTGATCGCCTCGGGTGTGCAGCAGTCGGCGGCCAGCAACAGGTCGCCTTCGTTTTCCCGGTCTTCATCGTCGACCAGCAGGACCATTTTGCCGAGGCGGTAATCTTCGATGATTTCTTCGATGCTGTTGAAGGCCATGCTGGAGTCTCGGTGTTTGTGGGATGAGTAATGTGGTATACCATAATACAAAATAAACCGAGAGGTCACTATGAAGGCGTACTGGATTGCTCACGTGGATATCACTGACCCTGATCAATACAGCCAATACACCCGGCGGGCGCCGCAGGCGTTTGCCCTGTATGGCGGTCGGATTCTGGCGCGGGGTGGACGTAGTGAGGCGATGGAAGGTCGGGCGACGCCGCAGCGCAGTGTGGTGATCGAGTTTGATTCCTATGAGTTGGCGGTGGCTTGTTATCACTCGGCGTTGTATCAGGAGGCGCGAGGGTATCGTGAGGGGGTGGCTTTGGCTGAGGTCATCATTGTCGAAGGGGTGGAGAGCTGACCCTGTAGGAGCTGCCGCAGGCTGCGATCTTTTGATCTTGATCTTCCGCCCCTTCGACATGGTCAAAATCAAAAGATCGCAGCCTGCGGCAGCTCCTACAGGGAAACACGTACGCATCAGAATCAGGTCGGGCGGCGTTCCGTTTTTCCACGTAACCCGCCCGCCCCGCAGCCCCCTCGATTACTGCTGCAGCACGGTGGCCTGGTTGGTCGAACCATACTGTTGCACGGTGGCTGTCTGGGTCATGCCGCTCTGGTCGATGTTGGCGATGTTGCCGGTGCCGCCCTGGGTGACGTAGGCCACGTTCATGGTGTTGGCCTGTTTGACGGTGATCATGTTGTCGCTGCTGCCGGACAATTGCTGGGTGTAGGCGCGGTTGCTGCTGCCGTCCTGATTGAACTCGGTGCTGTTGCCCGTACCCATTGTGCTGCCCATGGCCAGGTTGGTCTCGCCGCGCTGGTCGGAGATCAGGATGTTGTCAGTGCCGTTCTGGTCGAAGTACAGCTCGTTATACAAATTGTCCTGGCTGATGGTGGTTTTGTTGCCGGTACCGGTCTGGTTAGTGGTCACGATATGGCCGGTGCCGTTCTGGGTGAAGTTGGCGACGTTGTCGTAGCCATTCTGGTTGATGGTCGCACGCTGGCCGGTGCCGAACTGGCCGCCGGTCTGCGGGCCTTTCCAGTTGCTGGCGTAGACCTTGTTGCCGTCACCTGTGGTGTTGACATTGAGCACCTGGTCAGTGCCGTTTTGATAGGTGAAATGCACGTTGCTGTTGCCTTGTTGATACAGCGCCAGGGTCGAGTTGGCGGATTCGTACTGGTCGGCATAGATGGCGTTGAGGTTGCCGACCTGCAGCACCGAAGCCACGTTGTTATCGCCAAAGCTCTGGTCGACGATGGTTTCGTTGGTGTTCCCGTATTGGTTGATGGTGGCCTGGCTGGCGACCTGAGTCTCTTGCCAGACTTCGGTGCCGTTGCCGTTGCCGTACTGGTTGATGGTCAGGTTGCCGCCCTGGCCGTTGCGCTGGTCGCCATAGGCATAGTTGCCGTCGCCGTTCTGGTTGATGTCCATCCGGGCGCCGTTGTGCAACACCTGTTCGGCGGTGCCGTAGTTCTCGTTGCCGTGCTGGGTGACCGTCGCTTTATTGTCGACGCCCACCTCCGTCTGTTCGACGTTGGCTTCGTTGTTGTCACCAAACTGGAAGGTCTTGGCGGACGCGCCGTCCTGGCTGCTCTGGTAGATGAGCGAGAAGTTGCCGTTACCTTCCTGTTGCTGCAAGGCTTCGCTGCTACCCACGCCGATTGACTGGCTGGCATGGGTGTTGTTGTACGTGCCGGACTGCAGCTGATGGATGGTGCTGCCGTTTTCGTACAGTTGCTCGGCATATCCGGCGTTGTACTGGCCGGACTGTTGCTGGTCGATGGTGCTGGTGGCATTGTCCTGCACCGCCGCGGCATCGTTACCCAGGCCTTGCTGCTGTTGATTGGCGCTACTGAGCGGCGCCGCGATCTGCTTCACGTCGGCGATGTTGGCGGTGCCGTCCTGAAACTGGTTGGAAATGCTGTCTTCAGCCATGGCCTGGGCACTGACCATGACGAGGATCGCGGCGGTGAGGGGCGTCAATTTGAACATGATTGAATCTCCATATCGGGTGCAGTGCTTTAACGATATTGTTTGACCGAAACGCTCATGCCGTTCCCGGACTGGTTCACGGCGCTTTGCAGCCCCGTGCCGGCCTGGTCGATGCTGGCGCTGTTGTCATTGCCGTTTTGCGAGATACGGGCGCGGTTGTGGCTGCCTGTCTGGGTAATCGAGGCATCGTTACCGGAGCCTTGCTGATTGATCATTGCCATCAAGTCGCTTCCTTGTTGCAGGATGTAGGCCTCCTGATTGCTGCCCGACTGGACGATGGTGCCGAGCAACGACTGACCGTTCTGTTGCAGCATCGCGACGTTGGCCTGGCCGTTCTGGTCGATCAGCGCGTGCTGACCTGCCGGTGGTGGCAATTCACCAAGATCGCCACCGGGGCCGAGGTCTTCGTTTTCCATCAGATCGTCGGCGTGCACGCCTGTAATGCCGCAGAGCAGAAGCAGGCAGAGCAGGGCGGCAGTCGAAGTTTTCATGGGCCTGTCCTTAGGGTTGAAGCCGGCCCCATCAACCCGCGCGGTTGATGGGGCGCAGGCTCAGTTGGCGATCACCGGCACCGAACGCACGGAGCCTTGGGACGAGGTGATCGTGGCGGTCGGGTTCGCCGACGGAACCACCGTGGTGGTGTTGTTCACCGTCAACCTCCAGCGTCCATTCAGCGGTACGGAGGTGGTGCCCAGGGTGACCAGCCCGGCAGGGGTCGTGACCTTGATGGTGATGGTGTTGCCGGTGGTCACCGATGAGGTGCCGGCAAAGTCCCAGGTGAAGCGGTTATTGGAGCGGGCGCTCACCGTTGCGGTGGTCACGGCGAAGGTTTCCGCAGCAGGCCGTGGCGAAACCTGCACCGTGACCGTGGCCGGCGTCGTCGATACCGCGCCGAAGCTGTCCCTGGCGAAGTAGGTGAAGGTCGTGGTGAAGGCCGTGGGGACGGAGGCCGGTGGGGTGTAGGTGAGCACCGTGCCGTTACTGCTGACGGTGCCGCGACCTGTCGGTGGTGGAGTGAAGCTGGCGACGGCCAGCGGCAGGTTGCCTTCCGGATCGGTGTCGTTGGCCAGCACGCTGATCGGGATCGCCACACCCAGTGTCGTGACGGCATCGGCGACGGCCACCGGAGGCTGGTTAGGCGCCACGGTAATGGTCACGGTTGCCGCCGTCGTCGAGGCCAGGCCTTTGACGTCCTGAGCCTTGTAGGTGAAGGTCGCGGTCAGTGGCGCGTTGACCACGGCGGGAGGGGTGTAGACCACCGCCGTGGTGCCGCTCAATGCCACGGTGCCCTGGCCGGCGGCCGGAGGGGTCAGCGCGGTAATGCTCAGCGGCGTGTTGCCATCAGGATCCCTGTCGTTGGCCAGCAGGTTGAGGGTGATCGGCACGCCGAAGCTGGTGCTGCCGGTATCGGCGACGGAGATCGGTGCCTGGTTCGCGCCGGTGTCCGGTGCAGTGCCGACGACAACGACCGGCTCGGTGTCACTGCCGCCGGCGGCGGATTTCACCGTGACGGTTGCCGGTGGTTGGGCCAGGTCGGCCACCGTGAGGCGTTGCAGGGTGCCGGTTTTCGACAGCCGTCCGTAACCCTGGGCGACCATGTCCGGTACCGCCACTTCGTCCGTGGAGGTGGCCTCGATCAGCAGGCTGTGGTTGCTCCAGCTATAGCGAGCGGTCTGGATTTTCACCACGTCCGAGAGCTTGCTCGACACCGCCGTCGGGCGGGTGGTGCCGGCCGGGTTGGTGGCGGTCACCACCACGACCGGTGGCACGGTGCCGTTGGCCAGCAGATGCTGGGCGAAGAACGTGCCGTTGTTATCGCTCACCATGTTGGTCTGGCAAGGCGTCGGTGGTGGGCCGGGCACCAGGGCGATGCTTTCGCGAAAGCACAGGGTCGAACCGTTGGCGGCTTTGGCGAACACTTCGACCCGGGTGTTGTTGCCCCCCGTGCCGGCGGTACGCCGGTAGGTGGCACGGCTCATGTCCACCGCGGTTTGCGCGCGGCTGTCGAGCACCTTGCCGGCCACGGTGAAGAGGTTGGTCTGGATGGTCCCGGCCGGGCCCTGGATGCGTACGAAGTTGGTGTTGTTGGGGCTGCCGGTCACGGCCTCGGTGAGGTTCGGGTCGCCAATGAAGGTTTCGATGGCGCCGGTGTCCGGATTCACCGCGGTATAGGGGCCGTTGACGCTGCGCAGGAACGGCCCGATCGCGCCGTTGACCGCACCGCTGAACACCCCTGGCGCACCGATGCCGACGTCCCGGGTGATGTTGATCGCACGACGACCGGGGGTGGTGACGTTGACCGTTTCCACACCATAGGGGTGGGTAATGGTGTAGATCCCCGCCGTGGGAATGTTCACCCGCATGCGAATCCGCGCGAAGCTGACCTGATCGCCGTCGACCGGGTTTTCCGAAGCGAATGCCGCCTCGATCCCGGCGACATAGGCGTCCATGCCATAGCCAGCGGCGTTGTTGGGAATGTTGGTCTCGGCAAGGTACCAGAACGCTTCCGGTGGCCAGTTGTCCGGGAACACCATCGGCTGGGTGTCATCGTAAATGCCCGGTTCCGGCAGCAGGGTGCACATGTAGGCCGGTGGCACACTGGCAGCGACCCGTGTGCTGACGGCACGGGACTGGCACAGCTCCATCGACAGCTGATTGTTGTCCTGATACCAGATCGGGAATTTCCCGGTGGCAAAGGTGTAGGGGCCGGGATCGACGGCGGCGAGTTGCGCGAAAGCACTGCCGGACAGCGATAGAGTCAATCCCAGGGCGTTGACCGCCAGGCGTGGCCATTTGTTCATGATGCCTCCTGATGAGGATCTGGGCATGTGAGCGTTCATTGCACGATGACCACTTCTTCGGTATCGCTGCCGCCATTGGCTGACGTCACGCGAACCTGGGCTGGCGGAACCGGCGTGATGCCGGTGGCCAGGCTTTTCACGGCGCCGTCGCCACTCAGGGCGCCGATGGCAAGACCGGTGCCGGTGGTAGCGGTGAGCACCGGTGGCGACGTTTCGTCGCTGGTCGAGGCGGTGATGCTGATTTGCCCGGTGCTCAGGCTGTACTCGGCACGTGAGATCGTCACCAGGTCGGTCAGCGGCATGGGCAAGACGGTCGGCGTGCTGCTGGGGATGGCCAGGTGGTTGTCGGCGGTCACCTGCAAGGTGCTCGGCAGGGCCGGATTGTTAGGCGACTGCGCATACCAGTGGCCGGTGGTGTCCGCTTCGGAGAAGTTCAGGACCGGGTTGTTGCTGGTCAGGGTCACGCTGGCTGGTGGCGGCGGGGCCATCACGAACACATCCTGCTGGGCCACCGGTGCGCTGGCGCCGGCTTGTCGCGAGTAGGTGCTGCGTTCGGCGATCACAGGGGTCGGCCGGACCACCGATGACAACTTGCCGGAAACGGCGAAGAGGGTGGTGCGCAAGTCCAGGCCATTGGGGCCTTCGATGCGCACGTAGTTGGTGTTGAACGGGCTGCCGGTGACGGCTTCGTTGAGGTTCGGATCGCCGACGAATTTTTCCGCCTGGCCTGTGGTCGGGTTGGTCTCGGTGTAGGGGCCGTTGACGCTGCGCAGGAACGGTCCGACGTCACCCTTGAGCGCGCCGTCATAGGTTTTTGGCGCACCGATGCCGATGTCCCGGGTCATGTTGATCGCCCGCCGGCCGGGGGTGTCGATATTGAATACGTCGACGCCGTAGGGGTGGGTGATGACATAGGTGCCGGCGACGGGCACGTCGACGCGGATACGGATACGGGCGAAGCTGATCTGATCGCCCTCCAGCGGATCACCCCCGCTGAAGGCCGCTTCGAGCGCCGAGACATAGGTCAGGTCGATGCCTCGGGCGGCGTCGACGATGGTCGTTTCGCCTGTCGCCCAGAACGCTTCGTCGGGGAAATTGGTCGGGAAGACCAACGGTTTGGTGTCATCGAAAATCCCGGGGTTAGGGATCAACGAGCACATGTAAGTCGGGGCGCCAGGCGCGCTGGCAACCCTGGAACTGACAGCCTTTGACAGACACAGGTCAAGTGTTCGGCCGTGGGCATCCTGATACCAGGCGGCGAAATTGCCATTGGCTGGCAGGTAGGGTCCCGGGTCTACGGCAAACAGCGCTGCCTGGGCGATGCCTTGGGCTAGAGCGGTCACGACCAGCGCGGTCGCGGTTTTGCACAGTAAAGGGTGCATGAGTATTCCCTCTATCGAAGTACCTGCCCCTTGGGGATGGGTCAGTTGGCAGGGAGGATGGCAACTTTCATACCAATCAGCGAAAACGCCCGGGAGAGGCCCGGAGCAAAGGCGTTGACGCCGTCGCGGCCGACAGACCGGGAAGTGTTCAAGCGGGCGGTTGTCCCCAACATTGGGGTAATGGGGCGTAGGGGGGAGGGGAATCGCGGTCCCCGGGTTCGGGCAATCTGCCTTGAGTGGGCTATAAACCTATGGGGGGTTACCGGGAACGTGTCCATGACCACAATCGCGAAAGTGCTTGCGACCGAAAGCGAAGTCCGCTTGAGGACGCGCAAGCAGCCGTTCGATCTGCTGCGCTGGTTTTCGCTGATCAGCATGGCGGTGATCGGCACGGTGGCGGTGGCGCTGGGGGCGGTGTCCACGCGGTTCGTGATTACCGAAAGCGTGCAGCGCGATGCGCTGCTGACCTCACAGTTCGTTCAGGCGATTGCCTTGGCCGAGGTGCGCCATGTGTCGATTCCCAACGTGCGGACCATGGGCCAGTTGCTCGACCCACGAACAGACAAGGACTTTCCCGACGTCGACCCGCTGGCCCGGGCCAGTGCCCGTGATGAATTCCTCGACCATATCGAAAATCTGCCGGACGTGATCCTGGCCAATATCTATGCCCCCGACCGCATGGTGATCTGGTCGACCAACCCGTCCTTGATGGGCACCACGATTCATGACGATGAAGACCTCGAACGGGCATTCAACTCGAAGACTTCCGTGTCGACCAGTTACCACGAGGTGGACAAATCCCGCATGGAGCAGAAGTTCGTGGTGCCACCGAAATTCATCTTCCTCGAGAACTACATTCCCCTGTTCGACGCCGATGGCACCACCGTCACGGCGATGGTCGAGATCTACAAGGAACCGCAGGACCTGATCAACCGCATGGAGCGCGGCCTGGTGCTGATCTGGCTGGCGACCGCCATGGGCGGCGCGCTGATTTACCTGGGCCTGTACTGGATCGTGCGGCGTGCGGCGATCCTGCTGGCGACGCAGCAGAAGCAATTGATCACCAACGAAACCTTCGTCGCACTGGGGGAGATGTCCTCGGCGGTCGCCCACAGTCTGCGCAATCCGTTGGCGAACATCCGTTCAAGCGCCGAGCTGGCGATGGAGTTCGACGACGGTCCGGCACACCGGAACATCAACGACATCATCGGTCAGGTCGATCGCATGTCGAATTGGGTACGGGAGTTGCTCCAGTCCCTGCGGCCGCTCAATGACGAGGCGGAACCGGTGAACCTGGTGGCTGCACTGCACGACAGCCTGCTGGCTTACGAGCAGCAGATCGGCAAGGCCAGGGTCAACGTGGTGTTCGAGCCGGACCAGACGCCCATGGTCCTGAGTCAGCACGTGCAACTGACCCAGATCCTCAACAGCCTGCTGTCCAACGCGGTGGAAGCCATGGACAGCGGCGGAACGCTGACCATCCGGATCGAGCCCCGCGAAGCCGAGCGTGTCAGCGTGACGGTCAGCGATACCGGCAAAGGCATGAGCGAAGAACAGCGCACCATGGCCTTCCGGCCGTTCTTCACCACCAAGCAGGGCGGGCTGGGCGTCGGGCTGGTGCTGGTCAAGCGGATCATGGAACGTTTTGGCGGGGTAGTGACCCTCGATAGCCGTGAAGGCGAGGGCACCACTGTTCGCCTGTCGTTTAACCTGGTCCCCTGAAAATGGGGATGAACTATCCCCGTTAGCGGGTCAAACCCCCAGTCATTTCCACGGTCGTAGCGCACTGAAGTTGATAAGCCATTGTTTTATCGAGTGTTAATAAATTTGCATAAAGCAGTTACAGAACTGGCGAGATCCTTGCACGACCACCATCACCCCCTTCACGACATCGAGGCGGCTGGTGATGGAAAAAAAAGCGCAGTGCAGCGAAGGATCCTTCGATTCGCCTGACGGGGTCAAAGGCTCACGCAACACCGCGCGGGTGGAAAACGCTCTGCCGCCTGCAGTGCAGGCCCGTTTTGACTACCCCACCACGCCAACGGCGCCCTTGCCGTTTCCACCGACGGCCATTGGCCCGTTGTGCCGCACTGCCAACCTTCCTCAATCGCAACGGCTTCGGTCCTGAACTTGAACAGGGAGGGTGTCGACATGAACATGAAGACGCATTCACCGCGCTCACGCGCCTTGGGCATGCACCTGGTGCTGATGCTGGTGACCGGTTTGCTGGCCAGCCAGTTGCTGGTCGCCAGCCAGCCATTGTCGACACCCACACCGGCTCCGGCAGTCGCTCCCGAATCCGCTGTCGTTGACGACGCCACCCCGTGGGGGCGCGACTATTTCCCCAACACCCTGCTGACCGACCAGGACGGTCGGCAACTGCGTTTTTTCGATGACATGATCAAAGGCAAGGTGGTGGTGATCAATTTCATCTTCACCACGTGCAGCGACTCCTGTCCCCTGGAAACCGCGCGTCTGCGCCAGGTGCAGAAACTGCTGGGAGACAGGGTCGGCAAGGACATCTTCTTCTACTCCATCAGCATCGACCCCTTGAGCGATACCCCCGAGGTGCTCAAGGCCTATGCGCAACGCTTCCAGGTCGGGCCCGGGTGGAAATTCCTCACCGGGGAATTCGCCGACGTCACCGAGCTGCGGCAGAAACTGGGCCTGTTCATCGAAGGCATCGATAACGGCCGCAACAAGGACCACAACCTGAGCCTGATCGTCGGCAACCAGGAAACGGGCCGCTGGATGAAAGCCTCGCCGTTCGAAAATCCGTGGATTCTGGCCGACCAACTGGCCAACACCCTGCAGAACTGGAAGCAGCCCAGTGTGGAAGAAAGCTACGTCGATGCACCGGAAATTCGGCCGCCAAGCAATGGCGAAGAGCTGTTCCGCACCCGCTGCGCGTCTTGCCACAGCCTCGGCCCACTGGACGGGCAGGGTATCGGTGTGCACAGCATCGGCCCGGACCTGATCGGCGTGACCCGTAAGCGCGATCCGGTCTGGCTCAACCGCTGGATCCGCGAACCGGATCGCATGCTGGCGGAAAAGGACCCGATTGCGACGGAGCTGTTCGAACGCTACAACCGGATCTCGATGCCCAACCTGCGGCTGGACCAGAAGTCCGCCCAGTCCATCATCGACTTCCTGCAGGAAGAAACCGACCGTCAGCATCCACCGGTGGCGCCCTTGGTCAGCGGTAACGAGGAGCCCGAACATCATCACGCCGTCGAACAACCGGGCATGCCCCCGGTGCAATAGTGTCGAAATAGTTATGTGGGCCAGTCAATTGCTATCAATGTTACCTACACTGACTTGATACATGGCTGGAAAGGCTGGTTTTCAAGGACTCAGGACAGACCCCATGCAGATACTGGAACAACAAAAAGTACCTGCGCCGCAGGCCCCGGCAGCTTCGCGCAAGGGTTGGCTGCCCCAATTCAACTTGCTGCGCTGGTTCTCCCTGGCCAGTTTTTTCATCATTGCCGTGGTGGCGCTGGGGCTGGGCTACATCTCCACGCGCTTCGTGGTCGATGAAAGCATCGAGCGCGATTCGATGCTGACCGCGCAGTTCATCCAGGCCATTGGCGAGGCCGAAATCCGTCACGCCGGGATTTCGCCGGGCAGAACCATGGGCGAAATGCTCGACCCGCGACAGGACCATGCCTATGCCGACGTCCGTCCCGAGTCCCGGGCCGCCGCACGCGCCGAGTTTCTCGATCATGTGGAGCATCTGCCGGACATCCTGCTGGCGACGGTGTATGCCCAGGACCGCACCGTGGTCTGGTCGACCAACCCCGAGTTGATCGGCGTGCGCATCGAAGACGACGATGAACTGGATGAATCCTTCGAAATGCAATCGCCGGTGTCCACCAGCTACCACGAGATCGATGAAGAGCGTCCCGAGCAGCGCCTGCTGCACGAACCGGAATACCTGTTCGTCGAGAACTACATTCCGATGTTCAACGCCGACAAAAGCAAAGTGATTGCCATGGTGGAGATCTACAAGGAACCGGTGGATCTGGTGGGCCGCATCCAGCGTGGCTTCAAGGCGATCTGGCTGGCGACCCTGATTGGCGGGGCGGCAATCTACCTGGGGTTGTTCTGGATCGTGCGGCGTGCGGCGATCCTGTTGCAAAGCCAGCAAAAACAGCTGATCGCCAACGAAACCTTTGTCGCCCTGGGGGAAATGTCCTCGGCGGTCGCCCACAGCTTGCGCAATCCACTGGCCAACATCCGTTCCAGCGCCGAACTGGCCCAGCACATCGCCAGCCAACCGGCACAGAAAAACATTGGCGACATCATCAATCAGGTCGACCGCATGTCGCGCTGGGTCCGGGAGTTGCTGGTGTCGTTGCGGCCGATGAATGACGACTTTGAAACGGTCGACCTGGTGCTCGCCATCGAAGACACCCTGAGTGCCTTTGAGTCCCTGATCAAGCGTTCGAACGTCGAAGTGCGTTTCGCTCCCGCCAGCGTGCCACCGGTCGTCAGCCACCAGGTGCTACTGACGCAAATACTCAATAGCCTGTTTGCTAACGCACTGGAAGCCATGCCCAAGGAGGGCATGCTGACGATCGAGATCGACTCCTCGGTACCCGGCTACTTGAGCATGATCCTGACCGACACCGGCAAGGGCATGTCCAAACAACAACAACAAATGGTCTTCAAGCCGTTTTTCACCACCAAACAAGGTGGATTGGGTGTAGGCCTGGCCCTGGTCAAAAGAATAATGGAGCGGTTTGACGGCTCGGTCGAACTGACCAGCCGGGAGCAGGAAGGAACCCGCGTTTGTCTCAATTTCAAAGTGGCAACGGGAGGGGTATATGGAGCACAGCATTCTGCTGGTCGAGGATGACGAGATCCTGGCCGAGAATATTCAGACTTACCTGGAGCGCAAGGACTTCGAGGTGACCGTCTGCCACTCGGCTGAAGATGCACTGGAGCAGTTGGGTTCTTTCGCACCTGACGTGGTACTGACCGACAACTCGTTGCCGGGTATGAGTGGTCACGACCTGATCCAGAAGCTGCGCATCAGCGCGCCGGATCTGAAAGTGATCATGATGACCGGTTACGGCAATGTCGAAGACGCCGTGGCGGCAATGAAAGAGGGCGCCTTTCACTACGTCACCAAACCGGTGGCCCTGCCGGAGCTCAAGCTGCTGCTCGACAAGGCCCTGGCGACCGACCGCATGGAGCGCACGCTGTCCTTTTATCAGGAGCGTGAAGCCCAGAAGTCGGGGGTGCAGGCACTGATTGGCGAGTCGGCACCGATGGTGTATCTCAAGGGCACCATCAGCCAGTTGCTCGACGCCGAACGGCGGATGGCCAACAGTGATCTGCCACCGGTCCTGGTGGAAGGCGAGACCGGTACCGGCAAGGAACTGGTGGCCCGGGCACTGCACTTCGACGGCCCGCGCAGCAAAGGCCCGTTCATAGAATTCAACTGCGCTTCGATCCCGTCCAACCTGGTGGAATCAGAGCTGTTCGGCCACGAGAAGGGCGCCTTCACCGACGCCAAGGACCGTCGCATGGGGCTGGTGGAAGCGGCCGATGGCGGCACGCTGTTCCTCGATGAAATCGGTGAGATGGACCTGCTGTTGCAAGCCAAGCTTCTCAAGCTGTTGGAAGACCGGACCATTCGCCGGGTCGGTTCGGTGAAGGAGCGCAAGGTCGATCTGCGGGTGATCAGCGCCACCAACTGCAATCTCGAACAGATGGTTCAGCAAGGCAAATTCCGCCGCGACCTGTTTTTCCGCCTGCGCATCATTTCAATCAAGGTGCCGCGCCTGTACGCCCGTGGCGCCGATATCCTGCTGCTGGCCCGGCACTTCCTGGGGCTGCATGGCAAACGCTACGGCAAGCCGAACCTGTATTTCAGCAACCAGGCCGAAGAGTTGCTGCTCAGCTACAGCTGGCCAGGCAACGTACGCGAACTGCGCAACATGCTGGAGCAAACCGTGTTGCTGGCGCAAAGCGACACCATTGCTGCCCATCAATTGAACGTCTGCCTGAGCCTGGTGGATGAGCCACCGATGTTTCATCACGAGCCGCAGCATTTCAGCGAACAGCGTCCGTCCTACAACGGCGGCGAATCCATGAACCTGCCGGAAGTGGAGCGCGACATGGTGCGCAAGATGCTCGACAAGACTGACTGGAACGTCACCAAGTCGGCACGCCTGCTGGGACTTAGCCGTGACATGTTGCGCTACCGGATCGAAAAGCTCGGCCTCGCCCGGCCGGACAAACGCCAGTGGTAATCACTGCAACACGGGACCCTGTCTCAGGCAGGACATCAAGCAACCGGGATTCTCGACTTCCTGGTTCACGTAGACGCCACGCTCCGGATCGTAGGAGCGGATAAACACCCGGACCGTGGCATCGGCCACGGTTGGCAGGCGCGAGTCGGTAAACACGTGCTGGCTTGAAACCGGAATGAAATCCCCGGGTGCGGTCGGGATGTACGAACCTGGCGGGATGATGTTCATGGACGGTGGTGCGGGGTGGGCGAAGGGTTGGTCGGCGCCGTAATAGTTGAATTCACTGCTGTAGTCAGTGGTGTTTGGAAAGTCGTCGGCGCGGGCAGCAGCGGACAGGCTCAGGCAGAAGGCGAGCAAAAGCGTCAGGTCGGTCTTTTTCATGGCAACACCTGCTAAATCGGTTTAACCACATTTCCCTCAAGGTCTTTAACTATAGCTGGCGCCGGGAGCCGCCGTCGGTGCTGCGCGGATTACAAGTTCGCAACATCTGTCAGGATGAGGTTGATCTAGACTCCGGCCGGTCAAATCGACAACCCGAACCCTGGAGCGTGCAATGGAACTGCCGACAAAAGAACAAGCCATCGCCAGCAACCGCGAGGCCTGGAATGACTCCGCCCGTCACCACAAAGACTCCAGCGAATGGCAAGCCTTGTTGATGGGCGTGGAACAGGCGGATTTTTCCTGCCTGGATGACACCCTGACGAGCGTTGCTCGCCCAGACCGGTGTCGACGGCAAGGAAGTGCTGCAACTGGGCTGCAACAACGGCCGCGAAAGCCTGTCGCTGTTCGCCCTGGGGGCGCGCAGCGTGGTGGGCGTCGACCAGTCCGGCGCATTTCTCGAGCAGGCACGGGAACTGGCTTCCCGCTCGCCCCATGCGCCGCAATTCATCGAAGCGGACATTCACCACTTGCCTGCGCAATTGCAGGAGCGGTTCGACCTGGCGCTGAACACCATCGGGGTCTTGAACTGGATGCCGGACATCGGCGAATTCTTCCGCCATGTGGCGCGTACGCTGAAGCCGGGGGGCGCGCTGGTGGTGTACGAAACCCACCCGTTCCTGGAAATGTTCGACCCCGAGGCCGCCGATCCTTTTCGCCCGAGCAGTTCATACTTCCGTCGCGAACCGTTCGTGCAGCACGAACCGATCGTCTACGAGGGCAAGATCGAACAGCCGGCCGCGCCGTCCTACTGGTTCGTCCACACCCTGGGCGACCTCTTCGGCGCCGCCATTGCCGCAGGCCTGCAGATCCGTCACTTCAAGGAATACCCGCACTCCAACCGCGAAGAACTGTATGACCGCTATCAGCAGCAGGAGGCGCAGTTGCCGTTGTGTTTTACCTGGGTGGTGGTGAAGTCAGCGACATAACGTGCGGAATCAAATCAGAGATTTGAGTGATTGACCGTGTGCCCTGGCTGCGCGCAGAGATCTATGCCCAGGGCATGAATGACCTTCAGGACCGTATCAAAACGTGGTTTTGCTCCGGGCGCGAAGGCTTTGTAGAGGCTTTCGCGACCCATTCCCGAGTCTTTGGCAATCTGTGTCATGCCACGGGCTTTCACCACATAGCCGATAGCGCGAAGAAACTCCTCGTTGTCACCGTCTGCCAGTACCTGAGACAGGTACTCGCTAATGGCTTCATCACTGTCGAGCAGTGCCGCCATGTCGAAATTCGTCAAAGTCTGGCTCATGGTCAAACCTCCTTTGCCATTTTTTTTGCGCGTTTGATATCGGCTGCTGGACAAGATAATTCATTACTCAAATGGATACAGATGAGCAGTCAGACATTTCCGCGATCAGGTGGTTTTTTTCTGAGGAAGTTGTAGGCGACTCCTTCGCGAGCAGGCTCGCTCCCACATTTGATCTGTGTCGTTCACAAATCCAATGTGGGAGCGAGCCTGCTCGCGAAGGGGGCGACACGGTAAAGCGGATAATCCCGGAATCAAGCCTGCGCCTGCGCCTGCGTCACCACCGGCCGCCCCGGTTTGCGTAGCGGATCCAGGCGTGAGCCGCTGTAGTGGGTTTCGCGGAAGAAGCGCCAGCGGCCGAACAGGCCGTAGACGTGGGTGACGCGGCCCTGTTCCTGGTAGCCCATGCGGATGTGCAGTTTCAGCGCCGGGATGTTGTGGGTCTCGCAGACGTCCACCACCTTGTTGCAGCCTTGCAGCGCCATGGCTTCCCAGAGGGCCACCTGGACATCCACGGACAGGCGGGTGCCGAAGTAGGCGCGGATCATTTCGCCGCCGAATTCGAAGAACTCGCCTTCCTTGACCGGGAACCAGCAGCCGTAATAGTGACGGTCGAAATAATCCCGGGTGCTGCCCCAGATGAAGCCGATCGCATGGCCTTCGTCATCCAGGTACATATGCCCGGTATGACCTTCGGCGGCGAGCTCGGCCATGGTCCCGACGCGATCGCCGAAGTGCTTGGCAAACGCCGTGGCGTTCTGCGGGGTGATGGTCACCTGGCGGACGGGAGAATAGGGCCGCAGCTTGTGCGGCGGTACCGGGCTGACCAGGTCGCGCTCCATCCACAGCAACTCCCAATGGAAGAACACATAGCGCTTCCACAGCGTACTGAATGTGCGACCCAGGCCCTTGCGCTTGATGTGTTCGTGAAGCTTGTCGAGTACGCTCATGAAGCCCTCCTTTAACCGAGGATTGGTGGTGTGTGGTGAAGGTATTGATGGGTATAGATCACCAGTGGCAATTGCATGGCCATGTCCTTGTCATCAATGTATTTCAAGTTGTGTATCAGTCTTGACACAGTTTTCAGGCGTCAAAAAGCTGCTCGTCCCGGACGTATTCGGGAGGAAAACACCGATTCAAAGCTGTACTACCTGTGGGAGCGAGCCTGCTCGCGATAGCGGTGGATCAGTCAACAAAGAGGTTGAATGTTCAGGCCTCTTCGCGAGCAGGCTCGCTCCCACAGGGGATTGCGGTTTATTCGAGAACAGCCTGCGCGCGCTGGGGCACAGCCTCGCCAGCGGCGGTATAGGCCACCCGCGGCACACCCGGCAAACGCTGTTCCAGCAATGCACTCAAGGACTCTCCCGGTTCCAGGTAGGCATCGCCAAAGTCGGCGCCGAGCCGGTTCGGGTGGGCGACGATTTCCAGTAGTCCGTCGGGCGGCGGCGCGGCGTTGCGCAGATCCACCGGGGTGCACACGTAGTTGGCGGTGGTGCCGGCCAGGTGGCTCAGGCGACGGTTGAGCAGGTCTTTGAATACGCGCTTGGGCAGGCTGAGGTTATGTCCCAGGTTGCGCGCCAGACGCACTGGCACCCCTTGGCGGGCGGCGAAGCGCGCGACGATCTCGCCGATCGGCCAGATGTTGTGCACGTGTTGATGGGAGTCCAGGTGACTGGGGCGCAAGCCGTTGTCCAGGCAGCGTTGCCACTGGGCTTCGAGTTCTTCGAGCACGGCGTGGCGATCCCGGCGCCCGAGCCAGAGGCGGGTGCGGCGCAGGTTGAGGTCGAACACACCGGCGCCGTCGCAAAAGGTCGGGCGCTGCACAATGGCCTGGCTCAACGGACGGCCGTAGGTCAGGTTGAAGTGCAGGCCGATGCGGCCTTCGAGCAACGGGTGCCGGGCCAGGACGCAGGCCGCTTCGAACGCCGGCATGTTGGCCATGGCGGTGGCGGAGCTGATGAGCCCGGCCTGGAACGCGCCGAGGATCACCGCGTTTTCGCAGGCGCTGAGGCCGAAGTCGTCAGCGTTGACTATCACTTGCCGGGGCATGTTCAGCCTCCTTGGGTTTTTCCGTAGGCGCAGGTGTTTTGACAGCCGGTGTCGCGACGGGCGCCGGGGTGGCGACTGCAGCCGCTGCACGCCGGGCGCGCCATTGCTGTAATCGGGGTTTGAAGCGTTGCCAGACCCGCAAGGCCAGCCCCAGCACCAGACCGCTCGGGCGCCAGGAGTAAAAACTCCAGCGCCAGTGTTCCAGTTGTCCGGTCATGCGTTCGTGCAGTTGATGGCTGGAGTTTTCCAGGCTGACCCGTGACGCATCGATCCACTGCCAGTGGTCTTCCAGGCCCCAGCGAATCCACTCTTCGAGCAGCACCCGACCGCTGCCCAGGTCGGCATATTGCGGCAGGAACGCCAGGTTGTAGTCGTACAGCCGGCCCTGTTCCAGCAAGCCGAGGCGATAGCTGATGCAGCGCCCCTCAAGCTCCAGCACCACCACGCGCACCAGGCCTCGGGCGGCCAGTGCGGTGAAGGCGCGGTCCATCCACTGGCGATGGCGTGCATCGGAAAAGATCCCGACCCCTTCATCGCCTTTCCAGCTCACGGCTTCGACTTCACTGATTTCCTGCAACAGCGGCCCCATGGTCAACGCGTCGGGGGTAATCCGCCGCACCCGGGCGCCACAGGCGGCGATGCGTTTGCGTGCGCGGCGCAGTTTGTAGCGCGGATCGCCGGAGACTTCCTGATGGTCGGCCTCGCTGATCAGGTGCACCGGCACTCGACAGCCGAGGCGTTGTTCGGCGGTCGAGCTCAGCGCCTGCCACGGTGCCAGGACCTGGGCCGTGGCACCGGCCAGTTCGTTCAATTGCAGCAGGGCATGGGGCAGGCGCTGGCGGATCTGCGTCAGCGCCTTGCCTAAAGCGTCGCCGTCCAGCCTGGTCAGCAGCGCGAGGCGGTCGGCGAGGGGATAGCCCAAATGATGCAGGACCCGAAATGGCACACGCGCAAAGCGCTCCACGGACGCCACCAGCGGCAGGCACAGCGCCAGTTCGTCACCCTGCCAGCCGAGCAGCACGTGCAACTGCTCGCCGGGTTTGAGTGCCTGTTCCGATGCGCATAGCCAGGCCAGGGTGTTGAACGGCGTGTGGTCCGTCACGCGCTGGCGCAACGCTTCGTAAGCCGCAGCGGGAAAGTCGTGGGTGCACAGCGAAGTGTGCCATTCGAATCGTAGCGTCATGGGATCACGTCGCCTCGGCGGTGGCAGGTTCACGCACCGGTTTGCGCAAGGTTTCCAGGCGCGAGCCGGTGTAGCGTGTTTCGCGGAAGAAGCGCCAGCGGCCAAACAGTTCGTAGACGTTCATGATCCGTCCCTGTTCGTTGTAGCCGGTGCGTATATGCAGCTTGAGTGCGGGGATGTTGTGCCACTCGCACACGTCCACCACCTTGTTGCAGCCCTGGGCGTGCATGGCTTTCCACAGCTCGGTTTGCAGGTCCATCGACAGCCGGGTACCCCAGTAAGCCCTGGTCAGTTCGCCACCGAACTCGAAGAATTCCCCTGGCTTCACCGGGAACCAGCAACCGTAGTAGTGCTTGTCGTGATAGTTGCGGGCGGCCCCCCAGATGAACGCCACCGCGTCACCCTTGTCGTCCAGGTGCATTTGCCCGGTGTAACCCTCGCGGGCCAGTTCCGCCATGGTCTCGACCCGGTCGCCAAAGTGACGGGTGAAGGCAACGGCGTTCTCCGGGGTGATGCTGACGACCCGCAGCGGCGGGTAGGCCTTGAGTTTGTGCGGTGGCACCGGGCTGACCAGGTCACGCTCCATCCACAGCAGTTCCTGGTGGGAAAACACGAAGTGCTTCCAGATTTTTTTCAGGGTGGCGCTCAGGCCTCTTCGCTTGATGTGTTCGCTGAGTTTGTGCAGTGCGCTCATGTTGTTGGCTCCTGACGGGATTGCCCGTGAGTGGAGTGATTCCTGCGCGCGGCGAAATGCCGACACGGCCAAGCACAAGAGGGCGGTCATGAGGCGATCCAGCTGAGGGCGAACAGGGTTTGCCCGGGCAGTTCGAAGCTCACGCGACCGTCCCGGCAGTTGAAGGGCGCGTCGCGGCTGCGATTGTCAGCACCGAAGTAACGCAGGGCGCCCTTGCCCAGCGGGCAGGCCACACCGTTGAGGTCGACACGCTGCAAACGCGTGCCCTTGTTCACCCCCAGCAGCGTGCGCTTGAGGTCATCGGCCATGGCCAGCGCATCGACTTCGAAGGCATCGTTGTCCAGGCGCACCACCTGGTGCAGCCAGTGTTGCTGGATGAACTGCTGGGCCAGGCCGACGGGTTTGAGTTCGAAACGATCATCGCCGAGCACCCGCAGCATGCCCTTGGGGTACTCGGGTTCGTCCGCGGCCTGGAACCAGCCGAGCATGTCGAGCAGGCCGTCCTGGGACGCGTTGATCACCACCGAAGCCCACCACAGCGAGGCGTAGTGGGTTTCCTGATCGTAAGGGCTGAGGCTGGCACCGCTGGACATGTTGGTCTGGTCGAGCAACAAGGCCTTGCGCGGCCGACCCTGGGCGTCGAGCCCCACCAGTTCGGCGGCACGGCGCACGCTGTCGCGGTAGACACGGGTCGCGAGCAGGTCGCGGATCATCCATTCGTGCCAGGCCAGGGCGTCAATCTGCTCGCCGTTGTCCTTGAGCAAGCGCCGGGCCCAATCGATGCCACGCCGCTCGCTGGCGTGGTCGGACAACGGGCCGTTGATAAAACGCGAGCTGGCCGGGATGGCGATGCGCACGCCGGCCCTGGCGTTGTCGGGGTTGCCGCGTACCTGCCGGGCCATGCTGTCGAACTGAGTCTGGAAACTGGCGTAGTCCGGGTAGTTGAGGTTCGGCTCGTCGGCAAAACCGATGTAGTGCGTGCCCTTGCCGCCCAGGGCACGGGTCGCGGCCAGCCAGGCCTCGAGGCCGCCATGGCTGGTGCTGTCGGCGCGCAGTTCGGCCTGGCGCTGGCTGCCGGCCAACAGGGTGATGTCCTGGGTGATGCCGAACCGCTCCTGGTACAGGCGACGGAACGCGTCTTCGTAGTGCGGCCGCGTGGCCATGATGTCGACGAGGCTGTAGTAAGTCGCCGCCTGCGGTTTTAGCGCATCGAGCACGGCAAAGCTGGCGGGCGGTGGCATCACGTAGGGCAGGGCGATGCCCAGGTTCGGCGTGTTGCCGAGCAGGTCCTTGTGCAGGGTCAACCGGGTCCGGCCATCGTCCTCGCGCAGCGGCTTGAGCTGTTGCGGATTCTGCGCGAACAGATTGGCCGTGCCATCGAGCCAGAACGCCGCCTTGCCGCTGCCTTGCAGGCGCAGGCGCCAGACCTGATCGCTGTCGGCGACCGGCAGTTCGGCCTTGTCGAATTGCCAATAGGCGCGGTAGGGCTTGAGGGTCAACGTCAGTTGCTTGCCGTCGCCCACGCGCTGGGCTTGCAGGGCTTGGACGCCATCGTGGAACTTGCCGGCGAGGACGGCGTGTTCGCCGGCCGCGACCTTGAAATACAGCTCGTCGCCGTCACGGGTTTCCGCGCTGAAATGCACCTTGGCCGGTGCGAACAGCGCCACCGTGCGCTCATCGTGTTCCACGCGGTAGCGACGGAAGCTGTAGCCCGGAATCTCCAGGCGATAACTGCTGGCCCCCGGTGCCAGTGGCCAGCGCTGGGTGCCCTGGGTCTCGGCGGCGGCGATCGCCCGTTCGCCCGCAAGCTTGCCCTGGCCATCGAGCAGGTACAGATGTTCTTCGTTGGCCCCGGCCTGCCACGCCGCCACCCATTGCACGCTCAGGGTGTCGGGGCGATCCGTTTGCAGGTACAGGCTGCCGTCGCGGATATCGGCCCAGCGCATCGGTCCGGCGTAGACGTCGACGCTCAGGCCAAGGCTCACCAGCAGCGCGAAATACTTCATGCCGACTTCCGTTGCAGAACCAGCAGCATCGGCGCGATATCGCTGGGCAGGATGATCAGGGTTTGCCAGAACGGCACCTGGCTCAGGCGGCAATACATCACCAGCAGGGCGACCGTCACCGCCAGGTAGGCGATGGACGAGGCCGCCGCTGCACCGACGATGCCGTAGGCCGGGATCAGCACCAGGTTCAGCGCCAGGTTGAGCAGGGCACCGAGGCCCATCAACAACGAAATCGAACCGGGACGATTCTTGCCCAGCAAGTCCAGGCGCAGGATGCTCGCGTAGCACAGCCCGAGCAGGCCCGGCAGCAGGGCGAGCAGTGCCGGATAGGCCGGTTGGTAGGCCACGCCGAACAGGGTGACGATCAGCCATTCACCGATCAACGCCATGCTCAGGCAGGCGCCGAGCATCACCGTGGCCGTCAGGCGCAAGGCCAGCGGCGTGACTTTGTCGATGCCTTCTTCCTGTTGCAGCAGGCGTTTCATCAGCGGCGTGGTCACCGCTTCCGGGACGATCAACAGCAACTCGGCGGCGGCGCTGGCCATGGCGTAGTGACCCAGCGCGGTGCTGCCGAGCAGGGCGCCGATGAACAGGTAGTCCGAGCGCAGGATCACTTGCTGGAACAGCAGGTCCGGATGGCTGCGGGCGCTGTAGCGCAGCAGTTCGTTCTGGCTGGCGCGGTCCCATTGCAGGGTCAGTGGCTGGTTGCGCTTGAGCCACACCCAACCGACCAGCACCACCAGGCTGATGCCCGCCAGCCAACTGATCAGCGCCGCTTCCAGCGCCGCGCTTTGCCACATCCAGAACAAGGCGAGGAACAGCAACAGCGGCACCAGCGATTCGATCAGGCGCAAGGCATTGAAGGCGACTACGCCGCCCGAGGCGTTATGCAAGGTCAGCAAACCGCTTTTGAGCACCGTCAGCGGCACCGCCAGCAGCAACAGCCAGGCGAGCAGGCCCAATTGCGTGGTGATGTCCAGTTCACTGCCGAACTCGCGGGTCAACGCTACCACCAGCAGGGTCAACAACGCCGCCAGCAGGCAACCGAACACCAGCACCTGGCTGAGCAGCAATCCCATGGGTCGCTGCTTGGCCGCCTGATAACCCACCGCGGAGTTCAAACCGCCGCTGGTGGCCGCGCTGATCAGGTCGGGCAGGGTGCTCAGCAAGGCAAACAGGCCGCGTTCGCTGGGGCCGAGAATCCGCGCCAGCAGCACGTTGCGCAGCAAGCGCAAGGCGATCATCGCCAGTTTAGTGCCCATGCTCAGGGCCAGATGCTTGAGGTAGTGGCTGCGGCTCATGGACGTGCCCCACGGTAGATGCGCCAGGACAGCAACTCGGGATTGCACGCGGTACGCTGGCTGACGCCGAAGCGCGGCAGGGCCAGCGGATCTTCGGTCCCTCGATAAATGCCGGTGCCGGTGCCCAGGGCAAACGGGAAGTCATGCCTGGCCACCTGTTGGCGCACCCGCGCATCGTTGTCGCCATTGGGGTAGCAATAGACCGGCAGCGGCCGGTTGCAACCGATCAGCAGCGCGTCGCGACTGCGGCGCAGTTCTTCGTCCAGGCGTTGATCGTCGAGACCGGTGAGGATCGCGTGGCTGGCACCGTGGGGGCCGAAGCGCACCAGGCCGGACGCTTCGAGCGTACGCACCTGCTGCCAGTCCAGCGCCTGGGGCAACGACTCCTGCGGGCAGTCGTCGGTCAGGCGATTGAGGTCCGACGGCGACAGGGTCTTGAGGCTCTGCAGGAAATTCAGCAACGCCAGGCTGCGGCGCTGCTCGTCCGGGTCATCGCACAGTGTCGGCAACGGACGGCCCGCGAGCTGCAAGCGTTCGATCAGGTGCCGGCGTGCCTGTTCGCCATGGCTATTCCACAGGGTTTCGCCGATGCTTTCCCACCAGAACCGCTGGCGGCTGCCGATGAAATCGGTGGACAGGAAAATGCTCGCCGGCACCTGGTATTCCTGCAGCAACGGGAAGGCATTCACTGCGTTGTCGCGCCAGCCGTCATCGAAGGTCAGCGCCACTTTCGGCCGCTCCGAGCGCGGCGTGCCGGGTTGCAGAATGTCCATCAGCGGCACGCAGTCGAAGTGTTTTTTCAACCACAGCAGCAGGTGTTCAAACGCCTTTGGCCCAACGCACAGTTCATTGCGATGGGGCAGTGCGGCAGCCCGGTCGCTGGCCAGCACCCGGTGCAGCATCAGGATCACCCCGGCGCCGTGCAGTTGATTGCGCCCGACCGGGGAATTGAGGTACAGCCAGCCACTGGTGCGTTTTAACAATTGCTTGATCGCCATGGCACGCGTCTCTCATCGATTTTGCTCGGGGTTCCATTGGGCGTAACGCTGACCGCGCAGGAACTGCCACAGGCCAATGCTCATCCCGGCAAGGGTCACCAGAAGGAACGCGGCGAGGCGGAAGGGTTTGGGCAAGCGGTGTTGCGAATCCAGCAGACCGGCAATGGCCACCGTGTAGCCGAGCAGTTGCGCGATCAGGCTCAGGCGATAGAAGTCGTGGTCTTCCCATAACCAGAAATTGCTCAGCAGCAACGGCAGCAACAGAATCGGCGCCAGTCGCCGAATCAGCTTGTGGCTGATCAGGGCAATCGCATACAGGCCGTGGGTCAGCGGATTGAGCAGCTCGCGGCGCTGGGCCAGGCTTTGCAGGCCACCGACCGTGACCCGCTGACGGCGGCGGAACTGCTTGTCGGCTTCGTCCACGCCCTGGTCGATGACCCGGGCCTGGGGCACGTAGACAATTTTTTTGAAGGCCGCCGGCGCGCAGGTGCTGATAAAGAAGTCGTCGTTGACCTCCGCCGGCACGTTCTGGAACAACTCGCGGCGCAGGGCGAGCAAGGCGCCGTCGGCGGAGACCATGCAGCCGGTGCGATTCTCCACGTAGCGCAGCCAGCCTTCGTAATGCCGATACAGGCTGTCGCCAATGCTCAGGCCCTTGCCGGTCACCGGGATCACCATGTGCCCGGCGCAGCCACCGACCTGCGGGTCGTTGAGCGGTGCGAGCAGATGGCCAAGGGTGTCGGTGGACCATTGGTTGTCGGCGTCGGTGAACACCAGGATCGCGCCGCTGCTGATCGCGACCCCGGCATTGAGCGTTGCCGCCTTGCCCTGGCGGGGCAGGTCGAGCACGCTGATGCGCGGGTCATCGACCCTGCGGGCGCAGGCCACGGTATCGTCGGTCGAACCGTCACTGGCGAGGATGATGTGCAGCGAGCGGGCCTGGTAATCCTGGGCCAGCACGGTGCGCAGTTTTTCTTCGATATGGCGCGCCTCGTTGTGTGCGGCAATCACGATGCTCACGTCCATCGGTTGAGCCGGTCCATGACGCGGTGCTCGATAAAAGGGTGCCAGCAGCGTCAGTAACAGGGGATAGCCGAGGTAGGCGTAGACCGGTAGCAACAGGCACAACCAGAAAATGAATTCAGCCACGGGCGGGCCTCCTGGCATTCCAATGACAAAGGCTGAGGATGAATCCGGCACCCGCCAGGTGCAGGCGCACCCAGTGCAGGCCCCAGAGTTGCAGGGTCAGGCGCGTGTCGTGGTGTTTGGCACTCTGGCGCAGGCTCAGGCCCAGGGCGGGCAGGAGAGTCAGCATCAGCATCAGCACCGCATGGTGGGGGAAGCCGTCGAGCAGGGCGGAAATGGCCAGGAAGTCGATCCCCCAGGCGGCCATCGACAGCAGCGGAAAACGCAGCAAGCGCAGGCTCGGGCCGTGGGTGCGCAGCAGTTGCAGATGACTGCCCTGGCGCCACAGTTCCTTGCCCATCCATTCGCGCCAACTGCCTTCGTAGCCCCAGTGCAGCGCCACGCTCTGGTTCACCGAGCGCAGCCTGGCGCCGGCGTCGGCCAGGCGCATGGTCAGTTCCTTGTCCTCGCCGGTGCGCAGTTGTTCATTGAAACCGCCAACCTTGTCGAACCAGCGACGGCGCATCAGCAGGTTGGAACTGGGCAGCCATTGCACGGCATGCAGCGGCTGCGTATCGGGGCGCAAGGTGCGGCGCTGCCAGGCATCGGCGTACCACGGCGCTTCGGCCGGGGTGTGCAGGTCAAGCCCCATGACATCGGCCTGGCCGGCGGATTCGAGGTTGAACAGCAGTTCGAACCAGTTCTCCGGCATCTCGATGTCGGCATCGATAAAGGCCAGCCATTCACCACGGGCGATCGCCGCGCCGCGATTGCGCAGTGCGCCGATGAGCAGGCCGGGCAGGACCAGCACCTGGGCGCCGAACTGCCGGGCGATGTGCGGGCCCTGGTCGTCGGAGCCGTTGTCGACCACGATCAACTCGCATTCCACCCTGGCCGCATCGGCGGCATGTTGTGCCGCGAACAGGGTCCGGGCGATGTGCCGGGCTTCGTTGTACATCGGGATGACGATACTGATGCGGTTCATGCCCTGACCTCCGTCGACGGGGCGTCTTCGGCCTTGGTGCGCAGCACGCTGGTCAACGCGAGCATGATCCACAGGTACTTGTGGTTCGGCGCGCTGAGGAACATCAGGAACAAGGTCAACGACAGAAAGCTCATGCTCAGGTGGGTCATCACATCGGCCTGCGCTGCGTTCCCGCGCAACAGCCAGGCCCGGCGGGCACGCAGCAGGTTGTACAACCCCAAGGCCAGGAAGCCGACGAACATCAGGCCGGCGGGAATCCCCAGTTCACTGAAGATCTCCAGGTAAGTGTTATGGGCACGCCGGTACAGGTCTTGCGTCTCGCCCTTGATGGAAAAGGCCTTGGCATAACCGGTGGTGGCGTAGTGCAGCGGGAACGTGCCGGGGCCGGTGCCGAGCAAGGGGTTCTCGGCGATCATCGCGCTGCCGACCACGATGTAGGAAGCGCGACGGCCCAGGGACGGGTCCTGGCTCTTGGCCCCGGAACCGAGGATGCTCAGCGACTGGATACGCGCCACGTAACCGGCCGGCATCGCATAGAGCCCCAGCGGAATCACAATCGCCAGGCCGAGCATGGCAAAGCCCAGGTGGCGCGGACGAATGCGTGGCAACAGCGCACGGTAATGCCATGCGCCGATCAACAGGCTGAGGAGCAACACCACCAGCCCCGAACGGGAATCGGTCTTGGTCATGCCGCCCAGCAACAGGAGGGTGCAGCCCCCCCAGAACAACCGGTGCAACAGGTTAGGGCTACGCACTACCAGCAACAACGCCATGGGCACGGCGAAGGCGATCAGCAGGGCAAAGTTGTTCGGGTCCTTGAGCAGCCCGGAGGCACGGCCCGCGTCCTGGTATTTGCTGGAGAACATGGCCATGGCGCAAGTCACCGCGACACTGATGGCGACCAGCCGGGCGAACATGTCGAGGTTCAATTCACGCGCCACCAGCAGGGTGATGACAAACAGAATCAGGCCGACGCTCAATTCGCGCAGGTGGCCCAGGGAGATGCCCATGTCGTCGGTGTTCAACAGACTGAGCAGGTACAGCAGCATGAAACCGACCAGCAAGTGCCAGATATTGCTGCGCAGGCGATCGGCTGGCAGTTGCCGAATCGCCAGTTGCAGCATCAGGATCAGCGCCAGCGAGGCTCCGAGGAACTTGGAGCCCGATAACGCGTTGTCCTTGAACAGCCCCTCGAACGGCAGGATGGCGACAATGCCCAGCAGGCCCCAGGCCGGCTTGCGGTACAGCACCGCGACACCCACCAGGCCCAGCACCGCGCCCGGCGCCAGATACGGATAAGGGCTGGCCAGCAGACCGAGGCAGACCAGGCCGAGCAAACTGACGATCGAGAGCGGAAAGATCACGCGCGTGCCTCCCGTGCAGTGCGGATGTAAAGCTGCGACCAGCGTTCGGCCAGGGCCTTGAGGTCGTAGCGATCCCGTTGCGTACGTTTTGCGTTGTCGATCAACTCGCCGGCCAGTGCCGGGTCCCGCACCAGCGTACCGATCTGGCGGGCGAGGGCGGCACTGTCGGTGGGCGCGGCGAGCAGGCCGTTGTGGCGGTCCTGCACGACATCGGGAATTCCGCCGACGCCAAAGGCCACCACCGGCACGCCGGCCTGCATCGCTTCGAGCAGAATCATCGGCGTGCCTTCGGTGCGCGAGCTGATCACCAGCGCATCGAGTTGCCGCCACCAGGCGCGCATGTCGGTCTGGTAGCCCGGCAACGTGATGCGTGCCTGCATGCCGGCCTCGTCGATGCGCGCCTGCAGGCTTTCCCGCTCAGGCCCGTCGCCGAGCATCACCGCATCCAGTTGCGGATACTGCTGACACAACGGGATCAGCGCATCGAGAAACAGGTCCGGGCCTTTTTCACTGCTCAGGCGCCCGACGTAACCGGCCAGCCAGCGTTGACGTGCGCCACTGTGCGGCAGCAGGTCGTTGGCCGCCGGCAGGCCGTTGGGGATCACCTGCAACTTGTCCGTGCGCACGTTGGCCTGGCGATGCAGCGCCGCGATGCTTTCGGCGACACACACTACCCGGTCCACCGAAGCCGTGCGGCACAGTTGCAGGCTCAGCCAGGTGTAGAACTTCTGCTTGCGGCTGCGCGGGGTGAAACCGTGCTGGGTGATCACCAGGGGCAGGCGCAACAGCGTGGCGCCGACCCAGCCGAACAGCAGGCCCTTGAAGTTGTGCGTATTGATCAGTGGCCGCGGGTCCCGACGCTGGCGCAAATGCCCCAGCAACGCGCCCAGGCCCGCGCAGCCCAGGCAATCGACACCGGCCTGGCGAAAACGCGCGATCAGTTCTGGCGGCGCATCGAGAAACAGCACCTGGTGCTGCCCCGGCGTCGCCAGGCAATGGTCCAGCAGCATCCGCTCGGCCCCATAGAAGCCGCCGCTGCTGAGCAAATGAATGATCGGCAGGTCGCGGGTGGTGCCGAGCGCCGCGTTCAATTGCGCACCCAATGCACGAGGGCCGGAACGCTCCAGTTCTTGTGCGGATTGTTTGGCAGGGTGCTTTGATCGTTGAGCACCAGCAGCACCGGCAAGCCCAGTTCGTGGGTGATTTGCGCAGGGTGCTTGAAGCGGTGGTCGAAGAACTCACGCACGTAGACCAGGGCAATCGCCAGCAGCAGACCGGTGAACAGCCCGAACGGAATGATCAGCAGCGGCTTGGGGAACGCCGCTTCGGTCGGTTCGAACGGCGGGCTGAGCACCCGGGCGTTGGACAGGTCGTTGTCCAGCGCGCGCGCGGTGCTGCTTTCGGCGAAGCGCTGGGCATAGGTGGAGAACGCCGCATGCAGCGCATCGATCTCGGTGTCCATTTGCCGTAGCTTGCTCTGGGTTTCCTGCAGCTGGTGGATGCGGTTCTTGAACTCGGCAATGCGCGCGGTTTTCTGGTCGATGACCGAGCTGACCGTCGCCAGGTCGCTGGTGCGCTCCTGGATCCGGTTGCTGACAATCTTCAGGAACTGCCCACGGGTGCGGGTGATCTGCTCACGTGCCAGCAGCATCGGTTCACTTCTGGGCTGAAAGATCGCCAGGTCGCTCATGTAGCGGCTGACCAGGGTCGTCAGTTGCTCACCCAGTTGCTTGATCTCGCGGTCTTCGAACGCGACGTTGTCGACCGTGGTGGTGAAGGTGTAGGGGAAGGTGTAGTCGTTGAACCGGGCGTTGTTGGCGCTGGCCAGGTTGGTTTTCAGGTATTCGAGCCAGCGCTGGCTTTGCAGCAACCGGTCCTGATACAGGTTCAGCGCTTGCTCCTCGGTGTTGATCGCGTTGAGGCGGAACGTGATTTCTTCCTTGGGATCGGACGAGCCGATCTTTTCGAGCAAGGCCAGGCGGTTGGCTTCCAGGCCATCGAGACGCACCTGGTACTGCATTTTCTTGGTTTCGTAGAAGCTCTGCGGCAGGTCGATCGATTGCATTTCCTGGCGGTTGACCAGGTAGTTCTGCAGCAGTGCGGCGACGAAGCGGGTGCCCTGGGCCGGGTCAGGGAAGCTGTAGACGATCGAGATCACGTTGGAGCCTGGCAAGGTTTCAACCTTGAGGGCGTCGGACGCTTCCTGTGTGAGCACATCGAGCACGGTGTCGCGTACCGGATCGGTCTGCAGCCCCAGCATGTTGCGAAGCGGGTTGATCACCTGCTCGCGAACGGGATTGCTGACATACCGTTTGAACGGCTGCACCAGCAGTTTGTTGAAGACGCTCACGGGCGGTGTGTACTCACCCTTTTCGCGCAACTGGTCGATGGTCTGGCGGATCAAGGCCGGCGAACGCAGGATATTGCTCTCGGTCTCCATGTCCGCCAGCGACGGCGGAATGAAGGACGCGTTCTCCTGGTTGAGGGTGCTGGTGGCATCCCCCTGGGAGAGTTTCTTGGACTGCACGATCACCTGGGCGGTGATATCGAAGCTCTGCTTGAGCATCAGCGGCAAGACCACGGCGATCACTGCAAAGACCAGGAATACTCGTTTCACCAATTGCTTGTTGGCGAAGAAGATCCTGAAGAACTCATGCAGGTAGTTTTCCTTTGGATTCATGGCGGTCACCTGAGAGTTAGTCGTTGCTGTCTTTGTTGTCGACGCGATAGCTGAAGCTCATGCCCACGCCCTGGAACAACACCACGTCCGCCAGTTGCCGGGCGAGTTCGCCGGCGCTGGCCAGTTTGGTCTTGGGCACGTACAGCATGTCGTCTGCTTGCAGGTAGGCGATCTGCGAGGCATCGCCGGACAAGGCTTTCTCCACGTCGTAACGATGCGCGACCACCTGGTTGCCGTTGCGCCGCATGATCATCACCGAGTCCAGGCGCGCCTTGACGTTGGAGCCGCGTGCCATGGTCAGGGCCTCAAGCACCGATACCGGGCGACGGATCGGGTAGGAGCCCGGCTGGCCGACTTCACCCAGCACAAAGATCTCGTTGCCGGCGGTGGACTTGAGCAGCACGTCCACGGTCATGCGGCCCGGCAAGGTGGCGTAGCGTTTATTGAGGTAGGCCTCCAGTTGGTTGACGGTCATGCCTTGCAGCGGCACGGCACCGATTTCCGGGAAACTGGCGTAGCCGTCGGTGCCCACGGTGATTTCCCGGCTCATGCCGGTGCCGGGGTGGTTGAGCACGGACTTGAGGTTCTGTTCATTGGTCAGCGGGCTCACCAGATTCACCGACAGCTGATTGCGGTTGGGCTGGAACAGCTGTTTGCGGTCGTAGGCGCGCTGAATCGCTTCGCGTGCCTGATCGCGGGTCAGCCCCTCGATTTTCACCGAGGTGTTGGCCCCTGGCAGTTCGATGGTGCCGTCGGGCAGCACCAACTGGTTGCCGTTGAGCTGGCTGGCGGCAGTGAAGTTCAGCGAGATCATGTCCCCGGACTGCACGCGATAGGCGTCGGAACCACTGGTGCTGATGTGGAAAATCACGTCCAGTACGTCTTGTGGCCGCAGGGTCTGCTCGACCTTGGGCACGTCGGTGGCCTGGGCGTTGGCCGGCGGGGCCGTGAGGATCTGCACCGGCATGCTTTGGGATTGGTCGGAGGAAGTGCTGGAGCAACCTGCAAGCGGCAGCAACAGCAGGACAAGCATCTTGGCGTTCATGGCGTCATCCTTTCTGGTGGCTCACAGGTTTTTGTACAGCCACTTGGGCATGTAGTACTTGCGTCGGTTGAACACGCTGCCGACCAGTTTCGCGCCGGCCTGGCTCAGGCGCTGTGCCGCGGCCTGGGCCACTTCCCAGCGGGTGTCTTCAGAGCGCACGACCATGACCACGCCGTCCGCCTGGGTGCTGATGGCCAGGGTGTCGGAATCCGAATACACGGCATCGCCATCGATCACCACGAAGCGGTACTGACTGCCGAGTTGATCGAGCAGCGGGCCCAGGCGTTCAGGTGTGAGGTGTTCGTTGCCCCGGGAGTGGCGGCCGAACGGCAGCAGGTGGAACGGCAGGCTGGACACGTCCACCACACAGTCCTGCAACAAGGGCGGGTTCTGGGTGTTGAACAGCAAGTCGTGAAACCCCCGTTCCCTGGTCAGTCCCAACTGTTGCGTGAGGTTGGTCGCCGACTGGCTGGCGTCCACCAGCAGCACCAGGCCGCTGCTCATCTGCGCCAGTTGGCTGGCCAGCGCCAGGGCGCTGGTGGTGGTGCCCGCGCCGGGGTTGGCGGCGGTCAGGAACAGGATCCGCAGCTCCTGGTCCAGCACGGTCGATGTCAGGTTGGACTCGCTCGGGCTGGCAATGCTGAGGCTTTTAGCAGTTGAACCGTCCATTTAACTCGCTCCGTGGCCGCTGAATACTTTGAAAGGGGTTTTCAACAGAATCTTCAAATCAAGCAGCAGGCTCTGTTGGGCGATGTAACGCAGATCCAGCTCAACGCGCTGGTCGAAGTCGATATTGCTGCGCCCGGAGATCTGCCACAGGCCGGTCATGCCGGGGTAGATACTCAGGCGAACGAGGTGACTGTCCTTGTAGCGGTAGGCGTTGAACGAAGTGGGCCTGGGGCCGACAAGGCGCATGTCGCCGCTCACGACGTTGAACAGGTTCGGCAGCTCGTCGAGACTGGTGCGCCGCAGAAAGCCGCCGATGCCGGTGATGCGCGGGTCCTTGTCGATCTTGAAATCGATGGCGTCGGCGCCGTGCTTGTTCAGGTGCCGCAGGGACTCCTTGAGTTCCTCGGCGTTGATGACCATGGTGCGGAACTTGTACATGCCGAACAGGCGGCCGCGGTAACCGGTGCGTTTCTGCACGAACATCACCGGCCCCGGACTGGTGCACTTGATGGCCAGCGCCAGGCCCAGCAGCACCGGCGCAATCAGCATCAGGATCAGCAGCGCACCGCAGCTGGCCAACACGCGGTTGGTGCGCGACAGGGTCCAGGGTCGGCCACCGTCGCGACCGGTAATCCAGCCACGTCCCTGCATGTGAATGGCGGCGTCCATGCGCATGCGGTGCTCGGGGTCCATGCGCTTGTCTCTGCGCATTGTGTCCAGGGGCACACTTTTCTCATGACCAGTCATAATTCCTCCGCAAAGTTCAGCCGCGTGCGGCGTGGGCGATAGGCAGTTAGTTAGTGTTAATCACTAATTAATTAGTTGATTGGTGCTAATTATTTAGTTACTTGGTTAGTGCTAATTATTTAACTACTCAGTTAGTACTAATTATTTAATTAGTTGGTTGGTAGTAAGCGCGGAACCAGGCAACGAATTGCCCAAGTCCCTCATCCAGCTCGATGCGCGGCTGGAAATCGGTCGCGTGTGCCAGGTCGCTGGCATCGGCGCAGGTGTTGAGGACATCGCCGGGCTGCAGCGGCAGCAGCTCGACCCGGGCGTTCTGACCCATGTGTTTTTCCAGCAGCGCCAGATAATCCTTGAGCGCTACCGGGTGCTGGCCACCGATGTTGAAAATCCGCCAGGGCGCCATGCTCGTAGCCGGGTCCGGGTGTTCGCGGTCCCATTGGTCATTGGCTTGCGGTGGGCACTCGATCAGGCGCGTGATGCTCTCGATGATGTCGTCGATGTAGGTGAAGTCGCGCTGGTGCTCGCCGTAGTTGAACAGCTTCAGTGGCTGCTCTTCGGCGATGGCCCGGGCGAACTGGATCGGCGACATGTCGGGCCGTCCCCAGGGACCGTATACCGTGAAGAAGCGCAGTCCGGTGCAGGGAATGCCGAACAGGTGACTGTAGCTGTGGGCCATCAATTCGTTGGACTTCTTGGTCGCGGCATACAGCGAGAGCGGATGATCGACACCATCGCGCACCGAGTAGGGTGTGTGCTGGTTGGCGCCATACACCGAGCTGGACGAGGCGTAGATCAAGTGTTTGACCGGGTGGTTGCGGCAGCTTTCGAGGATGTTCAGGAAACCGCTCAAGTTGCTGTCCAGATACGCCCGGGGATTCTCCAGGGAGTAGCGCACTCCGGCCTGGGCCGCGAGGTGGATCACCACCTCTGGTTTCTCCCTGGCAAACAGCGCCTCTATGGCCGGCGTATCGGCCAGGTCAACCGTTGCGAGCTGGAAAGGGCGTGCCTGCTCCTGCACCCAACGCACACGATCGTGCTTGAGTTGCGGGTCGTAGTAGCTGTTGAAATTGTCCAGGCCGAACACCTGGTGGCCGTCGCGCAGCAGTCGCAGCACGCAATGGGCACCAATGAAGCCGGCCGCTCCGGTGACGAGAATCTTCATGGACGTACGGCCTCGGGCACGATGTGGCGCAAGCCGATGCCGCTGTAGTGCAGGCCGGCAGCCGCCACCTGTTCCGGGTTGTAGAGGTTGCGCCCGTCGACGACCACCCGGCAACGCAGTTTGCTCGCCAGCAGGTCGAAGTCGACCACGCGGAAGTTCTTCCACTCGGTGCAGATCACCAGGGCATCGGCGTCTTCGAGAGTGTCATCGCGGGTGGCGCACAGATGCAGGTCGTCGCGGTAGCCGTAGAGGCGCCGGCATTCGGACATGGCTTCCGGGTCGTAGGCCTGCACGCTCGCGCCTTCGGCCCAGAGTGCCTCCATGAGATAACGGCTGGGGGCTTCGCGCATGTCATCGGTGTTGGGTTTGAACGCCAGGCCCCACACGGCGATGGATTTGCCGGTCAGCCCGCCGGGAAATTGCGCCTTGAGTTTGCTGAACAGGATATGGCGCTGGAGGTCGTTGACCTCGGTCACGCTGCGCAGCAGACGCAAGGGCATGCCGCAGTGCTCGGCGGTGTGCAGGAGGGCGCGCAGGTCCTTGGGAAAGCAGGAACCGCCGAAGCCGCAACCGGGGTAGATGAAGTGGTAACCGATGCGCGGGTCCGAACCGATGCCTTTGCGCACCGCTTCGATATCGGCGCCTAGCAACTCGGTGAGGTTGGCCAGTTCGTTCATGAAGCTGATGCGCGTGGCCAGCATCGCGTTCGCCGCGTACTTGGTCAGCTCGGCACTGCGATTGTCCATGAACATCAGTTTTTCGCGGTTGCGGCAGAACGGTGCGTAGAGGTCGCTCATCTGGCTGCGGGCTTCATCGTCGGCGGTACCGACAATGATCCGGTCCGGGCGCATGCAATCGGCCAGGGCACTGCCTTCCTTGAGAAACTCCGGATTGGACACCACCCGAACTTTCAACGAGCCTTTGCCGCGGCGCTGCAACTCTTCGACAGCGGTGGCACTGACCTGGTCCGCCGTGCCGACCGGCACCGTGGACTTGATGATCAGGGTGCGGTCGGCCTCCATGAAACTGGCAATCTGCCGGGCCACGTTCAGCACATGGCTGAGGTCGGCGGAACCGTCTTCGTCGGCGGGCGTACCGACGGCGATGAAGATCAGATCGGCATGCTCCACTGCATCGCTGGCCTGGGTAGTGAAGAGCAGGCGACCGGCCTTGATGTTTTCCTCAAGGGTGGCGGAAAGCCCTGGTTCACTGATCGGTGGCACGGCCTGTTGCAGTTGCCTGATCTTGTTCGGGTCGATGTCGACGCACAGGACACGATGCCCGACATCGGCCAGTGCCGCTGCTTGTATCAGGCCAACATAGCCCGTACCAAATACGCTCACGTCCATATTGGCGTGCCTCGTAAGACGGTGGAGAGTCGTGAAGTGAAAACTGTAAAAAGGGGTATAGACCAGCCTCGGAAAACCGCGTCAGCCATCCGGCATGTTAAAAGGGCAAGACACCCCCAAACTCGGGGGGCCAAATGCCATCAACCTCGCACCAGTGTTGGGTTTTCCCCCGATTTCGGGCTTTTGGCGAGAGTCCAAAGAAAGCGATAAACGGTCGTAAGCCGCGAAATACAAGGGCTGTAGCAGCTTGAGTGTGTCAGATTTGAGTCACCGGTTTATTGACGCTTTTGCCCAAGGTCAGACGGTTCTTACGCGTATGTGGCGATATGCCAGTGTCAAGAATCGACCGACAATCTATTGGCAAGTTGCCTTTCGGGTCATTGCAAAATTCAATGATCTGACAGGTCGACGGGGGGGCTGGCCATTGGCATTTTCATGAGTCGGGCGCACCTTCTGCCGGGCGCCCGTGAGCGGGGGAGGCGGTGTCAATTGACCACGCTGGCACCCAACCTTGCGTCGGCGGTTTGCGGTTTCGCCCTGGGGTCGTGCAGCAGGGAGAAGCCACGATCGAGCAAGGTGCGGCCGATAAACCGTGAGCCCACTTCGTTCAAGTGTGAGTCGTCCAGGTACAGCAACTGACCCTCGATGATCGGACTGCACACGCCAGCCGGGCATATCACCTGATTGGGGTCGATGAAGCGTATCTGCGGGAACCTGGCCCGCACGTCCGCCCAATAGGGCGCCAGTGCGCTCTGGGCGACCGAGCAGTTGCGCCCGGTGCCGAACATCAGCCGGCGAATCGGGCAACTCGCCGCCTTCTCGATGTGCTGGTTGCTCAGGATGACGATCACCTGGCCGCTGTTCTCCACCACCCGCCGCAGGCTCGCTTCGACCAGATCCCTGGCCCGGGCATCCTTGGGCCAGATCGCCGCCAGTACCACGTAGCGATACTTGTTCTGCTCGATCAGGCTGAACACCCGCTCATTGCGTTTCGCACAATGGGCCGCATACACCGGAGGCATTTCGGCGGTGTAGCCGAGGATCGGCGGGCAGGAGTCCATGGTGTAGTCCATAAGCATCATGTTGTCGGGCCTGGCCAGAATGTCGACCATGCCGGTGAAGTGATTGGCAAACGAGTCGCCGATCATGATGCCGTCCAGCGCCTCCTTGGTTGCGCCCAATCGGCAGTGCTGATTGGGTTCGGTCTGGTACAGCGCATTGGGCACATGGCAGCCGCGGCGGACCTCGGCAGGCTTGTTCAGGGTCATCGCTTCAAGCGCTGAAACGCCGGCGTTGAAGCGTTGTGGAAAACCGTTGAACTGCAGGCTCAGTCCTGCCAGCACGGCCAGCCCCAACGCCGGAAGGGCAAACCGGCGGGTGAACACCCGGGCAAAGTGCAGGCCTGCCCCGGTACGGCGAAACGGCACCTCGACGTACCGCCAGGACAGCCACGAAAGCAGGACAGAGGCGGCAATCAGCAGCGCGCCCACCGGCAGGTCGATGGGGATTTCCACGTAGTTCAGGAAGGCAATCAGCGGCCAGTGCCACAAATACAGCGAGTAGGAGATCAGGCCGATAAACACCATGGGCCGGCTGGTGAGCAAGCGTGAGTGGCGTTCACCGCTGCCGGCCAGGATCAGCAAGGCGGCGCCCAGGCAGGGGATCAAAGCGTTGATCCCGGGAAAAGTGGAGTTGGGGTTCAAGGCAAACAGCGAGAAACCGATCAGCAGGTAGCCCGCCAGCGCATAGCCATGGGCCGCCCGTTTGCCGATCACGCGCGGTGAATGGAGGTAGATCGCCAACAGCCCGCCCAGCATCAGTTCGAAAAAACGCGTGGGCAGCAGGTAGTAGGCCGCCGTGGCGAAGACCCCCGTCGCGTACTCGGAAACCCCCACCGCCAGCACCACGCCGATGGCCAGCACGGGCAACACGTAACGCGGCGCCAGGCGATACAGCAACACGATGAACAGCGGCCAGATGAGGTAGAACTGCTCTTCGATACCCAGCGACCAGGTGTGCAGCAAAGGCGCTTCGCTGGCATCGGCGGCGAAGTAGTTACCGTACTTGACCCAGATGTAGATGTTCGAGACGCCCAGCAGCGAGAGCAGGGCGCTGACGTTGAGCCGGATCAGGTCGACCGGAGACAGGATGAAGACCCCGGCGATCACGGTCGCCAGCAGCACCGTTGCCAGCGCCGGCACGATGCGGTTGATGCGCCGCTGATAAAAGCCCTTGAGCGAGAACGCATTGCGCTTGACCTCGGAAAACACCTGGGACGTGATCAGGAATCCCGAGATGACGAAGAAGATGTCGACGCCCACATAGCCGCCGGGCAACAGGCTGGCCTTGAGGTGATGCAGCAGCACTGCAATCACCGCGACAGCGCGCAGCCCATCAATGTCGGAGCGATACTTGCCTTGAGCCATGCGCCTGACCATCCCTAAAACCGTAGCCATCCCTCGTCGTCCGACCCGTGACAATCGCTGTCAGGATTCCGGACACTCAACCCACCCATCATTTGTAGCTGGAAACCGGGGGGACGCAAAAACCAATGACACCCGGTGGCGCACGAGCGTGGTTTTTGTGGGAGCGAGCCTGCTCGCGAAGACGGCGGTACATCCAGTATCGATGTGACTGACAAACCGCTTTCGCGAGCAGGCTCGCTCCCACAGGGTTCTGCGCTTTACCCGACGACCATCACCACTGCACGAGCCCGAGGTATCGCACTGTTTTTTGTGGCTTTCACCGCGTGGGCACGGTCCCGTGTAGGAGCTGGCCTGCCAGCGATGGTCGTTAACGATAACGCGTGTGATCTGGATCAACGCGGCGCACTGGAGTCCATCGCCAGCAGGCTGGCTCCTACAGTTTCCCGGGAATGAGCAAAGAACCTTTTTATTGTCCTTGCCGGGCTCGCCAGGCGCCCGGCGCGCACCCCAGCCACCGCAGGCATGCACGATTGAAGCTTTGTACATCGCTGTAGCCCAGGCGGTCGGAAATCTCCACCAGCTCCAGGTCTGTTCCCTGCAAAAAGTCTTCGGCCCGGTAGCGGCGGTACTCGTCGAGCAACTCGGAAAAACTCCAGCCCAACGCCTTCAAGCGTCGGGCTGCGGTGCGTTCGAGCAGATGCTGGGCGCTGCACCATTGCTGCCAGTTGGCTTGTGCGAGGTCGACGATCAAGTGGTCGCAGACTTGCTCCAGCAAGGTCGGTTCGCTGTTGCGCCGGGTCTGTTCCAGCAGTTCGACCAGTGTCTGCTCCAGTTCATGATTGCCCGGCGTCAACGGGATGACGAACAACTGGGGATCGAGGCGGATCGAATGTTGCGCCTGTTGCCACTGCACGGGGGCGCGGAAGGCTTGCTCGTGATCCTGCGGGTTGGCGGTGCAGGGCCCGGTCAGCCCGATGCCCAGCACCGGATCGCGCCCGAGGCCGCTGGCGAGGAACTTGCGCCGCAACATGCTGCACAGGCTGATGAGGATGTAATCGGCGGTGGCTGCGCTGGCTTTCACGCTGCCGCGATCGAGCAGGCGCAGTTCGACGGTGTCGCCCCCACGCATGATCTGCGCCTGGAAGTGCCCATTGAAAAACGGAAAGAAGCGCACGAAATACTGGCAGGCACTGTCCAGTGATTCGGCCACATCGAACAGGTACGTCAGGCCATTGGTGGCGGTGGAAACGAAGCGCCGACCGGCCGCCAGACCGATCAGCGGGTCGCCGGTCCGTTCCAGGGCAAACGCCCAGAAGCGCCGCGACATGAACAGCGGAACGCGCATGAAGGGTGTGCGCAACTCGAACAGGCTGCGACGAAACAGGCCTTCGATGTGTTCGCGGTCCACGCCACGGGCCAGCAGCTCTTCGATGGCCGGCAGCAGGGTCGGTGCGTAGAACGCATTGGGCAGGGCTTGATCGTGCAGTGGCTGATCGCTTTTTGTCATGTAGGGCTCACAGCTTGTTCCGGAACACTGGTTAGGCTGCCCGACGTTAAGCGATTTGCCGGAGCAAGACCATGCTTGATTTACGCCAGCTCGATTTGAACCTGTTGCTCGCCTTCGATGCGATTTACCAGCAGCGCAGCGTCACCCGTGCCGCCGAGGTGATGTGCCTGTCGCAACCGGCCATGAGCAATGCGTTGCGTCGCCTGCGCGAGTTGTGCGGCGATCCGCTGTTCATCAAAAGTCGCCTGGGCGTGACGCCGACACTGGTCGCCCATCGTCTGGCCGACTACGTGCGTGCGGCGCTCGAGTCATTGCGCGATGGCTTGCGCATGATCCCCGCCGCGCGGCAGAACAATCCGCTGCTGCGCATCAGTTGCCTGGATTGCCTGCAACCGGTGCTGCTCGATGCCTTGCTCGAATCGCCCCATGCCGATTGGCAGGTGCGCTATTTCCAGCCCCGGCGCCGTGACGCCTTGCAGGACCTGGCCAGCGGCAAGCTGGATATCCTGATCGACCTCGACCAGCCGCTGGCCGGGCTGGCCGGCCTGCACAAGCAGGCATTGCCCGCCGACCATTACGTGTTCGCCTATGGCACCGCGCTCAAGGCGCCGCCGCGCACCCTGCAGGAATACCTGGAGCAACCGCAGATTCAGGTGTCGAGCCGCCGCGACGGACTCAGCCCGGTGGACTTGCAGCTGGGCTTGAAAGGCCTGCGCCGCCATATCGCGATGAGCACCCAGAGCACCCTGGCCGCGAAGCTGATCGCCGACCGCCAACCGCTGGGCATCAGCCTGCCGAGCCGGGTCGCCAGTGTGCTGGGCCTGCAACACGTGCCGCTGCCCCTGGACGAGCCCGTGGAGTTGAAACTGGCGTTGTACATCGAGTCCCGCTATCGCTTCGAGCGCAGCCGCGAGGAGGCGATGCATTGCCTGCTGCGCGCCCTCGGTGAGCCCCGGGCATTGCAGGCGCTGGCGCGGCGGGCGTGACATCAAGGCAACGGCGAACCCTGTGGGAGCGAGCTTGCTCGCGATTGGGCCGTGTCAGCCGACATCATTGTTGAATGACACACCGCTATCGCGAGCAAGCTCGCTCCCACAAGGATTGCGGCGTTGCAGGCAAGCCTTAGTTCGACGCCAGCAAACGCCGGTCAACCGTCAGCACCGCCTCGACCATCGCCAGCGCCGCCGGTGTCAGGGAGTGCCCCGCGCGGCTGACGATGCCGTAGTGCAATTGCAGGCCGGGGTCGTCCTTGGGCACATCGGCAAACTCCAGCAGGCGGATCAGGCCCTGGTCGGCCAGTTCGGCCAGGGCCTCGATGGTCGCGATGCCCACCGCGTCGGAGCGCATCACCACGCGGCGGATGGCATCGAACTGCGCGCATTCCACGCTCGGGTTGAAGTCCGCCTCGCCCTGTGCGTCGGCGAGGATCTTGCGGATCATCGGCGGTATTCGCGTGCCGACCACCGCGTAGTCGAGCAGGGCGCGCAGGGACAGGTCCTGCTGGTGCGCCAGGGGATGACCGACACGGCAAAAGAACCGCCCGCGCCGGGGGCGCAACAGCTGCACCTGGTATTGCGGGTCGCCGGTGAAGTACCGCGCGTCGGCCACGAGGAATTCGATCTGCTGTTCACGAAGCCAGACCGCCAGTTGTTCCCAGTCGCCCTGGTGGAAACTGATGCGGATCGCCGGGTGCGCCTGGATGAATTCCGCCAGCGCCTCGGGCACCAGCAACTGTGCCGGATACGGACCACAGCCGAAGTGCAACTCGCCACCGGTCAAGCCGTTGTATTGCGTCAGTTCGTTGTGCAAGGCCTGGCTGCCGGCGAGTAGGCGCCGGGCATGTTGCAGCACCAGTTCACCCTGGCCCGTCAGGCGGAATTCGCGGCTGCTGCGCTCCACCAACGCGCAGTCGAGGTCGCGCTCCAGGGTCTGGATGCTACGGCTGAAGGCCGGTTGGCTGAGGTTGATCGCCTCGGCGGCACGCCCGAAATTGCGGTAATCGGCCAGGGCGACAAGGTGGCGGAGTTGTCGTAGATCCATCATGCGTCTCCTGCATTTGGCGGATACTTTTAATGCATTGGATCGATAGCATAGAGGCTGGCATAAGTACACGCCTGTCTTCTCGCCGTAACGTGCCATGACCAGCCAACCGTTCATTTCCAGCGCTTTCACCCGAACCATTCTCAGCCATGCCCGGCAGTCCGGCCTGTGCCAGGACCAACTGCTGCAACGGGCCGGCATCTGTCTTTCGTTACTCGAAGGGCAGGATCTGCAGGTGCCTGCGCACCTGGTCGAGCGCTTGTGGAACGAATGCGAACGTGCGGGCGCGGGGGTGTCGTTTGGCTGTGAGCTGGTCAATGGCATGGCGACCACCACGTTGCGGGGGTTGAACATCCTGCTGGACTCCGCCGCCACCTTGCGCGCGAGCCTGGCGTGCTTCACTGATTTCCTGCCACGGGTGACCAACTATGTGGTGGCGGAACTGGAGGAGGGTGACGGGCAGGCCCGCCTGCACCTGCGCAATGCTGGCCGACAGGCGCATTTTTTCGGCCTCGATGCGGCGACCCTGACGTTGGTGCGCAACATCGCCCGACGTTTGGGGCGGGCGCCGGCCGAGGTGTTTGTCAGCGTTCGCCTGACGCCGCAGCAGGCGGCCGGGCAGTGGTTGCGTAGCGTGGGTATCGAGGTGCTGGAGGGGGCACATCCGTGTTTGAGCCTGCCAGCGGTTAGCCTTGATGAGCCGTTGTTGGGGGCTAATGCGTTTTTGCATCAGAGCATGTTGCGGCATTGGCAGACTGCGGCGGCGCAACAGAGTCGCAGCGACAGTCTGGAGTTGGCGCGGCATTGGTTGACGGCGGGGGATCAGCCGATTGAGCGGATTGCCGAGCGGTTGGGGTATCGGCAGGCCAGTAATTTTATTCGGGCGTTTCGTAAGCGGTTTGGGGTTACGCCCAAGCAGTTTCGTCTGGGGGTGTAGTCTTTGTTGGGTACATATCCGTTTCTTCGGTAACGGCGGCTGACGGTTTCGCCCTTACGTACGGCCTCCCGCTCCGGTATTCATCCGGGGGCGGGTGGATCAAGATGCGGCAGGCGAGCTAACGCTCGGCCTGTAGGAGCTGCCGAAGGCTGCGATCTTTTGATCTTGATCTTGCGCCCTTTCGACATGGTCAAAAATCAAAATCAAAAGATCGCAGCCTTCGGCAGCTCCTACAGGGAAACACTCTCCCATCAGTACCAGGTCCTGTGGGAGCGGGCTTGCCCGCGAAGGCGGCCTTCCAGCCGACCATTTTCTAGGGCTGGTCCAACATCCTCACCCCCAAGCCAATCCCTCTACCCCGGCAATCTCAACTCCGCACACAACCCACCCCCTTCACGATTGCTCAAGGTCAACGACCCTCCAATGGCGATCGCCAGTTGCTGGGCAATCGCCAACCCCAACCCGGTGCCGCCGGTGCTGCGGTTGCGGGAGTTTTCCACGCGGTAGAAGGGTTCCATCACGTGCTTCAGTTCTTCCTCGGCGATCCCCGGACCACGGTCGAGGATCTTGATCGACAGCTTGCCGTCGGCCTGTTTTTCCACGCGCATCTCGGCAGCTCCGGCAAATTTCAATGCGTTGTCCGTCAGGTTGACCAGCACCCGGCGCAGGGCGTGGGGGCGGGTGTCGATGACGGTGGTGCTCTTGCCTGTGAGCTGAACGTCCTTGCCCATGTCTTGGTAGTCGAACACCAGGCTGTCGAGGAACGAGTCGAGGTCGGTGCGGCGGCTTTCTTCGGTGGCGCCGTGGATGCTGCGGGCGTAGGCGACGCCTTCGCGTACCAGGTGTTCCATCTCGCCCAGGTCGTTCCACAGTTTGTCTTTTTCGCTGGAGTCGTCCATGAACTCGGCGCGCAGTTTCATGCGCGTGATCGGGGTTTGCAGGTCGTGGGAGATCGCCGCGAGCAATTGCATGCGTTCCTTCAGGTACGCCGCGATGCGTGCCTGCATCGCGTTGAAGGCCTTGGCGGCGTGGGCGACTTCGGTCGGGCCTTTTTCGTCCAGGAGCACGGGGTGGGCGTTGGGGTCCAGGGTTTCGACGGCGTCGGCGAGGCGGGTGAGGGGGCGGATGGCGATTCTGACCGCCAGCCAGGAACAGGCGAGCATCAGCGCCAGTTGCCCGAGCAACACGATGGGCAGCCAGGGCGACAGCGGCACCATCGCCGGGCGGACGTCGATGGTCAACGGGCTGCCATCCGCCAGGTTCAGGTGCACTTGAAAGTGTTTTTTCGGCCCGGGGATGTCGATAAAGGTCATCGGGTAATCGTGGCCGATGGCGTCCTTGATCGAGGCGATGGCAATGGGCGCATCGGGCATGTCGGTGCGGATGGGCGTGCCCGGCGAACCCTCGTTGAGCAGGTAACTGTAATTGCGCCGCTCCAGTTGTTTGAGCCAGGCGGCTCGTTCATCGGCGGGCAAGCGGTCGAGGATGGCAATGGAGGTGGAAACATCGGTTTCCAGGTTGCCCAGCATGGTGTTTTTCGAGGATTCGTAGCGTTCGTAGTACTGCGCACCGAAGGACAATGCCTGGGCGAGGATCAGGCCGATCAGGAATATCAGCGACAGCCGCGAGGCCAGGGTCCGCGGCCAATGCAGCGCCCGCGTCATGATTGATCGCCCAGGATTTCCACCGGCAGGGAAAACACATAGCCTTCGCTGCGCACGGTCTTGATGTAGGCCGGTTCGCGGGCGTCGTCGAGCAGGCGCTGGCGCAGGCGACTGACCAGCAGGTCGATGGAACGGTCGAACAGGTCGGCGTCGCGGCCCTGGGTCAGGTTGAGCAATTGATCGCGGTTGAGCACCCGTTGCGGATGGTCGAGAAACACCCGCAGCAATCGATATTCGGCACCGCTCAGGGCCACCATGGTGCCGTCCTGATCGAGCAGGTGTCGGGCCGAGGTGTCCAGGCGCCAACGGCCGAAGGCCAGCAGACGGCTGGCTTCGGTCACCACCAGGTTCGGCGGCAGCATGCGGGTGCGTCGCAGCACCGCGTTGATCCGCGCCAGCAGTTCACGGGCAGCGAAGGGTTTGACCAGGTAGTCGTCGGCGCCCATTTCCAGGCCGAGGATGCGGTCGGTTTCATCGTTGCGCGCGGTGAGCATCAGCACCGGCGTGGTCTTGTGTTTGCCGGCGCGCAATTCGCGGCAGAGCAGCAGGCCATCGTCCCCCGGCATCATGATGTCCAGCACGATCAGGTCCACCGGGGTGGTTTCCAGAAACGCGCGCATCTGCCGCCCATCCGCCACGACGGTGGTGCGCAGGCCGTTCTTCTTCAGGTAGTTGCCTACCAGCTCGCGGATTTCGCGGTCATCGTCAACGATGAGGATGTGATCAACGTGATCCATTGGGCCAAACCTCTGATGAATGGGGATTGCCACACAGTCTATCGAGCCCGGGCGGGGTCGCCTGCCGCCCTTTGTATTGCAGTGTATCCGGCCTGCCTGCGGATACACACGAAGGCAAAAAAGCCGATTTTCAGGGGTTTTGTATTGCTTTGTATCTGCGCCCGGTTCTGATACGTACCGATTGATTCACGCCGATTCCCGACACAGACGAGATACCTCGCAGGCTTTTAATAGGTTCCATCGAGGCAAACCAGACCGCCTCGGCCCAACGAACCAACGACCTGTTGAAACCTTGAGGAACTCGCCATGAACACCAAAGCCGTCTACGCCGCTTGCCTGTTTGCCGCCCTGAACATCTGCACCCTGTCGGCCCGCGCCGAAGCCGATGTTGCGCCTAAAACCTACACCTACGGCACCCATCTTGACATCAGCAAAGTGGTTTCGCTGACCGAGGACGCTACGCCTTCCTGCGGCGTGGTCAATGCACGGCTGACGTACCTCGACTCCCAGTCGAAAACCCAGGTGCTGGATTACAGCAAATTCGCCGACCACTGCAACTCGGAAAACTGAGTGCCGCGATCAACGACCGCTTAATCCCATTGAATCAGGAAGGACATCATGAACAACGTATCCCGCTTTCTTACCGCCATCGCCTTTTCCGTCGCCGGTGCGGCGGCCCATGCCAACGCCTCTGTCGAGCAAAGCGCCTGCGGCAGCAACACCTGCTTCCAGCTGACACCCGTGGCAGAGAAGGGCACCCAGGGCTTCCTTGCGCAAGACGGTTCCAGCCGTACGCCGCAAGGGCAGATGCTCGCCGAGAACGGTGCCAGCCGCACGCCTCAGGGGCAGTTGCTGGATGAACAGACAGCTTGAAAACACCCCAATCCACTGTGGGAGTGAGCCTGCTCGCGAAAGCGATTGTCCGGTCAATGATGTGTCGCCTGACCGGACGCCATCGCGAGCAGGCTCGCTCCCACACTGGCCTTGTGTCGCCCTCTAACCTGCATCAGGTGATCCCATGTTACTCATCGCTTTCCTGGGCGGCATATTGACCGTCCTCAGCCCGTGCATCCTGCCGGTCGTGCCATTCCTGTTCGCCGGGGCCGACCGCACACGCGCCTCGATCCTGCTGACCCTCGGTGGCATGGTCCTGACCTTCGCCCTGGTCTCCAGCCTGGCCGTGGTCAGCACCGAGTGGGTGATACAGGCCAGCAACACCGGCCGCCATGTTGCCTTGTTCGTCATGGTGCTGTTCGCCCTGTCGCTGATTTCCGCCCGGGTCGGTGACTGGCTGGCGCGCCCCTTCGTGCTGCTGGGCAATCGCATCGACCCGGACTCGCGCAAGATGTCCGGGCCGCTGGCGTCGATCATGATCGGTGTCGCCACCGGGCTGCTCTGGGCACCCTGCGCCGGGCCGATCCTCGGGGTGATTCTCACCAGCGCCATGCTGCAGGGCGCGAACGCCGGTACCAGCCTGTTGTTGGTGGCCTATGGCGCGGGCAGTGCGCTGTCCCTGGGCGTCTTGATCTTTGCCGGCCGTGGCCTGGTCAATCGCTTGAAACCGTCGATTCCGGTCACTGGCTGGCTGCGCCGGGGCGCGGGGGTTGCGGTGTTGGCCGGTGCGGCAGTGATCGCAACGGGGGCCAATGACCTGTTGCTGGCCAACACCTCATCGCAAGGTGTCAGCCGTGTCGAGAAGAACGTGCTGGAGACCGTGCCGAAAGTCGTCGATTACCTGGTCAGCAAGGTCAAGGCCGACAGCACTATGGGCAACGCCCAGGGCGCGATGCCGTCGTTGTCCGGCGCGGTCGACTGGATCAACTCACCGGCGCTGACCAACGAAGCCCTGAAAGGCAAGGTGGTGCTGGTGGACTTCTGGACCTTCGACTGCATCAACTGCAAGCACACCCTGCCGTACGTGAAGGACTGGGCGAAGAAATATGAAAAGGACGGACTGGTGGTGATCGGTGTGCACACGCCTGAATACGGCTTTGAACGCATCATCGACAACGTCAGGGACAAGGTGAAGGAATACGGCATCACCTACCCGGTGGCGATCGACAACAACTACGCGATCTGGCGCAACTTCGACAACCAGTACTGGCCGGCGCACTACATCATCGATGCCAAGGGGCAGGTGCGTTACACCCACTTCGGTGAAGGCAGCTACGACACGCAGGAGAAAGTGATCCAGCAGTTGCTGGAGGAGGCCAAGGCCAGCGCGCCAGCGGCTTGAACCATTCGATCAATGGCTCACAGGTCTCGCGCCATGAGCCATTGATCTTTTTCCCATGCCTGAAAGCGCTCCTGCACAACCCAGCCACGCCTGGCGTAATAAGCGCTCTGGTCCTGGGTGTGCAGGTAGTTCCTCTTCTCGCCGTTGGCTTTGGCTTGCGCGCAAATCCCTTCGATCAAACGCTCCGCCAGGCCCTTGCCGCGTGCCTCGGGAGTGATGAACACACACGCGAGCCAGGGCCCCAGATCCGGGCGATGGGTCAGGTCAGCCCTGGCCAGTGCCGCACCGCCCAACAGGTCGTCGTGGTCGAGGGCGATCAGGCACTTCCAGTCGCCGTTGTCCTGGCCTTCGGCGAATTCCCGTTGCCAGTCGGGCAGGGGCTGTCCGGCGTATTCGTAGTGGAACTGCCGGTGGATCCACGAAGCGAATGTATTGCTGTGCTGCATATGTCGAGCAAGCCAGTCCAGGCGGGGTGTCATGTGATGAGTCCTTTCCGAATTCAGTCGCTGGGTAGCGAGAGTAGCGGGCCCGGGCGGTGCTGTCGCCCCTGCCGGTTCAGCGACCGCTCATGTGATTCGAGGCCGCCTGACCACGCCGCCACGCCGCCGGCGGTGCACCGAACTCGCGCCGAAAGGCGCGGCTGAAGGCGGTATCGGTCTGGTAACCCACTTCCTCGGCGATGCGCGTCAATGAGTTGTTGCTGCTGCGCAACAGGTTGGCGGCGAGCAACATCCGCCATTGCGTCAGGTACTGCATCGGCGACACCCCCACCAGTTGCTGGAAGCGCTCGGCCAACACCGATCTTGAAGTGCTGGCGGTGCGCGCCAGTTCGTCCAGCGTCCAGGCGTGGCAGGGCTTTTTGTGCAAGGCGTTGAGGGCGGCGCCGACGATGCGGTCGCGTACTCCGGCCAGCCAGCCGGTGCGACCTTCGCCCTGTTCGTTCATGTACAGGCGCAGCACTTCGATGAACAGCACTTCGGCGAGTTTGGCCAGGACCCCTTCGCCGCCGGGGCGGGGCGAGCGGGCTTCGGCGAGGGCGTAGCGCACGGAGGATTCCAGCCAGATACCGGCATCCGAACCGCGCACGTTGACCCGCACCACGGGCGGCAAACCCTTGAGCAACATGCCCGCCAGGCGCGTGTCACACGCCAGGTAGCCGCACACCAGGCGGGTGACCGCGCCACCACCGCCATAACTCAGCTGGCGGGGCCGGCGTGCCAGCACCGCATCCAGTCGTGCACCCGTGGCCGGGGGTAATCCGGGTCGGGAGCACATGCGATGGGCGTCGCCCTGAGGGAAGATCACCACGTCGCCGGCGCTCAGCAGCAGCGGCGGGTCATCGCCCAGCTCGACATAGCACTCGCCCTCGGTGATCAGGTGAAAGATCACCACCCGTTCCGCATCGGGCTCCAGGAACGGCGCGGCCGTGTCGGCGCTGGGCGACTGGTAGCACCAGGGCGCAGTGAACCGGGCGTTGATGAAGATCGCGCCGACCAGGTGCACCACCCGCAGGGTCTGTGACAGAGCGTCCATAGGGATTTCCCCGTGACAGGATTCCTGATTGTGAACGCGTCGGTGCGCCGTGTGGAATCTCCGGACGATCGGGCAGGCTTGGGCGACGATCGGGCAGGACGCCAGCGCCCGTCAGGACGATAGTTTGATCACAGGGTGAACGCGCCCTGCCATCCAGAACAATAAAGAGAGGTTGCCATGCCTAAGTTCGTCATTGAACGTGAGATCCAGGGCGCCGGAGCTCTGTCGGAAAGGGATTTGAAAGCCGCTTCGCTGAAGTCCTGCCAGGCTTTGCGTGAATTGCCGGAGGTGCAGTGGCTGCAGAGCTATGTCACCGGTGACAAGCTCTACTGCGTGTACATCTCGCCGAACGAGGCGCAGATCCAGGAGCACGCCAGGATCAGTGGTTTTCCCGCCAACCGCATTTCCCGGGTCATGAACATCATCGACCCGACGACAGCGGAGTAACCGCGATCAGGCCCGATTCGTGTTTCAACCCAGAGACTGCCTCCATGAGTACACCCATTGATCTGACTGCCTTGAAAAACCGTCAAATGGCCTCCTGGGCCAGCGGCGACTACGCCGTGATCGGCACCACCCTGCAAATCGTCGGCGAGCAACTGGCCGAAGCCTGCGACCTGTTGTGCGATGAACGCGTACTCGACGTCGCCGCCGGCAACGGCAATGCGACCCTCGCGGCTGCGCGCCGCGGCTGCCAGGTGACGTCCACCGACTATGTCGCCGCCTTGCTCGAACGCGGCGAAGAGCGGGCCCGGGCAGAACGCCTGAATGTCGCCTTCCAGGTCGCCGATGCCGAAGCCTTGCCCTTTGCCGACGGCAGCTTCGATGTCGTGCTTTCCACTTTCGGTGTGATGTTCACGCCGGACCAGTCCAAAGCCGCCGCGGAACTGGCGCGAGTCTGCCGCCCGGGCGGGCGGATCGGCCTGGCCAACTGGACGCCGGAAGGCTTCGTCGGCCAGATGTTCAAGACCCTGGGCCAGCACCTGCCGCCACCGCCGGGAGCGAATCCGCCCTCGCGCTGGGGCACCGAAGCCTGGCTGCACGAGCATTTCGACGAGCGGGAATTTCTGTTGCAGGTGACGCGTCGCACGTTCAATTTCCGCTATCGCTCGGCGGCGCACTTCATCGACACCTTCCGCCAGTGGTACGGACCGGTGCACAAAGCCTTCGCCGCGCTGCCCGCGGACGGCGCCAAGGCGCTGGAAGCGGACCTCACCGAGCTGATCAACCGGATGAACCGGGCGGGCGACAAGTCGCTGGTGGTGCCGAGTGAATACCTGGAGGTGGTGATCACGCGGCGGTGATCAAAAGATCGCAGCCTGCGGCAGCTCCTACATTGTGAATGCCGTCCCCCTGTAAGAGCTGCCGCAGGCTGCGATCTTTTGATGTCAAACCCAGACGCACAGAGGTGGAGCGGCCATGGCAACTAAATCACTACAGCCCCCCGCGCCTCCAGCAATTCGCGCAACACCGACCGATGACAATGCGCTTCATCCTCGCAATAGCACCCCACGGCCAGGGACGTCCGGTGGGACAGCGCGGCCAGCAGGTCCAGCATCTGACTGGCCGCGGGCTGGTTCATCTCGGCCTTGAACTTGCGCCGGAACACCTCCCAGGCCCTGGCATCCTGCGCAGACTTGGCCTCGGCCACCAGTTCCGCGCTGGGTGACAGCAAGGGCTGCCAGACATCATAAAAATCCCGGCTGGCGAATTCGGCTTTCGGTACGCCACGGGGAGGGCGGCGTACCGTGCCCAGGCGCAAGCCTTCGTCGGGGCGACGCGGCGAACCCAATTGAACGATATGGACCGCCATGGCTACTTGAGCCGCGATTCGTCGAACCACTCCAGCGCCGTGCGCCAGAAGCAGATACCGAGGAAATACGCCGACATCAGCAGCCACAGCCCCATCACCATCGGGTTGATCACCGGATGGTTGAGCACCAGCGACAAGCTGCACAGCAACCAGATGGCCGTCACCGCAATGTTGATCGGCATGAACCGGCGCACGCGGAACGGGTGCAGGAATTTCATCCGGGTCACGGTCAGCAGGGCCAGGCCAATGATGGTCATGAAGGTGATCCACGGCGACGGGGCAATGATGTACAGACACAGGGCAACCACGTTCCAGGCGGCGGGGAAGCCCTGGAAGTAGTTGTCCTTGCTCTTCATGTTGACGTTGCAGAAGCAGAACAGCGACGACACCAGAATCAACGACACGCTCAGCAGCAGGGTGTAGTCCGGCAACGGGATGTAGCGATAGATGAACAGCGCCGGGATAAACACATACGTCAGGTAGTCGATCACCAGGTCGAGGATCGAGCCATCGAAGCTCGGCAACACCGACTGCACATTGACCTTGCGCGCCAGTGCGCCGTCCAGTCCGTCGACGATCAGGGCGACACCCAGCCACAGCAGGCAATGGGTCGGCTGGTTATCCAGTAGGGACAGCGTGGCGAGGAAAGCGGTGACCACGCCGGTGGCCGTAAAACCATGGGCGCCCCATGCTTTGAGTCTGGCGATGTACAGGGTTGAAATCACAGGGGCGTTCTCCAGTGAATGAAGCAAGCCAGTTGACGCCCCGCGTGAGGGGGCGGTGGCAACCGGGTCGGGTTGCAGGTATCGACCGGGTTTCCGTGGATAAGGTTCACCACCTATGAATCTTAGCCGCGCTGAAAAAAAATACCCCGGACAATCCGCAGTGACGCGGGCGCGTCAGCCCAACGGCGCTGGCACATTCGTCTGCGAGGTCTATCGTTGCCTGACTGGATAGAACCCTTCCCAAGAGGACAAGCGTCATGAACACCAGCGATCTGCTCGAACAGTTATTGCGCGCCGGCCAGGGCTCGATGGCGCAACAAGGGGGCGGTGGCGCGTCGGCCCAGGGCGGGCTCGGCGACCTGGGCGGATTGCTCGGCGGGTTGTTGGGCGGTGGCGCCGGTGCGGGTGCGGGCGGCGGTGGCGCAGGGTTGGGCGGTTTGCTCGGTGGTTTGCTGGGCGGCGGTTCGCCGATGGGCGGCGCACCCCAAAGCCGCTCCGGTGGCGGCACCAATTATGCGGCGCTGGCGTCCCTCGGCATGATGGCGTTCCAGGCGTACCAGGCCTGGCAACGCAGCCAGGCGTCGGCACCGCAGGAAGCGCCACGCACCGTGGACTTGCTCGCCGGCCCGGAAGCCGAGGAACACAGCCATGCGATCCTGCGGGCATTGATTGCCGCGGCCAAGGCCGATGGCCGGATCGATGAATCCGAAAAGCAGATGATCAGCACTGAAATCGGCCGTCACACCGACGATCCGCAATTGCAGCAATGGCTGGACGATGAAGTCGCCAAGCCGCTGGACCCCAATGAAGTGGCGCAGTCGGCCACCGACCCCGGCATGGCCTCGGAGATGTACCTGGCCAGCGTGATGCTGGTGGACGACCAGCAGGACGCCGAGCGCAACTATCTGGATGAACTGGCCGCGGCATTGCAGATCGAGCCGGAGTTGCAATTGCGTCTGGAGCAGCAGGTCAAGGGTACTGCCTAAAGCTTCGCGAGCAGGCTCGCTCCCACAGGTTGATCCCCGCCGAACGCAGATTCTGCAAGCGCTGAAAATCCCTGTGGGAGCGAGCCTGCTCGCGAAGCGGTCGTCACAGTCAACATCCTTGGCGCCTGACCCACCGCCATCGCGAGCAAGCTCGCTCCCACAGGTTGATCCGCGCCGAGCGCAGATTCTGCAAGCGCTGAAAATCCCTGTGGGAGCGAGCCTGCTCGCGAAGAACGATAACGCGGTCAACCTGCTGAAACACCGGCCGCACCCCGCGCCACAAGCCCGTCCGTCCGGGCCTTTTCAACGCCGATTGAATTATTGCGCCGCTCGCCGGCTCTGCTTGGTTAAGAGACGTTTGCATCCGACGTCCTGGCGCGAAGCAGGTGAGCCATGCCCCGCAACCTCGATGACAGGCGCGATTTTTCGGCGACTGGCGAGCCAGCCGCCAAGCGCTCGAGCAAGGAAAAACCATCGCCACTGACCGGCGCCCGCAAAGCCAGGTTGCCGGACCTGCTCAAGCCGCAATTGGCGACGCTGGTGGACAGGGTCCCGGACGGCTCGTGGAGCTACGAAATCAAGTTCGACGGCTACCGGATCATGGCCCGCATCGACCACGGTGACGTCAGGCTGATCACCCGCAATGGCCACGACTGGACCCACAAACTGCCAGAACAAGCCCAGGCGCTGGTCGCGCTTGGCCTGGAATCGGCGTGGCTCGATGGCGAAATGGTGGTGGCCGACGACCAGGGTGTGCCGGACTTTCAGGCGCTGCAAAACGCCTTCGAGGCGCAGCGCAGCGACGGCATTCGCTACTACCTGTTCGACCTGCCGTACCTCAATGGCGTGGACTTGCGCGAAGTGCCGGTTGAAGAACGCCGGGCCGCGCTGGCGACTGTGCTCAAGGCCAATGACCAGCCGCTGCTGCGCTTCTCCGAGTCGTTTGGCGAGGAGCCGAATGCCTTGCTCGACAGCGCCTGCCGGATGCGCATGGAGGGCTTGATCGGCAAGCGTCTTGGGTCGCCCTATGTCTCCCGGCGCAGCAGCGACTGGATCAAGCTCAAATGCCAGCATCGGCAGGAGTTCGTCATCGTCGGATTCACCGAGCCGAAAGGCTCGCGCCATGCTTTCGGCGCGCTGCTGCTGGGGCTGCATGATCGCGACAGTGGCGAGTTGCGCTATGCCGGCAAAGTCGGCACCGGGTTCAACGAGGCGACGCTGCGCAGCCTCCATGAGCAGCTCAAGCCGTTGCAGGTGAAAAAACCGTCGGTGGTCAATCCACCCGGCGGTGCCGAGGCCAGGGATGTGCATTGGCTCAAACCCAGGCTGCTGGCGCAAGTGGCTTTCGCTGAAATGACCCGGGACGGCTCGGTGCGCCACGCCGTGTTCCAAGGCCTGCGCAATGACAAACCGGCACACGACATCACCGAGGAGCGCGCGAAAACCGTGAAAACCTCCACTGCGAAAAAAACCGCCACCGCAAAACCTGCTGCCAGGCAAAAGAAGCCCGACCCCGCACCCTCGCAAACCGGCCTGGAAGCGGGTCAGGTGCGCATCACTCACCCGGACCGGGTGATCGACCCCGGCAGTGGCACCACCAAGCTGCAATTGGCGCAGTACTACGCGAGTGTCGCCGAGTGGATCCTGCCCGAACTCAAGGATCGTCCGGTGGCGCTGGTGCGTGCACCGGATGGTATCGCCGGCGAGCTGTTTTTCCAGAAGAATGCCGAGCACCTGGCGATCCCCGGCATCGCCACGCTGGACAAGCAGCTCACGGGTCAGCCGATGATGCTCATCAACAATGCCGAGGCGCTGATTGGCTCGGTGCAGATGAGTACCGTGGAGTTGCATACCTGGAACGCCACGTCGGTCAACTTCGACAAGCCGGACCGTTTTGTCCTCGACCTTGACCCGGACCCGGCGCTGCCATGGAAACGCATGGTCGAGGCCACTGAGTTGACGCTGTCGGTGCTGGATGAGCTGGGGCTCAAGGCGTTTCTGAAAACCAGCGGCGGCAAGGGCATCCATGTGGTGGTACCGCTGACCCGCAAGCTCGGTTGGGATGAGGTCAAGGACTTCAGCCATGCCATTGTCAGCCACATGGCCAGGCTGTTGCCCGAGCGTTTTTCGGCGGTGTCGGGACCGAAGAACCGGGTCGGGCGGATCTTCATCGATTACCTGCGCAATGGCCTGGGCGCGACCACCATCTGTGCCTACGCCGTCCGTACCCGTGAGGGCCTGCCGGTGTCGATGCCGATCTTTCGCCAAGAGGTTGCCGAACTCAAGGGCGGCAATCAGTGGAACCTGCACAACGCGCTTGAACGACTGGCTGAAGTCGGCGATGAACCCTGGGCGGACATGCGCAAGACCCGGCAGGCGATCACTGCAGAAATGCGCCGGCGGGTGGGGATGAAGAAGTGACCGGAAGGATCAGGAAGGGACCTCATGTGGCGAGGGAGCTTGCTCCCGCTCGACTGCGCAGCAGTCGCACAACACGTCGTTGCCGACAGTCATGGGGCCGCTGCGCAGCCCGGCGCGAGCAAGCTCGCTCGCCACAAGGGTGGGGTGTTACTTGAGGAAGGCCTGGAAGTCGGTACCCAGTTTGTCGATCGCCGCCTTGAAGTCCTTGGCGGTAATCTTCTGGCTTTCATTTTCCAGGGTAGTGCCAAACACCTTGCGCACCACTTTGGCCACGGTCTGATTGCTCTTCGCGTCGATGAACTCGGCTTCGATGAACAAGGTGGTGTCCTGGTCACGGTGACCGGTGGCTGCCTGGGTGGCCCCGACGACGGCCGCGATGGGGACCACTTCATACCACTTCATGCCTTCGTTCTCGGCGTTCACCCCGGTAATCGCCGCGCGCATGATCAGGGGCCGGGAACCCGCCGGAGCCGCTGAGGAGTTCGACACTACACGGTACCGCTGACCCAGCGTGGCCTTGGCCTTGCTGGTCATGTAGTTCTGAATGTCGGTCAGCGTCTGCTGGTTGACCCGCTCATCGGGTTTGGGCACCGGATACAGCTCCAGCTTGTTGAACACCACGGTGTCATACGCGTTCGGGTTCCACGAAGGGCTGACCCAGCGCATCGCGGTGCCACCGCTCGGCGTTTCGACTTCCTGCAGGTTGTTGTAGTTGGACAGGAAGCCTGAGTACTGTTCCTTCTCAGTCACTTTCGAGGTGCAGCCGCCTAGCAACAGACTTGCCAGCGCAGCGCCGACCAGCAGTTTTCGGGACAGATTCATAGTGGTGTCTACTCCTTGGATAAAATCGTCGTTCTTTCGTTTACAAGACATCAAAATCGCCAGGTCATGTTCCCGCTCAGGGCTTGAATCCAGGCATTGTCGAACTCACCGGAAATTTGATTGCCGGATACGGACTTGGTCTGGTCAACCGGCATGTCGCCGAGCCAGACCATGGCCCAACTGACGTTGATATCGGTGTCCTTGTTCAGAGCATAGGTGGCTCCTGTCGCAATGCGCCAGGATTCGTTCATCGGCACGATCACGCTGCGGTTGCCGTCCGACACGGCACTGCTGTCGTACGCCACACCGACGTTCCACAGCCATTGCTCGGTGGCCTGGTATTGCGCCCCCAGGGACAGGTGCCAGGTGTCCTTGAAGCCGGCGTCGACCGTTGTCGATTGCGCACCGACCGCGGTGGTGTCGACCTGTACGCCGATGTCACCGAATTCCGACCAGTCCTGCCAGTTGACCGAGGCCAGCAAGGCCCATTGCCGGTCCAGTTGCTGGAACAGGCTCAGGGTGACGGTTTGCGGCACCTTCATGTCGAGTTCGGTCTTGGTGTTGTTGACGCGCTCGAGCAGTCGGCCATCGCCTTTCACGTCCAGGCGGTCCTCGAAGTCCAGGTCGACCTGGCTGGTGTAGGTCAGGCCAATCCGCGTGCCGGCTTGCGGGGCATAGATCACCCCAACGTTGGCGCCATAGCCCCAGGTGCCGTCCTTGTATTTGTACTGGCCGTCGGCGCGGTCGGTGAAACCGAAGGGGGAGCGGTCGATGGCGGTTTGCGCCTGCAACATGCCGTACATGGCCTTGACGCCGAGGCCGACCGACCACTGCTCGTTGAAGCGATAAGCCACGCTCGGTACCAGCGACAGGCCGAGCAGGCTGGAGTTCTGTGCGAAGTAACGACCGGACCAGTCGTTGTCGTAGTTGACCGCCAACCCGAAGTCGCCGTACTGGCCGAAACCGACGCTCCAGTGCTCGTCCAGTTCATGGCTGACGAAGAAGCTGCCGCCGGGAATGGGGTCGAGGGCGTTGCCACTGCCGCTGCCCGGGGTGTTGGTGCCGGCGTCGCGGTCGAAGCTCAAATCGCCGTACAGCACCTGCAAGCCGGCGGTGATTTGCGTACCTGGCAGGTAGCTCATGCCCGCCGGGTTGCTGGCGATGGTCGAGGGGCCTTGGGCGCGGGCAGCGGCACCGGCGTTGGCCAGGCCGGCGTTATCGGTGCCGATTTCGTAAAGCATGATGCCGCCGGCCCAGGCTGGCTGGCAGCACAGGGCGAGTAGCGTACAGGCGGGTAGGGCCAGTGTGCTTGTGCGCATGTAACTACCTCATCAAAAGTCCATTTCGAACGTGGGTGGCCTGTGCCGGCCACCCATGGTTTCGGCTGTTTACTTGGCCATGGCTGCCCGGGCCGCTTCGATCTTGGCCTTGACCGCTTCAAGATTGAAGCTCGCGCCTTTCTGCATCGGCGGAAACTCCACGGCTGTTTCGGCCAGTTTGACCACTTGTTGCTGCACAAACACATAACGCCAGAACTGGAATTTGAACCACTCGAAATACTCCAGCGAACCATTGGCTGCCATATTCTCCGGCCATCCGGCACGTTCGAACGGATCGAGGCGCAGGTTAGTCAGGATCGGCATGTCCAGCGTGACCTTGGCACCCAGCCAGCCCCCGGGCTGATCGATGAAGCGGTACTTGAAGTCATCGATGCGGATCGCACCCAGGGTGCTCTCTCCAAAGTAGAAGATTTCATGCCGGTTCGACGGACCTTTTCCGGTGATCATTGGTGTTTGATCATAGCCGTCCAGGTGAACTTTGTAGGTGGTGTCGCCCAATTGTTTGCCTTTGAGCAGCTCTGCCGTGATGTTCGGGTTACCCGCCGCTGCGACCAGGGTCGGGAACCAGTCCATGCCGGACATGATGCCGTTGGCGACCTGGTTGGCCGGTACCTTGCCCGGCCAGCGAATGATCGCCGGCACCCGGAAGCCACCTTCCATGACCGTGCCTTTGCCCATGGCGAACGGGGTGGTGCCGCCGTCCGGCCAGGTGAAGTTTTCCGCGCCATTGTCGGTGGTGAAAATGACGATGGTGTTGTCGTCCATGCCGTCTTTCTTCAGCTTCGCCATGACTTCGCCGACGATGTCATCGAGCTGCGCCATGCCGGCTTCCTGTTCCGACCAGCCATTTTGCGCATTGCGCATGGCTTCGTACTTGTCGGACAGGTGCGTGACGATGTGCATGCGGGTCGGGTTGAGCCAGACGAAGAACGGTTTGTTGTCCTGCTTGGCCTTGTCGATGAACGAGAAGGCCTTGTCGCGAATTTCGTCGTCGACGGTTTTCATCCGCTCCGGATAAAGCGTGCCGGCATCTTCGATTTTCTGCTTGCCGACCTTGCCCCAGCGCGGCATCACGGTCGTGTCATCGGTGGTGGTGGCCCAGCTGTGGACCATGTTGCGCGGGCCAACGGTGGCGAGCAGGTCTTGCGGATAGTTGGGGTGCGCCGGGTCTTCCATGGCGTCGAGGTGGTAGAGGTAGCCGAAGAATTCGTCGAAGCCGTGCACGGTGGGCAGGAACTCGTTCAGGTCGCCCAGGTGGTTCTTGCCGAACTGGCCGGTGGCATACCCCATGGCCTTGAGTGCGGTCGCGATGGTGACGGCTTCGGCGGGAATACCCACGGGCGAGCCAGCCTGGCCGACGGTGGTCATGCCGGTGCGAATCGGCAGTTCGCCGGTGATGAAGTTGGCGCGCCCGGCCGTGCAACTGGCCTCGGCGTAATAGTCGGTAAAGCGCATGCCTTCAGCGGCGAGTTGGTCGAGGTTGGGTGTTCTGCCAGCCATCATGCCCTGGTTGTAGACGCCGATATTCGACCAGCCAATATCGTCGCCCATGATCACCAGGATGTTGGGGGCTTTGTCGGCGGCCAGGGTCAGGCCGGGAATCGCCATTGCAGACAGCAACAGCGGTACCGCAAACATCGAGGATAAGGTTGTCCGGTTCATGTCGAGCTCCTGCGTACCTTCGTGAGTACAGAGAGACGCGCCCCCAGACGCCATTCAAATTCGTAACCCCCCCGCGAAGAGCGTAGGTTTGAATGGCGAAATATCCAGTTATGAGTAGTCAGAAAGATGGTGTTTCAGGGCGATTTGCCCAGAAGTGACCGTCCGCAAAAGCGCGCGGGTAACAGGTGCCTGTTTCACCAGCGAAACATGGGCAGCGGTCGTAGCGGCGAGTGGAGCAGTTGGCGGGCTGAAAGCTTCATCAGCATCGAGTGAAAACCGTGATCGGGAAAGGTCGACTGCACGGTCTTGATGAAGCTTCGGGGCAGGCCGAAGCGGACCAGGCCCAGGGACACATCCACCAGATCGGCCCGGCGGAAGGGTTCGACGCTGTCGGCACAAGCGCCGCGATACCGACGCAGCTTGTGGTGCTCGAGTATCAACGCACTGACTTCATCTTTCAGTTGCGGGCGTTGTCGGCTGTCGAGATATTCAGTGGCCAGTGCAATGGACGGCGGCAGGTAGTCAAGGGTGTCATCGGTCCAGATACCCAGGTCGTGAAACGCCGCTGCGATCTGTACGGCATCCGGAGGCAAGCCTTCGGTACCGCTGAGGGCGGCATGGAAATTCAGCACCCGGTAAATGTGGTTGCGGTAGCCCTGCAGGTCGGCACCGATGGCCAGGGCGAACGAGGTGAGGATCTCGTCGGTGAGGGGAAACTCGAGAATGGGCTTCATCAGGCGTCACGCAACAGGTCGTTGGCATTGAGCAGCTCGTAGGCAATCTCCGGGCGCTTTTCCATGGCTCGGCGAATGGCGGCCGGGATGTTGGCGCGGGTCTTGCGGCACAACCCCGGCAGTTCGCCGATCTGGATGCCGATGCCGCGCATGGTGCGCACCTCATTGAAGCCGGGGGCGATGTCCACACGGATGCCCAACTGTTCGAGCATACGCCGTTGCAGGTGCTCCAGATCGCTCAGGCTCTGCAGGTTTTCCAGGCGTTCGATCAGGCGTTTTTCTTCGTTGCGGGTCAGAAACAGAATGCGCAGGTCCGCCCCTGGTGTTTCCAGCAGCGGGTCACGCCCGCAGTCGCAGGCGCCGGGCGGGCAGGGTGAGCGAATTGGAGCGGTGGTGGTCATGGGGATCAATCATAGAGCGCGGTGATTGAGTTTGCCCATAGGGATTTTTTGGGGCGTATGCAAAGCAATGTGGGAGCGGGCCTGCTCGCGAAAGCGGAGTGTCAGTCGCCATCTTGGGTGACTGTCAGGCCGTCTTCGCGAGCAGGCTCGCTCCCACAGGTTTTACGGTGAGTCTCGCTTACCTCACTTCAAGACCAGCATCCGATAAACGCCATCCTCAACCTCGATCCCGTGGGTGTCATGGGTGAAGCCGGGGAAGGATTTGTCGAAGGCTTCCAGTGCCTTGAGGTACGCCAGCAGCGGACCGTCCGCGGGGCCTGCGTTCTCACCTGGCATGAGCAACGGGATGCCTGGCGGGTAGGGCACGATACCGGTGGCGGCAAGGCGTCCGGCGGCTTGCTCGAGGGTGACCAGTTCGATGTCGTTGCGCACCAGTTTCTCGTAGGCCTCCACCGGGCTGAATTCGGCTTTTGGCAAGGTGCCGAAGGCCTGGGACATGTTGGCGGTGGTCTTGTGTTTCTTCATGGCGGCGAAGATTTCGTCGGCCAGATCCTTGAGGCCCATGCCGGCATAGCGTCGCTGGTTGGCGTTGTACAGGTCGGGCAGGCACAGCTCCAGTTCGGCGTTGTCGTCGTAGTCGCGCTTGAAGTCGAGCAGGGCGTTGAGCAGCGTGCCCCACTTGCCTTTGGTGATACCGATGGAGAACAGGAACAGGATGGTGAAATCGGTGGTTTTCTCGACCACGATACCCTGGCGGCCCAGATACGCCGTGATCACACAGGCCGGGATACCGGAGGCGAGCAGGTTGCCGTCGTCGCCCATGCCCGGGGCAAGTACCGACACCTTGATCGGGTCGAGCATGCAGTAGCCGTCTTCGATGTCACCGAAACCGTGCCATACCGCGTTCGGGTGCAGGACCCAGCAGTTCGGGTCGGTTTTCAGCGTAACCGGGTCGACCTCATGGAACGGCACGGTCGCGGCGCCCACCTGTACGGTCGGCGGCTGCCAGCAGGTGAAGAACCAGTCGTCCTTGCTCAGCATCTCGTTGTGCATGCGCGAGAGAACCTGGCGGAAGCTGATGGCTTCTTCGATCGACTCGCTGGTGAGGATCTGTCCGCTCGGCGCTTCCATCATGGCCGAGCTGACGTCGCAGGACGCCATGATCGCGTAGTTCGGCGAGGTCGAGGCGTGCATCATGTAGGACTCGTTGAAGCGTGCATGTTCAATCGGGTTACGGCCGTCGCGCACGTGGATCATCGAGGCCTGGGACAGCGCGGCCAGCAGCTTGTGGGTCGATTGGGTGGCGAACACGGTCGGCTTGGACTTGTCGTGGTCGGCCGGGTTGCCGTGCATGGCATGGCGTCCGCTGTACAGCGGGTTGAAGCGCGCATAACCGTACCAGGCTTCGTCGAAGTGCAGGCGGTCGACGCTTTCGCCCAGCAGCTCTTCGACGCGGGTGACGTTGTAGGTCAGGCCGTCGTAGGTCGAGTTGGTGACAATCGCGTGCACCGGCGTCGGGTCGATGCCTTTCTTGACCAGCGGGTTGCTGGCGATGGCGGCTTTCACGCCTTCGGCGCTCAGGGTCTGCGGCAGGATCGGGCCGATGATGCCGTAGCGGTTGCGGGTCGGCACCAGGTAGGTCGGAATGGCCCCGGACAGGGTCATCGCATGCTCGGCGGACTTGTGGCAATTGCGGTCGCACAGGGCGATCTGGTTGCGCGTGACGCTGGCCATGAGAATGACGCGGTTGGACATCGACGAACCGTTGGTCACGTAGTACGTGCGGTGCGCACCGAAGACCTTGGCGGCATAACGTTCGCCCTGGCCGATGGGGCCGCTGTGATCGAGCAGGGAGCCCAGTTCGCCGACCGAGATCGACAGGTCGGAACGCAGCAGGTTTTCACCGAAGAACTCGTAGAAGGCACGCCCGGCAGTGCTCTTGAGAAATGCGGTGCCGCCGGCATGACCCGGGGTGTGCCAGGAGTATTCATAGGTGCGGGCAAACTTCACCAGCGCGCCGAACATCGGTGGCAGGGCCGCCTGACGATAGCGTTCGATGGCGGCCAGGATGCGCCCGCTGAGGAAGCCGGTGGTGTCTTCGGGCAGCCAGATGAAGTCGTCGGCGTGTTGCATGACCAGCAACGGAATGCTCGACGCAGTGGTACGGTCGCTGATCAGGAACACCGGCACGCGGGTGTTGCGCTCGCGCAGTTTGACCAGCAGCTTGATGCAGTCGGCGTGGCCTTCGCTAGTGTCCATTTCCCAGCGGATGAGCACGCACTGAACGGCAGGGTCCGAACGCAGGATCGATGCGGCATCCGAGAGGCTTTCCGAGGCCAGAACACTGACGCCACGTCCCTCTACATCGTGGACCAGATGATCCAGGGCGCGGCCAAACACCGTTCGTTTGTCCGGTGGACTGCTGACCAGTAGCGCCAGCATGCCCAGCGAGTGTTTATAGTCCGTCATGATTGAACCTCCAGAGTGGCTTTATTCAGATTGTTCACCGGCACTGGCTCGGCAGTGAGGTGCTGCGCGCTGACGGTTTGCGTCGGTACGCTGTTGTTGAGTGCTTCGAGGCGGATCAGGCGGTTGTTGACGAAGCCGAACAGGGTGTAGCCGAAGATCGTGGCGACGCCACCGAGCATCAGGGCCTGCTCACCGGAACTGTACAACGCCAGGTAGCTGTAGGCCGCCGCGATCAGCGCAATGACGTTGGTGGCCAGTGCCTTGCCTTCCGGCACGTTGGAGACTTTCTGCATGGTCATCAGCGCGGCCATGGACAGGATGTACGGCACCAGGTTGGTCACCACCGCGAGGTTGACCAGGGTGTCGAACTGCTTGCTCAGGTCGGGACTGATGGTGAGCAGGGCCAGTGCGGTCTGTGCGGCGAGCAGCACCAGCATGCCGACAATCGGCGTACCTGCCTTGTTGGCCTTGGCGAAGATCGACAGGAAGTAACCGGTGTCGGCCGAGCTTTTGTACACCTGTGCAATCGTGAACTGCCAACCCAGCAACGAACCGATGCAGGCGAGCACCATGGCCGCCATCACGATGTCCCCGACCATCGGGGTGAACATCTTGGCGAACACCAGGCCGAACGGCGCGGTGGACGCGACCAGTTCTTCGTTGCCGACGATACCGAAGATGACGTTGGTGGAGACGATGTAGATCACCGCCGCACCCAGGGTGCCGCCCAGCACCGCAATCGGTACGTTGCGCTCAGGGTTTTCCACCGCGTCGGTGTTGGCGCAAGCCGATTCCAGGCCAAGGAAGGCCCACAGGGTGATCGCCACCGAGGCGCCCGCCGCTTCGAACCAGCCCTTGTCATGTGGGTTCCAGCCAGCGGCGTAGACGCTGCTGTCGAAATAGAACCAACCCACCGTGGACACCAGCACCACCGGTGCAATCACACCCCAGACGGTGATCGCGCCGATCCGGCCGGTAATGCTCGCGCCGCCAAAGTTGGCGAAGGTGGTAATCCACAACAAGGCAATGGTCGCGAGACCGACTTGCAGTGAATCAAGTTTTATTCCGAACAGCGTCTGTATATAGCCAACCGCGGTAATACTGATCGCCACGTTGGCAATCAACAGTGAGAGGCCGTAGGTGTAGTTGGTGATGTAGTTACCGGCTTTACCGAACGTGTATTCGGCATAGCCGCCCATGCCGCCGGTCTTGCGGCTGAGCATCCCGCATCGCGCAAAGGCGTAGGCCAGAGCCAGAGAGCCGGTGGCCGTCACCAGCCAGGAAAGAATCGAAATTGCACCGACTTCCGCTAGTTTCGTCGGTAGTAGCACAATGCCTGAGCCCAACATGTTGACTGCGGTCAACATTGTCAGTTGCCCTACACTCATTTTTTTTGCGACTGACATTCCGTTGCCTCACTTAGTTGGCGATTGAGAGTCTTAGCTATAGCAAAGGATTGAAAACTCGCAAGAAATGGCCTCAGCCATCTCGTTTTTTGCACTCATTTGCAAAAAAGGCACGATGCTGGCCCCCAAGTTAAAAAATCCCCCGCAAAATTAGTTCATTTTCAACTAGTTAGATAGGTCAAGATGCGCAAGGTATGGATCGCGTTAATTCCGCTAGTTGTTGCGGGTATCAGCAACTCAACGCAAGCCAAAGAACTGGCCACCCAGGATCAATACATGTGCAGTTGGGGCGCGGGCACTGCTGCAAGGGCACAGGAGCTCAAGCTTTCAGGAGTTTCTCTATACGCCGCGCGCCAGAAAATCCAGGCCTACAAGTTCGCCAAAACATGGATGCGCATGATGGCACTTGGTATTACAGAGCAAACTTATGACAGTTCGTCGCGATTGAAACCGACTGCCGTACGGCAAAGCTTTTATGAGGACTGCGTCAGGTACAAGTTGGCGCGTAAATAAGGAAGAAGCGGGCGCTGGTCGGATCGACCGCGGCGCGGGCCGGTGACGTCTATATTGATTGACCATCCCGGCGACTGGATGGGTGTTAAAACCGGTTTCCTACAACTCAATCAGGAGGTCAGCATGAACCAGATCGATAAAGTGTTGTACACCGCCCAGACCCACACCACCGGCGGGCGCGACGGCGCCTCCCGCAGCTCCGACGGAATCCTCGATGTGAAGCTTTCGTCGCCAGGTGCGGGCGGTGGCGGTACCAACCCCGAGCAATTGTTCGCTGCCGGGTGGTCAGCCTGCTTTATCGGCGCCATGCAAGTGGCAGCCAGGGAAATGAAAGTGGCGTTGCCCAAGGATGTGGCTGTCGATGCGGAAGTCGACCTGGGCACTAATGAAGGCGGCTACCTGCTCCAGGCGCGGCTGAATGTCAGCCTGCCGGGGCTGGACCGTGAAACCGCCCAGAAAATCGTCGACACCGGGCACCAGTACTGCCCGTATTCGAAAGCCACGCGCAACAACATCAACGTTGTGCTCAAGCTCGTTTGAGTTGACGTGAAAAGCTCGGCGCCAACAATGACCTGACCCAGGGTGAGCCGAGGGCATTGAAATTGTCGGTGACGGTGGATTTCCACGGGATGTTTTTTTGGCAACTCCTGTGGGAGCGAGCTTGCTCGCGATGGCGGCGTACCATTCAACATCAATGTTGACTGACCCGCCGTAAATCGCGAGCAAGCTCGCTCCCACAGGTACTGTGTTTTACCTGACCCGCAATGTGCGATCTTTTTGACGTTGCGGCGCTACCGGAAAATCAATTCATCTTGCTGTGATCATGCGCCATGTTGCCGTGATCCATGGTGCCAATCGCCTTGGCAACGGCCTCAACCTGGATCGACTCTTTCTCGCCCTTGGCGTCTTCGACGATCAGGGTCAGCGGCACCTTGTCGCCTTCCTTGATCTGGCCCGTCAGGTTCATGAGCATGATGTGGTAGCCATTGGGGTCCAGGCTCACCGCTTTACCGGCCGGCAGTGCCACGGCGTCCACCTGCTGCATTTTCATCACGTCGTCCTTCATGCTCATTGCATGAATCTGCACCAGAGCTGCCACCGGCGTTTGCACGCTCAACAGCTTGCTGTCGCTGCTCGCGGTGACGGTCATGAAGGCGCCGCTCGATGGTTGGCCGGCTACGGTGGCGCGGACCCAGGCGTCGTCGACCCGGGTTTGTGCCGACACCTGGAAGGCCAGGCCGACCAGGGACAAGCCCAGTGCCAGTTGCTTGCAGCGTTGTGCGAAACGGTTGTTAGCCTGCGGGGCGTTCATATCAGCAAACCTCCATTACGGTGAGCAGGTCCTCTGCGCACTCTTTGGCCGTCAGGGACGCGGACAGCCCCAGGCGCAGATTGCCCCGGGAGTCGAAGACATAACTGGTCGCGGTATGGGAGAGGGTATAGGTATCGCCGCTCGGGACTTTTTCAAAGAACACGCCGAATTCCTTGGCGGTGGCAGCGGTTTCTTCCAGGGTGCCGTACAGCGCTTCGAAACTCGGGTCGAAGGCCTTGACGTACTTGTCGAGCAGCTCTGGCGTGTCGCGCTCAGGGTCCAGGGTGATGAAGATCACCTGCAGCCTTTCGCCATCGCGGCCCATCAGCTTTTTGGCCTGGGCGGCACGGGCCAGCGTGGTGGGGCACACGGCCGGGCACTGGGTGAAACCGAAGAACACCAATGGCATCAGGCCGCGATAGCTGCCCAGCATCCTGGTTTCGCCCTCGGTGTTCGTGAGCTTGAAGTTACGCCCCATGATCTTGTCGCTGAGGTCTTTGCCGTACTTGAACGACAGCTTGCTGCTGTCGTCGCAACCGGCGAGCAGGCCCAGGCTCAACAGGCCCATGCCTTGCAGGACAGTTCGGCGGGTATACAAAGTACTCATGGAAAAAAGCATCCTGTTGAACAGGCTGAAACTGACAGCGTGGTGACTGTACAGACGAAAAAATCGCGGGGATCTTAACAAACTGTGCCGGTAGCGGCGGGGTGGATACGACCATTGGACCGGCGCAGAGGCGTGACATAGTGTCGCGCCGTAGCATGTTCGGCAGAGGGCAATATATCTGTAGGAGCTGCCGAAGGCTGCGATCTTTTAATCTTCAGCAATCTCCAGATCGCAAAAGCAAGATCAAAAGATCGCAGCCTTCGGCAGCTCCTACAGGTATCGGTGTTCCCCGCAATTGCGTGAACAACCTTTTTTTGGGTCGCTTCGCAACCCAGAGGGATGGTGCGGCGATCCGACAAGCTCCCTCGCCACAATTATCGACGCAACTTCGCGCAATGATCCTGTTCCGGCTGTGCAGCCGTGTACCACACGTAATCCGCGCTCTCGGCGGTCACGGTCTTGCCCGCTTCGGCGAGGATCAGCACGGCGTTGCCTGCACCGGCACCGAGGTCTTTCAAGTGCAGCGGCACCCCCAGATCCTTGCGCACATGAAAGGCCCCGGCCAGCAGCAACGCCGGCGTCGGCGCGGCCATCAGGCGCTCGGCCATGCGCCGGTCGCGTTGTTGCTGCACGGCGAGCATGGCCGGCATTTGTGATTCGGGCAGCAGGCCGCAATGGGATTGGCGGATGTCGTCCAGCAAGGTCGCTTGCACCTGTCGAGTGGTGGACGCTTCGCCCTTCAACTCAGGGCGCTGTCGGTAGATCTGCATGATCTGCGCACGGTCCAGATTCGCCGCCAGCAGCGGATAGGGTTGGCGCAGCGCGTAGGTGACGAGGGCACCGTAGACGCTCCAGTCCCAATTGGCCTGCCAGGCCAGCGCCTTGAACGCATCGGCCGGCGGCTGGCCAGCGCGGGTCGCGGCTTGCGCGGCATCGACTTTGGCCTGTTGATCGGGATTGAGCATCTCCATCAGCAGGCTGCCCTGGGCACGCTGTGCCGCCAGCTCGCGCAACAACCACAATTGCAGGGCGTGGTGGTCCGGGTTGTCGTGCTGCTCACCGACCAGAACCCGCGGCGCAACGGCCAGGCGTTCGACCAGTTCCTGCGGGGTCAGCGTGCGACCGCTGGCGAGTTCGCGGATGACCCCGAGATCGGCGTGATCGCGCCCTTGCGGGGCAATCGGCGCCGGGGGCGGCGTTACAGAATGGGTTTGGCAGGCAGCCAACAGGCTGAACACACACAGCAGCAGAAAGCGCATCGGTTTTCCTTGAATAGACAGAAGCCCCCTCGATCAACGAAGGAGGGGGGCGGTATCAGCGCGCGATGATCAACGGGTGGCCGCGTTCCGGGTGTTGGTGAATCAGCACCTCCAGGCCATACACCGCCGCCAGCGCCTCGGCGGTCAGCACCTGTGCCGGTGGGCCGTAGGCGTGGGGCAAGCCCTGTTGCAACAACAGCAGTTGGTCGCAGTAGCGCGCCGCCAGATTGAGGTCGTGCAGAATCACCAGCACCGCTGCACCGCGCTCGGCGAAGTCGCGCACGGCTTGCAAAATGGTGTGCTGGTGCAGCGGATCGAGCATCGACGTCGGTTCATCGAGCAGCAGGGTTTGCCCTTCGGCCCCCGGCCAGAGTTGAGCGAGCACCCGCGCCAGATGCACGCGCTGGCGTTCACCGCCGGACAGCGCCAGATAACTGCGCCCGGCAAGATGAAGCGCATCGGCCGCTGAAAGCGCCTCGGCGACGATTTCGCCATCGCGCACGCGGCCGCTGGCGTGAGGCAGGCGCCCCATGCCCACGACTTCATTGACCGAGAACGCAAAGTTCAGGCTCGAACTCTGCGGCAGCACGGCCAGGCGCCTGGCCCGTTCCTGGCCCGGCCAGTCGGCGAGTGGACGCTCGTCGAGGCTGACCGTGCCTTCGCTGGTTGGCAGTTCGCCGCACAAGGCAGCGAGCAGGGTGCTTTTGCCGGCGCCGTTCGGTCCCAGCACGCCGAGCACTTCGCCGGCGCGCAATTGGATATCGATGTTCGCCAGTACCGTGCGGTTGCCACGACGTACCAGCAAGTTGTTTGCCCGCAGCATCAGGAACGCCCTCGTACCAGCAGATAAAGAAAGAACGGCGCGCCGATCAGTGCGGTCACGATGCCGATCGGCAATTCGGCCGGCGCCAACAGCAGGCGCGCGGCCAGATCGGCCAGCAACAGCAGACTCGCACCGGCGAGCAACGACGCGGGCAGCAACACCCGGTGATCCGGGCCGACCAGCAGGCGCATCAGGTGCGGTACCACCAGGCCGATGAAGCCGATCAGGCCGGCCGCCGCGACGGCCGCGCCGACGCCGAGCGCCGTGCACAACACCAGCTCAAGCTTGATGCGCTCGATGTCGAAGCCCAGGTGACGGGCCTCCGACTCGCCCAGCAGCATGGCGTTGAGTGCCGCCGCGCGACGTGGCAACCACAGCGCCACACCCAGGGTGACGATCAGCAACGGCCACAGGCGCGGATAGCTGGCGCCGTTGAGGCTGCCCAGGTTCCAGAACGTCAGGGTGCGCAAGGTCGCGTCATCGGCCAGGTAGGTGAACAGACCCACGCCGGCACCCGCCATGGCCGTCATCGCCACACCCGCCAACAGCATGGTGGCAACGTCGGTTTGCCCGTTGCGGCGGCCGAAGCGATACACAACCGCCGTGACGATCAAGCCACCGGCGAAGGCGCTGACCGACAGCAGGTAAGGTTCGATGGCCGGTGGCACGCCACCCAGCAGGCTGCCGCCGACGATGGCGAGGGCGGCACCCAGCGCGGCACCGCCGGAGACACCGACCAGGCCCGGGTCTGCCAAGGGGTTGCGGAACAACCCCTGCATCGCCACGCCGGACAACGCCAGCACCGAGCCCACGGCGATGCCGAGCAGACTGCGCGGCAGACGGATCTGACCGAGGATCAGCTCCGCCTGTTGTGTGTCACCCCCGTCAAGCGGCAACCCCAGCAGGCGCATCCCGGCCAGCAAGGTATCGCCCAGCGGCAGGCTGACCGGCCCGAGGGCCAGGGACAGCCAGAACACCAGCACCAGCAACAGCAGTAAACAGATCAAGGTCGGACGCGGCCGGAAAATGGCCGTCATGGCTGGGTCTCGGCAGTCTGCGCCTTGACATCCGGATAGAACGCCGTGGACAGACGCGTCAAGGCGTCCGGCACTCGCGGGCCAAGGCCACCGACCAGCAGCGTCGGGTCGATCACCAGCACCCGACCATCACGCCCGGCCTGGGTTTGCGCCAGGATCGGGTTCTGTTCCAGCAGGGCTTTACGGGCCGCATCGCCTTGAAGTTTTCCACCGGCGAAGATGATCACCTGCGGGTCCAGGCTCAGCATGGCTTCGCTGGAGACCGGTTTGTAGCCGTTGTGCTCACCCAGGCTTTTGCCGCCGGCCTGCTGGATCATCCAGGCCGCCAGAGTGTCCTTGCCCGCCACTTGCAGGTTGCCACCGGAGTGGCTGAGCAGCATCAGCACCCGGGGCGCCGGTTGCTGTTGCTGCGCCAGTTTGACCCAATCGGCCTGGGTGTGCAGACGCTTGAGGTAGCCCGCCATCAGCGCCTGGGCCTCGGTTTCCTTGCCCAGCAGTTGGCCGAGTTCGGTCAGGTTGTGTTGCAGGGCCGGCACGTCGGCCTTGGCCGACAGCAATTCAATGCGCACGCCGGCGGCCTTGAGTTGCTCCAGCACCGGTGGCGGACCCATTTCGTTGCTGCCCACCAGAATGTCCGGCTTCAGGGCCAGGATGCCTTCGGCCGCCAGCGCCCGCTGGTAGCCGACGCCCGGCAGGCTATGCAGCGATTGTGGGTACTGGCTGGTGCTGTCGACACCCACCAGCTTGCTTTCGCCGCCCAGGGCGACCACCCATTCGCTGAATGCGCCGCCGGCGCTGACCCAGCGCTGGGGCAGGGCATCGGCGACGGCCATCTGGCTGACGAGCACGCTGGCACAGGCCAGCAGTGTTTTCATACGCATCGGGACTTTTCCTTAGCCGATCAGAGGGGTGGCGGTTTCAGCCAGGGCACGCCAGTCGTCACGCTCAGGAATGCCCGGCTTGCGCACACCGAACAACTGGATCACCAGTTCGCCTTCGGCATCGAAACCTTCGTAGCTGGTGATGATGCCATCGACGCTCGGCTTGCGCACACGCCACAACTCGGTCACGCCGGTCGTCTTCAGGTGCAGGTTGAACATCGGGTCGAGCACGTTGAACCAGGTGTCCATCCAGCGCAGGTTGCTGACGGTGCCGGAGTGAATCTGAATGCAGTGCTTGTTGCCGACAAACACCATGATCGGCACTTCGCGCTTGCCGGCTTCTTCGATGACCCGGGTCAGCTCGACGGTGGCCAAGGGTTCGGCCCACTCGTGACCGGCCAGGCGCAGGGCCTGGGTGCGCGCCACGTCGTTGCGCTTGAGCAGCATGAAGAAGTCGTGGGTGTCCTTGAGCTGCGACCATTCGCTGCGCAGGGTATCTACATCGACTTCGCTGTCGGCGCGTGGCGTCTTGGCTTGCGGCAGCGGTTGCAGGTCCAGTTCGGTCGTCTGTTCTTCGGCACGGAAACGCTCGACCAGCGGTGCCCAGGCAGCATCGAAGCTGGTGGCGGTCAGGTAGACCTTGTGCACGGCCAGGCCCTGGCGGTCGAACACCTGGAGGCTGCGCTGCGTGCCGCGCGGGGTGCTTTCATCGACGGCGAACACACTGGCCCAGCCGCTGAGGAACAGGCGCAGGTCGATGTCCGGCGACAGCACCATGCCCATCTGGCCGCTGCCCATCACGGTCACTTCGCTGTACACGCCTTTGCGTTCGTGTACGCAATGCTCGTTGCGGGTCAGGGCCATGATGGTGCCCAGTTCACCCAGCGCCGGCAGCAGTTCCTTCCATTCCGGGCGCAGGCGCACGGTGTCGGTGCCCAGGCGGCTGGCGGTCAGTTCAGCTTCGCTGACACCCAGTTTGGCCGCGGCATCGCGGGCGCGCAGGCCGGGTTGTTCGGCGCGCAGTTGTTGCCAGGTCTGGTACAGGGCCGGGGCGACTGGCAGGGCGGAAGTATTGGCGGTCATGTGATGCTCCTTCAGGATCAACGGTTCGCCGTGAGGGCGAATTCTATTGGTATCTCTACACGGCTGGGCACAGCCCGGCCGTCGACAATTTCGGGGCGGAAACGCCAGCTGGTCACTGCTTCGAGAGCGGCCTGGTCAAGGCTCTCCACCCCCGAGGAACGCACCAGCGTCAGCTTGAGTTGTTGGCCGCGTTCATCGAGGCGCACCTCGATCCGCACCACGCCCTGCTGGTTGCGGCGGCGGGCAGTGTTGGGGTAGCGAGGCGCCGGGGGAGGGGTGACGAAGGACGGGCGCAGGCTGACCACCGGGGTGAGCATGGGTGCCGGAGCGGCAGCGACGGGGAGGGTCGGCTTGGCGTTCTGTGCGGGCGCGGCGGCGGGCGTCGTTGCCGGTGCCGGTCGAGTCGGGGTCTGCGCCATGGTGGCCGGAAGCTCTACGGGTTCGGCACGACGGGGTTCCGGTCTGGTTTCGCCACGGGGTTTGGCAGGCGGTTGCGGCTTGCCTGGCGCCTTGACCATGGACGGCTGGGTGCTGACCGGCAGCGGCTTGACCGGTGTCGGTGCGGTCTCGGCGTTCGCCGTTTCAGGTTGCTTCGCAGGTACAGGCGCAGATGCTGGTGCCGGCATTGGGGCAGGCGCGCGCAGGGGCTGCGACGGAGCCGGTGCGGGTACGGCTATCGGCGCCAGCGTCACCAGCTGAATCGCCATCGGCGGCTGAAAGGCCAGCGGTTCAGGCGCGGCCTGAATCTCGCGAACGAGCCATCCGGCGCTCAGATGCAGCGCAATCGATAACCCCAGACAACCCCAGAAGTGCTTCATGCACACTCGTTCCAGTTTTAAGCGGAATGCATATGGTAATAATTTGCATTTACAAGTCAAGCTGGTTATCTTCGCCGCCGCTGCCGACGAGCGTTTTTGTATACATCCCATCAGCAGAACGGGGCCAAACGCTTTGTCCATAAAAAATCAAACACACGCCGGACAGTGTCCGTCGCCCATGCAGACCCCCTTCAACACCCTGCATGCAAGTGACCCCTGTCAGATCCCAGGAGTAAAAGTTAGATGTCGATCCGCCCGCCATTCGCCATGCGTCCCTGGCTCTGCTTGCTGTTGCTCTCGCCTTCATTGGCCTTTGCCGCTGAACCCGTTACCCAGTTCGATACCGTCAGCGTGACCGCCACTCGCACCGAGCAGACCCTGCTGCAAGTGCCGAGTACCGTGTCGGTGCACAGCGAGCGTGAAATCGATCAGCAGAACGACAAGGACCTCAAGGATGTGGTGCGTTACGAGCCGGGTGTTTCGGTCAGCGGCACCGGCAGCCGTTTCGGTCTGTCCGGGGCAAACATCCGCGGCATCGACGGCAATCGGGTACTGACCCAGGTCGACGGCGTGCGCGTGCCGCAAAGCAACGCTTTCAGCCCGTTCCAGGACGTGCGCAGCAACTACGTCGACCTCGACACCATCAAGCAGGTGGAAATCATCCGCGGCCCGGCGTCCTCGTTGTACGGCAGCGACGCCATCGGCGGTGCGGTCAGCTACCTCACCAAGGATGCCGGCGAGTACCTCGAAGACGGCGACGACACCTACGCGCGCTTCAAGACCGGCTACGACGGCAGCGATGACAGCTGGCAGCGCAGCGCTACGTTCGCCGGGCGTACCGGTACCGTCGACGGCCTGCTGCACCTGGGTCGCCGCGACGGCCAGTCCACCGACACCGCCGGCAACGTCGGTGGCGCAGGCGCATCGCGCACCGAAGCCAACCCGCTGAACTACACCACCGAAAACGTGCTGGCCAAACTGGGCTGGGACTACGGCGAGGGCGACCGCCTGCAGTTCACTTACGAGCGCTACCAGGATGACGCCAACAGCAACCTGCTGAGCGACATCGTCACCCGCGCCACCCTGACCAGCCCGGCGATTCTCGGCTCCACGGCCGATGACAGCATCGACCGCACCCGCTACAGCCTGGCCCATACCCTGGCCCTGGACAGCGCGATGGCCGACAAGCTGCAATGGCAGTTGAACTATCAGGAAAGCAGCAACGACCAGGACACTTATCAGCAGCGCCAGACCGTCTCGCGGGTCAACCGCGTGCGCACCCGCCAGTCGACTTACGATGAGCGCCTGTGGAGCCTGAACACCCAGCTCGACAAGGAATTCGCGATCGCCGACACCCGGCATCACCTGATCTATGGTGCCGAAGTCAAACGCATCGAGTCGAGCAACAAGCGTACGGGTCAAGAAGTGCGCCTGGACACTGGCGCCATTGTGCCGGCCACGGAGAACTTCCCGGTCAGCGACTTCCCGGATCCAACCAGCGAATCCCTGGGCCTGTTCGTCCAGGACAGTATCGAGGTCGGCCGCTGGACCCTGTTGCCGGGCCTGCGCTACGACTACTACCGTCAGACACCGCACGTCACCCAGGAATACCTCAACGGTTTGCCCTCGGACACCGATCCCTCGCGCCTCTCCGACGATCACATTTCGCCGAAGTTCGGCGTGACCTATCAGCTGACCGAACACGAAAGCGTCTACGGCCAGTACGCTGCCGGCTTCCGCGCGCCGAACCCGGTCAACATGTACGGTGAGTTCAGCAACCCGCAATTTGGCTACAAGCAAATCGGCAACCCGAACCTCAAGCCGGAAACCAGCAACAGCTTCGAGACCGGCCTGCGCGGTCGCTACGACCTGGGCAGCTTCGGCATCGCGCTGTTCTACAACAAGTACAAGGACTTCATCGAAACGGTCAGCTTCACGGATCCGACCAGCGACATCCCGCTGACCTTCCAGTCGCAAAACGTGAGCAAGGTCACCATCCGTGGTGCCGAAGCCAAGGGTGACATCAAGCTGGACGCCTTCATGCCGGCAGGTACCCGTGCGCTGGGTTCGATTGCCTATGCACGTGGCAAGAATGAGGAAACCGGCGAGGCGCTCAACAGTGTCGACCCGCTCAAGGCGGTCATGGGCCTGGCCTACGATGCACCGAGCGGTGTGTATGGCGGCCAGGTCATGTGGACCCTGGTTCAGTCCAAGGACCGCGTCGACCACAGCGGCGATGCCGACTTGCTGATCAACCGCCAGTTCGAGACCCCGGGCTACGGCACTCTCGACCTGACGGCCTGGTGGCAGGTGACGCAGGAAGTGTCGATCAACGGCGGCCTGTTCAACGTCACCGACAAGAAGTACTGGAACTGGGGTGACGTGCAGGGCCGCGACGAAAACGCAGCGGGTCTTGATCGTATGACTCAGCCTGGGCGTTATGCGGCGGTCAACCTGATCTGGGAAATCTGATCAGGCAGAAACACTTCCATTGTGGTGAGGGGGCAGTCCCCTTTTTTGGTTCATCACGTAATTCCGGGAAACTGTAGGAGCTGCCGAAGGCTGCGATCTTTTGATCTTGATCTTCAGAAATCTCCAGATCGTAAAAGCAAGATCAAAAGATCGCAGCCTTCGGCAGCTCCTACAGATATTTCGTAATCTGTGCCGTGAAGAACCTTTTTTTGGGGGGCCGATTCGCGACCCAACCTGCATCCTGCTCAGCGCCTCCGGTCGTAAAACCGCGCAACTGCGCGGGCGCTGCCTAGACTTTCTGCTTGATCAGCCTGGGGGAGACTGTCGGTCAAGACAACCAGAGGTTCAATCATGAGCACTCAATCGATAGATACCGAACAGATCAACCTGGTGGTGCGTCATTACGTGGAGGGCATGGTCTTCGCCAATGAAGCGCTGTTGCGCAAGGCCTTTCATCCAGACTGTCGCATCATCGGTCACTTCCAGAAGGTGCTTGAATGGGCTTCCCTGGATGAGTTTGTCATCGCCATCAAGGCCGAAATTCCGGCACCTGCCGGTACGCAGCCGTTTTGGCAGGTGATCAGTCTCGATGTCACCGGCGATGCCGCGGCGGTCAAGGTCATCGATGATTTCGCCGGGATACGGTTTACCGATTACCTGTCGTTACTGAAGGTGGACGGTCGCTGGGTGATCATCAACAAGCTTTATTACTATCAGGAGTAGTGCGCCGCGCTTTGACGCATTCGACGCAAAGGCCTGCGTCTATCTTCATGAAATAAACTCGTGATCATCACGATTTAAATGAGTTTGTCTCACCGGGGCTCAACTACCGACAATGACGCCATCAACCACATGGAGTTTTATTGTCATGGCATTGGCCCATTCCCTTGGATTTCCGCGCATCGGCCGCGACCGTGAACTGAAAAAGGCCCAAGAGGCGTTCTGGAAGGGCGAGCTCGACGAAGCCGGCCTGCGCGCCGTTGGCCGTGACCTGCGCAAGACCCACTGGGACTTGCAGAAAAAGGCCGGGATCGAGCTGTTGCCGGTCGGCGACTTCGCCTGGTACGACCAGGTCCTGACCCACTCGCTGATGTTCGGTGTGATCCCGGAGCGTTTCCGCCCGCACGATGGCAAGGCCAGCCTGCAGACCCTGTTCGGCATGGCGCGCGGTGTGAGCGACAGCTGCTGCGGCGGCGCCCACGCCCAGGAAATGACCAAGTGGTTCGACACCAACTATCACTACCTGGTCCCGGAGTTTAGCGCCGACCAGCAATTCCAGCTTGGCTGGGATCAACTGTTCGAAGAAGTCGAAGAAGCCCGCGCACTGGGGCATAACGTCAAGCCGGTGATCATCGGTCCGCTGACCTACTTGTGGCTGGGCAAGGCCAAGGGGGCCGGGTTCGACAAGCTCGAACTGCTCGAACGCCTGCTGCCGCTGTACGGCCAGATCTTCCAGCGCCTGGCGGCACAGGGCGTTGAGTGGGTGCAAATCGACGAGCCGATCCTGGTCCTCGATCTGCCTCAGGACTGGAAAAACGCCTTCGAACGCGCCTACAACCTGATCCAGCGCGACCCGCTGAAGAAGCTGGTCGCCACTTATTTCGGTGGCCTGGAAGAGAACCTGGGCCTGGCCGCCAATCTGCCGGTGGATGGTCTGCACATCGATCTGGTGCGTGCGCCTGAACAATACCCGACCATTCTCGACCGCCTGCCAGCCTATAAAGTGTTGTCGCTGGGTGTGGTCAACGGTCGTAACGTCTGGCGCTGTGACCTGGAAAACGCCCTGGCCACCCTGCAGCATGCTCACGAACGCCTGGGTGATCGCCTGTGGGTCGCGCCGTCCTGCTCGCTGCTGCACAGCCCGGTTGACCTGGGCCGCGAAGACCAGCTCGATGCCGAGCTGAAAAGCTGGCTGGCGTTTGCCGTGCAGAAGTGTGAAGAGGTCGCGCTACTGGCTCAGGCGGTCAACGAGCCCGAGGCGCCGAACGTGCTTGAAGCGCTGAGCCAAAGCCGCGCCGTTCAGGCGGCCCGTGCTGCATCGCCACGCATCCACAAGCCGGCCGTTCAGGCGCGTGTCGCCGCGATCAGCGCCAGGGATAGCCAGCGTCAATCGCCGTTTGCCCAGCGCATCGCCAGGCAACGCGCCGGTCTGAACCTGCCACTGTTCCCGACCACTACCATTGGTTCGTTCCCGCAAACCGCGTCGATCCGTCTGGCGCGCCAGTCGTTCAAGCAAGGCAAGCTGACCGAGGCCGAATACACCGAAGCCATGCACAGCGAGATTCGCCACGCCGTGCAAGTGCAGGAGAACCTGGGCCTGGACGTGCTGGTGCACGGTGAAGCCGAGCGCAACGACATGGTCGAATACTTCGCCGAGCAACTCGACGGCTATGTGTTCACGCGTTTTGGCTGGGTGCAGAGCTACGGTTCGCGCTGCGTGAAACCGGCGGTGATCTTCGGCGACCTGAGCCGCCCGAAAGCCATGACGGTGGAGTGGATCCGCTACGCCCAAGGCCTCACCGACAAAGTGATGAAGGGCATGCTGACCGGTCCTGTGACCATGCTGATGTGGTCGTTCCCGCGTGAAGACGTGACCCGTGAAGTACAGGCCCGTCAGTTGGCCCTGGCCATTCGCGACGAAGTGGTGGACCTGGAAGCCGCCGGGATCAGGATCGTGCAGATCGACGAAGCGGCGTTCCGCGAAGGCTTGCCGTTGCGCCAGGCGCAATGGCAGCACTACCTGGACTGGGCGACCGAAGTGTTCCGCCTGTGCGCCTCGGGTGTGCGGGACGAAACCCAGATCCACACTCACATGTGCTACAGCGAGTTCAACGATGTAATCGAGTCCATCGCCGCCATGGATGCCGATGTGATCACCATCGAAACCTCGCGCTCGGACATGGAGTTGCTGGACGCGTTCGAAGCCTTCGCCTACCCGAACGACATCGGCCCCGGCGTGTACGACATCCACTCGCCACGGGTGCCGGACGCCTCGGAAATGGCCAACCTGCTGCGCAAGGCCGCCAGGCGCATTCCCGCCGACCACCTGTGGGTCAACCCGGACTGCGGCCTGAAAACCCGCGGCTGGCCGGAAACCGAAGCGGCGCTGGTGCACATGGTCAACGCTGCGCGTCAGTTGCGTAAAGAATGGGCCTGACGCTTTGCTGGATGCACCACTGAAACCTGTGGGAGCGAGCCTGCTCGCGAAGGCGGCATGACAGACACCGGTATAGTGACTGCCAGACCGCAATCGCGAGCAGGCTCGCTCCCACAGTGACCTGGTTAGTTCGCAGATTTTGCGTACAGCCCTGAACCTGTGGGAGCAGCCTGCTCGCGAAGGCGGCATGACAGACACCGGTGTAGTGACTGCCAGATCGCTATCGCGAGCAGGCTCGCTCCCACAGTGACCTGGTTAGTTCGCAGATTTTGCGTACAGCCCCTTAACCTGTGGGAGCGAGCTCGCTCGCGATGACGGCACGACAGACGCCGGTGTAGTGACTGCCAGACCGCAATCGCGAGCAAGCTCGCTCCCACAGTGACCTGGTTAATTCGCAGATTGTGCGTACAGCCCCTTAACCTGTGGGAGCGAGCCTGCTCGCGATGACGGAGTGTCAGGCAACATCGATGTCGAATGTGCCGGCCTCTTTGCTCCTACAGCCGCGGCTCGGCCACCAGCAGCAACGACTGCGGTACAGGGCTTTGCGGGTGCTGCGGTTCCTGCAAGCCGACCAGTACGAAACCCGCCATGTCCAGCGCGTTGAGCCAACTGGACAGGGTACGGAAGTACCATGGCATGGGCTGCCACTGGCCCTTGAATCCGACAAAGGTCTCTTCCCGCCAGCCATCCTGATAGTCGCCCGCCGCAACGGCCCACGGATGCAGCGTCTGGATCACCAGCGCGCCGCCAGGGGCGAGCAGGCTGTTCATGGCGCCGAGCAGGGGGATGATGTCCTGATGCAGCAGGGCGAAGTTGGCGCAGATCAGGTTGTAGTCGCGGCCGATGTCGACGGCTGCCTCTGCCAGCTGTTCATAGCTCGCCAGATGCACTGGTGCAGCGCCCGCCGCCCGTGCCGCTTCCACCAGCGTCGCATCGCCATCCACACCGACCGCCTCGATGCCCCGGTCCGTCAGCGCACGCAACAGCCAGCCTTCGCCGCAGCCCAGGTCGAGCACCCGCTCGGGCTGGCGCCCCAGCACCGCCAGCAGGATGGCCTGGTCGGTGACCTTCAGACGGCTTTCGATGGTGCCCGTGCGGATGGCGTCGATCCAGGCCCGGGCATTGTGGTGCCAGCTGTCGAGGAGGGTGGATTCGGGGGCGGGCATGGCGTTGTCCGGCGCTAGGTGGCAGTTGCCAAGTGATAGGCAACCAACGCGTTGGCGTGGCCATGCCCCATGCCGTGTTCGGTCTTGAGCCAGGCCACCAGTTCCATGTGTTTCTTGTCGCGGACGGTTTTAAGCAGGTCCAGCCAATGGCTGATCGGCTGCCCATACTTCTTCTCGATTGACGGGAAGTACGAAGCCGGTCCTTTGGGTTTTGTCTCTTCGGTCACGATGCAAACTCCCTTTTCGCTTTTGTGGATTCGAAAGCAGCACCGGTTACGTTACTGATTTGCGGTCGGCGAGTCCATCGTTCCAGCGGTCATCCCGTCATCGATCGCGATGCCCCGGGCGCGCATGGCCTTGATCAACTCGCTGCGGGTGCCGGGCAGGTTGAGCATGGTCTGGGCACGCAGCGCCGTGACTTCTTCGGCGGTGTAAGGCTGATAGTCGGCCGGCAGGCTTTCGCCCGCCATGCCGTCTTTACGCATCAGCCAGTTAAGCAAGTCCGCCAGTTGCGCGTTGTTCAGCGCCGACTGCGACATGCCCGGCACCCGCACGAGGAATTCGCGGCCGCCCGGTACCTTCAGGAAGTTGCCGACAAAGCCTTTCATCCGCGGCGTGTCGTTGGCGGCGGAACCCGTGCCGTCGCCCAGGTGGCAACCGGCGCATTGCAGCTGATAGTTGACGCCTACGCCGTACCCGGCCTGGGCAATCGGTTTTTGCACCGCTTCGTTGCCCGGCGCATGGCCCTGCGCCGGGTCGGGAATAGCCCGGGCGAACGCGAGCGGGGCGCTCAGGGCGCAGACGAGTCCGAGCAATATCAACCTACGCATAAAAAAGACCTCCGCTGATGACCGGTTTGGCACCTCAATGTAGGAGCGAGCCTGCTCGCGAAGGACGTCAACGATAACGCGGGCTATCTGGTTTAACGCGTCGCCCTTGAGTTCTTCGCGAGCAGGCTCGCTCCTACAGGTACACACACACACACACAAAGCCGTAAAAAAGAGAAAAGCAGCCACAGAAAAAAACCGCCGGTTGCCCGAGCAACCGGCGGAAAGTGCGCGTTTAGACGGCGACGCCGCGGATCACCGAAACGGTGCAGTGGTAGATGTGCGACTTGGCGGCCAGGCACCAGTTCACATCGTTGTTGTTGAACGGGCGGTAAGCCGGTTCTTCACTGTCGTTACGGGTACAGGCGCACTGGGCGCAGCTTTGCTTACCGCAGCAGTCGTTGTACGAAATGATGTAGTCCTTGCCATCGGCCGGGTTGCGGCAGGTGCCGATCCAGGTCACTTGCGAGGCTTCGGTGCCTGGCGGGCAGGAGGTCACCGATCCGCCGCAGCAGCTGCACAGAAAGCCGTCGATGGAGCAGTAGCGCCAGTAGTCGCAGCTGTTCGGATCACCCGGGTCGCCAGCCTGCGCCGGCTCCGCGGCCAGGGCCTTGCTGGTACGGTCCAGCGGCAGCAGCAAGGGCAGGGCGGCGCCGGCCACCATCAGCGAGCCCATGCGCGACAGCAATTTGCGGCGCGAGGTGGTGTCGGCCACGCGGCGGGTCGAGCGCTCGAACAACAGATCCAGCAGTTTCATAAACGTCTCCCTGCCTTATCAGTGGCTATGGCCGTGGCTGTGGTCGTGGGTGTGGGGTTGGGCATTGAGGTACTGCTGCAGCGTGGCGTGCTTGAGGTGCTCGACTTCGAACAGGCTGTCCAGGTGCTCGCGGGAGTTGACCAGGCCCTTGGCGCGCAGGGTGCCGGCCTTGTCGATCAGCGCGGCGTACGGCAGCTTGCCGATCTGGTAGGTCATGCCCACTTGCGGGCCGACCACGTAGGTGGCGTCTTCGAGTTTGTGTTCACGGATCAGCGCTTGCTGGGCGTCCATGTCGCCATCGCTGACGAACACCACGTCCAGACTGCCGGCTTGCTCCCTGGCGATGGATTTGATCGCCGGCAGCAGCGACTTGCAGATCGGGCAGGTCGGCGAGAGGAAGAACAGCAATTGCGATTTTTCACCGGCATAGCCGAAGTTCACCGGGCGACCGTGACGATCGCTGGCAGTGATTTGCGGCGCGGGTTCATTGACCGCCACGCCTTTGTCGACCATCAGCGCGCCGGCCGGGGCCAGACGCCCGTGCAGCACGCCAATCTGCCGCACCAGGCCCATGACGACAAACGCCACGGCCACCAGCAGCACCCAGAGCAGAACGTTGGAAACAATCAAGCCTTCCATTTCGATTACCTACCAATCAATTTGAGCAGAAGAGGGGAGTTCGCCAGCAAGCCATCGGCCGCGGCGTAGATGAGCAACGCGACTGCGGCGGCGGCCAGGGTCACGAAGCCATCGAACAGGTTGAGGTCGCGGGCCACCGGCGCCACGCTGGCCACCAGCGCAAGCAGCACCAGTGCGCTGTTGCGCGCCAGCAGGACCGGGCGCAGCGGCTGTGCCTGGTCGGGACCGGCGCAACCGCAGTCGATGTCCGCGCGACCGCGCCACAGGTTGATGCCGATGGCGGCGGCGTACAGCGCCAACAGGCTGGCCGCGCTTATTGCGGCGTAACCACGGCTGATCGGCACTAGCAGGGCAAAGGCGATGGCCAGTTCCAGCAGCGGCACCAGCCGTGCCGTCGGGCGCACCAGCGCCTGGGGCAGCAGTTGGTAGTCCGCCAGTTGCCGGGCGAAGCGGGCCGGCGCGCGCAACTTGTGGGTCGCGGCGCTGGCCAGCAACACCGCGATGGCGATGGCGCTGGCAATGATGAAGATCGGATCTGTGTGCATGGCCGAACCTCTCAGTAGCTCAGGACCTGAGTCGCGGTCTTCGCGACTTTTGGCATGCTGCCGGTGAGCTTGTTGGTCTTCAGATCGAAAATCTGCAAACCGCCTTCCACATCGGTGCCGAGCAACAGCGGCTTGTCATCGCCAGTGGCCTGCATGCTCCACACCGGAACCGGGGCTTCCAGGGTCGCTACCTTCTTGTGGGTCTTGAGGTCGAACGCCCAGATCAGCGGGCTCGGGTCTTCCCACTTCATGGCTTCGTGGGCGTCGTGCATCAGCACATACAGACGGTCCAGCTTCGGTGCCACGGCCATCAACTGCCAGCCACCCGGTGCCCAACCGGCCTTCTTTTCTTCGTCGGTAACCAGCGACCAGGACGGCAGGATCTTCGGCGCGTCACCGGCGAAATCCACCGGGCGCACGGTGCCGGTCGTGGTGGTGAAGTAGTAGGTGTCGCCGACGTTGACCGCGCGCTCTACCAGTTTTTCCGCGTTCGGATCAAAGAACGGCGTCCGGCTGCGCGCGGTTTCCTGGCCCTGATCGTTGAGGGTCACCACTTGCAGGCTGCCGTCGCCGCACAGCGAGGCGAAGCGGCGGTTGCCGATCGGGTAGTTGAGCACGCAACCGGGGATGGCGATTTCCGTGGCAACGGCCTTGGCCTGGGTATCGACCACAGTGACCGAGGTCGACGGCGTGAAGTTGTAGACATAGACGAACTTGTCGTCGCCACTCGGCTTGAGCGCATAACGCTGAGTCAGCGATTCGGCGCGCTTGTTCGGGATCAGCACTTCCCAGGCCGGCGACAGGGTAGAACTGTCCCATGCGGTCAGCACATCGGTCCGGGTACCGCGGGTGCCGCGCGAATACCAGATGTCCGCACTGTAGAGAATCTTCTTGTCATGGCTGAGGGTCGACGGCGCGGCAAAACCGGTCGGCACCATGCCGAGGATGCGCTTCTGGTCCGGGTCGACCACGGTCACGCGGCCAGCGACGAAACTGTCGAACTCGACGTCGATGACAAACGCGCGGTGAGCTTCGGGTGGAAACGCCAGAACGGTCTGGCCAATCGTACCGGCGGGCAAATCCGCGCGGGCACTGTTCAAACCGAGTACAAGCAGGCTCAGGCCAAGCGCTGACTGTACGGAGATCCTGTTTGTTCGCATAAGGGGAACTTCCTGAATTGTTGGTAACGCGGATCGCGGGTGCTTTGGCAGATTTTTACCCTTTGATTCTGCCGTGCCCCGCGATCAGGAGAATTGCCCTGCCTGCCAAGTGTTTGTGTGTCTGTGCCAGTCGTGATGAACAGCGAAAAGATCGCAGCCTGCGGCAGCTCCTACAGGGCAATGCGCACCCTGTAGGAGCTGCCGCAGGCTGCGATCTTTGCTTTAAGCGAGGGGGAGGGAAAAGCTGAAAACAGCGCCGCAGGGCTCGAGGTTTTGCGCCCAGATATCGCCCCGGTGGCGGCCGATGATGTTCTTGCACAGCGCCAGGCCAATGCCGTTGCCGCTGACCTTGGAGGAGAAAAATCCGTCGAACAGCTTCTCCTGCGCCTGGGCCTGGATGCCACGGCCGCAGTCTTCGATGCGCACCAGCGCCACCTCGTTGTCGCGGCTGGCCTGGATACGCAACACGCGGCGTTCGGCGGGCAGGTCGGCCATTTCTTCGATGGCGTTGAAGGCCAGGTTGAGGATCACCTGGCCGATCAGCACCTTCTCGCAACTCACCATCAGCGGTTCGGGTGAGGCGATGATTTCCACGCGCACCCGGCTCGGGTCGGCCCGCAGGCTGATGAAGTAGCGGGTTTCGCGCAGCAGCTCATTAAGGTCGACCCGCTCTTCCGATTGCTCCAGCTTGACCACGTAGTCGCGCACGCTCTTGATGATCACCGAGGCATGCTCGATTTGCCGTACCGCGTTTTGCAAACCCCAGGCGACGTCCTGATCGGTTTCCTCCGCGTTGCCCAGGCGAATCATCGTGCCTTCGATGAAGTTGCGGGTGGCGGCCAAGGGTTGGCTCAGTTCATGGGCGATGGCCACGGCCATTTCGCCCATGGCGTTGTAGCGCGCCAGGTACTCGAGTTTCTGCTCGCTGACCCGCCGCGCCTCCTCGGCCTGGACCTGCTCGGTGACGTCGCGGAACAACAGCAGATGGCCGACCAGATCATCTTCAATCTCGATGTAGCGGCAGGTCGCGTCATGCCAACGCCATTCGCCATCTCGGCGCTGCACCTTGTAATGCACGTTGAACGGCGCGTGCTCCGGCGTTTCATGGGCAAGTTGTTGCAGCAGGCGCTGGCCGGATGCGTCGTCGCACCAGGCCAGGAAGTTCTTGCCCATCAGCTTGTGCACTTCGCTGTTGAGCAGGTGCGCGCCGGAGTCGCTGATAAAGCGGATGTCGCCCTCGGGGCCGAGCACCGCCACGCCTTCGGCCAGGTCCTGCATGAAGGCCTTGAGCCGGCTCTCGAAACGCTTGAGGTCGCGCTTGACCTTGTCCTCTTTGGAGATGTCGCGGAACTGCACCATCAACACATCGCGACCGTCCAGGTGCACCAGGGTCGCCACCGCCTCGGAAAGAATCTCCACCCCTTGTTTGGAGCGATAGCACCACTCGATGGCGCGCTGCCCGGTGCGCGCGGCGCCTTCGAGCCAGCGCAAGCCGACCGAACGTCGGTACTTCGGCGCATCGCGGGTCATGTCCGGGGCCTTGAGCGGCGTCAGTTCCTCCAGGGTAAAGCCCAGCGCCGCCAGGGCAGCGGCGTTGGCCCAGAGAATCTCCTTGGTGTGCGCGTCATGAAGAATGATGCACAGCGGCATGGCTTCGATCAGGGCAAAAAAGTCGTTCGGTTTTGGCAGGTACATCGCACGGCCCCTGGCGGCAGAGATTTGCAGTATGGCGTTTTATACCTGCTCGCACAGCGCGATGCGCTCAGAGGTAACCGGCGTGGATCTAGGGGTTTTCTTTAGCGAGGAGGCTGCACGCACCAATAGTTGCGGGCGGATGCGGTTTTTACACTGGACCCCAATGCAAGGGCAACGACCCGACCCTTGTAGGAGCGAGCTTGCTCGCGATGAGCCTGAGAGCGCCACGGGGTGCCAGGTTTCCAGCGTCATCGTTGACGACCATCGCGAGCAAGCTCGCTCCTACAAGGAGCGGTGGAGCCCTCTAACAATAATCAAAACGGAGAACTAGCCCATGCTGCGTTCAGCTGTCGCGCAACAAGACCCTGTGTCCGGACCGGTCGTGCCAATGGTCGAGAGTCAGCTATTTGAGCAGGTGCTGGATGAGGTTCGCCAACGCCGCGAAGAATTCGACGCCGGCTCCCACGTGCCTCGGGACATGATCGAGCGCTTCAAGCAGCTGGGCATCTATCGCGCCGCCACGCCGAAATGCTACGGCGGCGACGCCCTGGCGCCGGCGCTGTTCCTGCACATGATCGAACGCATCTCCGAAGCCGACGGCTCGGCGGGCTGGGTCGCCAGCTTCGGCAGCGCCGGTGTCTATCTGGCGGCCTTGCCACCGCAAACCCTGGCTGAAATCTACGCCCAGAGCCCGGACCTGGTGTTCGCCGGCGGCTTGTTCCCGCTGCAGCCAGCCGAGACGGTGGAAGGCGGCTGGCAGGTCAACGGCACCTGGAAGTTCGCCAGCGGCAGCAAAGGCGCGGACCTGCTGGGTGTCGGCATCGGCGCCAGTGGGGCCGGCGGCAAACCGCGCACGGCGGTGTTCCCGGCCAGCCAGGTCGAGATCGTCGAGAACTGGGACGTGGTCGGCCTCAAGGGCACCGGCAGCCATGACCTGCGTGTCACCGACAAATTCGTCGAGGACCGCTGGACCTTCATCCGTGGCGGTGCCGCCACCATCGACGAACCGCTGTTCCGCTACCCGTCGATCGCCTACGCCGCGCAAGTGCTGGCGGTGGTCAACCTCGGCCTGGCCCGTGCAGCGCTGGACGAAATCAGTCGCATGGCCGGCGCCGGCGGCATTACCGGTGCGCCGAAAATGGCCGACCGCGCTTACGTGCGCATCGAGATCGCCAAGGCCGAAGCCAAGCTGATGGCCGCGCGGGGGTTCTTCTACAACGCCACCGAACAGGTGTGGAACTCGATCCTGGCCGGCCACCCGGTCACGCCGGAGCAGACCAGCCTGCTGCGCCTGTCGGCGATCCATGTCTCGCAGGCGGGTGCCGAGGTGGTGCAGAGCGCCTACAGCCTGGCCGGGACCACCGCCATTTACCTGCGTCATCCGCTGCAACGCTACCTGCGCGACTCGATGGTGGTGACCCAGCACGCCTTCCTCAGCGAAGGGCTGTACGACGGCGCCGGCTCGGTGTTCCTCGGCGTGCCGCCGTTCCCGGGCTACATCTGATTTTTCATTACTTTTTCAAGGATCAACAGCATGTCCCAAGCTACCCAGGAACCGTTGCGCGTCGTCTTCTGCATCGGCATCACCCAGAACTTTTTCGACCTGCCCACCGGCGAAGGCCTGAGCGTGTGGAAGGGTTTCAGCCAGATGATGGGCTCCCTCGGCGCCATGCCCGGCATCACCGTGCTCGGTGCCATGGACGACGACCGCCTGATGGTCGGCCCGTCGACCACCTCGCCCTGGACCGTGTACATCATGGCCGACGTCGACTGCCACCAGTCGGTGATCGACGCCTGCAACCTGTTTCGCACCACGCCGGTGGGCGAGTACAGCCTGTGGCGCTACGCCAAGGTCGAAGCGCGCATCGGTCGCCCGCTGACCATCCCTGACGCGGCCAGGGTGTAAGCCATGAACGAGGCCTTGCTGCAGCGTCTGGCGACGCTCGAAGGGGAAGGCGCAGTGCGCCGTTTGATGGCGCGCTACATGGACCTGTGCGATGTGCCGAGGGCGCTTACCCATGTCAGCGAATTGTCTGAGCTGTTCTGCATCGATGCGATCTGGGAAGGCATTGGCAGCCAGACCGCGCAGACCTTCGGTCAGCACCGTGGGCGCGAGGCCGTGGCCGCGTTTGTCGGCGGTTACCTGCCGCCGTCGGACCACTTCCGACTGAACCTGCATTACCTCACCAGCGAGTCGATCGTGGTCGACGGTGATCGGGCGCAAGGGCAGTGGATCATGCAGCAGATTTCCACCTACGCCGACGGTCGCAGCGAGCTGTTCGGCACGCGGCTGAACATCGATTTCCGTTGCGTCGACGGCACCTGGCTGATCGCCCATTTCCGCACGCAACGGCTGTTCAACACGGAGCTCTTCACCTTGGGAGCGGGCACATGAGTACTTTCATCAGCGAATTCCTCCTCGGTGGCAACGGCAAGCGCGTGGCCATCAAGGACTCCATCGACATCGCCGGCCACCCGACCCGCTCGGGCAGCCGTGCCTTCGCCGATGCACCCGCTGCCACGAAAAACGCCGAAGTGGTCGACGCGATCCTCGACGCCGGCTGGCAGATCGTCGGCAAGACCAACCTGCATGAACTGGCCTTCGGCGTCACCGGCATCAACGACTGGACCGGTACACCGCTGAACCCGCAGGCGCCGGACCGGGTGCCGGGTGGTTCCTCCAGCGGCTCGGCCTCGGCCGTCGCCGCCGGCCTGGCAGACATCGCCATCGGCACCGACACCGGAGGTTCGGTGCGGGTGCCGGCGGCGTGCTGCGGTATCGCCGGGCTCAAGCCGACCTATGGCCGTGTCAGCCGTATCGGTGCGCATCCGCTGGAGTCCAGCCTCGATTGCGTCGGGCCGTTCGCCAGGTCCATGGACGACCTGATCGCCGCCATGCAGGTGATTTGCCCAGGCTTTGGCGTGCAGGGACTGCCCGCAGACGGCGCGAAAGTCGGCTTCCTCGACGTGGCCTGTGACGCGCATCTGCAAGCCAGTCTCGGTGCCGCGTCCGACCGTGCCGGCTGGCGTCGCAGCCATCTGCACCTGAGCGAATTCGAAGCCGCGTTCGCCGCCGGCCTGACCGTGATCAATTTTGAAAACTGGGCCGCGTTCGGTCATCTCACCGGAAAAGGCCTGATTGGCGCCGATGTCGAGACACGCCTGCTGGCGGCCAGCCGTACTACGCGTGAAGAGCTCGCAGAGGCAGAGGCCGTGCGCACGCGCTTCACGCAACAGGTGGATGCGGCGCTGGAAGAGTTCGCCGTGCTGTTGCTGCCGACGCTGCCAAGCCTGCCGCCAACCCTCAGCGAAGCCCGCGCCGGCAGCAAGGCCGTGGCCGGCATGACCCCGCTGGTGCGGCCTTTCAACCTCAGCGGCCACCCGGCGCTGACGGTGCCGGTTGAACTCGATTGCGGCGGATTGAAAGTCGGCCTGCAAATCGTCGGCCGCAAAGGTCAGGACGAGCTGGTCTGCGCCTTTGGTGCGCAACTTCAAGCCTCTACAACCCAAATCTGAAAAGAAGCCATGAGGAGAACCGCATGAGCACTCATGAATACCGGCTGATCGCAACGTCGAAAAGCCCCGAAGACCTGGTCAGTCACGACCGCGTCGACGTCTCGCTGTACAACGATCCGGCGCTGTTCGAAGCCGAGCTGGAAAAGATTTTCTACCGCACCTGGGTGTGGGTGGCCCACGAAAGCGAAGTGCGCAACAGCGGCGACTTCAAGACCGCCACCATCGGCCGTCGCCCGGTGATCGTCGTGCGCGACAAGAAAAACACCATCAACGTGCTGGAAAACCGTTGCCGGCACCGTGGCGCCACCGTGTGCGAGAAGCACAAGGGCAACGCCACCGGTTTCACCTGCCCGTACCACAGCTGGTCCTATGGCCTGGACGGCAAGCTGCGGGCGTTGCCGTATCCGGACGGTTACGAAGGCATCCTGGAAAAGTCCGAACTGCCGCTGACCAGCCTGCGCGTCGAAAGCTACGCCGGTATGGTCTTCGCCAGCTACAACGACGAGATCGAACCGCTGGAAGACTTCCTCGGCGGCGCCAGACACTGGATGGACCTGTTCATGAAGCAGGGCGCCGGCTACCCGATCAAGACCCAGGGCGAACACAAGTTCAGCTTCAAGGGCAACTGGAAGATCCAGCTGGAAAACACCACCGACGGTTATCACTTCCCGATCGTGCACAAGTCGTTCATGTCGTCGGTGGATGAAGAAACCTCGGAAATGCTCTCGTTCATGACCGACGAACAAGCCGTGACCCACTCCCTGGGCAACGGCCACAGCGTGATGGTGATGGTGCCGGAGCACGTCGACCTGGATCACGACGACGGCACCGAACAGTTGCAGGAACGCTTCGCCCACGTCACCGAAGAGCTGTCGAAAACCCTGCCGGCCGATCAGGTGCGTCGCATCGTGCGTTCGCTGCACGGCGCCGGTTTCAACCTGAACCTGTTCCCCAACGTGGCGATGTCGATGTCGTTCTTCCGCGTGCTGCGCCCGGTGTCGGTCACCGAAACCGAGATCCGTCACGTGGCCCTCGGCATGGACGGCGGCCCGGAAGTCGCCAACCGCGAACGCATGCGCATCCACGAACACTTCCAGGGCCCGTTCGGTTTCGGCAGCCCCGACGATGCCGAAGCCTGGGACCGCGTGCAGCGCGGCTCGTATGCCGGCGTCGATGCGCCGATCCTGGTCAACCGCGGCCTGAACCGCGAAATCACCGCTGAAAACGGCGACAAGGTCAGCCACGCCACCGACGAAGGCGGCATGCGCGGTGCCTACGACATGTGGAAAAGGATGATGAGCCAATGAGCAATCACGACACCCTGAACGGTTTTACCGGTCCCTTGGCCCAGGCCATCGAATTCATCTGGCGCGAAGCCGAACTGCTCGACCACAAGAACTATGCCGAATGGGCGACCCTGTGGAGCGACAGCGGCAAGTACATCGTGCCGATCGACCCGGACACCGAAGATTTCGAAGCGACCCTCAACTACGCCTACGACGATGCACGCATGCGTGCCCTGCGCATCGAACGCCTGAGCGCCGGCTTCTCGCCGTCGGCGGTGGACGCGGCGAAAACCATTCGCACCGTCTCGCGTTTCCGTCTGGTGGAAGCGGCCGGTGACATCGTCGAAGTGAATTCCGCGCAGTTGCTGTACGCCTACAAGCGCGGTGTGCACACGCCATTCGTGGCCGACCTGAACCACCGCATCCGCTTCACCGACGGCGTGCCGACCCTGGAACGCAAGGTGGTGCGCCTGATCAACTCCACCGACAGCCTGAGCGCGCTCGGCTTTCTTTTGTGAGGGTACCCACATGAGTCGAGTAGCCCTCGTAACGGGTGCTTCGCGCGGGCTGGGCGAGTGCATCGCCCGCCGTCTGCACGCGGCAGGTTATCGCGTCGCCCTGGCGGATGTGCGCCTCGATGGCGTGCAGCAACTGGCGTTGCAACTCGATGGCAGCGGCGCCAGCGCCATGGCCATCGAGCTGGATGTGCGCAGCAAGGCCGACTTCCAGCGTGCCCGTGACCTGCTCGTTGAGCAGTGGGGCGGCACCGACATTCTGGTGAACAACGCCGGCGTGTCGAAAGTCGCGGCGCTGATGGACATCACGCCAGAAGAGTTCGACGAGTCGATGGCGATCAACCTGCGCGGCACCTTCGTGGCCTGCCAGGTGTTCGGCGCGCACTTTGCCGAGCGTGGTTTCGGGCGCATCGTCAACATCGCGTCCCTGGCCGGGCAGAACGGCGGTACCGCCACCGGCGCGCACTACGCGGCGGCCAAGGGCGGCGTGGCGACCCTGACCAAGGTCTTCGCCCGTGAACTGGCGCCGCAAGGGGTGACGGTCAACAGCATCTCGCCGGGTCCGCTGGACTTGCCGGTGGTGCGCGAAACCGTGGCGCCGGAGCGTCTGGAGCAGATCCTGAAAATGATCCCGGCCGGCACGCTCGGCGATCCAGCGTTCATCGCCGACAGCGTGCTGCTGCTGATCGCCGACAACGCCGCCTCCGTAACGGGCGCGTGCTGGGACATCAACGGCGGCTTGTTCATGCGCTAAACAGCACACCCCCCTGTAGGAGCTGCCGAAGGCTGCGATCTTTTGATCTTGATTTTAAAAAACAAAATCAAAAGATCGCAGCCTTCGGCAGCTCCTACAGGTGTTGTGTTAAACGAAAAAATAAATATTCAGGTGATGCAATGATGAAGGTGAAGATCGAAAGGATCGTCGACGAAGCGCTGGATATCCGCTCCTTTCGCCTCGTGCGCAGTGACGGCCAGCCGCTCGACACCTATGAACCGGGTGCCCACGTCGACCTGACCGGGCCGACCGGGGTGACCCGCCAGTATTCGCTGTGCAGCCCGCCGCAGGATCGCCGTGCGTACCTGGTGGCGGTGAAGAAAGAAGCGCAGTCGCGCGGCGGTTCGCTGGCGTTGCACGAGCAGGTCGAGGAGGGCATGGAGCTGGAAATGGGCGCGCCGCGCAACCTGTTCCGTCTCGATGAAAGTGCCGGCGAACACCTGTTGTTCGCCGCCGGTATCGGTGTCACGCCGCTGCTGAGCATGGCCTACAAACTGGCGGAAAGCGGCCAGCCGTATCGCCTGCATTATTTCGCCCGTTCGGCGCAGTACGCCGCGTTTACCGAGCTGTTGGCGACCCGTTTTGCCGATCACGTGGAGTTTCACTACGGCGTGGAACCCGCGGACCTGGACGGCGCATTGAGCGCATGCCTGGAGCGTGCCGACAGCGCTGCCCACATCTACACCTGCGGCCCGGCACCCTTCATGAACACCGTGGTGGCAGTGGCTTCGCGCAGTCGCCCGGATGAGGCCATCCACCTCGAACACTTCGCGGCGGACCCGGCGGCCAACAGCGCCCCGGCCGGCGGTTTCGAAGTGGAGCTGGCCAGTTCCGGCGTGGTGCTGCACGTGCCGGCCGACGCCAGCCTGGTCGATGTGCTGCAGGCCCACGGTTGCGACATCGACACCGAATGCCGTGAGGGCATTTGCGGCACCTGCATAGTCGAAGTGCTGGACGGCGTACCGGAGCACCGCGACAACTGCCTGTCGAACAAGGAAAAGGCGTCCAACAAGCAGATCTGCGCCTGTGTGTCACGGGCGCTTTCCGCTCGTCTGGTATTGGACATTTAAGCCTCGGGAAGGCTGGAAAGCATGCGCCGGAGCCTGTTGAATGGGCGCCCGGCGGCCGTCGAGGGAGGCGATGGCTACAGAAACAACGGTTTGACGAACCGCTCGATGAAGCGGTCGAAAAATAACAACAAAAAACGTGAGGCTTTGCGGACATGATTACAGCATCGACGGTGCGCAACGAGGCGTTCGAAAGTTGGTTGAGCCAGGTGAACCAGGCCTGCGGGCGTTTCGACGCGCGGGCGCTGGACACTGATTTCTACGGCGAACTGGCGGAATTTCGCAGCGGTGCGATCAACCTCAGTGTGGTCGACATGGCGCACGTGCATTTGTATCGCACCAGCAAGGACGTCAGCACCAGCAGCGACGGCCACTACTACGCAGTGTTCCAGATGCGTGGCAGTTCACAGCTGGAGCAGGGCGATAACCGCGCGCAACTGGGTTGTGGCGACATCGCGCTGATCGACGCCAGCCGTCCGAGCGACATGACCTACCACGACGATTGCCGACAGCTGTCGCTGATTCTTCCGCGTCAGGTGGTCGAGCGTGGTTCGCACTTCAATGCCGTCAACTGCGCCACGCGCATCGCGGCCAGCAACCCCCTGGCGGCGATGGCCAACAGGCTGGTGCTGGAGACTCGCCAGCAGGAAGGGCTGGACATGCAGGAAAGCGAGGCCGTGCTCGATGCCCTGGCCAGTTTGTTGCTGCCGGGCATCAGCGCCCGGGACAGCGCGGCCGATCCCCATGAGCGGCAGTTCCGCAAGATCATCGCGTTCATCGACGCACATCTGAGCGACGAAGAACTGTGCCCCGAGCTGATCGCCCGTGAAGTCGGGATTTCCGTGCGCGGCCTGTACCGGATGTTCTCCAAGCGCGGGCTGGTGGTGGCGCAGTACATCAAGCACCGTCGCCTGGACTTCTGCGCGGAAAACCTGCGCCGCGCCGATGTCGAGCAGAAGCTGTCGGCACTGTGTTATGCCTGGGGCTTCTCGGATTCGAGCTACTTCTCGTCGGCCTTCAAATCGCGCTTCGGCGTGTCACCGGGTGCTTATCGCAAGCGCTATAGCCACACCTGACACCCACCATCAATGTTGAATGTACCGGCCTCATCGCGGGCAAGCCCGCTCCCACAGTGGATCTGCGGTGAACACAAAATCTGTGTACGACCGGGATCAAAAAATGTGGGAGCGAGCTTGCTCGCGATGGCGTCGTGTCAGTCGCCTTCAATTTCGGATGTGCCGGCCTCATCGCGAGCAAGCCCGCTCCCACAGTGGATCTCCAGTGAACACAAAGCCTGTGTACGGCCGGGATCAACCTGTGGGAGCGAGCTTGCCCGCGATGGGGCCCCAGCGGCGAATACAGAATGATCAATGCCGCACCGGCTCATCCACCGGCAAATGCAGCACCTCGCGCACCAGCATGGCGATGCTGGTCACGCCCATCTTTTCCTTGATCTTGGTGCGGTGCACGTCAACGGTCTTCACGCTGATGTTCAGCTCCCGCGCGATCACCTTGCTGGCCTTGCCATCGATCACCAGCATCAACACTTCCCGCTCACGGCTGGTCAGCAACGCCAGTTTGCCCTGCAGGTTCTGACGCTGTTGCTGATCGGCCTGGGCGTGCACGGCGGTCTTCAGCGCGGCCTGGATGCGGTCGATCATCTGTTGCGGGTTGTAGGGCTTCTCGACGAAGTCCAGCGCGCCGTTCTTCATCGCCGTGACCGACATCGGAATGTCACCATGGGCCGAGACGAAGATGGTCGGCAAGGTGCTGCCGCGCTGGTTGAGGATTTCCTGCAACTGGAAACCGCTGGTCTCCGGCATGCGCACGTCGAGCACCAGGCAGGCGGGCTGCCTGGGGTCGTACTGGCTGAGGAACTCTTCGGCGCCGGCAAAGCATTGCGCCTGTACGCTGACCGACTCCAGCAACCACGCCAGCGAAGTGCGCAGGTCCTTGTCGTCGTCAACGATATAAACAATCGGTTTGCGGGTATCCATCGGGGGCTGCCACGAAAGTTTTCTAATTATTGTTTTCGCACGCGAACGCGCGGCACGCATCGGCTCGTCTTTCTGGAGCCAGTAAGCAGAATACCCACTGTGGCCGGCCCTTGCGATAAAGAAACCACCTAGTCGACTAGCGGAAACCCAACCCCGCCATGGGGATCGTCAGAATGGTTGTGCCGCGCCCGCAGCCTTAGTCTTGTTCCATCACCTACGGGCCGCAAGATGGCGGTCCTCCTGAAGGAAGGGGCATCGACATGGCCGACCTGAGCCAGCAGCAAATCGACTTTCGCAACGCCATGGCGCAGCTGCCTGCGGCGGTGAACATCATCACCACCAACGGCCCCGGCGGGCGCTGCGGCATCACCGCCAGCGCCGTGTGCTCGGTGACCGACTCGCCGCCCACCGTGCTGGTGTGCGTCAACCGCAACAGCGCCACCCACGACGTGTTCCGCACCAACGGCCACCTGTGCGTCAACGTGCTGTGTGGTGAACAGGAAGAGCTGGCCCGACACTTCGCCGGCATGACGAAGGTGCCGATGGCCGAACGTTTCGCCTGGGACCTGTGGGACGACGGCGCGGCCGACGTGCCGGTGCTGCGCGATGCCCTGGTACAGTTGGAAGGGCGCATCAGCGAGTGCAAGGAAGTGGGCTCGCACTCGGTGATGTTCGTGGAGCTGACGAAGGTCGGGGTGCGCGAACCACGCGACAGCCTGGTGTATTTCAACCGCCTGTTCCATCGCCTGGAACATGCCGGCGCACATTGCTGATAGACCGCGTTATCGTTCAATCGCGAGCAAGCTCGCTCCCACAGTGGATCTGAGTCGAACACAGATGTTGCGTTCGCTGAAAGTCCCTGTGGGAGCGAGCTTGCTCGCGATGGCGGTGCCAGTTTGGAATGCTTGTTTAGCGGCTGTAGGAGTAACTTCCTGCAAGCTACAACACCTTGCGGCATTGCCTACAGCTACGCCAGAATCCGCCGGCTTGTGCGCCTTGAGGTCCATCGGTAACTTGATTCGCGTCACTGATTTCCAGTGATCGGGTTTAGCAGCCCGTGGTGACACGAGGCGCATTGGCAGTCCACACAGTCAGGTATTCCCCATCCCTGCACTTGATGGCAGCTGTGCGCAGGGCGCCCTCGGGCGCGCCGGTTTCGTGTCTCCCCGGTCTGCTAACCTGCGTACAGCCGCCACCCTACATTCGTTTAGCAGCGAATCGGTGACGGCTCCAGTTCTGGAGACCGAACGATGTTGAAGGTTACCCCTGATCCACCGCAAGACGACGCTTGTCCCAACCCGGCCCTGCACATCATGGCCACCCCGCACAAACCCTCCTCGATGTTCACCATCAACCCGCAAATCGACACCGAAACCCTGCTGGCCCACGCCTGCGAATCGCTGGCCTCGGCGAGTGTCATGGCCAATGACCTGGCGGGCTTCCTGGAAGGCACGCACCGCAACACCCTGCTGGGCATCGCGCAAGTGATCATGCTGGGGGAGTTGGCGGTGAATCGGGCTTTGGATCAGGTCGATCGCCCCGCCTAACCACGAACACTGTGGGAGCGGGCTTGCTCGCGAAAGCGGTGTGTCAGTCAACATTGATGTTGGAAGTGATGGCCTCTTCGCGGGCAAGCCCGCTCCCACAGTGGATCGTCGTCGAACACAAGTTCTGAGTTCACTGAAAATCCCTTGTGGGAGCGAGCCTGCTCGCGAAGGCGGTCTATCAGACCTGCAAATACTCCCGAGCCAACAAACAAGCCCGCTCAATCAGCATCGGCGCCATTTCAATCGCCGTCGGCGTGCCCTGGCGGGTGTGAATCCAGCCCAGGTACGTGGTGCCACGCAGCATCAGGAACAGCGCCAGGGTCTTGCGATCCGCCTCGGTCAGCGGCTTGACCGCGTGGTAGCCGTCGAGCAGCGCGGCCTTGATCTGCTCGTAGCGCGGGTCATCCAGGCAGAAGTACAGCGCCGTGGCCAACTCGAACATGTGCCAGCCAAACCCGGCATCGTCGAAGTCGATCAGGCGCAAGCGCGGGCCTTCGATGAGCAGATTCTCGGGCACCAGGTCGGCGTGGATCATGCCGAAGTTGCCCAGGTGCCGACCGTACTGACGCAAGTCCTTGCGTGCCGTGCGCCGAGCCTGTTGCAGCAAATCCCGCTGCTCATCGCTGAGTTGTTCCAGCTCCCAGAAACGCCCCCAGAACGGATTGACGCCGATCAAGCCTTCTTCATCCCAGGCGTGCCGGACAAACTCGTCCGGCTGCTGCCAATCCGCCGAATGCAGGTGAATGCGCGCGGCAATCGCGCCGGCCTCGCGGAACAGAAAATCGATTTCGGTATCGGCCTGCACCCCGTTCTCCGAGGTACCGGCGGTGGCGCCCGGCAGCCAGGCGAGCATGTCGATGTGGCGCGGTTCGCCAATGGCTTGATGGGTGACTTCGACCAGATGGCTTTGATTCTGCGCACGGATGATCTGCGGCACGGTGATGCCGGCGCCGGCCAGTGCCTCCATCCATTGCAGCTCGGAACGCAGCGCGGCTTCGCCGTGATAGCCATTGCGGTGGATGCGCAAGGCGACCCGCTGACCATCGTGGCGGTGGGCGGAGAACACCGCGTTCTCGCGAAACTTCACCAGTTCAATGTCGGCGAACTCGCCGTCCCATTGTTGCAGGGCATGGCGCGCCAGTTCGTGCAGGCGGGCCACTTGCTGGTCGTGTGACAGGGTGTGGAATTCAGTCATGGCAGGGCCTCAAATCGCGCTCAGGGCGTGGTCCAGGGTGTCGACAAACAGGTCGGCGTGATCGCGGCCGAACACCAGCGGCGGTCGTAGCTTCAGAATGTTGTCGCCGGCGCCGATCTTGCTGATCAGCACGCCGTTCTCGCGCATGTCGTTGACCACCTTGCGTGCCTCCAGGCCGGCTGGCTCCTTGCTGGCGTGGTCGCGCACCAATTCCATGGCGAAGAACAGGCCCTTGCCGCGCACGTCGCCGATGATCGAGTGCCTGGCGGCCAGCGCTTGCAGGCGTTGTTGCACGTAAGCGCCGACGTCTTGCGCGTTTTTCAGCAGTTGCTGTTGTTCGATCACGTCCAGCACCGCCATGCCGACCGCCGCCGCCACGGGCGAGCCACCGAAGGTGTTGAAGTACATCGCGTGGCGCCCGAAGGATTCGACCAGGGCCTTGTGGGTGATCAACCCGGCCAGTGGATAGCCGTTACCCATGGGTTTGCCGAGGGTGACGATGTCCGGCACCACACCGTGGGCCTGATGACCCCATAGATGATCACCGGTACGGCCGAAGCCGGACTGCACTTCGTCGGCGATGAACAGTCCGCCGGCGGCGCGGATCAGCGCGGCGGCCTTGTTGACGAAGCTGGCCGGCACCCGTGGCAGGCCTTCGTTGGCGAACAGGGTGTCGATCAGCAACGCGGCCGGGCGAATGCCCTGGGCCTGCATCGAGGCAATCGCGGCGGCGATGTTGGCCGCGTATTGTTCGGCCAGTTGCGCCTCGGTGGTGCCGGCCGGCGCGTGGTACAGGCATGGAATCGGCACGGCGCGGGCATGGGCGGCGAAGGGTTCCGGCGAGGGCAGGGCGGTGGTGACTTGCGCCAGCGACGCCGAGTTGCCGTGGTAGTTGTAGTCACTGACGATGATGCCGGTGCCGCCACTGGCAAAGCGTGCCAGACGCAGCGCCAGCTCATTGGCCTCGCTGCCGGTGCAGGTGAACATCGCGGTGTCCAGCGACTCGCCGAAGGTCGCGGTCAGGCGTTCGGCGTAGCGCACCACTTGCTCGTCGAGGTAGCGGGTGTGGATGTTCAGCGTAGTGGCCTGGCGGTGCATGGCCTCGGTCACGTGAGGGTTGCAGTGACCGACGCAGGGCACGTTGTTGTAGACGTCGAGGTAGCGACGACCGTCGACGTCGAACAGCCAGACACCTTCGCCGCGCACCAGGTGCAAGGGTTTGTCGTAGAACAGCGGTGAGGCGCTGCCCAGTACGCGATGGCGGCGTTGCAGCAGAGTGTCTTCAGGCATGGTCCGGAACCTCAATGACGGTGGCGCGACGGTTGCGCAGCAGATAGTTGAAAATGCACAGGCTGAAGGTCACGGCGAGGGCGATCAGCATCAGCAGGTCGAGCTGGAAGCAGGCGGCGATCACCACCAGCGTCAGGGCCAGGCCCAGCCAGGCAACCAGTTTGCCGCCGGGCAAGGTGAAGGGCCGTGGCAGGTCAGGCTGGCGGGTCTTGATGCGCAGGTACGCGGCGAAGATGAACAGGTAGCCAACGTTGAGCAGCAGCACGACCGCGAGCATCACCGTGGCCGGGTCCACTTCGGACAGCGGCAGGCCGATGGCGCCGATCAGCAACAGCGCCGGCCAGGGCGTGCCGCGTTTGCCGGTCTTGCCCAGCCATTGCGGGAACAGGCCGTCGCGGGCCATGGCGAACAACTGCCGGGACGCGGCGAACACCAGCGAAAAGAAGGTAGCGATCAGGCCGAACACCGCGCCGCAGCCAATCACCTTGGCCAGCCAGGAGCCGTCACCGAAGGCGCTGCCGCTGGACATCGCGGCGTACAGCGGATCGCCTGCCGAACCGACCAGCTCGACGCCACCGGCACCGGGTGCGCAGACCAGCACCACCAGCGCCGTCACCAGCAAGGTGCCGATTGCCGCCAGAATGCCCCGTGGCATGGTGCGGCCGGGGTTGTGCGCCTCCTCGGCTGCCGAACCGGTTTGCTCGACCGTGATGAACAACCAGATCGCGAAGGGTACGCAGGCGAAGATGCCGCCGAGGCTCACGGGTGTCGCGACGTTGGCGGGCAGTTTCAGCAAGTTGGCCAGTTCGACATGGGGCGCCATGGCCACGCCGAAGGTGAGCAGGGCGACCACGGCGATGATGCCGGCGATGAAGGTCAGGCCCATGGCCTCACCGACGCCGCGCATGTGGATGCCGATGATCACCGCGAACAGGGCGATCTTCACCGGCCAGCCACCGAGGCCGAAAATCGATTCGGTGTAGGCGCAGATGAACGTCGCCGCCGCCCCGGTGCCGATGGTCAGCGCCAAGGCACAGGCGACGCCGACCAGATAACCCACGAACGGCCCGAACGCACTTTGCGCATACACGAACACGCCGCCAGCGCTGGGCAACGCCGTGGACAGTTCCGCCACGCACAAGGCCAGGCCGCCGCAGAGCAGGGCCATCAACAACGTGGCGATCAGCATGTTCAACCAGCCACCGGCCGCCAGCCCGAAGTTCCAGCCGGAAAACTGCCCGGCCACCACCAACGCAATTCCGAGGCCGGCAATCTTTGGCCAGCCCAGCGCACTTTTCTTGAGCACAGAAATCTCCCGCGACCCGAAGGCCGATTTATTGTTTTAGTGAGATGTGGAGGGGTTCAGCGTTGCATTGCAGGGCACGTTGGAGCGGGTTGTGCCCCAGAGGTCGGCTTCGATACTACGCCGGGGGTGTGGCGCGGCAGGTGTGCGTGTGTGCCATGTGGTTGGTTGTGGGTGCCAGATTTGGGTGGGACTTTTGCGCTCCATATGCGGGGTAAGACATGGCTGTCAGTCCGATCTGATTTTTCTGGTGCTGCGGCTATACCTGTCCATGTCTGTGTACTGTGCCGGTTCTGTGTATCCGGAATTCAGGGCAGAAAAAATATGGAGATGTCTTCAAAGCGAACCATTACGGACATAGGGCTCAAACAAGCCCTTTTGCTGGCTGATCTAACAGAACCCGCTGCACCCGATCACGCCATTCGATTATTGCTGAAGGAGGTCCTTCAGGGGATAACGGATAAAGGCTGGCCACAAGCGCAAATGCAAACGGGCCCGAGGATTGTCTCCGCTGAAGAAAACTACGGATTGCTTGGTTATGACCCATCTGAGATTACGCTTGGGAGTGCACACACTCGATGGGTTGACGAGTGGTCTCTGTTACGGACGCAAACCACTAGCCAAATTCCGTCTGCGCTTCAGCGAGCGGCCAAGCTACGTCAGCCAGGACAGTCAATATTATTGGCGGCGCCTGGTATCACTTTTCGGCGCGACAGCCGGGACCGTTGGCATTGCGCGGAGCCACATCAGATGGATATCTGGGTGCTCGGTGATCCTGATTTGTCGACGCATGAGAATCTGCTTTGCCTGGTCGGCGATATCCTCAATTCTGCCGTGCCTGATATGCCTTGGATCTACAGTGATAGTCCGCATCACTACACTGAGGGCGGGATCGAAGTAAATCTGTTGAATGACGGCGTCCCGGTAGAGGTTCTGGAGTGCGGTCGAATTGCCAAATCGTTGTTGGAGCGACTGAAGATCGATCCTTTGCGTCATGGAGGACTGGCGCTGGGAATGGGGTTGGATCGCCTGACAATGCTGCGAAAAGGTATCCCTGATATTCGTTTGCTGCGCGATCAGAACGAACGGGTACAGGCACAGATGCACGATCTGAATCCGTGGAGCGCGGTTTCTCGTTTGCCTTCGATTACGCGTGATATTTCGTTGGCGGTAACGCCGGGGCTAAGCGAGGAGGTGTTGACTGAAAGGATGCTGCAGGCTGCTGGCGATTGTTCAGACTGGATCGAGGAAATGCAGATCAAAGGGCGTTGGGCGTTCACGGAACTGCCTGCGCAGGCCATTGATCGCCTCGGATTGCTGCCGGGCCAGGAGAATGTGCTGCTACGGGTTGTACTGCGTGATTGTTCGAGATCAATCACCACTGCTGAGGCGAATGCCCTGTATTCGAACCTTCAAGTGGCGCTGCATGAAGGAGCGCCGGGTGCGGGTTACAGGATGGATCTTCCCAATGTTTAGTTAGTCGACATGGATGTTGGCTGTGCTGGCCTCTTCGCGGGCAAGCCCGCTCCCACAGGGTTCTCTGGTAAACACAAGATTTGTGTATGGCAGAGATCCAAATGTGGGAGCGGGCTTGCTCGCGAAGGCGGGGTGTCAGGCGACGGTGATGTTGGATGTGCTGGGCTCATCGCGAGCAGGCTCGCTCCCACAGGGGATCTGTGGTGCACCTGGAAATTGTGTGTGGCAGAAAATCCAAATGTGGGAGCGGGCTTGCTCGCGAAGGCGGGGTGTCAGGCGACGGTGATGTTGGCTGTGCTGGCTTCATCGCGAGCAGGCTCGCTCCCACAGGGGATCTGTGGTGCACCTGAAAATTGTGTGTGGCAGAAAATCCAGATGTGGGAGCGGGCTTGCTCGCGAAGGCGGAGTGTCAGTCGATGATGATGTTGGATGTGCTGGCCTCTTCGCGGGCAAGCCCGCTCCCACAGGGATCTCTGGTGAACACAAGAAGTGAGTACGCCAAAAATCCAGTGTGGGAGCGGGCTTGCCCGCGATGGCTGCGTGTCAGGCAACCCAAATCTCAGATACGAAAACTCCCCACCAACTGATTCAACCGCCCGGCCTGTTGCTCCAGCTCGGTACAGGCGCGCAACGTTGCTTGCAGGTTCTCCACCCCTTGCTGGTTCAGGCTGTTGATCCGGGTGATGTCGACATTAAGGGCCTCGACCACCGCCGTCTGTTCTTCCGTGGCGGCGGCCACGGACTGGTTGACGTTGTCGATCTCGCCGATGCGCTGGGTCACGCTGCCCAGGCGGGAGCCGGCGAGGTTGGCGATGGTGACGCTTTCTTCGCTGTGGCGCTGGCTCTCGGTCATGGTGGTGACCGATTCCCGTGCGCCCACTTGCAGCTCCTCGATCATCTGCTGGATCTCCAGCGCCGAGGCCTGGGTGCGTCCGGCCAGGCTGCGCACTTCGTCCGCCACTACCGCAAAGCCACGACCCGCTTCACCGGCCCGCGCCGCTTCGATGGCCGCGTTGAGTGCCAGCAGGTTGGTCTGCTGGGAGATGCCCTTGATCACTTCGAGGATCTGCCCGATGTTCACGGTCTTGTCGTTGAGCACTTCGATGTTGGCGCACGAGGCACTGATCTTGCCCGACAGTTCGTTCATCACCTCGATCGTGCGTTGCACCACCTGGCGTCCGTCCTCGGCCTGTTGCCGGGCACCGGACGCCTGGTGCGAGGCATCGCTGGCGTTGTGGGCGATCTCCTGGGCGGCCGCGCCCAACTGGTTGATCGCCGCCGCCACGCTGCTGGTGCGGGTGGATTGATCGTCGAAATTGCTCAGCGAAGCGTTCGATGCATTCAGCACGCGCCGCGCCCCTTCATTGACACCGAGGGCCGCCGAGGACACCTCGCGCATCGACTGGTGGATGCGTTCGACAAAGCGGTTGAAGGCGGTCGCCAGTTGACCGATTTCATCCCGCGATTGCACCTGCAGGCGCCGGGTCAGGTCGCCTTCGCCGAGGGAGATATCCTCCATCACGCGGGTCAGCACTTGCAGCGGCCGGGTAATGCGCCGCGCCGTGTACCCGATCAACAGCAGGCCGAGCAGGGCCGAACCGCCACCGAGCAGCAATTCCAGCGCGGTGCTTTGCACGCCCTGGGCGTCGAGTTCCTTCTGCAAGGTGGTCACCGGCGCCAGCAAAACCTCTTGCGGCACGCCGACCAACACGCCCCACGGCACGGCGCCGGCAATCGGTGACAGCGGCTCTAGCACCTTGATCTGCCGGGCGTCGACAAACACTTTGGGGTTGCCCTGGCGCAAGGCGTCCATCACCTCGGCGTTGTCCATCGGCTGGCCGAGACGGCTGACGTCCTGGCTGTCGGCGGAGATCACCCCGCGCGGGCTGACGATGCTGATCTGACCGTTGCCTTCGAACAACTCACGGGCGCTGGCCTGGCTGTTCTGTTGCAGGGCGGCGAGGTTGATGTCGAGCCCGACCACGGCGATCACCTTGCCGTTTTCCAGCAACGGGAAGGCCACGCTGGTCACCAGTTTGCGGCTGCCGGACGCCTCGTCGAAATAAGGCTCGAGCACACAGGCCTGACGGGTGTCGCGAGCGCAGGTATAGAAGGCGTTGTAGGGCGCGCCGCTGGGCCCCGGCTCGGTGTTGGCGAGCAGGCCTTCGTCGCCGATCACCGCTTGCAGTTCGCCGGGTTTGCTCTGCACCCAATACAGGGCGAAGCGCCCGGTTTCATTGCTGCCAATGTCCGCCTGGTGGGCGAAAGCGGCGTCGTCGCCGTCAAGCCCGCCGGGTTCGAAAATGACATAAAGCCCGAGCAGGTCGGGCTTGTCGATCAGGGCCTGGTGAAGCTGGGTGCTCAGCTCCCGGCGCAGTTGCGGGCGGGTCAGGCTGCCCTGCTGTTGCAGCTGTCGCAGGTACAACAGGTAGCGCGATAACCCCTGGCCATATTCGTGGGTCTGCATGAAGGTGCGTTGCACTTGCATGGCTTGCACTGTGCCCAGGGCCTGCATGTGTTCCCTGGCCGCATTGGCGAGCATGTCGCCGCTGGCTTGCGCAACCTGCTGGCTGCTCTTGTGGGTCTGATAGAGCGACAAACCCATCAACAAGCCGACGACCAGCAGCAGGCAGAGCCCGGCGAGGAGGGCGATCTTGCTCTGGATCGTCAGGAGTTTTTTGTGCATTGGAAATACCTTTTTCCACGTGGGCAATGACGCCGCCATTGCCCACGACCGAGGTTAGAAACCGGTGACGAACAGCAGTTGGGCGTAGACGTTCCGGTCGTTGTTGCCCAGTTGCGTGCCGCCGTTTTCGGCGCTCTTGTCCGGCTGGTAGATGCCCACCAGCGGCATCACGGTCAGGTGGTCGTTGACGTGCCATTCGGCATACAGGTCGACTTCGTGGCCGTCGGTATTGCCCAGGCTGCGGTCGATGGTGTCGAAGTTGAAGTACAGCGCGCCCAGGTTCAGGTTTTCCAGCGGCGAGACTTTCAGCCCGACGTTCTGAATCCGCGAGTTGCTGTTGAACGGCCCGGCGTAGTTGCCCGCCACTTCACCCTGGAACCAGGTGCCATAGCCGCGGCTCATGCCGTAGAACAAGGTGTCGTAGCCTTCCGAGAAGCGGCTGTAGCGGTAGCTGACGTTCGGGGTCCAGATCGCGTCGGAGAAGGTCCAGCCGGCTTCCAGGTACCAGGCGTCTTCGGTGGCGGCGTGGGGTTTGTCCTGCTTGGCGTATTCGCCGGACAGGAACAGGTCTTTCACCCCGGCATTGCCCGCCGCGCGCACGCTGTAGGTCTTCATGCCGTCGCGTTCAAGCTGGATCGGCGAGGCGTACTGCTCGTCGATGTCGGTGGTCTTGATGTAGGTCAGGCCCACCGTGCCGGCCTCGGCCACGTGCTCCAGGGTGCCGACGTACATTTCGGTCTTGGCCTGGGCGCGGTTGTCGGACTTGAGCCACATCAGGTCGCTGCGCCAGCCTTCCTTGCCACCCAGACGCAATACGGCGGTTTCGTCGAAGGCTTTGCGAGCGGCCAGGTAGTAGGCGCCGCCACGGTTGAACTCGCCGTCGGCCAGGCCCTTGCCCATGTTCAGGGCGTCGCCGTCGATCAGGAAGCCATCACCGACCACGATGTTCTGGCGGCCGAAGGACAGGTCGACGCCGTCACTGCCCAAGGCGCTGAACAGATCGGCCGAACGCCAGCCAAGGTAGGCGTCTTCGAACTTGGTGGTGCGTTCCGAGCCATCGCTGAAACCGGCGGCATCGCCGTCGCCCCAGGTGCCGGAGCTGAGCAGGTTGCCCGCGCCGTAAGCCGTGCCCGCACCGCCCAGGCCCTTGTCGAAACTCAAACCGTATTTGATGTAGCCCTCACGCCACGACGAGGAACCTTCGTCGAGACGGCCGGACAGGGCGTAGTTTTCCTGGCTGTGGAAAATGCCGAACGCGGCTTCGAGGGTGGCGTTCAGATGGCTGTCGTCATCGGCGTACAGCTCATAGGCATTGGCCTGGCCGGCGCTGATCATCAGCGCGAGCGTCGAGAGACGAAGCAAGGGGGACTTGAGCATGGTGTGGCATCCGTTCTTGTTCTTGAGCGCAGGTTTGCGGTCTGCCCGGATACTAAGTCGCGGCTTTCGTTTGCCCTTTTCCCTGTTTGCCAATTAGTTGGTTGTGCATGCCAGATTGTCCGGATTGGCAGCCCCGCCAACATAACTGGCACGCAGGGCAAAACCTGCGTGCCGGCGACCACCGACAATCCCCACCAAGCTGCCGAAGCACCCTGGCCTCGGCATTTTTTGATGTTGGCGTTCGCCTGCCGGCGAGCGCGTGGATTTTCAAGGGCGTTTTCTTATGTTCACTTCGCTGCGTTTGCCCCTCATCGGCTTGCTGTCCTTCACCCTGGTTCAGGCGGTGTCTGCCGCCGAGTGCGCCACGGATACCCAGCGTGGTGCCGAAGTGTTTGCCACTGAGTGCAGTGTCTGCCACGCGGTGACCAAGGGTACGACCGGGATGATGGGGCCGAACCTGTTCGGCGTGTACGGGCGCAAGTCCGGCTCGCTCCCAGGGTTCAGCTACTCACAGGCCATGCGCGACAAAGACGTCAGCTGGCAAGCCGAGAACATCACGCAATTGATCACTCAGCCCCAGGCCTACGTGCCGGGCACCTACATGCCGTACATGGGCCTTGCATCCGCCGACGACCGTCAGGCGGTCGCGTGCTTCCTCAAAGAACAACACTGATCAGTCGAATTTCCGCCTGACAACCACCAACCCCTGTGGGAGCTGGCTTGCCAGCGAAGACGGCCTTGAGTCGGCTCCTGCACCTGAATGAAAGGTGATTTATGAGCAACGTTGAAATCCTGCCCCAGGTGGCTGCATTCCTTGAGCGCCGTCACGGCTGCTTCATTGACGGCCAGTGGGTGTTTGCCGAGGGCGACAGCATCGCCGTGGTCAACCCGGCGACCGGGCAAACCCTGTGCGAAACCCTGGATGCGCCGCTGGAGATCGTCGAGCGCGCCGTACAGTCGTCGCACAAGGCGTTCAAATCCGGCGTGTGGTCGAGCCTGCGCCCGGCCGACCGTGAGCGCATCCTGCTGAACTTCACCCGCCTGGTCGAAGAACACGCCGAAGAACTGGCCCAGCTGGAAACACTGAGCCAGGGCAAATCGATCAACATGGCCCGCGCGCTGGACCTGAACGCCACTGTGGAATTCATGCGCTACATGTCCGGCTGGGCGACCAAGATCGAAGGGCAGACCTTCGACGTGTCGATCCCGCTGCCACCGGGCGCCAAATTTACCGCGTTCACCAAACGTGAGCCGGTGGGCGTGGTGGTTGGCATCGTGCCGTGGAACTTCCCGCTGCTGATCGCCGCCTGGAAGCTGATGCCGGCCCTGGCCACTGGTTGTACCGTCATCATCAAGCCGGCGATGGAAACCCCGTTGACCGCCATGCGCCTGGCTGAACTGGCGCTGGACGCGGGCATCCCGGCCGGTGTATTCAACGTAGTCACCGGTGGCGGTGCTTCCGTTGGCGGTGTGTTGACCCAGCATCCTCTGGTAAGCAAGGTGTCGTTCACCGGTTCCACCGCCGTGGGCAAGAGCGTCGGCGTGGCGTGCATGGAAAACATGACGCGCTTCTCCCTGGAACTGGGCGGCAAGAACCCGATGATCGTGCTTGCCGATGCCGACATCGAAAAAGCCGTGCAAGGCGCGATCCTCGGTGGCTTGCTGAACAACGGCCAGGTCTGCGCCGCGGCATCGCGCTTCTATGTGCACCGTTCGATCCACGACAAATTCGTCGAGGCCTTGGCCGCCGCGGTCTCGGCGATGCCGATTGGCGCGGGCATGAACGGTGACGCGGCGATCAACCCGCTGGTGTCGCGCAAGCAACAACAAAGCGTGCTCAAGCACATCGAACTGGCCCGCCAGGAAGGTGCACGGGTGGTGACTGGCGGTGAGTTGCTGGAGGGCGATGGTTTCTTCGTGCAGCCGACCATTCTGGCGGACATCGACCACAGCATGGCCGTGGCCCGCGAAGAAGTGTTCGGCCCGGTGCTGGGCGTGATGCCATTCGACGACGAAGACGCCGTGATCGAACTGGCCAACGACAACCGCTACGGCCTGGCCGCCAGCCTGTGGACCAACGACCTGGGCAAAGCCATGAACCTGGTGCCACGTATCGAAGCCGGTACCGTATGGGTCAACGCCCACGTACTGCTCGACCCGGCGATGCCGTTCGGTGGCGTCAAGCAATCGGGCATGGGGCGTGAGTTCGGTCGCGCGGTGATCGAGGCCTACACCGAGCTCAAGTCAGTGTGCATCGCCCACTGATAAACCTGTAGGAGCTGCCGAAGGCTGCGATCTTTTGCTCTTGTTTTAAAAATCAGGATCAAAAGATCGCAGCCTTCGGCAGCTCCTACGGATGGGTGTTACGGGGTAGGGGGCGGTTTCGCCAGTTCAATGCCGGCGGCGCCCAGCCGCTTGAGAATTTCAAACAGCAACTCGCTCTTGATCGCCCCGACCGTGCGCGGGCTGCCGACGTAGCCGGTGATGGTCAAGGTGATGCCTTCCGGTTTCAACTGGCTGAAGCGCAAGAACGGCGCCGGTTTATCCAGGATGGATTCGTGCGCGGTGTAGCTGTCCATCAGCAGGTTTTGCACCAGTTCCGGATCGATATCCAGCGGGAACATCAGCTCGAGTATCACCACGCCCTGGGCGCTGCCGCCGAGGGTGACGTTGCGCAGGTTCTGCGAAATCAGGTGGGAGTTGGGCACGATCATGATCGAGCGGTCGGCGAGTTGTATTTCCGTGGCCCGCACGTTGATCCGTCGTATGTCGCCTTCGACGCCACTGATGCTGATCAGGTCGCCGACCTTCACCGGGCGCTCGGTCAGCAGGATCAGGCCGGAGATGAAGTTCTTCACGATCTCCTGCAGGCCGAAGCCGATGCCCACTGACAGGGCGCTGACGATCCAGGCCAGGTTGGTCCACTTGATCCCCAGCGACGACAGCGTGAGCAGCACGACCAACGCGTATCCGATGTTGGCGAACAGGGTGCTCAGCGAGGCGCACATGCCCGGGTCCATCTCGGTTTTCGGCAGGAACTCGCCGTCCAGCCAGCGGCGTAGCGTGCGAATCAGGTAGACACCGATCAACAGTGTCAGGAAGGCACGCATCAAGTTGTCCGGAACGATGTTCAGCTTGCGCAGCCCTTCGCCACCGAGAATGGCCGCGGTGCTGGTGACCAATTGCCCGAACGTCGTACCTACGCCGCCGACAAACAACGCAATGACGCCGACCAGCATCAGGATCGCGCGGCCCGCCCCGGAAAACACCGTGCATATCTGCTCCAGGCGTGGATTACCGATGCCCAGCAGCTGTTTGATCGCCTTGCCGGTAGGTTGTCTGGGTGAAAAAAGCGATTCGCAGGTGTCCTGGTACACCTGCGTGAGCAGGTAGAACGCGGAGAAGACGATGAAAATCCACACCATTTCATAGGTGATGAACCGGGCCATCGTCACGTAGCCGATCACCAGGGCGAACAGGGACACCACCACGGCAACGCCGGCAAACACATAAATCAGGCCGGCGGAGGTGGTGACGCCTTCGGGAGTTTCTCCGGCAACGATCAGCGCCCGTCGGGTCTTGCTGACGCGCAACAGCAGCGCGCCGATCACCAGTGTCACGACCAACGCCACGATTCCCCGGCCGAACAACACCACTTCGGCGCTCATGCCGGTGACGTTGCTCATCTGCACCAGTGTCACCAGCACCAGCAGCAGGCTGGCCAGCCGCCTGGGGTAGGGCTCCATCGCCAGCGCCACCGGATCGGCGATATCGGGCAGGCGCCATGAAGGATGTTTGGTCGACAGCAACGCGCGGCTCAATCCGGTGATCATCACGCAGGTATAGGCCAGCTTTTCCAGGTATTGCGCCAGGTCGGCCAGCAGCGGGGTGTAGGGCAGTTGCCGGGTCGCGGCATAGTGCAGCAACTGCAGGGCGATGCCGGCGCTCAGCACCGTCGCCAGTACCGAGGCCAGTGCCAGGGAGCTGCGCCGTAACCGGCCTTCGGGCATTCGATGAATGCACAGCCACGCCAGCCCCCGACCGGCGAGTTTTCGCCCCAGGCTCCAGATGACCAGGGCCAGCACCAGCAGGGAGGCCGTGATTGCGCGTTGACCGGGTTGCCAGGCCGCCTGGTGCGTGACATTGAGTTGCTGGACGAGGGCGCTGAAACGTTGGCGGTCATCGAGCGGAAGATCGAACAATGGCGACCAGAACCGCGGGTTCAGGATGCTGTTGGTCTGCTGGGTCACCTCCGCCTCCAGCAGGCTGCGGCGGATGCTGGCAATCTGGGTGATCAGCTCGGCGGCACTGACTTTCAGCGCAGCCAGGGTTTTGAGCTGGTTGTCGATCCTGTCTTTTTGCTCGCCGAGGGTGTCTCGTTGGGTGGTAATGGCAGACGTCACCTGGGCGTTCTCGTCGAGCGGCACTGGCCCCAGCACGTTGAGTTGCGCCTGCAACTGCGCCTGCCCAGGCAGCAGCGATGTGGAGAGGCGTTCAATATTCTGGATCAGTGCCAGCACCAGGTCCTGTGAGCTTTCCAGCTGGGTGTAGGTGCTGGCCTGGGAAACCTGCTGCTTGAGGCTGTTCAGCTGGTTTTGCAACCCCAGCAATTCGCTGTCGGAGATGCTGATGACCGGGGCGGTGGGGGCGGGAGCAAGGGTGTCGGCCATGGTCGCCGCCGACAGCCATCCCGGGGTCGCCGCCAGCAGTGCGAAGGCGACGTAAATCATTGACTTCCATACATTGAACATCGGCGTGCTCGACGGGTTGTTAGTCACTTAGCCAATGAGGTTAGGTCATGACACGCACCCTTGAGCGATGTTTTGTCGAAAGTGTCCGGCCGGTTTTCGCCCGGGCGCTACTCATGCTGTTGCCGCGCCGGGAAAAACAGTTCGAAGCAGGTGATGCCGTCGGCACTGCTGACATGGCAGGCGCCGTTGTGCAGTTGCATGATCGTCGCCACGATCGACAGGCCCAGGCCATTGGACTGGGCCGAGCGCTCGCGGGATTCATCGACCCGATAGAAGCGTTCGAACAGCCGTGGCAGATGCTGCGCCGGGATGGTCTGGCCGTGGTTGCGCACCTGCACCTGGATGCCTTCGGCGGTCGGGTTGGCGTGAATGCACAGCTCGGAATGCGGCGCGCCATACTTGATGGCGTTGGCACACAGGTTGGCCAGGGCACGACGCAGCAACATGGGCTCGGCCCAGATCAAGCCGCTGCCGTGGGCATTGATGCTGATGCCTACGTCGGTCGCCGGGCCTTCGAAATAGTCGGCCATGCGTTGCATTTCGTCGGCGGCATCCAGTTCCTGGCGCTGGCGCAAGGCGCTGCGCGGATCGGTGCGGGCCAGGAACAGCATGTTGTCGAGCATGCGCGCCAGGCGTTCGAGCTCTTCGACATTGGAGGCCAGCAACTGCTGATAGGCGTCGGTGCTGCGGTTCTGCTGCAAGGCCACCTGGGTTTCGCCGAGCAGGTTGTTGATCGGCGTGCGCAGTTCGTGGGCCATGTCGGTCGATACCTGACCCAATTGCACAAAACCTTTGTCCAGGCGGTCGAGCATGGCGTTGAAGGCGTCGATCATCGGCAGCAGCTCCAGGGGTGCGCCCTGGCTGTCGAGCCGGTCGTTGAGGTTGCCGACGTCGATGCTCTGGGTGTGGCGGGCCAGGCGCCGCACCGGCAACAGGCCTCGATGCACCAGCACATAACCGGACAACGCCAGCAGAATCGCGGCCACGGTGGCGAACAGGTAGACGTTGAGCCGGTAATCGGCGAGCACGGCGGTGCGTTCGGTCATCAGGCGCCCGGTCACCACTTGCAGGCTGCCGAGGTCTCCGGAGTCGATGGTCGCCGCCAGGGCGGAAAACGGCACGCCGTTGACGTTGGGCAAATGCTGCACGTCGTCCAGGGTCAGTCGATGATCCATCGCCACCGGGGTCAGCACCGGCATTTTCAGGTTGCCCGGGTTGACCACCAGCAACGGTGGTTGCCCTGGAGTGCCAATGGTCAGCAGGGCCTCGCGGTTACCCATCATGTTCTGGAACAGCGCGGGTTTGGCCTTGATCAGGTCCAGGGTGTTGCTGTCATTGAGGAAGGTGCGCAACTGGTCGATGCGGGTGATCAGGGCAATGTCGTCGCGATGGATCAACTCGCGTTCCAGGTCGCGGTACAGCGCCACGCCAAGCAGCGCCAGCGAGACAAACGCCAGCAGGGCGAACACCAGCGCCAGGCGCAGCGTCAGGGAGTGGCTGAGACGGGAGGCGGATCGCAGCGGCGTCATGGCATTCATGGGGGCATTCAAGGTTGAGTGTCGAAGCGATAGCCGATGCCGCGCACGCTGTGGATCAGCTTGAGCTGGAACGGATCGTCGATTTTCAGGCGCAGGCGGCGCACCGCGACATCGACGACATTGGTGTCGCTGTCGAAATTCATGTCCCAGACCCGCGAGGCGATCATCGAGCGTGACAGCACTTCGCCCTGATGCGTGGCGAACAGGTGCAGCAGGGCAAATTCCTTGTTGGTCAGGGTGATGCGGTTGCCGGCACGGCTGACGCGACGCTTGAGCACGTCGATCTGCAGGTCGTCGACGTGCAGGTGTTCGTCTTCCCGGGTAGGGCCGCGGCGGGTCAGGGTGCGCAGGCGCGCCACCAGTTCGGCGAAGGAAAACGGTTTGATCAGGTAATCGTCGGCGCCCAGTTCGAGGCCTTTGATGCGGTCGGCGATGTCATCCCGGGCGGTGAGGAACAGCACCGGTGTGTCGGCTTCCTTGCGCAGGCGGCGCAGGACTTCCCAGCCATCCATCTTCGGCATCATGACGTCCAGCACGATCACGTCGAAGTCGTGCTCCAGGGCCAGGTGCAGGCCATCGACGCCGTCGCGCGCCAGGTTCACGGTGTATCCGAGTTCCTGCAGGCCGTTGAGCAGGTAATTGCCGGCCTTGGGTTCGTCTTCGACTACGAGGATGTTCATGGACAATCTGCCTGGTTCGGTCGGGCTACGGGGACGCATCAGTGGCGCAAGTGTAGCCCGATCGGCGGTGATGGCAGGCATCCGCTCAGTTCTCGCCAAGGCAGTTCACCCCCTGAACCTGATAGTCCAGTTGATGCTCGCGACCCTGGTGGTCGAGGTAGTTGAACTGCGCGGGCACGATGCCGCACTTGCCGTTGAGGTCGGTCATGGACAGGACCTTGGCCACTTCCACCGGGACATAGAAGCCGTCCTGATCGTGGATGATTGGCGAGGAGGGCTGGGTGGCGGCAAACGCCGAACCGGTGGCGAGCAGGGTGGCAAAACCTAGGATCAACAGTTTCATCACAAGTCTCTCTTTTCAGGGTTGAGGGGGCTGCCGGTGATTTGCCTGACAGTGAGTTCAGGCTAACGGTGTGATCCGGACAGCCGACCAACAACTCGATTACAAAGTTGTAATGAAACGCCCCTGCAACACCGCACCCCCCCCTGTGGGAGCGAGCTTGCTCGCGATGGACGTAAAGGCACCGCGTTTATACAGATGCCCCGTGTAATCGTTAACGACCATCGCGAGCAAGCTCGCTCCCACAGGGGGGCAGCAGCAACCCGCGGATCCATGGCCTAAGCTTGTTGGCAGGCCCATGTTCATCGAACACCTCGATGGGCAAGCGGCACCTATAAAAACAATGCAATCAGGAGATGCCCATGTCCGCTTTGATCCGTCGTTTCAGTCGCTGCATGGCCGCCGGTTTGACCGCTGCCGTGCTTGTCGCACCTGCCTTCGCGCTCGATACCGTGAAGTTCATGGCCCCGGGCTCGGTGGGCGGTGGTTATGACCAGACTGCCCGTGTGCTGGGCAAGGCCATGGTCGAGGCCAATACGGCCAAGTCCGTGACCTTCGAGAACAAGGGCGGGGCGGGCGGGACCCTGGGGCTGGCGCAATTTGCCAACAGCACCAAGGGCGATCCGAATGCGTTGCTGGTGGTCGGCGCGATCATGGTCGCGGGCATCGAGCAGAACAAGTCGCAGATCAGCCTGAAGGATGTGACGCCCATTGCCCGCTTGTTCACCGAGTACAACGTGATCGCCGTGCGCAAGGAATCGGAATACAAGACCCTTGATGACCTGATCAAGGCCTTCAAGGCCAACCCGACGAGCATCACCTGGGGCGGCGGTTCCAAGGGCTCGGTGGATCATATCGGCATTGCCGAGCTGGCGGGCAAGCTGGACGTGCCGGTCAACAAGGTGAACTACGTGGCATTTGGTGGCGGTGGCGAGGTGGTCGCCCAGGCGCTGGGCGGCCAGCTCAAGGTGATCACCGGCGGTTTCGCCGAGCTGGGCCAGTACATCAAGAACGGTCAGTTCCGTGTCCTGGCCATCGGCGCGCCGGAGCGTGTTCCCGGCATTGACGCGCCGACCCTCAAGGAGAGCGGCTATGACGTGACGATCGGCAACTGGCGCGGCGTCTACGGTGCGGCGGGCCTCACCCCGGAGCAGCGTAAAGAGGTGATCGACGCTGTCGTGGCCGCCACCAACAGCAAGGTCTGGCAGGACAATATCCAGACCAACGCCTGGACCCCCAGCGTGTTGACCGGCGATGAGTTCGGCAAATTCGTCGACGAAGAACACGTGCGGTTGCACGCCATGCTGGTCAAGGTCGGGCTGCTTTGAGATGGCCACACTGCGCGCAGTGGTGCCGACGCAATTGGCGGTCGGCCTCGGCCTGATCGCCATCAGCGTGGTGTTGGCGATGGGGGCCTACCGGTTTCCGCCGGAAATGGGTTTCGTCATCCTCCCGGCCTACGTTTACCCCTATGTCGTGGCGGGCTTTCTCGGCGGTGTGGGCCTGTTGCTGAGCTATCAGGCGCTCAGCGGCGGTTTTCGCGAGCTGGATAACGACGACACGGGCACGGTGCCCGGTGGAAAAACCGGCGCCGCCTGGGTGACCGCCGGGCTTGTCGGTGTGGCACTGCTGATCAATCTCATCGGTTTTGTGCTGGCCGCCGGGTTGTTGTTCGCCTGTTCGGCGCGGGGGTTCGGCAGCCGTCATCCGCTGCGGGACCTGGCCATCGGCATAGCCCTGACCCTGCCGATCTACTGGCTGTTCAACGCCGGGCTGGGGGTTTCCCTGCCGTCGCTGATCAACATCTGGCTTTGAAAGGAGATCGACACCGTGGACATTCTTTCAAGCCTGGCGATGGGTTTTGCCGCGGCACTGACGCCGATCAACCTGATGTGGGGTTTCATCGGCTGCCTGCTCGGCACCGCCATCGGCGTGTTGCCGGGGATCGGCCCGGCGCTGACGGTGGCCCTGCTGTTGCCGATCACCGCCAAGGTCGACCCCACCGGCGCGCTGATCATGTTCGCCGGTATCTACTACGGTGCGCAGTTCGGCGGTTCCACCACCTCGATCCTGCTCAACACCCCGGGTGAATCGTCCTCCATGGTCACGGCCCTGGAGGGCAACCTGATGGCGCGCAACGGCCGCGCCGGCCCTGCGCTGGCAACGGCGGCGATAGGCTCCTTCGTCGCCGGTACCATCGCCACGGTGTTGCTGACGCTGTTTGCGCCGGTTGTGGCCAGGCTGGCGCTGAATTTCGGCCCGACCGAATACTTCGCGATCCTGGTGCTGTCGTTCACCACCGTCTCGGCGGTGCTTGGCGCCTCGATGCTGCGCGGGTTTGCTTCGCTGGGCGTCGGGTTGACCATCGGTTTGATCGGCCTGGACTCGACCTCGGGCATTGCCCGCTACACCCTGGGCGTTCCCGAACTGGTGGACGGTATCGAGGTGGTGTTGGTGGCGGTCGGCTTGTTCGCCGTGGGTGAGGCCTTGTACAGCTTGCTTTATCAAAAGGAATCGAACGAAGGGCGGCATCGCCTGACCTCGTTGTGGATGACCCGTGCCGACTGGAAGCGTTCGGTGCCTGCGTGGTTTCGCGGCACGCTGATCGGCTTTCCGTTTGGTTCGATTCCGGCCGGTGGTGCGGAGATTCCGACCTTTTTGTCCTATTCCACCGAGCGCAAGCTCAGCAAGTACCCCAAGGAGTTTTCCGCCAACAAGGGCGAGGGTGCCATCGAAGGCGTCGCCGGTCCCGAAGCGGCCAACAACGCCAGCGCGACCGGATCCCTGGTGCCGTTGCTGACCCTGGGCATCCCGACGTCCGCGACCGCGGCGATCCTCCTGGCCGCGTTCCAGAACTACAACCTGCAACCGGGGCCGATGCTGTTCGAAACCTCCGCCGACCTGGTCTGGACGCTGGTGGCCTCGCTGTACATCGGCAACGTTATCCTGCTGGTGTTGAACCTGCCGCTGGTGGGGCTGTGGGTCAAACTGCTGCAGATCCCCCGGCCGTACCTGAATGCCGGCATCCTGGTGTTCGCCACCATCGGCGTGTATGGCATGCGCCACTCATCCTTCGACCTGCTGCTGATGTTGGCGATTGGCTGGGGTGGGGTGCTGATGCGGCGGTTCGACTTCCCCGTCGCCCCGGTGATCGTCGGTATGTTGTTGGGGCCGATGGCCGAGAAACAACTGCGCAACGCCTTGTCCATCGGCCAGGGCGACTGGACGGTGTTCGTCACGCAACCGATCTCGGCGTTCTTTCTCGCCCTGACGCTGCTGGTGCTGTTGGTGCCCTATGTGTTGCATAAACGCGGGATCAAGTTGCATGAGGATGATTGAATCCCCCTGTGGGAGCGGCGGTGTGTCAGCGAAATGAATGTCAACTGACCCGACGCCTTCGCGAGCAGGCTCGCTCCCACAGTAATTTCGGTTGTTCACGAATACTGCGTACACCCACTAACCCTGTGGGAGCGAGCCTGCTCCCACAGTAATTTCGGTCGATCACGAATACTGCGTACACCCACCAACCCTGTGGGAGCGGGCTTGCCCGCGAAGGCGGTATGTCAGTGAAATAATTGTCAACTGACCCGACGCCTTCGCGAGCAAGCCCGCTCCCACAGGGTCATGCAGTGGTTTGTGCGGTGAACCACTGCATGACCGGTGCGCACGCCGGATGGGAGGTCGCCGAGGGTTGCAGGCACAACGAGTAAATCCCCCGGGTCTTCAATGGCTCACCAAACGGAATCACCAGTTCGCCGCGCTGGATCGACTCGCCTGCCAGGGTCATGTCGGTCATCGCCACCCCCAGCCCCCGGGCGGCGGCATCGAGTGCCAGTTCGTCGAGGTTGAAGGGGATATGCCGATACTCCTGCAGCGCCTTGCCGCCATTGGCGGACAACCATAGCTGCCAGTCATGTTGATCGGAGGAGCGGTGCAGCAACGCGAACCCCGACAGATCCTCCAGCGAAGCCAATGGCCGGGTCGGGGTGCCCAGCCCAGGCGCACACACCGGCACCAGTGCTTCCTCGAACAGCGTCAGGCAATCGGGCGCCGTGGACGGTTCAGGCAGATAGAGAATGTAGGCGTCGCTGTCACTGGCAGGTTCCACGACTTCGGTGGCCACGGTTTCGATTGCCAGGGATACGTCCGGGTGATGCCGGTAGAAATCGTTCAGTTTGGGCAACAGCCAGCGCACCGCCAGTGACACGTGCATGCGAATGCGGAACGGGCGTTGTCTGGGCGCGAGCCGGTCTTCCAGCGACCTTAGTTGCTCAAGGATGGTGCGAGCGCTGGCCAGCACCTGGTCGCCTTCCGGGGTCAGTTGCAGGCTGCGGCTGCTGCGCACGAACAACGCGACACCGAAGTGGCTCTCCAGTTGCTGGATCTGTCGGCTCACGGCGCTTTGGGTCAGGCAGAGCTTTTGCGCCGCCTGGGTGAAGCTGCCTGACCCGGCGACCTCGACCAGGGCCTGCAAGCCCTGCAGCGAGGGCACGTGGCGTACTTTATCCATGCGTTTCCGGAATGCCTCGATGATTTAATAACGTTGGTTGTCCGCGTTATCAGCCTTTAGATTCTAGTCATAGACACCGTTCACGAAAACCATTTATGCGAATCCTGCATAAAGCGCTGATCGAGACGGTTCACAGAACAAGAACCTGAGGTGACGCATGGAAAATATCTGTGGCTGGATCGCGCAAGCGGGGAGTTCTCCGTTGCGCGAGCCGCTCAAAGGCACGCAGCACGCCGACTGGCTGGTGATCGGCGCCGGCATTACCGGCCTCAGTGCGGCGCACGCTCTGGCGCACATGCATCCCCAGGCACGCATTGTGGTTGTTGACCGCCAGCGGGCTGCGCAGGGGGCATCGGCGCGTAACTCCGGGTTTGTGGTGGCCCACGAACATCCCGCCGCCGGCGAGCTGTCGGGCAGCGCCGGGTTCGCCGGCTATCAAGTGGATACGGCGATCAGCCGCGCCGCCGCCGATGAAGTGCGCAAGCAGATCGCCCGGCTGGGCATCGAATGCGACTTCAGGGAATCGGGCTATTTCTTTGCCGTCAGCGATCCACGCAAGCTGACCCAGGTCGAGGCCAAGTTGCAGACCTTGCGGGCCGTTGGCGCCAGCGCGCAGTTCCTGCAAGGCGAGCAACTGATCGAGAAACTCGGCACCCGCCACTACCGTGCCGGAATCTGGTGCGGCAATGGCAATGCGCTGCTGCAACCGGCCAAGTACGTGAAGGGCCTGCTCGATGCCTTGCCTCCGACAGTGACGGTCTATGAGAACAGCGATATCGCAGGTCTTCAGCGCCTTGGCGACGGCCGGATTCGTGCCCGGGGTCAAAACGGCTGCGTTGAAGCCAGGCAGGTGCTGGTCTGCCTGAACGCCTTCATTCCTCGTTCAGGGATCGACGACAGCGGCACCTTCGCGATGGAACTCAGCGCCAGCCTCACGCGGCCGCTCAGCGATCAAGAGTTTCAAGCCCTGGGGGCGCCAGCGTCCTGGGGCGTGCTGTCGACCCGGCCGTTGGGCGCCACGGTGCGCCTGACGCCAGATCGCCGGGTGATGATCCGCAACACCGCGGAATACCGCTCCCGGGATTTGTCATTGAGCGAGCTGTCGGCCCGTCGCCAACACCACGTGCTGGGGTTGCAACGGCGTTTCCCGATGCTCGGCGAGCAGGACATCGAATACACCTGGACCGGTCATCTCAGCGCTTCGCGCTCCGGGCAACCGTACTTTGCGAAAGTCGAGGAGGGCGTGTTCGCCGTGGCCGGGTGCAACGGTTCGGGCGTAGCGCGGGGCACGTTGTGGGGACGCTTGCTCGCGGAGTGGGCCTCGGGCGCTGATTCACCGCTGCTGCAATCGGTGATCTCGCGGGCACAACCCGGCTGGCTACCGCCCAAGCCGCTGCTCGACATCGGTGCCATGCTGCGTATGCGCGTGGAAACGGTCCGGGCCAGAAGCGAAGTCTGAACAACACGAACTTCACAACAAGAACAACAGCACTTCCCATCGAAGGTGATTCAACATGCGCGTCAATACGCTTTCCCTTGTGGCCCTGATCTCGACCTTTTCCGCTGTCGCCTACGCCGACGAAACCGTCAATATCTCCAACTGGAACGGTTACATCGCCGACGACACCTTGCCCGACTTCACCAAGGCAACCGGGATCAAGGCGACCTACGACATCCACGACAGCAACGAAGTGCTGGAATCGAAACTGATGACTGGCAATACCGGGTATGACGTGGTCAGCCCGTCGAACCACTTCCTGTCGCGCCTGATCAAGGCCGGCGCGATCCAGAAACTCGACAGGAGCCAGTTGCCCAACTGGAAAAACCTCGACCCGGCGCTGATGAAGAAGCTTGAGGTCAACGACCCGGGCAACCAGTACGGCTTCCCTTACATGTGGGGCACGGCGGGCATCGGCTACAACGTCGAGAAGATCAAGGCAATCTTCGGCAATACCGACGTCACCCATTCCTGGAAGCTGTTCTTCGACGAGAACAACATCAAGAAGCTCAGCGAGTGCGGCGTGGCGATCATCGACAACCCGACGCAGATCCTGCCGATCACCCTCAACTACCTGGGGCTGCCGCCTCATAGCCACGAGCCGGCCGACTACAAGAAAGCCGAGCAGGCGCTGCTGAAGATCCGGCCATACGTCCAGTATTTCCATGCGTCCAAGTACATCAGCGACCTGGCCAACGGCAATGTCTGCGCGGTGATCGGTTTCAACGGCGACATCGTGCAGGCCGCCGCCAGCGCCAGGGAAGCCAGGAACGGGATCGACATCGCCTACTCGATCCCGGACGAAGGTTCCACCTTGTGGCTGGACATGGTGGTCATGCCCAAGAGCGCGCCACACGAGAAGAACGGCTACGCCTACATGAACTACCTGCTGGAGCCGAAGGTGATTGCCAACATCAGCAACAGCATCCACTACGCCAACCCCAACAGCGCGGCGGATGCCTTCGTCGACCCGGCGGTGAAGCAGGACCTGGCGATCTACCCGCCGAAAACCGTGATGGACAAGCTGTTCACCGTCGAGGACTTGCCCGCGGCCATCGCACGCCTCAGCACGCGGTTGTGGACCAAGCTGAAAACCAATACCTGATCGCGAGGTCGTGCGCATATCGTTCGCTTGAGCAAAATCACTGTGGGAGCGAGCTTGCTCGCGATAGCGTCAGGCCAGACGACATTGATGTTGAATGGACCACCGCGATCGCGAGCAAGCTCGCTCCCACAGGTTTCGGTTCGCTCCGACAGAATGTTTCAGGCAGGATTTACGCTAGATGGGTTCAGGCGTCGATGGCCGGGAAGTCGATGTCGGTCAGGATTGCGTTGTTCAGGTAGTTGGTGAGCGTCTGCGATGCCACATGGGCGATCACTTCGATGATCTTACCGTCGTCGATACCCGCGTTACGGGCAGCGGCGATCTGCTCGACGCTCAGGTGGCCACGGCTTTCGGTGACCTGGCGGGCGAGGGTGGCAATGGCGTTAAGCTCGCCATGTCGTGCGCTGAGGATCTCCTGCTTCGACAGCCCGGCCTTACCGGCGAACACCGAGTGAGCCGCCAGGCAGTAGTCGCAGCCGTTGACTTGCGAAGTGGCGAGGGACACCGCTTCCTTTTCCGTGGCGCTCAGGGACGTCTTGCCCAGTGCGGCCGAGTTTTGCAGGTATGAGGCCAGCACCGCCGGTGCGTGGGCCAGGACTTTGAAGACGTTGGGCAGAAAACCGATTTTCTTCTGCACGCCTTCCAGCAGCGGGCGGGTTGTGTCGGTGGCGTTTTCCAGGCTGATCGGGGCAATGCGGGTCAGGTTATACTCCGTGGTGTGAGGCGCGGAATGCGCTGGGTACGGAGCGCATGTTAGGGAGAAGGTCTGGTGTATTGGATGCAAATCGTCGAGGATATGCGACAGATCGTCCAGAACTGCCTTCGGGAGCCTTGTCATGGATCGCTTGTCCACGTTGCTCACCCATTTCGGCGTCAATGCCGGCACTTTCCATAGCGGTATGTTCTGCGGCACCGTCGCCTACGACGGCCAGCAGGCCAGCGGTCATTTACACCTGCTTCAGGCCGGCGAGTTGTTGCTCAAAATGGGCGACCAGCCGGACCTGCAACTGACCGAGCCGAGCCTGATCTTTTTCCCCCGGCCCTATCGACATCGTCTGTTTGCGTCTGAAGCATCCGGCACGCAACTGGTGTGTGCGACCCTGGATTTCGACGGCGGTGCGGGCAATGCCCTGGCGGCGGCGCTGCCGGATTACCTGGTGCTCAAGCTCGATGAAATCCCGACCCTGGCCGGGACCCTGGAATGGCTGTTCAACGAGGCGTTCGACGGTACGTGCGGGCGTGAAGCGGTGATGGATCGCCTGTTCGAGCTGCTGGTGATTCTGTTGCTGCGGCACATCCTGAGCACCACGGGCCAGCAACCGGGCATGATGGCGGGCCTTGCCGATGCGCGCCTGGCGCGGCCCCTGAGCCTGATGCATCAAAGCCCGGCCAAGGCCTGGAGCGTGGCCGAACTCTCGGTCGCCGCCAACATGTCGCGGGCCAGTTTCGCCGAACACTTTCGCCGGGTGGTCGGGCAGACGCCGGTGGATTACCTGGTGAGCTGGCGCATCAGCCTGGCACAGAAGCGCCTGCGCGAGGGCCGGCCGATAGCGCTGATCGCCGAGGAAGTGGGTTATGAGAGCCCCTCGGCGCTGGCCCGGGCGTTCCGGCGCAAGACCGGGCTGAGCCCGCGGGAGTGGAAGGGCAGCTGACCACCGCAAATCCCCTGTGGGAGCGAGCCCGCTCGCGATGGCGGAGTGTCAGTTGACATCATGGGTGTCTGACACACCGCTTTCGCGAGCAGGCTCGCTCCCACAGGTCCCGCGGTGCAGCTGCTTACGCGAATATCAGAACTTGAACGCCTGCCGTCCCACCAACAGCCATTTACCGTCCTGCTTTTGCCAGATCTGGAAGTTTTCGATTTCAGTGGGCACCACTTCGGTGCCTTTGAGTGCTTGTGCCGAGAAATGGTGGCGGACCAGCGCGACATCGCCGGAAACGGTGATGGTCTGGTTTTGCATCTCTAGGGTCTTGAACGCGCTTTTGCCGGTTTCGATGTCGGCGATGAAGGCCTGCTTGTCCTGGATCTTGCCGCTGGAATGCCCGTAGGTCAGGTTCTCGGCGGTCAAGGCTTTCAGCTCCGGGATGTCCTTGTGCAGCATGGCCTGGGTCAGGTGGTCGACCGCTTGGGCCACGTCCTTGTCCGAGGCGGCCGGGGTGGCGGCGACGTAGCCGGTGAACAGGCACAGAAAACCAATCAGCACTTTTGCTTTTTTCATGGGTGTTTCCTTGTTGTTGTAGGGATGACGCGATGAATGGATGAGCATTCATCAGTCATCGTACAACTTATCATGTGCTGGAGGGAAAAAGCGAACTTGCCCGGTGACCTTGCCTCGAAGTTAAAAGGGCGATGTCCTGACTTCGAGGTATTCCAGCCATGCAGCCGAACCAACGTATACGGCACGACCTGACGTTGCTCATGGTGTTCCTGGTGATCGTGGTGGTGTCGGGTTTTTCTCCCCGCAGCCGGGTGGACTGGGCGCTGGAAAACCTGCTGGTGCTGTTGCTGGTGGGGACGCTGGTCGCGGTTTCTCGGCGATTCCGCTTGTCGACGATGTCCGTCACCCTGGTGTTTGCGTTTCTGTGCGTGCATGAACTGGGCGCCCATTACACCTATTCCCTGGTGCCTTACGATCGTTGGTCTTCGGCGTGGTTGGGCTTCAGTTTCGACCAGGCGGCAGGTGCTCACCGTAATCACTACGACCGGCTGGTGCATCTGAGCTACGGGCTGCTGCTGGCTTATCCGGTGCGCGAAGTCCTGCGGCGGCTGACGCCGCTGCGCGGGTTCTGGCTGTTTTTCGTGACCCTGAACATCATGCTGTCGACCTCCGCCGTGTACGAACTGGTGGAGTGGATCGGCGGTGCCTTCCTGGGCAATGACACGGCGAAGGCCTTCGTCGGCGCGCAAAACGATCCGTGGGATTCGCAAAAGGATATGGCCATCGCGGTCGCCGGTGCGTTTGCCAGCCTGTCGCTGGTGTCCCTGCGCGGCATGCTGCAAAAGCAACCGGTGACGACCGCATGTCGAAAAAAACACAATTTGTGGCAATAGGCTTCAATTACTGCGCGGCCCCGTCGATAACCTCTTCAAGAGTGCCATCCGCGCGGGGCAACCCCGCCGCCTAACGTGCCAGAGAGGAACCACAGAGTGTCCATAAAACTGCGTTTAATGTTGCTGATCGGCACGGGACTACTGGCTGCGTTGATCATGAGCCTGGTCAGTTACCTGGGGAACGCTCGGATGGCCGAGGCTGTGGACGACAACAACGTCAGCATGGCCGCGCTGCGCAACCACCTCGAAGCCGACATGATGCACGACGCGTTGCGCGCCGACGTGCTGTCGGCCATGTTGGTGGGCTTGAACAAGAGCACCAGCAGCAAAGCCGAGGTGCGCAGTTCCATCGAGGAGCACACCCAACGCTTTCGCGAAGTGCTCGGGGAAAACCTCAAGCTGCCGGTCAACGACACCATCAAGGCCGGCCTGAACAAGATCAAGCCCAGCCTCGACACCTACATCGGCACTGCCGAGCGTATCGTCGCGCTGGCCCTGGAAACCCCGGAAGCCGCGCAACAGGACCTGGGCACGTTCAACAACGCCTTCAGCCAACTGGAAGACCAGATGGAGGCCCTCAGCGAGTTGATCGAAAGCGACACGCAACAGACCAGCCAAGGCACAGCGCTTGCCATCAGCAACGCCAACCTGACCCTCGGCGGTGTGCTGATCGCCAGCCTGTTGTTGCTGCTGGCCCTGGGGCGTTCGGCGATCCAGAGCATCATGGGCCCGTTGCAAACCGCCAGCCACATTGCCGAGAGCATTGCCCATGGCAACCTCAGCGAGCCGATTGTCGAGCCCACCCACAAGGACGAAGCCAGCGCCTTGATTCGTAGCCTGGCAACCATGCAGCGGGATTTGCGCGGCATGATCGAAGTCGTGCGCAGCAACGCCCACGGCGTCAGCGGCATGAGCGAACTATTGAGCAACGGCTGTCATGAAGTGGCCGGCAGCAGCCAGCAGCAAAGCGCGGCGGCCAGCACCATGGCCGCGGCCGCCAGCGAAATGACCGCGAGCATCGAGGAGATCACCCGGCATGCCGAGCGGGCGCTGAACATGGCCAATCAGGCAGAAGCCCTGGCCAAGGACGGCGGCCGGGTGATCCACCAGGTGGTCAGCGACATGGACGGCATCGCGCGTTCGGCGCAGCAGTCGGCGCAGGTGATCCGCACGCTGGACAAGGAGTCCGAGGGGATTTTCAACATCATCCAGGTGATCAAGGGTATTGCCGACCAGACCAACCTGCTGGCCCTCAACGCCGCCATCGAAGCCGCCCGCGCCGGCGAGCAGGGACGCGGTTTTGCCGTGGTGGCCGATGAGGTCCGCAGCCTGGCGGGGCGCACCAGCGCGTCCACTCAGGAAATCGCCAGCATGGTCGCGCGCATCCAGCAAAGCACCCGCGAGGCGGTGATCAGCATGGAGGAGGGCGTGGCCCAGGTCGACAAAGGCATGGCGGTGACGGCCGATGTCGAGCGTGCCATCCGCGAGATCCTCGATGCCACGCTGCATACCACGCAACTGGTCAATGACATCAGCCGTACCATCGGCGAGCAGAGCCTGGCCAGCAACGAGATCGCCCATCAGGTGGAGATGATTGCCGGCATGTCCGAAGGCAACAGCAAGGTGATCGGGCAGACGGCTTCGACCACGGATGAATTGTCGAGCCTGGCGGGGCAGCTGTCGCAGTCGGTGGATCGGTTCAGGCTTTGAGGTAGAGGTTGCCTGACAGGACGCCATCGCGAGCAAGCTCGCTCCCACAGAGGATCTCCTTATGACGAAGATCCCTTGTGGGAGCGAGCTTGCTCGCGATGGCAATAGTCCAGACAACGCTGGACCAGTGGCCTAAAGATACTTATCCGTCACAGCCCCCTCCGAAGCGCTGGACACCGTCTTCGCATACTTGGCCAACACCCCGCGCGTGTATTTGGATGGTGGCCGCACCCAACGCGTCTTGCGCTCGGCCAGCACGGCATCGGACACATCAACGGTAATCTGCCGGGTTTCAGCATCGATGATGATCCTGTCGCCATTCTTGACCAGCGCAATCGGCCCGCCTTCAAAGGCTTCCGGCGTGATGTGACCGACCACGAAACCGTGGGAACCACCGGAAAAACGTCCGTCGGTGATCAGCGCCACCTCCTTGCCCAAACCCTTGCCCATGACCGCTGAGGTCGGCGAGAGCATTTCGCGCATGCCCGGCCCGCCCTTGGGCCCTTCGTAGCGGATCACGATCACTTCGCCGGGCTGCACTTCGCCATTGAGAATGCCGGCCAGCGCACCTTCCTCGCCGTGATAGACCCGCGCCGTGCCTTCGAAGCGCAGGCCTTCCTTGCCGGTGATCTTGGCCACGGCGCCGGTGGGCGAGAGGTTGCCGCGCAGGATGACCAGGTGGGAGTCCTTCTTGATCGGCTGGTCGAACGGCCGGATCACGTCCTGGCCGGCCGGGTAGTCGGACACGCCGGCGAGGTTTTCCGCCAGGGTCTGGCCGGTGACGGTCAGCACATCGCCGTGCAGCATGCCAGCATCGAGCATGCGCTTCATCAGCGGTTGAATGCCGCCGATGGCCACCAGTTCGCTCATCATGTACTTGCCGCTGGGACGCAGGTCGGCGACCACCGGGGAAATCTTGCCCAGCTCGACGAAGTCGTCCAGCGTCAGTTCGACATCCACCGCGTTGGCCATGGCCAGCAGATGCAGCACGGCGTTGGTTGAGCCGGCGAGGGCGATCACCACGCGTATCGCATTCTCGAAGGCTTTGCGGGTCATGATGTCCCGGGGCTTGAGGTCGAGCTTGAGCAACTCCATCACCTGCTGGCCGGCGCGGAAACTGTCCGAGGCCTTGTCGCCGCCGATGGCGTCCTGGGAGCTGGAGCCGGGCAGGCTCATGCCCAGCGCCTCGATGGCCGAGGCCATGGTATTGGCGGTGTACATGCCGCCACAGGAGCCGGGACCGGGAATCGCCACTTCCTCGATCTGCTTGACCTGGATCTCGCTGATGTCGCCCCGCGCGTGCTGGCCCACGGCCTCGAACACGGAAATGATGTCGGTATGCCCGGCGCCCGGCTGGATGGTGCCGCCATAGACAAAGATCGACGGGCGATTGAGCCGCGCCATGCCGATCAGGCAGCCCGGCATGTTCTTGTCGCAGCCGCCGATGGTCACCAGGCCGTCGAAACCCTCGCAACCGGTGACCACTTCGATGGAGTCGGCGATCACTTCGCGCGAAACCAGCGAATACTTCATGCCTTCGGTGCCGTTGGCGATGCCGTCGGAGATGGTGATGGTGTTGAAGATCACGCCCTTGGCGCCGGCGGCATTCGCGCCTTTTTCGGCTTCGCGCGCCAGCTTGTCGATGTGCATGTTGCAGGGCGTGACCATGGCCCAGGTGGACGCGATGCCGATCTGCGGCTTGTCGAAGTCTGCATCGGTAAAACCCACGGCCCGCAGCATGGCCCGGGCGGGTGCGGCTTCGACGCCGTCGATCACTTGGGATGAATATTTGCGCAGATCGTCTTTATCGCTCATGACAACACCTCAAGCCTCGGCGGAAAAAGCCCAGTGAGTATAGTTCTCCTCCTGAAAGGCAAAAGATCGCAGCCTTCGGCAGCTCCTACAGGGTTTTTTGCACTGGCGGCGTATCCGGTCAATGTAGGAGCTGCCGAAGGCTGCGATCTTTTGATGCCGGACCACGCAGTCGCGAACAGACGCGCGGGTTAGCCATGTCGTGATATTCTTCGCCCCAACTTGGTTTGACCTATTCTGTTTACCTGTCCTCGCGACGGGCGAACGAATCACTGTCGCTCAAGTAGCTGAAGCCAAAAAAGATAAGAAGTCAGTTCAGAAGGGACATATAACTGGGGTCGATGCAGTCAGTCGGCCTTGTGTGCCCACCCTGCAATCCTTGAGTGCCGCACCCGTGACTGCCATGAAACACGGGGCTGTGCGCATGAGGATGGAAGGGCGGATGGCGTTTTATCATAGGTGCTACAGATGTTTAAGAAAGTGAACACAGCCCTGCTGGGGCTGGCCTTGTCGTTGGGGATGACGACAGCCCAGGCCGAAGAAGCCAAGAAAGTCGACGTACTGCTGATTGGCGGCGGCATCATGAGCGCGACCCTGGGTGTCTGGCTCAACGAGCTGGAACCTGGCACTTCGATGGAAATGATCGAGCGCCTCGACGGCGTCGCCCTGGAAAGCTCCAACGGCTGGAACAACGCCGGTACCGGTCACTCCGCCCTGGCCGAGCTGAACTACACCCCGGAAGACGAGAACGGCAAGGTCTCGATCCCGAAGGCCGTTGAAATCAACGAAGCCTTCCAGATTTCCCGTCAGTTCTGGGCCTGGCAGGTTCAGCAAGGCGTGCTGAAGAACCCGCGTTCGTTCATCAATTCCACGCCGCACATGAGCTTCGTGTGGGGTGATGACAACATCAAGTTCCTGAAAAAACGCTACGACGCCCTGCAGGCGAGCCCGCTGTTCGCCGGCATGCAGTACTCCGAAGACCCGGCTGTGATCAAACAGTGGGTACCGCTGATGATGGAAGGGCGTGACCCGAACCAGAAAGTCGCGGCCACCTGGAGCCCGATCGGCACCGATGTGAACTTCGGTGAAATCACGCGTCAGTTCGTTGCACACCTGCAAACCACGCCGAAGTTCGACTTGAAGCTGTCCAGCGAAGTGCAGGACATCACCAAGAACGCCGACGGCAGCTGGCGCGTCAGCTACAAAAACCTGAAAGACGGCAGCAAGACCGAAACCGACGCCAAGTTCGTGTTCATCGGCGCCGGCGGCGGTGCCCTGCACCTGCTGCAGAAGTCCGGCATTCCTGAAGCCCAGGAATACGCAGGCTTCCCGGTCGGCGGCTCGTTCCTGGTGACCGAGAACCCGACCATCGCCGAACAACACCTGGCCAAGGCCTACGGCAAGGCTTCGGTGGGCGCACCGCCGATGTCGGTTCCGCACCTGGACACCCGCGTGCTGGACGGCAAGCGCGTGATCCTGTTTGGCCCGTTCGCGACCTTCAGCACCAAGTTCCTCAAGGAAGGTTCCTACCTGGACCTGCTGACCACCACGACCACCCACAACGTGTGGCCAATGACCAAGGTCGGCATCAAGGAATACCCGCTGGTCGAGTACCTCGCCGGCCAGCTGATGCTGTCTGACGAAGACCGCCTCAACGCCCTGAAGGAATACTTCCCGAACGCCAAGGCTGAAGACTGGCGCCTGTGGCAAGCCGGCCAGCGCGTGCAGATCATCAAGCGTGACGAAGCCGCCGGTGGCGTGCTGAAACTGGGCACCGAAATCGTCGCTTCGCAAGACGGCAGCATCGCCGGCCTGCTGGGCGCCTCCCCAGGCGCATCGACCGCCGCACCGATCATGCTGACCGTGCTGCAGAAAGTGTTCAAGGACAAGGTCGCGAGCCCTGAGTGGCAGGCAAAACTGCACCAGATCGTACCGAGCTACGGCACCCAGCTGAACAACAACCCCGAGAAGGTTGCTGAAGAGTGGGCCTACACCGCCAAGGTGCTGGAACTGACTCCGCCACCGGTGATCGCACCGGCCGTGAAGCCAGTGACTGTCGACACGGATGCGAAGGCACCGAAGCCTAGTGCTGCGAGTGATATGGCTCTGTAACTAGACGCCGGATCAAAAAAAGCCCACTGAACCGGCGACGGTCAGTGGGCTTTTTTGTGGGCGATGATCAGGACATGCCGAAAAGCTGTTCACTTAAGCGTGTCTTCAGTCAGAGAGAAACCCGTGGCGAGGGAGCTTGCTCCCGCTTGAGTGCGTAGCACTCACAAAAAAAGCGGCATTGTTGTCTCATTTTTTGGGGCCGCTGCGCAGCCCAGCGGGAGCAAGCTCCCTCGCCACAAAAAGCAGGTGTGTCTGAGGCATCTGCTTAAGTGAACAGCACTCTCTATTTGCCGCACATATCGGCACTCCCTGTCATCAATTGCCAAGTATCTGACGCTCAATGTGAAGCAGACAGGTTGGCTGTGTTGATACTGGTTTGTTTACCGACCTGGGTAACGCGAAACCGTAAGTCTGATACCTCTTTGCCCTGGCGGGAATTTGTAGGGGCGAGCTCGCTCCCACAGTAGTCAGTTGCATCTCGATAAAACAATCATAGAGAGCGCAGAATGAAGTTCAGTTTTATAGACAGCCGCCAGCCGAGCCGTCGGCGGGTTTTACGCGATGCTTTCACGTTGGCGTTGGCGTCTTCGCCGTTGGCAAGTCTCGCCAGTGCCGCCGAGGAAAACACTGAAGAAGTGACCTTTGCCGCGGGCCCGCGACCGCTGGTGCAATACCCGCAAAAACGCCCATTGACCCTGGTGACCACTCGCCCGCCGCACCTGGAGACGCCGTTCTCTGTCTTCAACGAAGGGGTCATCACGCCCAATGACGCGTTTTTCGTGCGTTACCACCTGGCCGATTTCCCGACCAGCATCGATCCGGACAGCTACCGCCTGACGATCAAGGGCTTGGTCGACACGCCGCTGTCGCTTTCCCTTGCCGAACTCAAGGCGCTTGCCGAGCCGGTGGAGGTGGTGGCCGTCAATCAGTGCTCGGGCAACAGCCGTGGCTTTTCGATGCCGCGGGTGTTCGGGGCTCAGTTGGGCAATGGCTCGATGGGCAATGCGCGGTGGCTGGGGGTGCCGCTCAAGGCGGTACTGGAAAAGGCGGGGGTGAAGGCCGGTGCCATGCAAGTGACCTTCCGTGGGCTCGATAAGCCGGTGCTGCCGAGCACGCCGGAGTTCATCAAGGCGCTGGACATCAGCCATGCCATGGACGGCGAGCCGATGATCGCCTGGTCGATGAATGGCTCCGACCTGCCATTTCTCAACGGTTACCCGATTCGTCTGGTGGTGCCCGGTTACTTCGGTACGTACTGGGTCAAGCACCTGAGTGAGATCGAAGTCGTCGACCATACCTACGACGGTTTCTTCATGGCCAAGGGGTACCGGGTTCCGGATAACGATTGCCTGTGCATTGCCCCCGGCACCACGGCGGCGAACACCCAACCGATTTCCAGATTGCCGGTGCGCAGTTTCATCACCAGCGTCAAACACGGCGATGTATTGCCGCTGAACAAAAACCTGGTGCTCAAGGGCATCGCGTTCGATGGCGGCGCCGGGGTCAACAAGGTTGAGGTGTCGATCGACGGCGGAGCTACATGGCGCGAATCCACCCTCGGGCAGGACCTGGGCCGTTTCTCCTTTCGTGAGTGGACGCTGCCGGTCACCTTTACCCGCAAGGGCGCCACTCAGTTGATGGTGCGAGCCAGCAACAGGGCCGGCGAGACGCAGCCACTGCAAGCGGACTGGAACCCCGGTGGCTACCGCCGCCACGTCGTCGAAACCCGCCACGTGACCGTCGCCTGAGGAGGGCTGCATGAAATTTTTGACCTCCATGCTGTGCGCCGCTCAGGTTTGCCTGATGACCCTGGCTGACGCCGCGCCACTCTCGATCACCTTGCCGCCCGAAACGGCAGCGTTCAAGCCCAGTTCGCTGCCTGGTTACCTATTGGCGCAGCAGAAGTGCTCCACCTGCCATTCGGCCGACTACATCAATTTCCAGCCGCCCGGCATGAGCCTGGCACAGTGGACCGCCGAAGCGGGCAAGATGCAGCACGTATACGGTGCTCCGATCAGCGACCAGGACGTGAGTGTGATAGGCGCCTACCTGGCGGCGACCTACGGCAGTGCCAAGGCCAGCGACGCCGATGTCCAGGCGGCCTCGAACCCGCCGGTGGAGCAGCCGCCGACGGTGTCGGTGGCAAAAGTGGCTTCGGCCTTGCTCAAGGACAACGCCTGCCTGTCCTGTCATGCAATCGACCATAAGGTCGTTGGCCCGGCCTATCACGATGTTGCGGCCAAATATGCCAATGACCCCCAGGCGCTGGCCCGGGTAATGTCCAGCATTCAGCATGGCGGCAGCGGAAAGTGGGGGGATGTTCCCATGCCGCCCTTCGCACAATTGGGTCCGGACGACCTGAAAAGCCTGGCGACGTTCATCATGAGCCAGTGAGTCCGCCGTACAGGTAGCTGGCAATGGTCGCCAGTTTGGTGGAGCACGCGTTCCCCTGTAGGAGCTGCCGAAGGCTGCGATCTTTTGATCTTGATCTTCAGCAGTCTCCAGATCGCCAAAGCAAGATCAAAAGATCGCAGCCTTCGGCAGCTCCTACAGATATTTCGTTATCTGTGTTCCCCCGGGATTCCGCCCACTGAACCGGCGACGCTCAGTGGGCTTTTCTGTGAGTGCGATTTGTTCAATCCATCGAGGGGTTGGCGGCACTGAAGCGCTTGAGAATGTCCTGGTACATTTTGGTCCGCCGGTGATCCCGGCCATATCCGCCCGCGGCGGCGACGGTGCCGGCCTGGACGTGGTCCAGGTACTTGAAGATTTTGCCGGGCGACAGAAACACCACCTTGTAGCCGAGACCGATCGCGCGGTCCTGCAGCTCATAACCGGGCACCCGGTCATCGATCTGGAAATGCAGACCCTGCTGCTTCATCAGCCTGCAATTCCATAGCGTGCAAAAGCTTTTCAGGTAGGTTTCGGTGTAGGGCTTAGGTTCTCTTGAACGCAGGCCCAGGGACAGTTTCAGGCGCCGCAAATGGTGCTTTGCGAAGCGTGAGGTGAAGCGCCAGACAGTCCTTGGCAACCCGCGATTGAGTTGCTCGGTGCAGCCGACCGCGATGACGTTTCGATCCCTGGTGCAGTGCTCCATCATCAGCGCAAAGATGTTGGGATCGAAGACGAAGGTGTCGGTGTGCATCAGGAACAGATGGTCGGTATTGACCTTGGCCAGCGCCATGTCCAGGGCCTTGCCATGGGCGATATGGCCGGGCTCTTTGGTGGGAGCATCGCGCTCGATCAGGTTGATCCAGTCCAGTGAGCGCAGATACTCGACGCTGGCGTCCGCCGAATCGTTGTCCACCACCCAGACTGGAATGCCGGCTTTGCGTGCAGGCTCACGCAAAAGGTCCAGGCAGATCCTGGTCAGATCGAGGGTTTTGTAATTCACCAGCACGATGCTGAACGGCGGTTTGGCGCTTGTATCGACACGGCCCATCTTCGAAATGCTCGACTACCTGAAAGCCTCGAAGACTAAAGCAGCAACCTTAGCCCAAGCTTAATTTCACCTTGGCTATCGACCCCCGCCGCCTTGGAACGTACCTGTGCGCACCTCGCCGCTGCGGCTGTAGCGGGCGATCAGCACACCCCCGGGTGAGCTGATCGAGTTCAGCAAGGTGAAGGCCGCCGGCTGTGCGTTGTCGTCGAACAGGCGCTTGCCGCGTCCCAGCAGGATGGGGTGAATCATCAGCCGCAACTCGTCCACCAGGCCGGCGGCGAGCAGTTGGCGCACCAGGTCGCCGCTGCCTTGGGTCAGTAGCCCAGGACCGTCCTGGCGCTTGAGCGCGCTGATCGCGTCGACCAGGTTGCCCTGCAGCGCATGACTGTTGTGCCATTCCAGCGAATCGCCGCGATGGGTGGCCACGTGCTTGGGGACGCCGTTGAACAGATCGGCAATGGTGTGGTGGGGTGAGTCGGCCGAAGCGTGCGGCCAATAGGCGGCGAAGATGTCGTAGGTACGACGCCCCAGCAGCAACTCGAACGGCTGCGAGAACAGGTCCTGTACGGCCTGGCCGGTTGTCTGGTCGGCGTAGGGCACGATCCAGCCACCGAAGCGGAATCCGCCACTGGTGTCCTCTTCGGGCCCGCCGGGCGCTTGCATGACACCGTCCAGACTGACGAACGCGGCAACGGTCAGTGTGCGCATGTTTTTCTCCTGATTCGTCCTGGTGAAGGAGGTTAGACGGGGGAGTCTGCGATCAGTCGAGACGCTCCCTGCCGGACAGTCGAACCTCTATTTGAGTATGCCTGCGCCGTAACCAGCGGCGATGACAATGAGTGCGAGAAAACAGATCAATTGTAGGCAAAAGAAGGTAAACCGAACCGCCACGAACCCATCGGTCTGCACATGGGATACGTGAACCAGAGACTGACACACACGAGCGATCAGGACGATGATGGACAAGTAGCTCACCGCAGGTCCGTCGACCCCCAGGGCGGAAATCACGAACACGATGACGCCAAAGACCGGCAGGTTTTCCACACAGTTGGCGTGTGCTCTTGTCCCGCGCCGGTACCAATCCTCGCCTTCGAGCTGATCGCTTCGGAAAGAAGCGATCGGAACATTCGAGAACAGGATTCTGACCCAGCGATAGACCCCGACGGTTGCCATCAACAACAGCAAGGTCCAGGTCGCAAAGCCAAGCAGCATCCACATTGGAGTCGTCATGGCTGCCATCCTCAATCAATCATTTTCAGCCCGTCATCCCAGTGTCGCGCGACCGACGCGCGGTCGGTCGCCCCCTTGTCGATCACTGGCCCATGATGGGTGCCAGTGCAGTCTGGACCCTGGACATCTGTGCTGGCGTTGTCATGCGCGCAAGCAGCCGGCCAAAGTGTGGGTGCTGCATGCCCGAGACAATGTATTGCCAGCGGTAGGCGCTCAGCACGCAGGCCTTGATTTGCGCGGTCTCATCGACACTGAACGATCGTGAAGCATTTCCCATGAAGTAGTCGGCATCGGCTGCCGATTGTGCCCGCAGGATCGCATCGACGGCCGCCACCAGGGCAATCAGATCGTTCACGGCCTGGTCGCGCTCGGCCGGGGAGAGTTTCGCGTTTTCCGCCTCCCACTCCAGTTCATCGAGTACGACGTGGCGGCTTTCATCCTTCCAGTGAAACTTGAAGACGTCCTTGAACAGTGGGCACAACTCCTCGCGTGGGGCGATGCTCTGCACGTAGTGCGTCTGAACGAACAACTCGATATGACAGGTCAGCGCCAGTACCGCCCAGGTGCTGGCCGCCAGCACCGCGCGCGCCACATCGTTCGGATCGGCAACCTGACGATATCCCGCCGGCAATCGAGTGCCCATCATCGTCTCGATGCGCCGGAACAGCTCCTGATGCTTGATCTCGTCGTTGGAAAAGCGCACCAGCGCTTCGAGTGCGAGCTGATCGTCAAATACATGGGCCCGACCCTGATCGAGCATCTTGGCACTGATAAAGCGCTCGACCAGGCCAAAAATGTACGCATAGGTTCGGCCTTGAATCTGGCTGAGCAGGCGCGCCTCGTCTGCGCCGAGGAAGGTCAGGCGGTCGATATGCGATAGGCCGTCGGGCAAGAATTTGCGCGAGAAGTCGAAGCTGCGCTCCTGCAGCAAGTCGCGATCGATCTGCCATTCCGCTTTCTTCGAGGATCTGACAAGTTGCGCATAACGGACGGCGTTGCCCGAGTCCGGGCGGGGCAGGGTGGCGGCGGTGTTCATACTGATCTCCGGCTGGCGTGGTCGAGTTGGAATGGGCCAATTACGGTTAGCGCGGGAGTCAATGACAATCGGTGAAGCGTCTGGGGATGGTCTCGATCACTGAGTCCGCGTTGGTGCTAATCTAGGCCTCGCCGTTCAGGCGGCGAATGACCAGTGCGCCTGATTACATGCTCGGGACTCCGGAAAGGAGGGCTGGCAATTGCTGGATGCGCTATCTGATGTATTGCGGGTGATCCGGCTGTCTGGAGGGGTCTTCCTCGAGGCGGAGTTCACTGCGCCCTGGTGTCTGAGCGGAAGAATCTCCGCCGACGATTGCAAACCGTTCCTGGCCGCCCCTCGACATATCATTGCCTCGCATTTTGTCGCGGCGGGGCACATGCAATTGCGCATCGACGATGGCCCCACTCTCGACGTGCGGGCAGGCGAACTCATTCTGCTTCCTCGCAATGACGTTCATACCTTTGGCAGTGATCTAGGCGTTGCGCCCATGTCGGCGCGCGAAGTCATTCAGCCGCCGGAAGTCGGCGGCATATCACGCATCAAGTGCGGCGGGGGCGGCGAGGCCACACAGCTACTGTGCGGATTCCTCGGCTCTGAAACACCGTTCAGCCCGTTGCTTTCGTCGCTGCCATCCTTGTTGAAGCTGGATGTCCGCGCGACGGCTTCGGGCGCCTGGATTGAAAGCTCGTTCCGTTTCGCTGTCAGCGAGATCGCGGCAGGGCGCGTCGGCTCGACAACGGTCATCGCCAAGCTCTCCGAACTGCTGTTCGTCGAAGCCGTCAGCCAGTATGTCGCGAACCTCGCCCCTGAACGGCGCGGGTGGCTGGCGGGTTTGCGAGATCCGCATATCGGGCGCGCACTGGCGCTGCTCCATGCCCGTCCAACCGAGGGCTGGACGGCAGAAGCCCTGGCGCTTGAAGTGGGCATGTCGCGCTCGGTATTCGCGGAGCGATTCACGGCATTGGTTGGACAGCCACCGATGCAATACCTGACGCTCTGGCGTATGCACGTGGCGGCTCAACAGCTGCGCGAAGGTCGCGGTAACGTGGCGCAAATCGGCTTTGCAGTGGGCTACGAATCCGAAGCGGCGTTCAGTCGCGCATTCAAGCGCCAGTTCGGCACATCACCCGGTACCTGGCGCAGACAATCGGCATGAGAAGGTCCGGTGCCTGTGGGCAGTCTGATCGAGCCAGGCGGAGAATGTCTCCTCGTAGCGTGAAGCGGCCATTCCCTGTGTGGACGTAGGGTCCAGCAGGGTGATTGAACCCATCAGAAATTGGAGCGATCCTCCGTCTGAATCAGCGGACGCTCACTTGATTTCAACCCCATCCTGCAATGTTGCTTTCACGTCACTACTCATTTGTGGTTACCCCTGGGGGGTAATTACGTATCGCTCTACCGCGCAGCATACTCTGGCCAACCCTGGCGGATTGGGCCCTTACTTAACTGTGCAAGGAACAGAGATGAAGATTGAGTTGGTGCAACTGGCTGGCCGTGACGGCGATGTCGTTCACAACCTCGGGCGAACCTTGGAGGCTATCGCTACCTGCGCGGTTGACACGGATCTGTTGATCTTCCCGGAAACCCACCTGACGGGATTTGTCGATGCCGAGCAATTGGCGAGTGTGGCCGAACCCTTGGATGGCCCCACCTTACAGGCCGTCCAGCAGCTAGTGCGCAAGCGTAATGTCTCGGTTGTCGTCGGCATTGCGGAGAATGATGGCGGTATCTTTTACAACACCTCGGTACTGGTGACCCCAGAAGGTATCGCCTTGCACTACCGCAAGACCCACTTGTGGCCATCGGAGCGTGGTCTGTTCCAGCCGGGTGACCGCTATGTCACGGCACTGTGGAAGGGCGTACGTGTAGGCATCCTGATTTGCTACGACATCGAACTCCCGGAAAGTGCCCGCGCCCTCGGGCAGCTCGGCGCCGAGCTGATACTGGTCACTAACGGCAACATGGATCCCTACGGCCCGGTCCATCGCACGGCAATCATGGCTCGCGCCCAGGAAAACCAGGCGTTTGCTGTCATGGTGAATCGGGTGGGAGAAGGGGACGACGGCCTGGTGTTCGCGGGGGGCAGCGCGGTGGTCAACCCGTTCGGGCAAATAATGTTTGAGGCCGGTCGCGAGGAGTGTCAACAGGTGGTCACGCTTGACCTTGGCCAGCTCAAGGAGTCCCGTCGGGATTACGACTATCTCAACGACCGTCGCCTGCATCTGACAGGGGTACAACTCGAGCATACGGACGGTCGTCGCGAGCTGCTGATTTCTTGAGTCGCTCGAATTCTTTTCCCCAGTAATACGTTATTGATCTTGCCGATGTCGGCCCTGCCATATAAATCTAACAATCAGCAGGCGCAGCGCTGGTATTTTAAACAGCGCTACCGCTCCGGAGTCTCCAGATGAACCCGAAAGTCGGTTTACAGCTAGTCCTTGCCTCACTGTTGAGTACAAGCATTCTCTGCACTGAGGCTGCTGAGCCCCAGATGAATATCTACAGCTGGTACGACTTTATCGCACCGGATGCGACGAAAGATTTTCACAAAGAAACCGGCATCAAAGCGACGTATGACTCGTTCGATAACGCCGATGTCATGCAAAGTAAAGTCATGGCCGGTCGTAGCGGCTATGACGTGGTGATTGCTACCGATGGGCTGTTACCAAACCTGATAAAGGCCGGTGTCCTCAAGGAAATAGACCGCGCGCAATTGTCCAATTATCACCATCTCAACCCGGATATCCTTGCCAAGTTACAAGCTAACGATCCCGGTAATCGATACGCAATTCCGTATATGTGGGCGACCACCGGGATTGGTTATGATGCGGACAAGGTCAAGTCGATCCTTGGTCCGGATGCTCCGGTCAATTCATGGGACCTGATTTTAAAGGAGGAGAACCTCGCCAAGTTAAGCCAATGCGGCGTGGCCATGCTGGACGCACCGGGCGAGATTTTTCCGATAGTAATGCATTACCTTGGGCTGCCCTATAACAGTCAGAATCCTGAGGACTTCCGCAAAGCTGAGGCGCTGTTGCTGAAGCTGCGCCCTTACATCCGTTACTTCGACTCATCCAAATTCAGCGCTGACTTGGCCAATGGCGACATCTGTGTTGTGCTCGGCTGGGCTGGCGGAGTTTTCGGGGCACAAGAGAGTTCCAGACTTGCTGGTAACGGACGCAATATCATCTATAGCATTCCTCGCGAAGGTGCACCGGTTTGGGTGGAAAACCTTGTGCTGCTTAACGACTCCCCGAATCCAGCGGAAGGAATGGCCTTCATCAATTACATGCTACGCCCTGAGGTCATCGCCAAGTCCTCCAACTACTTGGCATATCCGAATGCCAACAAGGACGCCACCGCGCTGGTCGATGAGAATATTCGCAATAATCCTGATGTTTATCCGTCGAAGCAGGTTTTGGATACTCTGTTCCCGCTGGAGCCGATCTCGCTGAAAATGGAACGCGTACGCACCCGTCTCTGGAGCAAGATCAGGACTGGCAGTTGATCGTATCTGCGCAAGGACGATCAGGGGCTATTGTTCGCACCGCCCCGGAAATCCATTGAGATTGCTTTTGGCCGTTTGTGGCCCTGCTTGCGCCCCGGATTGCTCCGGGGCTTCGCACTAGCGACGATAGTAACGGCGATCGTCCTCGTAACGGTGCCGCATGGCTCTTTCCTGATGGCGCTCCCAATCACGATGGCGCTCAGCTTCTCGGCGGGCTTGCTCTCTACGCCACTGGTCTCTACGCCACTGATCCCTGCGCCAGTCGTCTCGGCGCCAATCGTCTCTACGATCGTGCCAACGGCCGTCATGCCAGTATCGATCGTCATGGGCAAGCAACGGCCCTGGCTGCTTGCCGGCCATGCTGGCCAAGGTCGGCCAAGGGTTGTCGGCGGCCTGGACGGGAGTCTGGATGGCTGGGGCTTGAGTTGCAAAAACAGGGGTTGAGTCCTTCATCTGTGTGGCGGATGCCGAGCCCACTGCCGCGAACGCGAACAGGCCGAAGAGCACTCTCCGTGGGACATGGAATTTCATGAGCGAAGACAACCTCTGATGGACAATCGGACGTGTGGCCATCTGGCGGCGGGTAGCCTGCGGGGGGCGTGCTTACCGAGCGGATGTGCCTATCCACATAGACCGGTAAATAGGGAAAAGTTCTAGAGGGCCGGTGCTTAAATAGCCAACGGTCTCGGTCGTGGGGTGGTAAAAAAAAGGTTCATCACATAATCCCGGGAAACTGTAGGAGCTGCCGAAGGCTGCGATCTTTTGATCTTGACCTTCAGCAATCTCCAGATCGCAAAAGCAAGATCAAAAGATCGCAGCCTTCGGCAGCTCCTACAGATATTTCGTAATCTGTGTTCCCCCGGGATTCCGTGAAGTACCAAAAAAAGTACCGGTTGCGACGGCCCTTGCAGCAGGAACTTCAGGGTATTGGCCGGGTCTATAGCGGCCCTGTATCGGCAGTGCCGTCCGAGTTCAGTCGAGTCCGCCCCCTGATGCCAAACAAGAGTTCTCTGCCGGTCCTCATCCTGGTGTTCTGCGCTGTCGCGTCGTTTTGTTCTGTCGCTGCCGAGCGAAGAGCGCCCGCGCAGAGCAACAGCGCATCAACCACCCTGATCGAAACAGCCTCGCGGCAGTATGAAAACGGCCAACTGGACCAGGCCGCCGCCACGCTTGAGCGTGCCCTGCATATCCAGCCGAACAATCCCGCGACGCTGCATTACCTCGGTGTTTTGCGACTTCAGCAGGGGCAGTACCAGCAGGCTGAAACCTTGGCGGCGCGCTCGAATATGCGGGTGGGTAACAACGTCCAGTTGCGCAACCGCAACTTCCAATTGATCCAGGCGGCGCAGCAAGCCCAATCTTCGGGTAATCCACCCAATGCCAAGGAGGACGTGGTTGCCGTACAGAAGGCGCTGGAAGAGGAAACCCAAAGGCGCCGCGAAGCGGAAGTGGCGGTTGTCGGGCAATCCACTGCGGACACCGGGCGTGAGGCTGGCAACTTCATTACTGCAGAGGCAAATCGGGTTTCGGATGTACCGACGGCGGGCAGAGTAGGGGCCGAGGGGCAATTGCAAATGGCTAATATCGGGCCAGAGCGGGCGTACGCCGAGGTCGAGATTCCCCGCGGCCATATGCCGCCTCCGGGCAAATGCCGAATCTGGTTTCCTGATCGTCCGCCGGGGCATCAGCCTAAACCCGGCAAATGCAAGAAGCTGCGATATCGGGTTCCCTCAGGGGCCTACCTGGTGCGCGGGTGAGTTTGCGGGTGTCCGCTTTTGGCCGACTGCTGCCTGTTACGAAGGGCTTCTTTCGAGCCATTGTGTCTGCCAGCGATTCCAGTGGCCTGGAACGGACGAAACCACAACTTCAAGCATGGATGCCTGGCTGGACTCCTGTGTCGAGGGAGGTGTCATGCTATCCACGCTTGAGTTGGTGCTACACCCACTATGAAACCGTAGGCTCCTCACCCCGTATCGTGCCCGCCGTGCTGGCGACCACAAGCGCCACGGCACAAGCCAGCAATGCGAATGCCGTGAAAACCCCCATCACATGCAAGCATGGCATGACATGATTCCAGGCTCGAGCCACCCCCAGGAAAGCGGCGAACAGCCAGCCACTCATGGAGAACGCCCCCAAGAGTGCAAGGCGACCGCGGTCGGAACCCGGTAACAAGACGAAGGGGGCTTTTTGCAACAGCGGGAAGCCGACGCGATGCAACAGACCGCCGTTCAGGGTCAGCAGCGCGACAACCGCCACCTTGGCCCAGAGTTTCTGGTTGAGCAAGTACGCAGTGCCCTCGAGGAGATACCCCTGAAGTATCAACAGCAGACCGCTGCCCCAAAGGGCCAGTAACGCGAGGGTGGCGATTTTCCTGGTTTCTTCCAGATACTCAAGCTTCGCCTGATCCAGCGCTTCCTTGCGCCAATTCCAAAGCTTGTGATCGGCTAGCAATACCCTGCCGAGGGCAATACAGCTGGCGAGCAGATGAACGTACACGAGGAGCATTTTAAGCATTATTTTTTTTGACCTTATTGTATGGACAATGCTCTCCCTGCGTCCTGATTTTGAATATTAATGATACGTATTCCTGCTTGTAACAACAAGTTTCAAAACCCTCCAGGCAGCATTTTTGGCGCTTGCCAGTACATGCCGATTGGATCCAGTCGGATATGTGCAGGTACAGGTGTTCGGTTCTAACCGGGAAAGGCCGCTCCTGGCCGTTATTTGTCTGTCACGACCGCAGCCGAGTGCTGCCGGATGCGAAGAGCCGCCCGAACTTGTATCAATCAGAGATTGGTCATCAGCGATGTGACCGCGAGAGGTCGACGGGCTCACGGGTATTGCCCCACAAACCCTCAAGTTTGAAAGGGCTCCTGGATTTCTGTGCCCACCTCTCAACTCAAAATCATCGATCTTTTGAAATCACACTACTCATGTATTGATTTATATCGCGCAGATCCTTAACCCTCCAGGCGTACGGCGATAGCTTTACACCATTCTCTTGCAAAGTTCTCGGAATCAAGTCTCCATTTGGACGAAGTATTATCGATGACACAATAACGCCCGGATAATCATTTAACCGTTTTTTGAACGCGGAGGTTGTAAGGTCAGGCGTAGGAGGATTGCTTTTATTAGCCAATGGTCCTGTTCCTTTGAGATCTGTTCCGTGGCACATGATACATCTCTGTGAGTAGAGACTTTTTCCGTTAGCATTATCCGCGAAGGACAGTGATGTTTGAATGAGCGATAAAATTCCTAGCGTAGCGATGAATAATGTTTTCATTGTTTTCATCTTCCTTGATGGGATCAGCGTCGATTGGGCGCGATCAGGTGCGCGGGAAAGATATCAGTCATCGTGTCGGCATACATACAGTCTTTTCTGATGCTCGTTGAATCTCCTGCGTGATCTTATTGAGTAAACTCATTCACTACGAAGAATGCAGCTGGGGCGGCCGATCAGCACGACTCCACCAAAGCGGAACGATCCATCATGCGAACACTGGCAAAGGTCGACTCGTTTCGCGCCTGGTCGAGCGCTGTCAACGGTTTGGTCGATGACTGTTGCGTAGTCGCAAGCGTTGCCAATTTGCGACTCGCTTCAGAGCCGGAACGCTCCTCACTGGGTGGAACACCAAAGTACTCGCGATAGCATTTGGAAAAATGCGGTGTGGACACGAAACCGCATACATACGCCAACTCAATGATCGACAATGATGTTTGCTTGAGCAGTTGTCGCGCTCGAACAAGACGTAACCTCATGTAGTAGCGTGACGGCGTACAGTGAAGGTATTTCTGAAATAGCCGCTCCAACTGTCGACGTGACAGGTCAACGTATTCTGCAAGGTTATCCAGGTCGATCGGTTCCTCGAGATTGGCTTCCATCAACGCGACGATGTCCTGCAGCTTGGGCTGATGAGTTCCCAGTACATGCCTGAGGGGAACGCGCTGATGGTCCTGTTCGTTGCGTATGCGCTCGTAGACAAACATCTCGGAGATGGCTGCGGATAATTCACGACCATGATCGCGACCGATCAGGTGCAGCATCATGTCCATGGGGGCCGTTCCGCCGGAGCTTGTAAAGCGGTTTCGGTCGAGGGTGAACAGGCTCGCGCTGATGCTGACTCGCGGGAAAGCTTCCTGCATGGCGGCCAGAAATTCCCAATGCACGCTGCACTCGTAGCCGTCGAGCAGCCCGGCTTTTGCGAGCGCCCAGCTACCGGTGCACACACCTCCCAAGCGTCTGGATTGACGCGCCAAGGCTTGCAGCCAGGTAGTGTGCTCGCGGGTAATCACGCTCTGGATTCCAATACCGCCGCACACGATTACAGTGTCCGCCACCAACGGATTGTTCCACGAAGCATCCGGAGTGATCGACACGCCGTCACTGGCCCAGACAGGCTTTCCACCGGGGCTGAACGTATGCCAGCGATACAGCTCTCGCCCCGACAACTGATTGGCCATGCGCAGTGGCTCTACTGCGGACGCCAGGGAAATAAGTGTGAATTTGTCCAGCAGCAGAAAACCGACGGATTGAGTCGTACCGTCGGACACGGTGGAGTTCGATGACATCGTGGTCATGTCCTCACAAAAAGCGATGACGGCCTGAGACACAGGTGCGGGTAATACCCCCCTGTCCTGGCGAAGGGGGTATCAGGTTCGGCGCAACTACCTCGCTGGTTTTATCCCGCCGATGTCACCCTCGCAGCCTGCGCAGGGTGACGCGATGTCACCAGGCCGATAAAGGAAATCGCCAGCGCCAGGCCAATGGTCGTGCTCACTTCGGTACGGTGATCAGGGGAGGCCATCATCACGGCCAGCGCCGCGCAGATGAACAGGATCACCAACCAGGTGAGCCAGGGAAACAGCCACATGCGAAAGGTCAGCTCGACGTTCTGCCGACGCAACATCCGGCGCATGCGCAGCTGCGACACCGCAATGGCCAGGTACACCACCAAGGCAATCGCGCCGGAACTGGCCAGCAGGAATTCGAACAACCCGGCGGGCATGAAGTAGCTCCACACGGTGATCGCCGCGCCCAGCACAGTGCTGGCGATGACGGCTGCCCGCGGCACGCCTTCGGAGGAGGTCGCCTTGAGTGCCTTCGGCGCATCACCGCGACGACCCAGCGAGTACAGCATGCGCGAGGCAATGTAGATCGAGGAGTTCATGCAACTGGCCACGGCGATCAGCACCACCACGTCCACCATGAACTTGGCGTGGGGAATGTTCATGATTTCCAGCGCCCGCTGGTAGGAACCTACCGAAGCCAGCAGTGGGTCATTCCAGGGCACCACGGAGATGACCACGAAAATCGACAGCAGGTAAAACACCCCGATGCGCCAGATCACCGAGCGGGTGGCCTTGGCAATGTTCTGCGAGGGATTGTCGGATTCGGCGGCGGCGATGGTGACCGCTTCGGTACCGATGAAACTGAACATGATGGTGATGAAGGCGCCGACTACCGCCGACAGCCCGTTTGGAGCAAACCCGCCGTGTTCGGCCATGAGGCCGCTCAATCCGCTGACTTCCCGATCGGGAACCCAGCCCATCAACACGGCAAAACCCACGCCGATGAAACCGATGATCGCCACCACCTTGGCCATGGCGAACCAGAACTCGAATTCGCCGTACTTGGACACGCTGAACAGGTTGGTCACCACCAGTGCAATGATCGACCCCAGGGCGAACAGCCAGGCATCGATCTGGGGAAACCACTGGTTCAATACATGCCCGGCGGCCAGCGCTTCGATAGGGATCACCAGCACCCAGAACCACCAGTAGAGCCAACCGACGGTAAAGCCGGCCCAACGGCCGATGGCCTGGTCGGCATAGGTGGAGAAAGAGCCGGTGTCCGGGTTGGCCACCGCCATTTCACCGAGCATGCGCATGACCAGAACCACGAGCAGGCCAGAGAATAGATAGGCCAGCAGGACCGCCGGGCCGGCCGCCGCAATGGCGTGCCCTGAGCCAACGAACAAACCGGCGCCGATAATACCGGCGATTGACAGCATTGTTACGTGACGAGGCTTGAAGCCCTGCGCCAATTGGCCACTCGAATCCTTGGAGCTCGGGCTAATCATTGGTTTTTTATTCTCTGCCGATCGACATTTAAGCGGATGGATAGGGGCAACAGATCATCATTGCTGCCTGCCGGGCTTCCTGAAAGAAGCACCCTTCAAACGCTGCAGTTCTTATCAAGCCCATCATCGTGACGTGGTCGTTTCGATGAAAAGGTGCGCCACCTTACCCGGCTTGTCCGATGATTCAGTTACCTGATCACGTCACATCCGTGTCTGATATCGACACAGGAAGACATTGTGTTCGCGATGAAAACCGACTGGTCACTAAGCGGCCAAAGGTAATCATCTCGGTTTATTGAGAGGGCTTTTAATAGGTTGTTCACGTAATTCCGGGGAGCACCGATAACGGCAGGAGCCGGCTTGCTGGCGATGGCGGGCTGGCGGATTTTGTTGGTGGTGCACGCGTTCCCCTGTAGGAGCTGCCGAAGGCTGCGATCTTTTGATCTTGATCTTCAGCAATTTCCAGATCGCAAAATCAAGATCAAAAGATCGCAGCCTTCGGCAGCTCCTACAGATCTGTTTTCCCCCGGGATTGCGTGAAGAACCTTTTAATAGGGTAGGGGGACTCAGTAGCAAAACCCGCTAAACAGGACATCAATCAGCATTTCCATGGCATGTCGTAATCGAGTGATTGTGAAATCAGGACGACGTTCTGCTGAACTGCAGAAACCCTCAATCCGCTTCCGGAACTTTTTCTTTAGATGATGTCAATTTGATGGCGTGTCGCGATGTTTGTTGAAACAGGATCACCCAGCGCCAGGCTGTTTCCTGGCAAGCCCAAGGAAGTGTGAAATGAAACTGATTCTTGCGATGTTGTTGATGTTCAGCGGTTACGCGTTTGCCGGTTGCAACAGCATCAATGATCTTGACCAGCGAGCCTATTGCAGTGCCAAGCAGAGCGGCCGGGGCAGCGATTGCAACAGCATCAATGATCTTGGTTTGCGTGCGCAGTGCAGCGCACAGGTAGGAGATGGTTCTTGCAATAGCATCAATGATCTCAACCAGCGAGCCTATTGCAGTGCCAGGCAGAGCGGCCGCAGCAGCGATTGCAACGGCATCAATGATCTTGGTTTGCGTGCGCAGTGCAGCGCAGAGGTGGGAGGTGGTTCTTGCTATAGCATCAATGATCTCAACCAGCGAGCCTATTGCAGTGCCAGGCAGAGCGGCCGCAGCAGCGATTGCAATGGCATCAATGATCTTGGTTTGCGTGCGCAGTGTGCGTCCGAAGTGGACTGATTGGGTGTTTTGATGAGTGTCCCCTATCGGCCGTTTTCTGCCTGTCACCAGGGGACATTCATCAATCCAGGGCTGCCCTTCGCGAAAGGCAGCCAGCGGTCAGAGTCGGTTTCCTCTGCGCCTCATGAACTCGACTTTCAGGCGCGCTTGGGGAGCTTCCAGTTCGGGCGGATGAAGTGGCATGTGTAGCCATTCGGTATGCGTTCGAGGTAATCCTGGTGCTCTGGTTCCGCTTCCCAAAAAGGCCCCGCCGGTTCTATTTCGGTGACTACTCGGCCTGGCCAAAGGTGTGAAGCATCGACATCGGCAGCGGTGTCCTCGGCAATGTCGCGTTGCTGTTCATTGAGGTAGTAGATCGCCGAACGATAGCTGGGGCCCTGGTCATTACCCTGACGGTTGGGCGTGCTGGGGTCGTGTATCTGGAAGAAGAACTCAAGGATCTGCCGGTAGCTGATCGCGGCAGGGTCGAAGACGATCTCGATGGCTTCGGCGTGGTTGCCATGGTTGCGATAAGTGGCATTCGGCACATCGCCGCCGGTATAACCGACCCGCGTGTGCAGCACACCGGGATAGCGCCGCAGCAGATCCTGCATGCCCCAGAAGCAGCCGCCGGCGAGAATGGCAGTTTCGGTTTGTCTGGTCATGGTCTGTCCTTCCTCTCGGGGACGTTGTGTATAGCCACTGTTATGAGGGCGTGCTGGCCAATTCCAAGGTTTCGCGCAAACAGAACTGGAATGACCGCTCCTGGCCGCTTGAAGACACTCGGGTATAGGCAAAGCGTGGCACAGTTTCCGAAGATATTTCGACGTCGCAGCGTTGCCACGGCAAGGAGTTCTATTGAGTTGGCATGGCTTGGCGAATAGCCGTTGCGAGTGAAATAAATCTCATTCGCCATTTATCTGACGCTCGTCTGAAAAACGTCGGATAAATGACGTTTCGCGTTGTTCTTTTACCCTCCTGACCTAGGCTCAAGCCATGTGGGGAGGAGGTGAAGTCCATGCGCAGATTATTGATTGGCTCGTCGATGCTGGCCTGTCTGGTGGTGCTGGGCGGCTGGTTGAGTCGACCACAGCCGTTGCCGGTCAGGCTGCTGGAGGTTGAGCGCGGGCCGGTGGAGACGCTGGTGGCCAACACCCGCGCGGGTACGCTGAAGTCCTGTCGGCGCTCGCATCTGTCCTTCAATGTCGGCGGCCAGGTTGCCGAGTTGCTGATCGCCGAGGGCCAGCGGGTCCAGGCGGGTCAGGTGCTCATGCGCTTGCGGCAGGACGAGCAACAGGCCCGGCTGCAGGAGGCCGAGGCGCGGCTGGAGGCCCAACGCAACGCCCGCGAACAGCGCTGCCAGCAGGCTCATCTGGACCGGCGCGACCTCGATCGCCTGGGCCAGTTGGCCGACCGCAAGCTGGTTGCCGCCGATCGCCTCGATCAGGCCGAGACCAAGGCTAACCTGGCGAAGCTGATGTGCAATGCCAGTGCCGTGCTGATCCGCGAGGCCGACGCCAGCCTGCAGTTGCAGCGTTCACTGCTGGAGCAGACGACCCTGCGTGCGCCATTCGCCGGCATAGTTGCAGAAATCAACGGCGAACTCGGCGAGTTCGTCACCCCTTCGCCGCCGGGTATTCCCACGCCGCCGGCAGTCGACTTGATCGACGACAGCTGCCTGTATGTCGAGGCGCCGATCGATGAGGTGGACGCAGCCCGGGTTCGCCCCGGAACCGCCGTGCGGATCACCCTGGATGCCTTCCGTGGCCAGCAATTCGCTGGCCGCGTCAGCCGCATCGCGCCCTATGTGCGTGAACTGGAGAAGCAGGCGCGCACCGTCGATGTCGAGGTGCGCTTCGACCAGCCGCCGCCCGATCTGGTCCTGCTCACCGGCTATAGCGCCGATGTCGAGATCCTCCTGGAGCAGCGCGAACGTACTTTGCGCATCCCCACCGAAACCCTGCTGGAGGGGCAGCGCGTGCTGCGCTATGACCCGAGCGCCCGGGTGTTGCGCGAGGTGGAGGTGCAAACCGGGTTGAGCAACTGGCGCTGGACCGAGGTGCTCGCAGGGCTGGACGAGGACGCGCGCATAGTCGCCAGCCTCGAGCAGGAAGGGCTCAAGGACACCGTGTCGGTGATCCCGGTGGATGCGGCGGAGACCAGGCAATGATCCGCCTGCGCGGCGGCAGCCGCACCTTCCAGTTGGGCGAGCAGCAGGTGATGGGGCTGGACGGCCTGGATCTGGACATCGCCGCCGGTGACTACATGGCGGTGATGGGCCCGTCGGGCTCGGGCAAGTCGACCCTGCTGAACATCCTCGGTTTGCTCGATGCGCCGAGCGCCGGCGAATACTGGCTGCAGGGCGAGGCCACGGCGACGCTGAGCGAGGCGCGGCGTGCCCAATTGCGCAGCCAACTGATAGGTTTCGTGTTCCAGTCCTACCACCTGATCGCACGGCTGACGGTGCTGGAAAACATCGAGCTGCCGATGGTCCTCGCCGGCATCGGCGCGGCGCAACGGCACAAGCGCAGCAGCCAATTGGTGGCGCGCCTGGGGCTGGGCGATCGTATTGCCCACCGCCCGGGCGAGCTGTCCGGTGGTCAGCGCCAGCGCGTCGCCATCGCCCGGGCGATGGTCATGCAGCCGGCGCTGTTGTTGGCCGACGAGCCCACCGGCAATCTCGATAGCCAGGCCGGCGCCGAAGTCTTCAGCCTGCTGGAGGAGCTCAACGACGAGGGGCTGACCCTGATAGTGGTGACCCACGACGTCAGCCTGGGCGCCCGCGCGCAGCGCCAGTTGCACATGCGCGACGGGCGGATCCACAGTGCTGCGTCGCAGCGGGCGCTGGCCTGATGCGTGCCGCCGATGCCCTGGCCTTCTGGCTCGGCGCCTTGCGTGGGCATCGCTCGCGCAGCCTGATGCTGCTGCTGGCCATCGCTATCGGGGTGGTGGCGGTCAATCTGCTCACCGGTCTCGGCGCGGGCGCGCGGGCCTTCGTCCTGAACGAGTTCTCGCTGCTCGGGCGCGACATCCTGATCGTTTTCCCGGGCCGCAAGGAAACCACGGGGCGCATGCCGCCGCTCACCGGCCTGACACCGCACGAGTTGACCTTGCAGGACGTCCAGGCCATCACCCGGTTGCCGGGCATCCGCCGGGTCGCGCCGATGCAGGCCGGGCAGATGGAGGTGATAGTCGGCAACCGCAATCGTGAGGTGCTGACCCTGGGCACCACCCGGGACTTCTTCGCCATTCGCCAACTGACGGTCGTCCAGGGCCAGCCCCTGCCGGCGCTGGACCCTGAGCAGGGCGAGGCCGTCTGCGTGATCGGCGGCAAACTCCGGCGCGAGCTTTTCGGTGCGCGCCCGGCGCTGGGTGAATGGTTGCGCGCCGGCGACCGGCGCTTCCGGGTGGTCGGTATCCTCGATGAGCGGGGCGAATCCCTGGGGATGGATTTCGCCGAAATGTTGATCATCCCGGTGGCCAGTGCCCAGGCCTTGTTCAATCGCGAGGGGTTGTTGCGGGTGTTTGTCGAGGTGCGTGGGCCGAGCTTTCTCGAGCGCAGCAAGCAGCTGATACTCGCCACGCTCAAGGAGCGCCACGAGGGTGAGGAAGACGTCACCCTGATCAGCCAGGACAGCCTGCTCAGCGCCTTCGACGAGATACTCACGGTGCTGACCCTGGCGGTGGCCGGGATTGCCGCGATCAGCCTGCTGGTGGCAGGCATCCTGATCATGAACGTGACCTGGATTGCGGTGAGTCAGCGCAGCGCCGAGATCGGCCTGCTCAAAGCCATAGGTGTGACGGCGGCGCAGTTGCGCCTGCTGTTCCTCGGCGAGGCAGCGCTGCTCGCCCTGGCGGGGGCGCTGACGGGGCTATTGCTGGCCGAAACCTTGCTCTGGCTGGGGCGCCTGGCGTTCGATCTGCCGCTCTATGCACCCTGGTGGGCGCGGGCCAGCGCGGTGCTGCTGGCACTCGGCACGGCGCTGCTGTTCGCCTGGCTGCCGGCCGCTCGGGCCGCGGCGCTGGAGCCGGTGGCGGCGCTACGCCCGCCGGGAGCGCACTGATGCGCTGGCAAGATGGTTTCCGGCTGACCAGCTCGGCGCTGACCTGTCGCCCCTTGCGCAGCCTGCTGACCCTGCTCGGGATAGCGATCGGGATAGCCGCCGTGGCGCTGCTCACGGCCATAGGCGAAGGCGTGCGCGGCTATGTGCTGGAGAACTTCTCGCAGTTTGGTACGCGGATCATCACCGTGCGCCCGGGCAAGACCCAGACCAGCGGCCTCGGCGGTCTGCTCGGCAGCGTACGGCCACTGACCATCAGTGATACCGACGCCCTGCGGCGCTTGCCGCATGTCGAGGCGGCGGTGCCGATCATTCCGGGCAGCGGGGATATCCAGTTCGGTCAACTGAGCCGGCGCAGCGACATTCTCGGTGGCGGCCATCAGCTGGCGCAGGCCTGGCGCATGCAGCTGAGCCTGGGCGAGTTCCTGCCCGTGGCCCGTGACGGTCGTTCGCCGCCCTATGTGGTGCTCGGCCATCAGCTGCGTGTCGAGCTGTTCGGTGCACGCAATCCGCTGGGCGAGCTGATCCGCGTCGGCGGCGTGCGTTTCCGGGTGATCGGGGTGATGGCGCAGAAGGGCCAGCTGCTCGGCTTCAACCTCGACGATATCGCCTACATCCCGGTGGACTGGGCCGAAAGCCTGTTCAACCGTACCGGGGTGGTCAAAGTCCATGTGGTGTTCGGCGCCGGCACCACTTCGCGGGCATTGAGTCAGCAGATTCGCCAGGTGCTCGGCGAACGGCACGGCGAGGAGGACTTCAGTCTGAGCACCCAGGACGACATGCTGCGCAGCTTCAACCGCGTTCTCGGCACCCTGAGCCTGGCCATCGGTGCCTTGGGGGGCATTTCCCTGTTGGTCGGCGCCGTCGGCATTCTCACCATCATGACCACCACTGTGGGCGAGCGCACGGCGGAAATCGGCCTGTTGCGGGCGATAGGTGCCAGTCCGCGGCAGGTGCTCGGGCTGTTCCTCGCCGAAGCGACGCTGCTGTCCCTGGCCGGTGGTCTGCTGGGTCTGCTGTTGATGGGCCTGCTGCTCGGGCTACTGCACCTGGCCATGCCGAGCCTGCCCTTGGCGCTGCAGCCGCTGTTTCTGCTGCTGGCACTGCTGCTGGCGGCGGTGCTCGGCATTCTCGCCGGCCTGGCGCCGGCACTGCGAGCGGCCCGCCTGCATCCGGTGGCGGCTCTGCGCAGTGAATAGCAGCCAGGCCGATGAGTCTGAACGGGCTGGCGGTACGCTGCGTGACGATAACGAAAATGCCGGCGCTGGGCCGGTGATTTTAATGGGGTGGTGGCGGCAAAAACCGAGTGCAAAACTCCGGCAGCAAGTCCTCGGAATTCAGAGTGTCCATAGAGGATACATTCCTGCGGGTTTACGTTGATCAAAGTTTCGAGGGACCGCTTAGGGTCGGATGCAGCCCTTCGCGACAGGCAGCGATCGGCCAGGAGCGGTCATTCACATCTTTGGTTGCAAAGCTTTTGCGGCGCTCTGCAGCCGCAAGCCTATACATATCCTCACTGGAGTATTCATTAAAAAACTAGGAGATCCACTGAGCTCGTCCTATCGATGGCGGCGTTGCTGTCGGTAATATTCCTTTTGCGACGCTGCCATGGGATCGTCGCATCTCGTCTGTGAGGACGAATCTACTTTGGGGTCTCTCCATTACGTCATGCTGATCCGCGCTCTCTTGGAATTTGCGTAGGAGCATTCTGAGCTGCAATCGCAGGCTCTCTGGCATGGGCAAAGCGTACGTCGCGCACAGAAAGCTTAGGGACTTGGCCCTGAACGATTTGTTACCAGGCCCGTGCGGGCCTGGGGGGGCTTCAGCTTTACTTTTTTGGATTAGAGGCGCCGGCGTCAGGCAGTGTTGAAAGCGAGTCTGGCTCTTCGGGCTTTGTCTCAATAACATCTTGAGCGCTCGCCTGCTCTGCCTCGAGCAACTCCGCTCTCGTCTGCTCGGCCTTTTTTTCAGAACTCAGGATATTCTTGAAGATACTTTTAAACATAGATCGCTTAGCGAACGCTTGATAGAGCTTTGGCGCAGACTTTTTAAGCTTGGCTACGGCAGTAGCCATTGCCTCACGAAGTTCCTCAGAGTAATTGAAACTGGCGATTTGTTTCGCACGACCTTCGAGGTAAGCCAGTACATCATCCGTCTCCTGCGCATGCATCCTCAGGTAATCCAGGAGTCCCATCAGTCTGCCAACTTCAGCAGTATTGGCAGGCTGAATATCGACTATGAGGTTGCCGAAGTTTCTTAAAAGCCAGACTGCTGATTCGGCAGTGCCGCCTTCCACATACACAACATCTCGAAGGTCAGCACCCAATAGATTTTTCTGAGCCTGGTCTGCGACCGTGATCAGTGGAGCTAGGCTACGCAGAGCACGAGCGCATTCGTGGCTCTCCAACTCGCCCACCATGATTTTTCTCAAAATACCGATAAAGCAGTTGCGGTAGGTGGAGGCGAGGGTAAAACCTTCCTGCTCGTAGCTCCATCCGATCAATCTATTATGATTGTCACTACCGCTCAACAAAATTCGCTCCCATTCTTCGCTACTGCGGTCGGAACTGTAAAAATCCAGAACTTTAAGCTTGAAGTCTTTGTACTGCTCGACGGAGGATGTGACAAACTTATCTATAAAAACTACATCAAGTTTATCAAGAGTGTCGAAGTCCGCTTTAAAGTTATGCTGCCAGTCTCCAAACCAATCGAATAGCGATTGCACATCGACACCGCTAGACGAAATGGCGGTAGCTATCTTGCTGAAATTACGACAAACATAAACGGAATTCATCTTCCATGCCGCGTTATCATGAATGATCCAGGCCCAAACTTTGGAAATAAATGCCCCTACTGTCGGATCAAGATATCCCGAAATGAGTGTATCTGCATTACCCACACCTCGAAAAAGTAGCTTGAAAACATTGCCTTCTACAATCTTATCAAGACCTTCCACCTTGGCTAAGTCATCAAATTTCTTGGCCACCATCAATGCCACAGCCACTGCAGCATTTTGATTTACAGTTCTATTTTCGAAGGATTGGCCAATGAGTTGAGTGATAGCTATTTCCGGCAACTCTTTGGTCAGAGCCATGCCGTAAAGAAGTGCTTCGTTATTTGGATAAGCCGTTAGCGATTGCGAAAGCTGCAAAACTTCCTCATCAGTCACGGGAACTTGGAGGTCTTGCCCTATTTTACGGGCACCATTGAGGACATCCAATAGTATTTCCCGCTGAGTTTCGTTGACAAGCAAAATCTCAGTCGAATCCGGCAGCGCAACTATGTGTTGCTTCACACTCTTTAGTCCAGCCGGCGTAAATTTAAAGTGATCAACGCTTACAACCTTCAGATCCTTGCACTCAGCAAAAACGTGAATAAAGTAAGCAGCATTACTTACGCTAAACGTAATTGGCTCATGACCAAGTGCATCGATAAAGAGGTCGTAGTCCCTTAGCAGACCTCGCTGAACCTCAAGGGTTTCAGTATCGACGCCAGCATTAACAGCCAACCTCAGAGATTTCGCCAAGTCAGCCTTCAGCCGCTCCATTCCGGCAGTGTTCAAACCTGCCAGTCGACAGATCTTCAATGCAGCAAAGAACTCGTCTCCTTCATCTGAGACACCACCCTGAAACGCCTTTCCTTCGGAATTCAATAGAGAAATTACACGCTGTAAATTCTCTTCGGATAGTTTCTCAGATGCATCCGCAAGTACTCGAATCAGATCCTTGTTAAAGACATCTTTCGAGAGGTACCGCTTGAAGGCATCATTAAACCCGAATGTTGATACGAGCTCAGCAAACCGCTCACCATCTCTCTCACTGACCGACAACAGCAAAGGCTCATCAATCAATTCGGCCATCGCAATGGCTCTGTCGGTCAGGAAGTGGATTTGAAGAAACTGTATCTGCCACCCACCCTCCAAGTCAGAGCCCGCATGCCTTACTAGAAGATTCTGGGTAATAATAAGGTCAGCATCATCAAATTTTGGATTGGCTTCCTTATAGGCATCCGAAAGGCCATTTGCCCTGATCACTTCTGTAAGTGGTAGTTCATCGTACTTGCACAGTAACAGATGCGCCCCAATGCAGACGATATCTATATCATCACCCAGCGTCAGAGAAGTTGTGGCAATATCGTTGATGAAGCGCTTTTGCAAGCGAGGAGTTACCAACTTGTTTCTCATTGGACTATGGCGTTGAAGCAGCAGCGCGCATTTTTCCGCAACGTCTTTAGAGACATCTGGAAAGGTATTTTTCCACAATTGGTAGAAGCCATCCTTCCAACCCGCAGCAATAATAGGCGGAGCACGAAAAACAACTGGGAATTTTTTTGCTATAAAGTCTCGCGAATCATAAGTTCGCTCATTCTCGGGTGCGAGATATTTCGCAACTTTATTTGAGCAAAACGGCACGACAACCGTAAAGTTATTGTCTGCCGAGACCCAGGTAAAAATCTCTAGATCGCTCCATACTGCTCGCAAACTCTCTTTCGGCAAGCGATCTAGGTTGTCCAGGATGACGACATAATGAAGATCACCTACCAGTTTCAAATCATCTTCAAGTGTACGCTTGAGATCTAAAGGCGTTACTTCCTTAGCAACCTTAATTTTTTCGTTGATTGTATCATCAGACCCTCCCTTGAAGAGGTGAAGAATACTCCAAGGCTGGTCGCCCACCGTAGTGTTTTTCAGCTTGAAATGCGCAACAAGCAACACAATCAAGGGACTTATCAGGGAAGCAATATGGACAAAGATCCAAGCAACAACAGGATCTTTCATTTTGCTTATCCCAAATAGCTCTTTAAAAGAGCTAGTCGAGAAAAACAGGGCAATCACGAGGATCAATGCCCAGGAACTGACACGACTCACCGTACTCTTGGTATACGTGAATTGCCGTCCTAAAGCACGATCTCGACTATCTTTAAGTGATTCCTTTACCTTCTCTTTAGAGCCGACCTTGTCAATTAACTCTTCGGTAAATAGTTCGATAAAATTGCTCTTTATTGAGCCCTGATAGTTTTGCTCACAATCAAAAAACCACACCTTGTAATTCTGATCGACCTTCACGAGCTTTTGCTGCAGCATCTTTAGGATGGAGCTCTTGCCTGACCCGAACTCACCATCGAGCCCGATAACCCTGGAGTTTTTGTCGTCCGCAATGTAGTCACACATCGCAGAGGCCACCTTGTCATGGCTACCACCAGGAAACACGTCCAGCTCAGACGGCTGCTCATTTTGGAAGGATATGCGTGACACGGAAAATCCTTTTCGAGGGGTCAGATCAGGAAATAAAATAGCACATTAATATCACGGGCGACCGCACGTGATGACAAGGGAGTTACTGATTTTCCGAGCAACTGCCTTACGCTATCTCTTAGCTATCTGCCTCCCTTCTAGGCTCTGAATCGCCATTTTAGACATCTTTGATGTGTCCGATGCTGGCCGATGCGGTCGCATGCGAACGTCCGCTTCTGGCCGATTTCTGCCCGTCGCCACCATCAGCTTTGGGTCGGTTTCTGCCTTCCATGACCGGCTGAAACTGACCCAAAACGCACATCAGTGGCAGGCAACGCCCCGGCGATGTTCAAGGAGGAGCAGGGCGCCTGATGCAGAGCGGACGATATTGATAAACCGGCATGGCCGTTCCGAACCCCACTCAGGCAGGGAACCGGGCTATCCAGTGCCTGGCAATCTCTTCGCGCCGGCAGATCCACACCGCGTCGTGGCCTTGCACGTAATCGAGAAAGCGCGCCAGCGCCATCGCACGAGCGGGATGGCCACTGATCCGCCCATGCAGGCCGATGCTCATCATCTTCGGGTGTTGCGCGCCTTCCTGCCACAGCAGGTCGAACGCATCCTTGAGCAGCCGGAAGAAGTCTTCACCGCAGGCGAAACCGTTCGGCAGCAGATAGCGGGCGTCGTTGTTGACCAGTGTGTAGGGGATCACCAGGTGGGCGGGCGAGCCCGGGAGCCAGTAGGGCAGGTCATCGTTGTAGGCGTCCGAGCTGTAGAGAAACCCGCCTTCCTCACGCAACAGGCGACGGGTGTTCTGGCTGACCCTTCCTGTGTACCAACCGACGGGGCGTTTACCGCAGGCCTGCTCGATCACGTCGAGGGTGAGGCGGATATGGCGCCGCTCCTCGTCTTCAGGCATGTCGCGATAGTCCAGCCAACGGTAGCCGTGCCCGGCAATCTCATGGCCGGCCGCGCAGAGCGCCTGGCCGATCGCCGGGGTGAGTTCCAGTGCCCGGCCGACGGCGAAGGCAGTCAGCGGCAGGCCTCGGGCGCGGAACAGTTCCAGAATGCGCCACACACCTGCGCGCGATCCGTATTCGTACATGCCCTCGACGCTCAAGTCCGGTTCCCCCACGCGCGGCGGGCGGCCCGGTAGCTCGTGAAGCCAGGCCTCCGACTGGGCGTCGCCATTGACGAGGCAGGATTCCGCGCCTTCTTCGATGTTGAGTACGAACTGGACCGCGACGCGCGCTTCACCGGGCCATCGCGGGTGGGGTGGACGGCCGCCATAACCGATGAGGTCGCGGGCGGACATCAGCCCAGCTCGAAGGTAGTGACGCCGAACACACGTTCGTGCGCGATCGCCGGAGGAGGGCCGAGGTACATGCGTGCGCAGCCGAACACTTCGGTCATGCCCTGTTGGTGCACGAGTGCCATCGCTGCGGGGTTGTTCTCCGGGGCATCGAGAAACAGCGGGCCACCCTGCGCAAATTCCGCCAGGCGCGTGTAGAGGGCATTGGCCGCCAGGGCGTCATCGGCGAACAAGGGGCCGATCTTGCAGCCTTCCCGGCAGCGCCTTATCACGCCATAGCCGCTCAGCCTGCCCTCGCGCCGGCAACCCAAGGCGAGTGCATCGGCCTGGGCTATCCACCCGCTCAGGAAGGTTGCGCGCGGGGCGGGGAAGCAGGTGCGGTCGTAATCGACCAGCTGATCGAACGGGACGGCGGCCAACGGGACGATGTCTTGGTCGTCTGCCTGGGAGGTCGTCGGGCGCTCGTTGATCTCGGCACGAAAACGCAGGTTGCGATGGGAGAAGACGAAGCCACCCTTGGCGTAGTAGTCCTGCATCGCGAAGACGCCGTCCATGCCGATGCTCGCGCCCGGGTGCAGGCGGGCGAGGAGTCGCTCGCGGCGTGCGTGCCAGAGGGTATTGCCCAGGCCCTGGCTGCGATACTCAGGCCGGACGATGAAAAAGCCCATGAAACCGAATTCGCCATGGTAGGAGGTGATGGCACCGCCGCCGATCAATTCGCCGTCCCGGGACGCCGCGATGAAGGCGGCAGGGTCCGTGGCCCAAAACAGCTCGGCATCGTGAAGGCCGGGATTCCAACCCTCACGGGCAGCCCACTCGACGAGTTCGTCCAGCTCGGGACGGGTCATGTTGCGTATGACCAGCTGATTCGACACCGTGAAATGCTCCTCAGACGCTAATCGAGCGTGTGTTCCATCCCCGCCCGGAACCCTTTCGGTATAGCTTCAACCCGAGTATTGATCCAGCTCGTCACGTCGCCTTTAGGCGTTCAGCGGGGCGCTTTCAAAAAGCGCTGTTCATGATCAGGATCCGGCAACAGGCAGGTGTCGTACTTCCCGAAGAGCCGATAACGATTGAGGGCAATGCGGTCGTAGGCCCAATCTCGAAGTGGGCGAGGGATGATGCGCAACAGGTTCACCGGGCGCCAGATGGCGGGCAACTGGGCAAAGATTTCGAAAAATGCTTGGGAACGCTCCCAGTAGTATCGGTCGCGGATCACCGCCATGCTGTGGAATTGATCCATGGGCAGACCTGCCCAGACGAGCAGAGCCTGTCCCTCGGGTGACTGAACCGCCGCCAACCGCACGCGCCGCTGGCGGTCATGGCGAATCACGAACCTCACCCAGCCATTGCACAGCTTGCAGACACCGTCGAACAACACCACCGTCTCTCCGGGTTTGAGCAGCGGCGCGGGGGAGGGGAGGATTTTCGAGGCTGGCATGAGCGTGGGTCCAAGGGCGCCTGGGTATCCGCGATCATAACCGCGTGCTGGCGGTGCAGTCTGCAATTGGCTGATTGCTCTCGGTCGCGCAGAGGTGCAATTGACAGCCCAAAGCGGACATCCAGAATCTGGTCATGGAGGCAGGGGATGGCGATATTATGTGATGCGCAGTCGATAAGGAGATCGCTATGTCACCCAACAAAGCCTGCCCCGTTATTCTTTTGAATTCGTCGGTCCCACGCATTCTATTGTTCCGTCACCCACTGGCAGGCGTGCAACTGGTCAAAGGTACAATCGAGCCCGGCGAAACACCACCTCAGGCCGCGCTACGCGAATTGAAAGAGGAGTCCGGTATTGCTGCCACGGTTGTTTGTGATATGGGCTGTTGGATTGCTGAGCATCTGGATCAGATTTGGTCGTTTCAACTTTGTGAAGCGCAAGTACAGTTGCCAGAAGAATGGACTCACTACACGCTCGACGACCATGGCCACGCCTTTAGTTTTTTTTGGGCATCCCTTGATGATTTACCATTTACCGAATGTCATCCGGTCTTTTATCGAGCATTGATGCATGTGAAGTCTACGTTGTCGAAGGGTGGTTACCTGAAGTCCCCAACATCAATACCCGAGACGACTATCCCCGACTTGAAGGCTCCAATGACGCTGTGACTAGAGCGTCTGCTTCTAGCCGAGACTGTGCAAAACTCCGTCATCGCGCTTCCACCGAATTGATTGATCCCTCATGACACTGACATTTTTCGTCTTTGCCTTTCAGTCCATTACCGGGCTTATTGGCACTTGTATCGTATTACCCCGCCCTGGTGTTATCCCGCCATCTACCAGGAACATCGATCACCCCTCCAGGCCCTGGCGAATTTTTTACCGGGCCATGGCCATCTGCATGTGCAATCTGGGTGCGTCTCTGGTGATCATGATTACACTGGCCTCGTTGCCGGGGACCCTCAATACTGGCGGCCTGTCGGACGTCACTCGCGCATTGTTGTTGGTGGCTTTGCCAATTCCCTTGCTCATCGTTTTCTATTCGCTGCTTGCAAAAGCAGTACGCAAGCGGGTCGGTGATCCACAATAACCCTGTCAAATGAAACGGCCGATGAGGCGATTTCTCCTGTTTCGCCAACAACTCGGTGGATGACTGTTTTGGCTGATTGTGGCCTGTCACGAAGGAACCACCAGGCGCCAACCATTCCACGACATCAAGTCATGGGCATGACAGCTCCGTTAGTGACATCGCCCTCAGCCAGCATTTGCCTGAGGCGCTCCCGTTCTTCAGTACCGGGTAGCACCCCGGTCGTCGTCGCCTCCAGCACCGTGACTCCCTGCGCGTTGAGAATCCGGACTTCGGCTTTTGCATGACCACGTTCATCGATGTCAGCGATGAGCCAGTGACAGGTGATTGGCTCGCCTGGATAAACCGGTCGTTTGAATTCGAAACTCATCCCTGTCGCCAGCCAGCCGATTTGCCCGCCAATTTCGGTGACGAGGCTGGCGGTCAGAAGGCCATGGGCAATGGGCGCCTTGAACCTGCGCAGTTCCGCGTAGTGCGCGTCGCAGTGAACGGGGTTGTAGTCTCGAGAGATTTGCGCGAACTGACGAATATCATCCTCTGTAAAACAGCGGACTATGGTGAACCGTTCACCGACCTGGAGACCTTCGGCGGCACGTTCTCTCGGGCTTTTCATAAGCGCTCCCTGGTAGCGGTGAAGCAGTGGCTGAAATGTAAAATGTATGGCTGATAAAGGATCAGCCGCGGGTCTGTTCGATCAGCAGCACCAGCGCGATGATGATCATGGCGGCTCCAGAAAATCGGCTGACTCGTTGAGCGGCCGCAGGGCGCGCCCGAAGAATAACTTGCGAGCCAAATCCGACCAGCAGGTAGATCACGCCACAACTGACAGTGTGGACCAGTCCCAGCGCAATCATTTGTATCGGTACGGGCCAGGGAGCGGTCGCGTCGGCAAATTGAGGCAAGAGCGCCAGGAACAGCAGGAACACTTTCGGATTCAGCCCGCTCACGCAAAGCCCCTTGAGCGCCCAGCGCTTCCATGAGCCCGACGCCTGAGTTTCATCCGCGTGAGGTGTAGAAGGGCGGGCAAGCATATTGGCGCCCAACCAAAGCAGGTAACCCGCTCCGGCAATCGTAAGCCCCGACAAGGCCACAGGATGATTGGCGATCAATGTGCCCACACCGCCGGCAACAATCATTGTGGCGATTAAATGGCCGGATAACAGACCGCCCACTGCGGGCAGGACGACTCGATGCTTCAACCCTGCCGAAATCGCGTAGGCCCAATCGGCGCCTGGCGTGATGATGAACAGAATCGATACAGCCCAGAACGCAACGAAAACGCTAAAGGTCATGATGCTACCTACTCCTTGAATCAACGGCCGCATCTGCATCGTTTCGAGCGCTGCGCGGCAATGAATGATTGAAGGAAGAATAATGAAATCTTGTTAGAATTTACTTTCAAAGATGGTCATCAGAACGGCTCTGGTTGGGAGATTCTTCTATATGGACAGGATTGATCGAAACATTCTTTCCGAGCTACAAAAGGATGGTCGCCTGTCGGTCACCGAACTGGCCGAGCGCGTGGGCCTGAGCCTTTCCCCGTGCCATCGGCGAGTCAGGGCCCTGGAGGAGTCTGGGGTGTTGCTGGGTTATCGCGCACGGCTGGACCCCGGCGCACTCGGACTGAACTTTTCCGCCATGGTGTTTGCCACCCTTCGAGAGGGTGACAGGCAAGCTGTAGAAGCTTTCGAGACAGCGCTCGTCGAAATACCCCAGGTGGTCGATGCCCAGCGTCTGTTTGGGGAGCCGGACTACCTGCTGCACGTGGTAACCCAGGATCTGCCGGCCTTCCAGAGGCTTTACGATGAGAGCCTCTCGACGTTACCCAACGTGCAACGGCTGACCTCGACGCTCGTCATGAAACGGGTCGTCCAGGATCGGCCCCTTCCTTTCTGATGGACAGGCTGCATGTGGTTCTTCATGAGGGGCAGGAGTGATGCAAGAATCCCTCGAAGACGTATTCCAGGCACCGTCCGGGAAGGGTAAGTCCTTAAAATAGCCTGGTGATTTCATTCAGGATCCGATCCTGGGTCTGAGTACTTGGCCTGTGGCGATAAGCAACTGCGAGAAAAGCAACACCTTCGTAGTCGCAGCGAATCGAAAAAGTCATGCCTTCACGCAACCCATAGACTGATCTTTCTCCTGCTTCAACAAAGTATCTCGCTTTTGTAAGAGCCGCTCTGGCGTGCTGCAGGCAACCCGTTTGACTAAGTGAGTGTTGTAGCCAACTGGTTGTGATTCGCACAGACGACGTCTCGCTGTCATCGACAGGGGGTCGAGTAATTTCTTTAGTCGCTGAAGTCATGTTCTCGTCGCTGCTGCAAGCGGTCAGCCCCATTGAGATAACACCCAGTAAAAAACCAAGACGAACGCTTGAATGCTTGAGTGGATTTCGCATGGTGGGGCGTACCTGTGATGATCTGCAATGAATGAAGTGTCAGGCCGCGCTTGCCGGTTTCAGTGCTGCCCTCAGGACTGCGGGTCGAACCCGAAGACGCGCAGTTCCTGGTCGCAGCGACAGGCCTTGGCAATGCGCGCCGCCCACGCGATGGCCTCATCGCGCGAAGGCAGTTCCAGCACGGTGAAGCCGCCGTCGAGCGTGGGCGCCCAAGGATAGCCGCCCAGTGCAACCGCGCCGTCGGCAGAGACGAGTATGGGCGGTACGCCGTCGTCGATTCCGCCACCGAAGACGTAGACACCGGCGGTTTTCGCCTCATCAATCACAGCGTGTGAGTCGCGGCGCACCGCTTCCCATTCGCCATCGGGCACAACCATCGCCGCGCTTGGAAAAGAGATCAGGTATTTGGCCACGGTGCTTCTTCCGGGAATTGATGGCGGTCGTGATGCCTGTGGGCGGCATGCACCGTCCAATGGGCTCGCTGGCTGCTCGGGCAAGCGTTTAAAGGCTAGCGCATTGGGCCGCCGCAAGGCTGCCGCTCGTCGGCGACAGCGCCTGGCGAAAGCTGCCCGTCGCGAAGGGCTGTTCGGCATGCCTCCCGATTGGCCTGGCAATGATTCGAAAACAATAATGACGAAAACATCAATATTGAAATATTCCTCAATATTGCATACCTTGGCCCTGCCTGACGATGAGACCTGTGCGCCTCACGACTTCAATCACAACAAGGGCTCGAGATGAACAACAACAAGAAAGTTTCCGAATTGCCTACCTCCACTGTCGATGTACTGATCGTCGGTAACGGTCCGGTAGGGGCGACAATCGCGGCCCTGCTCGGCCGCTATGGGGTTACGACCCTGGTGCTGGACAAGCTCCATGACATCGTACTGATGCCTCGTGCCATTGCCCTGGACAACGAGGCCCTGCGCATCCTGCAACTGGCCGGACTGTCGGAGGACGCTTTCGAGAAGATCGCTATCCCTGAAGTGAGGATGCACTCTCCGGTCCTCGGGCAATTCGGTCGAGCCGATACCCAAGGGTGCATCGATGGCCATCCCAAGCTTGTGACGTTCTATCAACCCGACCTCGAGCGAGCGATGCGTGGCCAGGTTTCCCGACTGAAATCAGTGACCAGCCTGGGTGGTTTCGAGCTGGAGAGTCTGGTTGAGGAAGCGGACGGCGTGGTCGCCACCGTACGGGATGAAAATGGGCAGTCGCATGCCGTTCGCGCCCAGTACCTGATCGGAGCGGATGGCGCCAGCTCCAGGGTCAGGGCTCTGATCGGCCAGGAGTTCGAAGGGCAAACCTATGCAGAGGATTGGCTGATTGTCGATGCCAGGAACCGGCATCAGTCAGCCATTGATCACATTGAGTTTATCTGTGATCCGCGGCGGCCCACGCCGCACATGCCCGCCCCCGGTGGCAGGGAGCGTTGGGAATTCATGCTGCAGCCCGGCGAATCCCGGGAGGAGCTGGAAAGCCCGGAAAGCATCGCGCGGCTCATTGCGCCATGGGTCAATCCGCAGGAACTGGAAATCGAGCGCAAGGCGGTGTATCGATTCCACGCGCGTTGCTGCAATCGATTCAGCAAGGGACGTACCTTCCTCGTCGGCGACGCCGCACACATCACCCCTCCTTTTGTGGGGCAAGGTCTCGTCGCGGGCCTGCGTGATGGTGCCAACCTTGCCTGGAAGCTGGCTTGGGTCCTTCGTGGTCACGCCGCGCCTGCGATACTCGATACCTATGATGCAGAGCGCCGCCCGCATGCCCAGGCGATGATCAATCTGGCAAAACTCATGGGCCGCCTGGTGATGCCCAAGAACAGGATCGCCGCATTCTTCATCCATGGCCTGATGCGCACGCTGGCGTTGACCCCCTCTACCAGGAGGTACTTCGAGCAGTTGGACATCAAGCCGAAAAACACCTTCAAGCACGGTCTGTTCGTGCAGCATCGCAGGGGTGACAAGTTGGTCCGTGGCAGCCTATTTCCCCAGGCCTGGATTCGCACCCTGCAAAAGCAGATCAAGCTGAGCGACGATGCACTGGGAGACAACCTGACCCTGGTTGGATTCGGTGTTGACCCGTTGTCGCTGCTCACCCCTGATCAGATCGTTGCCTGGGAAAAGATGGGGGGCCACTTCCTGGAGGTCAGACCTCGCGGTCAACGTTCCGGCGGCCGTTGTGACTTCATCGAAGACATGAACCATGACATCCTGCCGCTGGCTGCAAAAGGAACACTGGTCGCCGTTCGTCCTGACCGTATCATCATGCATCACGTCCCTGGCACAGAGGCCAGCAGACTCCTTCGCGACTGCCGGGGCCTGCTGATGAGTGATGACGCCACGCCTGACCGCGTTTCCATTACTATCAACGAGCCCACCCGATTGCGAGCTTGATCATGCCTTCCCCCACACTTTCGTTAGACGATGCCGCGCCCCAACCGCTTACCAGGGGCTACAAGAAGCGAGAGCGCACCCGCCGCGGCCTGGTGGACGCGGCATTGCGTCTGGTTGCGCGCAAAGAGGTGGGGGAGATCGCACTGTTGGAGGTGGCCGCGGAAGCGGAGGTATCCAACGGGACCATCTACAACTATTTCCGCACGCGCGACGAAGTGCTGGAGGCGGTGGGCATCGCCATGGCCGCCGAGTTCTCTGACGCCATTTCCGAGTTGACCTCGGACGTGCAGTGCGGTGCGCAGCGGCTTTCGATTGGCGTGCGCATGTTTATCTGTCGGGCCGCTACCGACCATCAATGGGCAAATGCGCTGCTGCGCATCATCCATTTCGATCAGGCAATGCGCTCGCGCCTGGCTACCCACGTCCTTGACGATTTGCGCGAGGGGCTGCGTGCGGGCACTTTCGCCTACGTGGACGAAGGCGTTGCCCTGGACATGGTCTTGTCATGCACCACTGGAGCAATGCGCTCGGTTGTCGAGGGCCGTGCAGCGCTGGAACACGATCTGCGGGTCAGCGAAATGATTCTCCAGGCGCTGGGTGCAACACCTGCCAGAGCCAGGAAAATTGCCAGCAAGCCGCTTCCCGCCTGATCGGATGTCATCCCGACGTTGCCCAAAAATACTGAACATGAATGTTCATTTGCGTTTTGTGCGAAGAGCTCATTTTGAGCCTTCTATGGCTTTGTACGCTCTTTTTTCAAGAGATATAACGCTTTTCATCGGGATTGAGGGATTTAATTCAAAAACCACTGTTGACGTCAATTGAACACGCGTGTTCAATTGACGTCATAAAGGTAATCCTGGAGAGAGAACCGTGGAATCCCTGAATCCAACGCAACGCCGCCTTCATCAAGCCGCTTTTCGCCTGTTCGCTGAACGAGGTACCTCGCAAGTGAACATCCTGGACCTTGCACAAGCGGCCGGCGTGGCGCGCGGAACGGTCTATAGCAACATCGACAACATGGAAAGCCTGTTCGAGGCCGTTGCCGGGCAGCTTGCGGCGGAGATGCATGAGCGCGTCAGCAAGAGCTTCAACTCCCTGTCCGATCCCGCTCAGCGGCTTGCCAATGGAATCCGGTTCTTTATCCGTCGAGCGCATGAGGATTCCCAATGGGGGGCCTTTATCCATAAGTTCGCCATGAGCACCCCGGCATTGCGCGAAATGTTCAGCGGCCAGGCGACGACCGATCTTCTGAACGGACTTTCCAGTGGGCGCTACACCTTTCGCCAGGAGCAATTGCTCTCGATACTCACGCTGATATCGAGCGGCGTCCTCGGCTCGATTTTCCTGGTGCTGGAAGGGCATAGAACGTGGCGCGAAGCGGGCTCTGACACCGCTGAGCTGGTGCTGCGGGCACTGGGCATTCCACCGCAGGAGGCTCGTGCGCTGGCAACCTCGGAGTTGCCGGTACTGCCGTCTCCAGACTGATCACCTAACCCACTCGACCCGATAACACCCCCTGATTTTTCAGGGGGCGGGATAGCTTTGCCCTAAAAAAACCGGGAAACAAGAACAATGACCCACAAAAAAGAACCGCACCGGCTGGCGACTCCGCAACCGGCCCGGCATCCGCAGCCGACAGTGAAGGCGCAGGATCTGACGCACCTGATCTTTCAACGGCCGGACTTGAATCAGGCGGCGTGCTTCCTGACGGACTTCGGCCTGACGGTAGCTCAGCAGGACGCCGATACGCTTTATCTACGCGCTACTGAAGCGAGTTCATACTGCTACCGCGTCCAGCGTGCCGAGCAGGCACGGTTTGTCGGGTTCGGTTTGGCTGTCGAGTCTCTCGACGATCTGGAAAAGCTGACTCAGATCCCGGGTGCATCATCGATCGAGAAGTCGGAACATCCTGGTGGCGGGTATTGCGTCCAACTGAAGGATCCTTCCGGCTTCATCGTGGAGGCTGTTTGCGACCGGACGCCAGCGAGACCTTTGGAACATCGGGCACCTCTTTCCTGGAACCTGGCGCAGCAGCAACCGCGAATCAACGCAACGCAACGCCCGCCGATGGCTCCGCCTGAGGTACTCAAACTCGGTCATATCGTTATCGAAGTGGCCGACTACCAGTCGACCTGTGCCTGGTACACCCGGCATTTCGGATTTATTCCCAGCGATGTGCAGGTGCTCCCCGACGGCTCGCCTATCGTCGCCTTCATGCGCCTCGACCTTGGCGAAACGCCCACCGCCCACCATACGCTCGCGATAGCGCAGGGGTTCATGGCTGCCTATAGCCATAGTGCCTATGAAGTCGTCGATGCAGATGCGGTGGGCATGGGGCAGCGCGTCCTGCGGGAGCAGGGGTGGGAACACTCCTGGGGGATCGGCCGGCACATCCTGGGCAGTCAGATCTTCGATTACTGGCAAGACCCCTGGGGCGATAAGCACGAGCATTACTGCGACGGGGATGTGTTCACGGCCACTCGGCCTGCGGGCATCCATCTCGTGAGCCCGGAAGCAATGGCGCAGTGGGGGCAGCGCATGCCCAAGCGTTTTACCAAACCCAGGATGAGTTTCAGCAATGTGCGAGCGCTGGTCCGCAACCTGCGACGCAGCCCGGACTTGACGATTCGCAAGTTGATCACGCTGATGCGGATGTTCGGGTAGAGCGGCCGCCATGTCGGGCATCGCTATCCGGTATAGCCGGCGAGACGTCCTCAAGGCCGGAGCCTTGATCGCCAGCGGCTCGTTGCTCTACAGCGTCGCCAGCCCACTCTCAGAACAACACCACAGTTCTCGCGCCGTCGAGCGCGGGACAAACGCTGCCCCAGGAGTACCTTCAATGTCCGCTGTACACGTCGTCCGCTTTGAGTTTGAGAACGGTATCCACTGGGGCGTGCTGCGCCAAGACCGTATCACGATTGTCCCGGGCACTTTTGAGACCACGGGTGACTTCATCTGCCAGAACAGTATCGATGACCTCGCTCGACTCGAAGGTGCGCAGTTGGAGGCGCACGAGGTGAAGCTGCTGTCGCCGGTGACCCGCAATCAACAGTTCGTCTGCCAGGGGGCCAACTACCGGCAGCACATGATCGAGTCGGGCATGGACCCGGATGCGAAGAAATACAACATGATGTTCACCAAGGCGACCAGCTGCCTGGTGGCCGCAGACAGCGTCCTGATCAAGCCGCGCACCGTGCGCTTCCTTGACTATGAGATCGAGCTCGGGCTGGTGATGAAACGCGTAATCAGCGGCGCAGTGACCGTCAATGACGCCAACCTGCATGAGTTCGTTGCGGGGGTGGTCATTGTCAACGACTACTCGGCACGCGACATCCAGATCCCGCAGATGCAGTTCTACAAGGGCAAGAGCTTCCGTACTTTTGGCCCGGTCGGCCCGTATCTCTGCCTGCTGGGTGCCCAGGACATGCATTACCTGAAAGCCTTGCAGTTGCGCCTGACGGTCAACGGCGAAGTCCGACAAAGCGACAGCACGGCCAACCTCGTGTATGGCCCCGCTGAAACCCTGACCGAACTCTCCACCGTCCAGGATCTCGCCCCCGGCGACCTGATCGCCACCGGTACGCCTGCGGGATGCGCACTGACCATTCCTTCGCCGGCCAAACAGCGCATTGCAGCCCTGATGCCGGAAGCCACCAAATGGAAACTTTTCCTCAAGGCGCAGGAAGGGCGGACGCAGTATCTCAAGGCAGGCGACGTGGTCGAGGCGCGCATTCGCAGTGCCGATGGCGTGATCGACCTGGGTGTGCAGCGCAACCGAGTCGTAGAGGAGGCCTGAACATGATGGTGCGATCTCTGAGCGACATTGAAAGGATTGAGCAGGTCCCGCTGGCATTGCGTGGCCTGGCTTCAAGCACTTACGAAGCGCTGACCCGGACAGCCGAGCTTGGCCCCGATGCGCCGGCACTGAGTTTCTTCGCCGACGCTACCCGCTTCAGGAACACCCACCACTGGAGCTATGCCGAACTCGTCGCAGACATCACTCGCGCGGCGAATGCCTTCCACGACCTGGGCATTACCCCCGGTGAAGTGCTGGCCTTCATCCTGCCCAACCTGCCGGAAACCCACTTCACCATCTGGGGGGGTGAAGCGGCCGGTATCGTCATGGCGATCAATCCGCTGCAAGAGGCCAAGCAGATAGCGGCCTTGTTGCGGGCCGCGAACGCCAGCGTGGTGGTAACGCTCGCGCCGACTCCGGGCAGTGACTTGTGGCCCAAGCTGGCTTCGCAGCTGGATCAACTTCCCCGGATCAAGCACGTCGTGTGGGTTGGCATGGGGCCTTACGTTGATGTAACTCAGCGTGAATCCCTGGAGTCCCTGGCAAAGAAAGAACGTGAGTTGCACAGAGGCGCCACGATTCACGAATTGCGCACGCTGATGGACGCTCAGCCAGGCACGCACTTGAAGAGTGCCCGGCTGTTTCGCCCGGAGGATCGTTCCTCCTACTTCTGCACCGGCGGTACCACCGGGCTGCCCAAGATTGCGATGCGTACCCATGGGGCGGAGGTCTTCAACGCGTGGGCCATGGCCACGCACCTGCAACCACGCGGGAGTGGTCAGGTCATCTTTTGCGGGTTGCCGCTGTTCCATGTCAATGCACAGCTGGTGACCGGCCTGATGCCTTGGAGCCAAGGTGATCATGTCATCCTCGGCACGCCGCAGGGTTATCGCGGTGAGGGTGTGATGCCACGCTTCTGGGAGATGGTTGAGCACTTCGGCATCAACTTCTTCTCCGGTGTTCCAACCGTCTATTCCGCACTGTTGCAAAACGAGCTGGAAGGCCGCGACCTGTCCAGCCTTCGTTATGCCATGTGTGGTGCGGCGCCGATGCCGGTCGAACTTTTCCGGGCGTTCGAAGGCCGGACCGGGGTGAAGATCCTCGAAGGTTATGGACTCACTGAGGGCGCGTGCGTCTCCTCGGTCAACCCGCCCCATGGCGAACGCTACATCGGCTCCATCGGTATACGGATTGCCTATCAGGACATGCGCGCAGTCATGCTCGATGACGCTGGAGAGTATCTGCGCGACGCTGACTCCAACGAAACTGGTGTGATCACCATCACGGGCCCGAACCTGTTCGAGGGTTACGTTGAGGACAGCCATAACCGGGGTCTGTGGATTGAGATCAATGGTCAGCGCTGGCTGAACACGGGCGATCTGGGGCGGCAGGATGAAAATGGCTACTTCTGGCTGACCGGGCGCAAAAAGGAGCTGATTATCCGCGGCGGCCACAATATCGATCCCAAGCAAATCGAAGAGGCGCTGCAAGCCCACCCGGCGGTGGCGTTGGCGGCGGCCATCGGCAGCCCGGACGCCTATTCGGGCGAAGTGCCGGTCGCCTACGTGCAACTGCGACCAGGCCACGTCTGCAATATCGAAGAACTTGAGCAATTTGCTCAGCACCACATCAGCGAGCGGGCGGCCATTCCCAAGCGGATCGAAATCCTCGAAGCACTGCCATTGACGGCCGTTGGCAAAATCTTCAAGCCCGCCTTGCAGCAGCGCGAAGTGACCCGAGTCGTTCGGCAGGAAGTGCAACGCATGTGTCTGAAGGACATTGCGGTCGAGGTCATCCAGCATGAACAACGTGGGTTAGTCGCGTGCATCCGCGCCGGAACAGATCAAGCGTCTTTGGCCCTCCTTCTTGGTCGCTATAGCTTTCAAGTGGAGTGGCTCAAATGATCCCGGCTTCGTAAGTTCGGCGCCTCGGCCCTGGTAGTCGTCAGCCGGGGTCTTTCACAACGTCGATCAACGCCAACCGGCACTGCCAAGTGCACCGGAAGGCGAAGCTTTGCCTGCGCACCAATCAATAAAAACAATACGAGGTGGGAAATGAAACTGAGCAACCGTGCAACCCCGTGTCTCTCAGCTGTGCGAGAGGTGTCTTCCTGGATCAGATTCGCAGGTGCCGCGGTAATACTCAGCGTTTCAACAAGCGCAAGCGCCAATGGCATTGCCCTTAACGAACAAAGTGCAAGCAGTGCGGGAACTGCGTATGCGGGAAGGTCATCTTCCGCGCTGGATGCCAGCACTATCTTTGGAAACCCTGCAGGTTTGACCAAATTGAAACGTACCGAGATTTCCGGTGGAGCCGCGGTCGTCTCGGTGAGCGATGACATCAGTGATGCGCAGAGCAGTGCTCCGGGAACGAATAAAGGGGACTCGGTACCGTTGGGGGTCGTGCCCTTCGCCTATATGTCGACGCCGCTGGACGATCGATTTTCGATTGGCCTGGGTCTCTATGCTCCGAGTGGTCTGATCAATGATTACGAGAGCAGCTTTCAGGGGCGTTACCATGGTTCCTACAGCACGACCAAGGAAATAACCCTGCAGCCCACCGTTGCCTGGCGGATCAACGATTCCCTATCCATTGGTGGTGGACCGACCATCAACCGTTTCAATGCAAAACTTCAGAACTACCTGGCCACCGGCGCCCTGAACAACGGCGAGGACACACTGGTCACCATCAAAGGCGATGACACCGCACTTGGGTACAACGTCGGGGTTTTGTTTGACTTGAGTGATGCCACCCGTTGGGGGATTAACTATCACTCGAAGGTGGACTATGAGCTCGAAGGGCATACCGAGGTTTCCGGCTCCCCGAGCGTTGTCCCGCTTGACGGAAAGTATGACAACAAGATAGACCTCACGATGCCCGAGTCCGTGGACACGTCCATCACCCATCATTTCAACAGTCGCTGGACCGGCTACCTGGGGACCACCTGGAAGCGTTGGAGCCGGATCAAGAAGGTCGAGGCAGTCAACAGCGGTCTTACCCCATTGGGGCAGGCGGCGGGTCTGGGAAGTGTGACCGAAGAAATGAACTGGCGGGACACCTGGAGCACCGCCGTTGGCGCTTCCTGGCAATGGAACCAACAATGGCTGCTGCGCGCCGGCTACGCCTATGATCCTTCGCCCATCAGGAATGCCGATCGCAGCGTGCGCGTTCCGGTTGGCAATCGCCAGGCCGTGACCCTGGGAGGTGCTTATTCGCCGAGTCCGGATCTGACGATAGACTTTGCTTATGGTTATCTTTGGGATTCCAAAGTCTCGGTGAAGCAGTCGAACAACTCCGGTCTTCAACCGGAATACAGTGCCAACTACCGCAATAGTGCGAATGGCATTTCAGTGCAGGCAACCTATCGGTACTAAGCGACACCCGGTTCCTTGTTGTCGGTGCACCCTGGTCATTCGGGGGGCAGGGCGGAGCGTTCGATTTCGCCTTGCAGCAACGCCAGGGCCCGATCAAAGTCGAAGCGCTCAAGCTGCTGCGCTACCCGGCTCAGACGCCTGGCCAATGCATCATCGAGAGACAACTGCCGCAACTCATCAAGCGCTTCAAAGGCTGCGGTGTCACTCTCGGCCAATAACTGCCCGAGCCGAGTGAGCCGGTCACCGAGTTCCGCCTCGGCCTGCGGCGGCTTCGCCCCTGAAGCCGTTTTTTCCTCGGGCAACAGAGCCAGCGCGCTTAATACCGGTATCAAGCACCGCCTGACCTCGGTCAAGTGAGCTTGCACGCCATCGCTCGGCTCGCCAGCCCGGCACGCTTGCTCCAGCTGTGCTGCAGCCTGTGCCAGCGCCCTGGCGCCGATGTTCCCCGCGTTACCGTGCAGCGTGTGAGCCATTCGAACCGCCGCCGTCGGATCGGCGTCGGCGATTGCCGTTTCGAACTGTTCGACGAAGTTCTTCTGGGTTCCATGGAATGTGCGCAACAGTCGCAAGTAAAGGGCCGTCTTGCCCGAACAGGCGGCCAGCCCGGCGACCTGATCGATGCCTGCAAGCTCGGCGGGCAACTGTCCGGATGTCTCGGCAGCGGTCACCTCCCGCGCCCGGCCGCTACGCCCGGGCCGTGGCTTGATCCACCTGGCCAGCGTGGCGAACATGCCGACGACGTCCAATGGCTTGGACAGGTGGTCATTCATGCCGCAGGCCAGGGCGCGTTCGCGGTCCCCGGCCATGGCGTCGGCGGTCATGGCGATGATCGGCAACGCCGTGAAGTTCGTTTGCTGGCGAATCCTGCGGGTCGCGGTATAGCCGTCCATCACCGGCATCTGGCAGTCCATCAGCACACCGTCGAAATCGCTGTCCCGGGCCAAGCAGTCGAGTGCCTGTTGGCCATCGAATGCCAGCTCGAGCTCGATGCCTGCCTCTTGCAACAAGTCGCACGCCAGCTCCCGGTTCAGTTCGTTGTCCTCCACCAGCAGCAGGCGCGCACCCTTCAGGCGTGCCATGTTGTCAGCGCTCTGCTCGGTGCGCTCATGGGCGCGGGTAGCGGTTTGGGGCACTTTGCCGAACACTGTGCCTATGGCTTCGAGCAAGGTGGACGGAGTGACCGGCTTGGTCAGCACCACCGGCAGATGTACGTCCTGGTCCCTGGCCTGTTCAAGTAACTCCTCGCGATCAAGGGCGGTGACCATGATGACTGACGGTGTGCGTGCCAGGTTGGCGGAGCGCATCTGCCGGACCGTCTCCACCCCATCCATGCCCGGCATCCGCCAGTCCATCAGGACCAGGTCGAAAGGCAGCGCATCCTTCTCGGCCTGCGCCAGCATGCGCAGGGCCATGCGACCACTGTCGGCGACGTCCACTTCGACACCGAAGCTGTGCGCCATGCCCGAAAGAATTTCCCGCGCACTGGCGTTGTCATCGACCACCAGCACGCGGATGCCCAGCAGTTCATCGGCGGTGAACATGCGTCGCGCAGGAGCATCTGCCTGCATGCCCAGACTCACGCAAAAGTGAAACGTCGAACCGCTTCCCAGCACACTTTCGACCCAGATGCGGCCTCCCATCATCTCCACCAGACGCTTGGAAATCGCCAGGCCCAGGCCGGTCCCTCCGTACTTGCGAGTGGTGGAACTGTCGGCCTGGATGAAAGACTGAAAAATTCTCTGGCATTGCTCTTCGCTCATGCCAATGCCCGTGTCGCGCACCCAGAAATGCAACTCGACCTTGCCCTGGTCATTCCCGGTGCGCTCGATGCCCAGCACAATTTCACCCTGTTCCGTGAACTTCGTCGCGTTGTTGCCCAGGTTGGCCAGGACCTGGCCCAGCCGCAGCGGGTCGCCAATCAGTGCGGTCGGCAAATCGGCAACCGTGCTGTAGAGCAGCTCCAGGCCTTTATCCTCGGCCCTCAGGCCCACCACGTTGGTGAAGTTCTCCAGCACGTCTTCCAGGCGGAACGGAATACGCTCCAGATCCATCCTGCCGGCTTCGATCTTGGAGAAATCGAGGATGTCGTTGATGATCCCCAGCAGGTTCTCCGCCGAGCGATGCACCTTCACAATGTAGTTGCGTTGCCGGTTATCGAGGTCGGTGCGCAGCGCCAGGTGACTCATGCCGATAATGGCGTTCATCGGCGTGCGGATTTCATGGCTCATGTTGGCGAGGAATTCGCTCTTGGCCCGTGTCGCCTCTTCGGCGATCTCCCGGGCGTGCTGCACCAGCGCCTCGGCGGCCTTGCGGTCGGTGATGTCGTAATACCAACTGGCGCTGATGTTGCGCTCACCGAGTGTCAAGGGTACGGCCGAGAGCAAGACCTCGAAACGCTTGCCTCCATCGCACTGCAGGCTGGCCTCGAAGTTGAAAACCGCGCCCTTGGCGGCTGCGGCCAGGAAGCGCTCGTGTGCCTGTGCATCGCACCAGAAGCGACTTTCATCCATTTCGTCCAGTTGCTCGCGGCTGACGCCGAACAGGCCCTCCAGCTCCGGGTTGCAGTAACTCAGGCGGCCATCATCGCCTCGGATCAGCATGGCCACCGGACTGCTGTCCAATACCGCACGCAACTGCGTTTCGCTGGATTTGAGCGCCGCTTGCATCTGCCGCCGCTCGCTGACATCGCGAACCGAGGCGCAGATACAGGTGCCACGCCCCTCCAGAAGCGGCAAGTGCGACAGGCCGATCTCCACGGCAAACAGGCTGCCATCCTTGCGAACGCCTTTGAGGTCGTCCAGGTTCGCGCCCATCTGCCGGGTACTGCCATGGGCGATGAAGCCATTGCGCAACGACACATGCCGGCCGCGCGCCGCGTCAGGCACCAGCCGCTCGATGGTCTCGCCCACCAACTCTCCCGTGGCGTAACCGAACAGCGTGTCCAGTTGCGGGTTGGTCATCAGGATCTCGCCCTCGGCATTGATGACGATCATGCCGTCCGGTGCCGCCTCGAGGATCGCGCGATACCAGGCCTTGGTGGCACGCAACGCAGTCTGTTGTGCCTCCAGCTCCTTCGATTGCAACTCCAGGCGCAAGGCCTGCTGACCCATTTCGTCGGCCTGGCGCCGGGTCTCGCTCAGCAAGGATTGCACCGCCAGATGACGCTCCATCACCGCCATGGCACCGGCCAGGCGTGGCATGGCCTCCTGCAGCAGCGACTGTTCACGGGCCCCCAGCGGTTGATAGCCCGCCAGCTCGAGCATGCCGAGCAGACGCTCGCCACGCAAAACCGGCTGCACCAGCAGATAGCTGGCCGGCACTTCACCCAACTGCGAATGCAACCGTCCAAGCGGCTGCGTCAGCCCCTGCAATTCACGGGGCGCACGATCCAGCGCACATTGCCCTAGAAGGCCGGCTCCCAGAGCCACCGTCGGCGCCGGCGGGTAATCGGGATCGGTCGCGTAGCTGCCAATCAATTGCAGGCTTTCATCCTGCTCTTGCACGCTATAGAGCACGCCCCGGCAGATGCCGAGCATGCTCGCCATATGCCGCAAGAAAACCTGGGCCAGCTCCCGTGGCGTTTCCGCTTGTGGCAAGTCGGCCTGGAGTTGCTCGGTTTGCGCCTTGACCCAGCGTTGGCGCTCCAGTTGTTGCGACTCGGTTTGCAGCGTCGCGATTGCACGCGCCAGATCACCGGTTTCATTTTGCAGATCGGTATGGGGAATTGTTCCGTCCAGTCGGCCAGCAGTCAGCTCATCAACGGCGGCGCGCACCCGGTCAAGGGGCTGGCGAATCGAACGGCTGATCAACCAGCCCATCAACAACGCCAGTGTCAGGCCGCCCAGCAGCAATTGATAAGTGAGGCGGGTGCTGCGCCCGGCAAAGTCCGCGATCTGTTTGGCCGTGTCATGAATGGAGGCCTGTTTGATTCGCGCCATCTGTTTGAGCAAGTCGTCTCCCTGCTCATCCAGCCCCTGGAACTCGACGCTATTGATCAGCCGCAAGGCTTGCGCTTGATCTCCTGCACCGGCCAGCTCCAGTGCTGCCTCACCGTCGTGCAGCAAACGCTCCAGCAAAACCTCGAACAGGGCGAATCGCTCCAGGTTTTCCTGGCGCCAGAGGGTCGGTTGTACCTGCAGCAGCGCCACTTGAAGATGTTGTCGAGCCTCACCAAATTGCTCGACGCCCTTGATACGCTCATCTTCGCTATTGCTGCCGACGGCATGCTGCAATCCCTGCATGAGATGCGGCATCAGCACCCGCGCTTCCTGCAAGGGTTCGATGCCCGCCAACTCTTGTTGGTACAGCCTCTGCATATCCGTTTCCAGCAAATCCTGGGTACGCAGGCTCTGCACGCCGAGCACCAGGACCAGCGCCCCTAATGTCCCGAAGCCGAGGATCAGCTTGATACGAAGAGGCAGGCGTTCCAGCAGAGCGAGCACTCTGGTCATGGCAATTCCCGTTGATGACAAACCGGCGTGTTGACCGTTCAGGGTTTCTGGAGAGTGCGTTGCAGGTCGACCAGCCGGGCCATGTCCTGGTCGCTGTCCGCAAAGCGCTCGGCGATGACATGGAATTGCTCGGCGTTGGCAAGGAAGGCATCACAGACGTCTGGGTCGAAGTGGGTCGCGCGCCCCTGCCGAATGATCTCCACGGCCTGATCGTGCGGCATTCCAGCCTTGTACACACGACGACTGATCAGCGCGTCATAGACATCCGCCACCGCCATCAATCGGGCACTCATCGGGATTTCTTCGCCAACCAGTCCCTGCGGGTAGCCGCTGCCATCCCACTTTTCCTGGTGGCTGTAGGCGATTTCCTTGGCCGTGCGCAGAAAGTCCACCGAAAGGCCCAACTGATCCTCGGCACGCTGGATGGCATCGCGCCCCAGGGTGGTGTGGGTCTTCATGATCTCGAATTCTTCCGGGGTGAATCGCCCCGGTTTAAGCAGGATGTGGTCAGGAATGCCGATCTTGCCGATATCGTGCAGCGGTGCCGACCTGAACAGCTGCCGGATGCTGTCATCGTTCAGGAATGGACTGAAACGCGGATGATCGCGCAACAGTTCGGCCAGCAACCTGACGTAGTGTTGGGTACGACGGATGTGGTTGCCCGTCTCGTTGTCGCGGGTTTCGGCCAGCGAAGCCATGGCCTGGATCGTGACGTCCTGAATGGCTATGACCTCACGGGTGCGGCGCTGGACTTCCTGTTCAAGGAAGTCGTTCTGATCGCGAAGGAAGTCAGCCGCGGCCTTGATCTTCAGTTGGGTCTGCACCCGGGCCAGGACCAACGGCGGGCTGATCGGCTTGGTGATGTAGTCGACCGCGCCCAGCTCCAGGCCCTGGATTTCGTTTTCCATTGATGCCAGGGCAGTGAGAAAAATAATTGGAATCTGGCGGGTGCGCGGATCTTGCTGCAGCTGCCGGGCCACCTCATGACCCGACAGCCCCGGCATCATGATGTCGAGCAGGATCAGGTCCGGCAGCGGATTGTTTTGCAGCACGCGCAACGCCGCTTCGCCGCTGTTGGCGGCCTTGACCCGATACCTGTCCTTGAGCAGGTCGGTCATCAGCATCAAGTTGTCTGGCGTGTCATCGACCACCAGAACGGTGGCCGCAGGATAAACATCCTGTTCAATGCCCATGTCTTTTGGCTCCGCTGCCCTACGTAGGATTGCGCAAAGTCCCTCCATTGCAGACAAGCGTAGCTCTATTCATGGCAATTGCCGGGCATCGGCTCACCCACCCCCTGAAGGGCCTCTTGCTTACCCGAAGCCTGGCGGCATCAACGGCAGGTGGTGTCCGGTTCTTCTGGCGCGACTCCAAGGGGATAGAGCCGATCATCAAACTGACTCAAACGCGGGTACGCGAGGGGATGATCCTCGCCGATGTTTTCCAGGCGTTGGCGGTACCCCTTCAGGAAATCCTGTCGAGCTTCATCAGTGATGTACGGCACATGCCAGCCGACAAATGGCTGCAGCACGTCCATTCCGACATAGGCCAGGGTTCCGCGCAGCAGCGGGCGCAGCATGTCCTCCAACGGACCATGGATGGCGTTGTCGCCGAACATGTGTTCGCGCCCGCCCAGGGTCACGGTCACCAGGGCTTTCTTGCCGCGCAGGCCGCCCTGATCGTAGAAACGCTTGCCGCCGTAACAAATGCCGGATACCAGAACCCGATCGATCCAGCCCTTGAGGATGGCCGGCGTCGAGAACCAGTAAACCGGGAAGTTGAGGATCAGCAGGTCCGCCCACAACAGTTTGTCCAACTCTTGCTGGATATCGGCGGCGAGTGTCTGTTCTTTGCTGCTGCGTCGTTGCTCAAGTGCGTAGACCAGATACTCGGGGTTTTCCCGGGCGCGGAAATCCCCGGCACCGGCCACCGGATTCCAGTTCATTTCGTACAGGTCGGATACCCGGACCTGATGCCCTTGGGATTGCAGGGTCTCAACCGCTTGGTCGCGCAAGGCGGCGGTAAAGGATTTCGGCTCGGGATGGGCATGTACGATGAATACATTCATGGCGATTCCTTGAATTCGGGAGGGGCTGAGTGAAGCGCGCCGGTCAAAAGTAGGTGGGCCATGTGCGCATTTCGTGGCGCCCGATGCCGTTATTGATGGCGCGCCGCTGTGCCGCCAGTGCCTCGACGAGAAAACGACGGGTTTCTCCCGGCGCAATCACCTCGTGGGTGCCCAGCGCACCGGCCAGTGCAAAGGCCGAGGTGTCTTTTGAGAATTCCGCGTACAGGCGGTCGTAGCGCTCGGGATCCGACTCGCGCGTCACGTCATGCACGACGCTGACCGCCACGCCCGGGTCGACGAAGCTGACATCGGCCGAGCACCAGGCGGCCGACTGGTCGCTGTTGCGGCCACCGCCGAAATTCAGATAGGCCTGTCCGAAACTCTTGCGCACGATCACCGAGAGCTTGGGTACCGAGCACAGTTGTACGGCGTGGATCATGTTCATGATGTGCGCCGGTGCGCTGCGTTTCTCGCCTTCGATGCCCACGAGGAAGCCAGGCGTATCGACAAGAAACACCAGCGGAATGTTGAACGAGTCGCACAGGGCGATGAAGCCGGTGGCCTTGCGGCAGGCATCGGCGTCCAGCGCTCCGCCCTTGAATTGCGGATTGGAGGCGACGATCCCGATGCTGGCGCCTTCAAGGCGGGCGAGAGCGGTAACGACCGAGCGGCCGAATCGGTCCTTGAGCGCAAACAGGCTGTCGCGATCGACCAGCGTCGCCAGCAGCTTGCGCATGTCGTAGGTTTTGCTGCGCTCCACCGGGACGATGGTTTCCGGGCCCGACGGGTCGGGTCGATCCTCGGGCCCGCAGGGCAGGAGGGCGGGTGTCTCATTCGAGTGAGAGGGCAGGTAGCTGAGAAACTGCCGGATAGCGGTCAATGCTTCCTGGTCAGTGTTGACCACCCTGTCGGCCAACCCGGTGATTTCAGCATGCATGCGCCAGCCGCCGAGTTCTTCGGCGTCCGAGGATTCACCGATCGCCACGGAGGTGACTTTGGGGCTGGAGACGGCGAGCAATGCACCCTTGCGCATGACGGTGAAGTCCGCCAGGCACGAGTACCAGCTTGCCGATCCAAAACACGGGCCCAGTACTGCGCTGACCCACGGGGTTTCGCGGCGCCGGCAGTATTGCTGGGCGTCCTGGCCGGCACTGGCCATGCTCGCCGCGCCCATCGCGTCCTGCATGCGCTGGCCGGACGATTCGCCAAGAAAGATCAGGGGCATGCCATTGCGAGTGGCGCATTCCTTCATGTAAGCGATCTTGCGTGCATTGATCCATGAGGATGACGCGCCTTTGACCGTCATGTCGTTGGACACCACGGCCACCCGACGCGAATCGATGCGACCGAAACCGGTGATCTTGCCGTCCGCCGGCGTGCTGTCCCGGTCCTCGGGCCGGGAGGAGTGGGCGAGCATGCCGATTTCGCTGAACGACTGCGGGTCGAGCAGGCCCTCCAGTCGTTCGCGTGCATTGAGCACGCCAGCCTCGCGGCGCGCCTGGAGCTTGGCCTCGCCACCCATTTGCAGGGTGTTTTCGCGGCGGGCCTGCAGTTGCTGTTCCGGTGATGGGTGTTCGCAGGTCATCGTGAGGTCTCATTGGGAACTGTGACGGCACGTCCGGCGATTTCGCCGTGACGCAATGTGTGAAGGACTTGCGGCACTTCGTACAGACGGGCGCCATCGCGCCGGTCGAACAGACGAAGGGCCTGCAGGGTTCGGATCGGGATTGTCGTCTTCATGGTCGATCACCCTTTGCCAGAACCAGGGTCATGAACGCCGACATCAACAGCCCGCTGGACTGGACCAGGCAACTGCTGGCGTTGGCGACCTGGCGCCCGGCGCATTCACCACGCAGCTGACGCACGGATTCGATCATCAATTGCATGCCGAACTGGCCGGAATGGTTGAAGGCCAGCCCGCCGCCGGAGGTATTGACCGGCAATGCACCGCCGGGCGCGGCAATGCCGCTGCGCAAGAATGCGCCGGCCTGGCCGGGTGCGCAGAAACCCATGGCTTCGAGCGCGACGAGCACGTTGATGGTGAACGCATCGTAGATCTGCACCATGCTCAATTCGTCGCGCGCGATGCCGGACATGCAAAGCGCGCGCTCGGCGCAGTCCGCGATGACGCCAGGGGCGAGCCAGTCGGTCGAGCCCAGTGGCGTGACGTGGTGCCGGTAGGTATCGGCGAAACCGCGGATGTACACCGGCGGTTTCGCCAGCGTGCGTGCGCGGTCGGCTTTGGTGAGAACCAACGCACCGGCGCCGTCGCTGACCAGGCAAATATCGGCCTTGCGCAGCGGGTCCGAGATCAGCGGCGACGCCAGGTACTCCTCCATCGTCAGCGGTTTGCGCAGCGTCGCCTGAGGATTCAACTGTGCCCAGCGTCGTGCGTTGATCGCTACTTCGCCAAGGTCTTCCTCGCTTGCCTGGTAACGATGCAGATACTGCTGCGCGAGCATCGCGTACCAGCTGATCGGACTCAGTACACCGTAAGGCGCAACAAATTGTCCCGACGGCGAGCGCGGCTCGTTGATGACGCCGCCGCGATTGCGGCTCTGATCCAGTCGCTGGGTGCTGCCGTAGGTGACCAGCGCCACCGAGCACAACCCCGCCTCGATCGCGGCCATGGCGTGGATCAAATGGGTGAGCGGCGAGCCGCCGCCGACCACCGTGCTGTCGACATGACGTGGCGTGATGCCCAGGTACTCGCTCACCAGCAGCGCGTTGGCGCGGTCGTCCCAGTGCGCGAAAACCCCATCGACATCGGCCAGGGTGAGGCCGGCATCGAGCAGGGCGTCACGGGCCGAGCGGCATTGCAGCGACAGCGCGGTGTCGCCAGGCGCCGCCTTGCCAAGCCCGGCCTCACCGACACCGACGATGGCGTAGCGGCCCGCCAGGCGGGAAGGGTCGTTGCTCATGCTTGCGCCTCCTGGGCCACGAGTTGCGCGCGCACGTCTTTCTTCAATACCTTGCCGACCGGACTGCGCGGCAGGCTCTCCCAGAACAACACTTGCTTGGGGGTTTTCAGGCTGCCGAGTTTTTCGCGACAGATCGCGACGAATTCCTCGGCGGTCGCGCTGGCGCCGGCCTTGAGTTCGATCACGGCGATGACTTTCTCGCCCCAGTCGGCATCGGGCAGTCCGACCACCGCGCAATCCATCACCGCCGGATGCGCCCAGATCACTTGCTCGATCTCGCTCGGGTAAATATTGAAACCGCCGGAGATGATCATGTCCTTGGTGCGATCGACGATGTACAGATAGCCGCCTTCGTCGAACACGCCGATGTCGCCGGTGTGATGCCAGCCGAAGCGGCGGGCCTCGGCGTTGGCTTGCGGGTTGTCGTAGTAACCCGGCGCTACCAGTTCGCCACGGGCGACGATTTCGCCGCGTTCGCCAGGCTCGACGAAGCGTCCTTCTTCATCCATCAGCGCCACTTCGCAGGCGCCGGTGGGGCGACCGGCCGAGCCCAGGTGCTTGCCGTCGCGCATATGGTCTTCGCGAGTCAGCAGAGTGATCACCCCAGGCACTTCGGATTGACCGTAGGCCTGCATGAACACCGGTCCCCACAGGGCAATGCCCTCGCGCAGCTTGTCCACGGACATCGGCGCCGCGCCGTAGATCACGTATTCCAGCGAGGAGCAGTCGCGGGTCCGGGCATCCGGGTGTGACAGCAGTCGGTAGATCAGGGTTGGCGGCAGGAACAGGTGGGTAATGCGCTCGCGTTCGATGGTTTCCAGCACGACACCCGGATCGGCGGATGCTGCGATGACGTTGCGCGTGCCGAAAATCGACAGCGCCATGGCGGTCGCGCCGGCGGCGTGGGTCAGCGGTGCCACGACCAGATGCGCCGGGCTTTTCGCCGGTGGCATGAACTGGTTGCTGATGCGGTAGCAGGCCAGCAGCGCACGGTGGCTTTGCATGATCGCTTTCGGCCGGCCGGTGGTGCCGCCCGAGGATTTGATCAGGGCGGTGTCGTCCAGCGAATTGCGCACGGTGCAGCGCTGACCGGCGTGTTCGCGACACCAGTCGGCGATGCTCAAGCCGGCGATGGGCTGGTCCAGGCCGATCACCGTGGTCAGCGTCGGCACGCCTGCGCGGATGCGTTCGGCATGTTCGGCATACTGGGAATGCAGGACCAGCACCGACAGTTGGGTGAAGCTCATGAACCAGATCAGGCTGTCGATCGAGTCGCGGGCGTTGAGCGGCACGAAAGTCGCCCCCGCGCGCAACGCGCCGAGCATGGCGACGAAACCCAACGGGTGATTGGGTGCCAATACGCCGACATGGGCGGATCGCAGGCGCAGCAGGGACAGGGCATGACCGATCGCGTGGGATTCGGCTTGCACCTGGGCGTAGGTGAGGCTGAAGCCGGTGCCTTGCAGGCAGATGTTATCGGGATGGCGATTGGCGCCGGCATCGAAGTAGTCGGTGATCATTTCCATGGTGACGGCTAATCCAAAAGAGTGAACTGGGGCAGCGTGCAGGATTCGCTGACGGTTTCGAAACAGACCCTGACAGCGGCGCCGATCCGCACGCGCTCAAGGTCGGCGTCGAGGATGTTGGCGACCAGCCGGACGCCTTCATCGAGGTCGATCAGCGCGACGACATAAGGCAGCCGGGCCTCGAAGGCCGGCGACGGGGCAATGCGGCTGACCGTGAAGGAATAGATGCGCCCCTGGCCGCTGGCATCGATCCACTCGATGCGTTCGGACAGGCAGCCAATGCAGAACGCGCGCGGGTAGAACTGGCAGTTGCCGCAACTGGCGCAACGCTGGATGACCAATCGTTGCTCCTGCGCGGCCGCCCAGTAGGCGGCCGTTTCGGCGGTGGGCTGCGGCAGTGGTCGTGGCGGGATGGGAGTCGACATGGCAGCCTCAGTGAGTGCGCAATTCGAAACCGGCCATGGCGATATGCACATGACGTTGTTCCGGCAGCCTGGCCAGACCGGCGATCAGCTCGCTCAGCGGACGACGCACACTGAAGGTGTCGTCGATGACGGTCGGCACCAGACCGGTGATTTTTTCGTCGCCGTACATGGCCCGCAGCAGCAGTTCATCGTCCGACAGACCGGGGTAGCGGCGACGCAGCTCAGGGACCCTTGGCGCCAGCAGCGGTGGCTGCAGGGCGATTTCGCGGGAACCGTTGGCCAGCACACGATCCTTGACGTCGGGGTCCACCGGCAGTGGCAGGGCGCCGAAGTAGCCGCACACGTACTTTTTCACTTCATCCGGCACCACCTTGTAACGCTCGCCGCTCAGTACGTTCATCACCGCTTGCGCGGCGATCATCGCGGGGAAGGGCGTGGCCATCACCGGTGAACCGAGTTCGACACGAATGCGCGCGATCTCTTCGAGCACCACCGGCAGCTTGTCGGCGATGCCCGCCAGTTGCAGCTGCGATTGCAGGTTGGACATGGCGCCACCGGCGTACTGGGTAACGAAGTGCGCCGGGTCGTATTCCGCCGGAATGCCTACCGGGAAGCCGTTCTCTTCGGCAATCCCGGCGAGGTAGTCACCGATCTCGTCCGCCGCGCGGTCATCGAAGTCGACCTCGAAACCAATCTCGCGCAGGTTGCGCGCCAGCATCTGCGCCGATGGCCCGGCATTGCCGTTGGCCAACGGATCGATCGAGCACAGCAGCCGGTCGGCACCGTGTACGGCTGCTTCAAGTGCAACCAGCGAGCCGGTCGCGTTCAGGCAATGGGTGAGCACTTCCAGTGGTCGATCGCCGATCACGGCCTTGATCGCCGGCACAATGCTGCGCACCTGCTCCACTGTCATGCTGCCGCCGGCATCGCCGAAGGCAAAGGCATCGATGTCGAAGCGCTGGATGGCCTCCCGGGCCTTGGCGGCATAGAAAGGCGCGTCATAACCGGGTGCCAGGTTATAAATCAGCCCGATCGTGGTGGTGGCACCCAGGCGCTTGGCCGTGGCGATCGATGTCGTCAGGTTGTCCCAGCAATGCAGTGACTCAAGAAAGACAATATCGCGCGCGCCATTGGCGACCAGCCGTTCAATATACAGCTCGCTGAGGTCATCCGGCTCGGGGTAGAAGCTGCGCAACATATTGCTGCGCACCGCTGCACGCAGCGGTGTGTGGCGGATACGCTCGGACAACAGCCGTAGCCGTTCCAGTGGATTCTGGTTGAGGAACAGCACGCTGGCGTCGAATTGCACCAGCGCTACGGTTTCAATGGCATGGAAGCCCAGGGCATCCAGACGCTCGGCCATCGGCAGCATGTGCTCGGTGCGCATGCGCGTGGCCCACAGGCACTGGTGCGCGTCACGCAGGGTGGCATCGACCAGCTGGATACGGCGACGTTTGCCGGTGCGGATGAACTCCGCATTCACTTTTTCGCGTAGTTGATTCAGCACATGTCACCCCTTGCTGTGTTCGAGATGGATGGACAGGCCCGGGCCTGTGACACTCAGTACGGTGTAGGCGGGCCAGCGTTGCAGCAGCCCTTGGGTCAGGGCTTGCTCGGGGGTGCGGATTTCATACTCAAGCTTCTGGAAAGGCGGCAGTGCAGGGCAGCCGCAGATCAGGGCGGCCAACGCATCATCGGTGGACAGATTGATCGGACGGCACGGCGTCGCGACGGCGCCGATGCGTTGTTGCAGGCGGGTCAGTGACGTGTCAATCGGGCCGTAGCAGCCCTGCAGCCAGCGGCGCAAGGCGGGTTGCAGCGTGGCATAACGTGGTTCGGCATCCAGATGTTCGAGTGCCTGTCGTGCAATCGCTTGCGCGAAGGGCGGCAGCATCGGCGGGTTGCCCAGCTCCTGGCGTATGCGCGTGCACTCGCGGGCAAACCCGAACAGATCCGCCAGGCGGCCGCGCGAGCGCAAGGCCTGCATGGCGTCGGCGGCGATTTCGCCTGGCAGTTGATGTTCGTAAGGCGCCAGGTCGAATGCCCAGGGCTGGCTTTCGGGGAAACCTTGCTGATCCGCCACGGCGGCGAACTGGGCCTCGGCTTCTTTTATACGGTCCGGGTCCGGGGCTTGCAGCGACAGTTCGAGCAACGCCGCCGAGCGCACCAGCAGGGGCAACGCAGGCGTCGATGCACCATTGGCGACACAAGGCAGCGCGGCATCGAGGCGATCGATGCCCAGTCGGATCGCCTCCAGTGCAACCTGCGGGCCGAGTCCGGTGTGGCAGCGTGTGTGCAGATCCAGTGGCGTGCCATCCAGGCCATCGCGCAGTGCTGAAAGCAACCCGGGCAGGCGATCGACATGCAGCAAGCCGGCTTCGTCGCGCAACATGATGCGCTGTGCGCCGGTCTGGGCGAGTCGTGCAGCAGAGGCCGAATAGTGGGCATCGCTGTGCTCATGATCGTCGACATAGGGCAGGGCGGCGATGACGCTCAGGCCGTTGGCCAAGGCCATTTGCACAGCGCTGTCCAGACGCTGGAAATCCAGCTGCGGATCGATCAATACGACCTCACTGATGCCATGCCGGGCGAGCATTCGCAGCCAGGTGTTCAGTGCCTCGCCCGACAGCACATCGATATAGCCATGGGTCGCCAGCAGGTTCACCGTGGCGCGCAGCGGCGTGCCATTGGCGCGCTCGCGCAGCGCAGCAACGCGTTGCAGAGGGTTTTCCTCACGGCTGACGCACTGGGCGATCACCGCCGGGTTCAAGACTTCGATGGCGGCAAGACGCGCGTGCCCCAGCGAGTTCATCGTCCCCAGCAACATCGCGGTGCTGGCGGCACCGCCCCAGACGGCGGTCTGGCCGTCACTGAGGCTGACATCGACCAAAGTAGTCATGCTCATGCGCGCTCCCTGGCTTGTTTCAACGCCTGCTTGCGGGCCGGTACGAACACGTCTTCGACCCAGCGTGTAGTGACGCGGCCGGCGACGAAATCCGGATGATCGAGCACGGCGTGGTGGAAGCTGGCGGTGGTCGACAGGCCGACGACTTTCATGTCCTCCAGCGCCTTGCGCATCAGCACGATCGCCTCACCGCGCGTCGGCGCGTGCACGATCAGTTTGGCCAGCAGCGAGTCATAGAACGGCGGCACGGTGGCGCCGCTGAAGCAGTGGGTGTCGACGCGCACGCCCTGGCCCTTGGGTGCCAGCCACTCGCTCACCAGGCCGGGGCTGGGCAGGAAATTGCGGTCCGGGTCTTCGGCGTTGATCCGGCATTCGATGGCGTGACCGCTCAGCTTGACGTCGGCCTGAGTGAACGCCAGCGGCAGGCCGGCGGCGATGCGGATCTGCTCGGCCACCAGATCGAAGCCGGTGATCATTTCCGTCACCGGGTGCTCGACCTGGATGCGGGTATTCATTTCCAGGAAATAGAACCTGCCGTCGCGGTCATCGACCACGAATTCGATGGTACCCGCGCCGAAGTAACCGACGTTTTTCGCCAGACGCACGGCGCATTCACCCATTTGCTCGCGGGTTTGCGCGGCGAGGCTGGGAGAGGGGGCTTCCTCGATCAACTTCTGGTGGCGACGCTGGGTCGAGCACTCGCGTTCGCCCAGGTGCACCACGTTGCCGTGGCGATCGCCCATGATCTGGATTTCGATATGCCGCGCCAGCTCGATGAACTTCTCGACGTACAGGGTCGGATCGCCAAAGGCCGCTTGTGCTTCCGAAGAAGCCGAGCGGAATGCGGCCTCGGCCTCTTCATCGCTGCGCACGATGCGCATGCCACGCCCGCCGCCACCGGCGGTGGCCTTGAACAGCACCGGGTAGCCGATTGCGCTGGCGATGCCGCGTGCGGTCTCGGCATCGGCCACCGCATCGGAACCGGGGACGCGCGGCACTTCGGCTTTTTCCGCCAGACCGACGGCGGTGATCTTGTCGCCCATCGAATCGATGATCTGTGCCGATGGACCGATGAACACCAGCCCGGCGTCTTCGCAGGCCTGGGCGAAATGCGAGCGTTCGGACAGGAAGCCATAGCCGGGGTGGATGGCGTCGCAGCGATGCTCCAGCGCCGTACGGACCAGCAACTCGGCGCACAAATAGCTTTGCGCGGCGGGCGGCGGGCCAATGATCACGTACTGGTCGGCCAGGCGGGCGGCCAGGCTGTCGCTGTCGGCTTCGGACACCGCCGCCACCGATTCGATACCCAGGGTTTTGCAGGCTCGCACGATGCGTACGGCGATTTCGCCACGGTTGGCGATCAGGACCCGACGAATGTCACGGGTTGCCACGGGAATGCTGCTCATCAACGAGCCTCCGGTTCAATAATCATCAAGATCTGGTCGCGCTGAACCATCTGCAGGTCCTGGGCGACGATGCGCACCACACGGCCCTTCACCGGGGAGGCGAGGGTGTTGAAGAGCTTCATGGCTTCCACCAGGCACAGCGGCGCGCCGGTTTCCACCAGGGTGTTTTCTTCAACGAACGACGCTTGGTCGGGGCTGGGTTTGCGATAGAAGGTGCCCATCATGGTCGCCCGCACGGCCACCTGGCCCTCGGCGATTTCAGGCTCGCTCGCGGCCACCGCAGGGGCAGCGGCCGATGCGGTTGTTGCCGGCGCAGCGCCTTGGGCAGGCGCCAGCGAGCGCTGGATCGTGCCGGATTTGCTGGCGGTCAGCGTGGTGTCACCGACGCGGACTTCAAGGAAGTCCAGATGGGTCGTGTGATCCAGGATCTCCAGGATTCTTCGTGCTTCTTTATGTGTGAGCGACATGCCTCGGCCTCTTGTTGTTCGAATTGCCTGGTCGGATAAAAACATCGAAACGTAGGATTGTCAACAATCGTACAATCATGTAATTTGCAGTTCGTGAGCCAAGGCGTTCGCACAGCGCTGGATACAAAAAGCGTAGCCCGCGACGGCCAGAGGCCTGGCGATTTCAGAAAACAGTGGTGTTTTGGAGGGGGCGAGAATGAGTACAATCGCGGTTAAGTCGGATGTCGCGGGTACGGTGTGGCAGATTCATGTCCGCGAAGGCGACATCGTTGAAGAAGATCAGACCCTGGTCATCATGGAGTCCATGAAGATGGAGATCCCGTTGATGGCGCTCGAGTCGGGTCGAGTAGTGAGTGTCCTCGTTGCCGAAGGCGACGTAGTGAAAGACGGCCAGGATGTTTTGCTGATGGAGTGCGATTGAAGTCTATGTCAATGAATGCAGGTTCGGCGTCGGCCGCCAAGGGCGGTAGTGCAATAGGTATCACGCGGGCCGGTCGCCAGCGCGTTCTGACGATGCCGGAGCAGATTGCCGAGAGCATTACGCTGGCGATTCTGCGCGGTGAATACGGGCCGGGCGATTCGGTGCGTGAGCAGGAGCTGGCCGATCACTTCCAGGTCAGCCGTGGTCCGATCCGCGAAGCCCTGCGCATTCTCGAGAAGGTCGGCGTCGTGACCATCGTGCCGCAGCGTGGCGCGCATGTGACTTCATTGAGCAGGCAGGAAATCGACAACCTGTTCGAGATCCGCGCCGTGCTGGCCGGATTGCTGGCCAAGTACCTGGTCGATCTCGATGCAGCGGTCGTCAACCAGATGGACGCCATCGTCACCCGGCTTGAACTGATCGCCGGGCAAGCCGATGCACTGGACGAGTATGCCCAGGGCAGTTATCGCCTGAGCACGGTGTTGTTTCAGTCCTGCGGCAACAAGCAGTTGGCAGAATTGATGGGTGCACTGGCGATCCAGACCGCACGCTACACCCGCTTGGGCTTGCGCTCACCGGAGCGTCGCCAGGCTTCCGCCGTTTATTGGCGCGGGTTGGTCGAGGCACTTGGGCAGAACAACAGTAGCGCCGCCGGCAACCTGATGGTCGAGCTGATCAACGCTTCCCATCAAGCGGCATTGAACCACTTGGAATAACCGTACACAGGGGGCACAACACTCCCTAGTGCTGTGTCTAATTGTCGACAATAAGACAAAATATCATGACAAAAAAACGCACCGCAGGACTCATGCTCAGTTGGGCAGCCCGGCAACACCGCGGCCGCACCTCGCTGATCTTCGGCAACACGGCACTGACTTACGACGAGGTGGAGGCGGGCAGTAACCGTCTCGCCCACGCCCTGATTTCCCTTGGCTTGCAAGTGGGGGAGCGCGTCGCCGTGTTGCTCGACAATTCGCCTGAAGCGATAGAAAGCGTTTTCGCTGCAGAGAAGGCCGGCCTGGTCTACGTGGCGCTCAACGCCCGGCATACCCTCGCCGAGCAAATCGCGATCCTCGACGACGCCGGCGCGAGCCTGCTGGTGGCGGGGCCGGAATTTCGCGAGATCAGCCTGGGGGTCATGGGGCGCGTCGAGAGTCTGCGTCATGTCATGGCGCTCGACTGGCAGGCACCGCAGGTGCTGGATTACCGCCAGCAACTCGCCTCGATGCCGGCCTGTGCGCCCAACGTCCAGGTGTCGCCCGACGCCTTGCTGCGTATCGCCTATACCTCCGGCACGACCGGCAAACCCAAGGGCGTCACCTATACGGTCAAGCGTTGGTACGAGCGCCTGACCAACCATTTCTACGCCATGGAATACAGCCTGGGCGTGACCGATGCGATGTTGCACGTCGGTCCCTTGACCCATGCTGCCGGCGTGCACCTGTTGCCGTGCTACTTGCGGGGTGCGCGCAACGTGATCCTGGAGAAGTTCGAGCCGTTGGAAACGCTGCAACAAATCGAACGCCACCGCATCACGCAAATGATGTGCGTGCCGACCATGCTCACGCGCTTGCTCGACACCCTCGACAGCGGGGTCGCGGCCGATCTGTCGTCGCTGCGGTGCATCCATTACGGGACCGCGCCGACTTCCGTCGACCTGATCCGCCGGGCCATGGCGCGATTCGGCCCGGTGATGCGCCAGCAGTACGGAATGACCGAGGCCGTGCAGCCGCTGGCGGTGCTGTATCCGTACGAACATGCAGAGGATGGCGTGCTGCGCTCCTGCGGCAAACCGACTGCCAACGTGCAGATCACGGTGCGCGACGCCCAGGGTGTAGAGAGGGCGGTGGGGGAAATCGGCGAGATCGCCATCGCCACCGACGGCATCGGCGAAGTGGCGTTCTGGCGCCGTCCCGATCTGGAAGCCGAGGCGATCCGCGATGGCTGGTACTACTCGGGCGATCTGGGCTACCTCGACGAGCAGGGCTTCCTTTATATCGTCGGGCGCAACAAGGACATGATCATTTCCGGTGGCTTCAACGTCTATGCGCGGGAAGTCGAGGACGCCCTGGAAAGCCATCCGCAGGTGCTCGAAGTCGCGGTGCTCGGATTGCCCGATGCGGAGTGGGGCGAGCGCATCGCAGCGTTCGTCGTGCGCCGCGAAGGCACCAGCGTCGACAACGAAGCTCTCGGCATTCACTGCGCCGCACTGATCGCCGGCTACAAGAAACCGCGCCTGATCGAGTTCGTCGACGCCCTGCCGCGCAACAACGCCGGCAAGGTGGTTAAAAACATTCTGCGCGACGACTATCTCGCGCGCCTGCAGAGGAAATCGTCATGAGCACGCCTGTTGCCCCTGAATGGTCCCGGGAACTCGCCGACATCCGCGCTCGCCGCGAAGTTGCCTATGCATTGGGCGGCCCGGAAGCAGTGGAGAAGCATCATGCCCAGGGCAAGCTCACGGCGCGTGAACGCATCGGCCACCTGCTCGATGGCGAAAGCTTCGAGGAATTCGGCATCCTCGCCGGTGCCGTGAAATACACGGCCGAGGGCAAGATCGCTTCCGCCACACCGAGCACGGCGGTGGTTGGCGTGGGCAAGATCGAGCAGCGACGCACGGTGGTCGCGGCGGATGACTTCACCATTCGCGGCGGATCGTCGGAGGCGGCGGTCGCGGAAAAGTGGATCTACGCCGACCGTTATGCCTGGGAATACAAGCTGCCGATCATTCGCATGATCGACAGCGCCGGCGGCAGTGTGAAGCTGCTCGACAAGCTCGGCCACACCAAGATTCCGGGTTATGCCTTGCTGCCGATCACCAACCTGCTGGGCGCCGTGCCCGTTGTCGGTATCGCCCACGGGGCTTGTGCCGGACTGGGTGCGCTGCGGGTCGCCGCTTCGCATCTGTCGATCATGGTGCGCGGCCAGAGCCAGGTGTTCGCGGCCGGCCCGCCGGTGGTGAAGCAGGCGTTCGGCGTCGATATCGACAAGAACGACCTCGGCGGATACGACCAGGTGCATCGCCACAGCGGCATGATCAACCTCGCGGCCAACAGCGACGCCGAGGCGCTGGACCTGGCCAAGCGCTTCCTGTCATTCCTGCCGGGCAATGTCTGGGAGCAGCCACCGCGTGCAGCATCGACCGATTCCCCCGGTCGCCGCGACGCCTGGCTCAACGATGCGATTCCCCATGACCGGCGCAAGATCTTCAACCCGCACAAGATCCTCAAGTCGCTGGTGGACAAGGACAGCCTGTTCGAGATGTCCCCGGATTTCGGCGCGTCGACCATCACCGCGTTCGCCCGTCTCGACGGCTACCCGGTCGGGATCATCTGCAACAACCCGCGGGTCGGCGGCGGTGCGCTGACCCGTGCGGCGGCGCTCAAGCAGACCCGTTTCATCGACCTGTGCGACACCTTTCATCTGCCGATCATCTACCTCGTCGACCAGCCCGGGGTGATGACCGGCCAGGAAGCCGAGATGCAAGGCACGCTGATTGCGGCGATGCAGGCAGTACATGCGATCGAACAGGCGAGCGTGCCGGTCATCACCATTGTGCTGCGCCGCTGTGTCGGCCTCGCCGGCGCCATGGTCAGCCCCTGGCACGGCCCGACGGGCACCGCCTTGCCGCACCGCTTTGCCTGGCCTTCGGCGCAGTGGGGCTCGATCCCGATCGAGGGTGGCGTGGCCGCCGCCTACAAGCAGGAAATCGCTGCGGCGGACGACCCGTTGGCCCGGCGCAAGGAACTGGAGGCGCATTACCAGGCCCTGGCTTCACCGCTGCGTACCGCCGAGCGTTTTGGCGTGATCGACATCATCGAGCCGGACAGCACGCGTCCATTGCTGTGCAACTGGGTGGGTGACGCGTATCGCATCACCGCACTTTCCCTGGGGCCGAAGCGGCGGACCATGCGCTAGTCCTGGCGGGACGAGCGGCATCCGGCCTTACCTTCATAACAACAACTCAAAGGTACAGACGATGTTCTGGAAAAAGAGTCCTTGCGCCGTTTTGGCAACGCTGATGGTGATTCACCTGCTGGCCCAGGTGGACCGCAACATCCTGCTGGGCTTCGCCCCGCAAATCACCGGCGAGCTGGCGATCAATAATGCCCAGTACGGCTTTCTGGTCGGCGCGGTCTGGGTCCTGAGCTACGGGGTGATGGCGGTGTTTCTCGGCGCCCTGGCCGACCGGCACAGCCGGCCACGGGTGATCGGCGCCGGCATGCTGGTCTGGAGCGCCTGCACGATTGCCTCAGGCTACGTGCAGAACTTCGAGCAAATGGTGGCGGCGCGCTTTCTGGTGGCCACCGGTGAAGCCGCGCTGGTGCCTGCCGCCACGGCACTGTTGATGGAGTTGTTCTCGGAGAAGCGCCGGGGCACGGCGATGGGCCTGTTCTACCTCGGCATTCCGCTGGGCATCGGTTGCAGCTTTTTGTTGGCGGGTACGCTGGGCGCCGCCCATGGCTGGCGCACCACGTTCCACTTCCTGGGGCTTGCCGGGATTGTCATCGGCCTGCCGTTGATGTTGATGAGCGACAAACGCAGCAGCCACGCCGTGCAGGAACGCGGCGCGTCCCTGACGACGCAGATGGCCGAAGTGTTCGCGGAGCTGCGCAGCAACCGCGTGGTGCGCTACACGGTGGCCGGTTTCGTGTTGGCGCATCTGGTCTATCCGGGCATTTCGTTCGCGCAATTGTGGATCGCCCGCGAACGCGGCATGGACCCGGCGACCATCGCCACGACCATGGGCGTCATGCAGATTGTCTTCGGTTCGCTGGGCGCTTTGGCCGGTGGCGTCTTGAGCGATCGCCTGGCCCCGCGTTTCAAGGGTGGCCCCGCCAGTGTGCTGGTACTGCTGGTGCTGGTGAGTGCGCCGTTCATGATCGCTTATCGCCTGGTGCCGGCGGATTCGCCACTGTTCTACGTCGGCATGGCGGTGGGCATTTTCATGTTGATGTCGCTGTACGGTTGCGCGACCACCGCGATCCAGGGCGCGGTGCCTGTGCGCATGCGTTCGACGGTCATGGGTTGCTCGATGTTGCTGTTGAACCTGTTCTCGGTGGCGCTCGGCACCTTTGTCGTGGGCTGGATCAGTGATGTGCTGACGACTGCCGGCGTGGCTTCGCCGCTGAGCCGTGTGTTGCTGGTCAGCGACATTCTGGCGCTGCTGCTTGGTGGCTTGTTCTTTTATGTGGCGGCGCGGATCAAGCGCGAAAGCACGCGTGCGCTGCCGGCCATGGGAATCAAGGTCTAGCTTATGTCCAGGTCCGCCGTCATTCAGTTTCAGTCGGTTGTCAGCCAGTACCTGCCGGGTGTGCTGGCGAGCATTGTCGTGGCGATTGCCGCGCGCTTCCTGGCTGATCAATACCACGCGCCGGTGATGCTGTTGGCGCTGCTGCTCGGCATGGCCATGAATTTCCTGGCGGCGGGGCCGAGCAAGCCGGGTATCGACTTCAGCGCCCGGGAAATCCTGCGGGTGGGTGTGGCCCTGCTGGGGCTGCGCATTTCCCTGGAGCAGATTGCGGCACTGGGCTGGCATCCGGTGCTGATCGTTGTGGTGTCGGTGGTGGTGACCATCGTTGTGTCCATGCTGGCGGCGCGCGCCATGGGCTTCAACGTGCTGTTCGGCCTGTTGTCCGGTGGTGCCACGGCCATTTGTGGGGCTTCGGCGGCGCTGGCCCTGGCGGCGGCGTTGCCCGCCCATCATGCCAAGGAACGCGCGACGCTGTTCACGGTGATTGGCGTGTCCAGCCTCTCGACCCTGGCGATGATTGTCTATCCGGTGATTGCCCGGGCGCTCGGTCTGGATCCGCTGCAGGCCGGGGTGTTTCTCGGCGCCACCATCCATGACGTCGCCCAGGTGGTGGGTGCCGGGTACAGCATGTCCCATGACATCGGCGATACCGCCACGGTGGTGAAACTGATGCGCATCGCCATGCTGCTGCCGGTGATCGTCTGCGCAGTGTTGATCACCCGGTCCCAGGGCGGGAACGACACCGGTCAGCGACCGCCGTTGCTGCCCTGGTTTGCCGTGGCCTTCGTGGTGCTGGCGACAGTCACCAGTTTCGGCTGGTTGCCTGCGGCGGTGCAGAGCCTGGGCAATCAGATGTCGAGCTGGTGCCTGGTGGTCGCCATCAGCGCGCTGGGCATGAAAATCCAGCTCAAGGAGCTGGCCACGGTGGGGCTCAAACCCATTGTGTTGATGGTCGGTGAAACCGTGTTCCTGCTGGGGCTGGTGTTGCTGTTGATACGACTCGCCGGTTGAGTCGGGTCGTTTCATACCGCGCAGGATGCTGAGTCCGGCGGTATTGATCGGGTTACTTGAATGAATCGAACACTCCCCTGATGGGGATAAGAGTGGTGAGCACTGTCGCGCCCGAATCGGGTGGCCAGATGTTTTTTCATGAACATAAAACAACAACAAGAAAAGATCGGAGCCAACGTATGCGGATCAACAAAAAACTCGGTGTGGGTGTGTGGGAGCCAACACTGCTGGCCTCTGCGCTATTTATCGCGGCATTGCCGGCGGCTCATGCCTTTGAACTCGATACCGGAAATGAAGACTGGACGGTACGTTTCGACAACACCTTCAAGTTCAACTATGCCCAGCGGGTGGAAAGTCCCAACAGCAAGTTGGCCCGCTCATGGAACAACAACGACGGTAACCGTAACTTCTCTTCGGGCAGTGCGGTGTCCCAGCGCCTGGACGTGCTCTCGGAACTGGATGTGGCCTACCAGAAGAAGATGGGTTTTCGGGTCAGCACCAACAGCTGGTACGACCATGCCTACGACAATGTCGGCAGTGACAACGCGGCGACCAACCAGTTGAACAGTGGTCGCCCGGACTCGCGCCATGTCAGCGGCTATGTCGATCGCTATTACAACGGGCCGTCGGCGGAAATCCTCGATGCCTTCGTTTTCGGCAGCACGGAAATCGGTGACGAGTCGATCCTCAGCGCCAAGCTCGGCAAGCACACCCAGTACTGGGGCGAGAGTGTCCTGGCCTTCGCCCACGGCAACAGCTACGGCCAGTCCGGCCTGGACATCACCAAGGCGCTGGCGGTGCCAGGTACCGAAGCGAAGGAATTGTTCATCCCGCGCAACCAGCTGTCGATGAGCTTCACGGTCAACCCGGAGCTGACCCTGGGTGCGCAGTATTTCCTCGACTGGGACGCTTCGCGCCTGCCGGAATCCGGGACCTATCTGGGCTTCAACGACGGCATCCAGAACGGCGGGCACAACCTGTCGCTGATCGGTGGCTTGAATCCGCGTTTCGGTACGCCCGGACCCTTGGGGGCGAACCAGTTCCTGCGCTTGAGCAATGGCCATACCTTTACCCCGGACAAGCATGGCGACTTCGGGCTGATGGCCAAGTGGAGCCCTGAGTGGCTGGACGGCACGCTCGGCGTCTACTACCGCAAGACGTCCGACATCCTGCCCAACCTGGTGCTGCAACCGACCGCTGTCGGGCCGGCGCAGCTGATCTCCGGCAACATCGGCAGCTACAACCAGTTCTACGTCGATGACATCGATATCTATGGCCTGAGCCTGTCGAAAAGCGTTGGCGATGTCAGCGTCGGATTCGACCTGAACTACCGCGAAAACATGCCGCTGGCCAGTGTGCCAGGCACCGTCAATGCGGCGGCGGCCGCCGCCGGGGTGCCAGGCTTCATCGGCAGCTTCAACGGCGAAAACGGCGTGGCGCGCGGCAACACCGTGCACGCGGTGCTTAACGGCCTGACGACTTTCGGCGACACGCCGCTGTGGGACAGTTCCTCGTTGCTGGTCGAACTCGGCTACAGCCGCTGGCTGAAAGTGACCGACAACAAACAGCTGTTCAAGGGCGAAGACTGGTACCACGGCACCGACAAGGTCACCCGCGACAACTACATCATCGGCGTCAACTTCAACCCGACCTGGTACCAGGTGTTCCCCGGCGTCGATATGTACATGCCGATGACCTACAACGTCGGCCTCAATGGCAACTCCGCCGTGCAGTTGGGCGGCAACGAAGACTCCGGCAGCTACTCGGTCGGCGTCGGCTTCGACATTCGCAACCAATACCGCTTCGACCTGAAATACGTGGACAACTTCGGTCCATTCGATACCTGCAGCTCACCGGGCAGCGCAGGCAGTCAGGGCGACGGCACCGCACCGGGTGTGAACGGACAGTACAACTGCACTCCAGGACAAACCACCGCTTTCGGCGGTACTCCGGCCCAGCTCAAGGATCGCGGCATGGTGACGGCCACCTTCAAGACAACTTTCTGATTCGCGATTGCTTAAAACCCAATCAGGAGAACGACACAATGAAATGCATGCACACTCTGTTGACCGCCTCGGTTGCGCTGGCCTTCGCCGGCCTGGTCCAGGCCGCCGTACCCGCCGCCGATGCCGCCAAACTGGGCAGCAACCTGACCGCCGTCGGCGCCGAGAAGGCCGGTAATGCCGACGGTTCCATCCCGGCCTACAACGGTGGGCTGACCAGCCTGCCGGCAGGCTTCAAGACCGGTGACACTTTCCGCCCGGATCCATACGCCAGCGAGAAACCCTTGCTGGTGATCGACGGCAAGAACGTCGCGCAGTACAAAAACCAGCTGACCGCCGTCACCGTCGAACTGGCCACGCGTTTTCCAAGCTTTCGCGTCGAGGTCTACCCGACCCACCGCAGCGTCGCGCTGCCGCAAAGCGTGCTGGACAATACCTTGAAAAACGCCACCGGCGCCAAGTCGCTGGAAGGCGGCAACGCGATCGAGAACGTGCTGCCTGGCGTGCCGTTCCCGATCCCGCAGTCGGGCGCCGAGGCCATGTGGAACCACCTGTTGCGCTATCAGGGCGTGGCTTATTCCACCAAGTACGATTCGTGGAACGTGGATTCCTCGGGCTCGCAGAACCTGGCGACCAGCGGAGAGGTGGTGAACTCGTTCCCGATATTCGAAGACCCAGACAAGGTTATCGATGGCAAGGACACCTACTTCCAGACCCGCCTGTTGTATACGGGCCCGGCGCGCCGTGCAGGCGAGGCGATCATGCTCAAGGACGCCGCCAACCCGCTGGCGCAGGCACGCCGTGCCTGGCAGTACTTGCCCGGGCAACGCCGCGTGAAGCTGGCACCCACCCTGGCCTACGACACGCCAAACCCGGGCACCGCAGGTTCCGGCACTTATGATGATGTTTATGTCTTCAACGGTGCGCTGGATCGCTATGACTGGAAACTGGTCGGCAAGCAGGAAATGATCGTGCCGTACAACGCCTACGCCCTGAGCTATCTCAAAGACACGAAAACCTTGACCACCCCGAATCACCTGGCGCCGCAGTTCGTGCGTTGGGAGAAACATCGGGTGTGGGTTGTTGAGGGCACGCTTAAGGCGGGTGCCCGTCACGTCTATAGCAAACGTCGCTTCTATCTGGATGAGGACAGCTGGGTCGCTCTGGCATCGGATCAGTACGACGCCCGTGGCCAGCTCTATCGCGGTTCGTTCAGCTTCCTCTCGCAAAGCTACGACGTGACAACGCCCAACACCACGCCGCACGTGATCTACGACCTGGTCGGCGGTACCTACAACATCAACGGCCTGTCCGGCGCCTACGGCGGCATCAAGTACATCGCGCCGCTCTCCAAGGCGCAGTGGTCGCCGGATGCGCTGGCCGGTAACGGTATTCGCTGAGCCAACCGCAAGCAAACGCTCGCACGATCCACTGTAGGAGCGAGCTTGCTCGCGATGGACCAGAGGGCGACGCGGGCATCCAGACAGCACGCGTCATCGTTAACGTCCATCGCGAGCAGGCTCGCTCCCACATGACCTGCACGACGCGGTTTTCCGAAGAGGACGCAGCATGTGTTCGTACAAAAATCATATTTGGCGTTGGGCGTTAGGCGTTGTGCTCGGCCTGTCGCAGGGTATCACCCAGGCGGCCGATTACGTCGATGTGCTGGACATGCCCGCCAGGGCCAGTGCATTGGCCGTGCGTAGCCCGTTGCTGGATGTCGCCAATGCCGGGCAACGGCTGGTGGCGGTCGGGCAGCGCGGGCACATTCTTTATTCCGACGATTGCGGCCGGCAATGGCAGCAGGCGAGCGTACCGGTCAGCAGTGACTTGAGTGCGGTGTATTTTGCTTCGCCGCAGCAGGGCTGGGCCGTCGGCAACGATGGCGTGATCCTGCACAGCAGCGACGCCGGCGTGACCTGGAACAAGCAACTGGACGGTCGACAGATCGGCGCGTTGCTGGTCAGGCATTACACGGCGCTGGCCACTGCCGAGCCGGCCAATGAGCAGTGGCCGCTGTTGGTCGCTGACGGCCGGCGGCTGGTCGAGGAGGGCGCCGACAAGCCGCTGCTCGACGTCTGGTTCGCCGACGACAAGGTCGGCTACGTGGTCGGGGTGTTCAACCTGATCCTGCGTACCGAGGATGGCGGCCAAAGCTGGACGCCGTTCCAGGACCGTACCGACAACCCGCAGAGCTTTCACTTGAATGCCATCGCTTCGACTGGTGATGCGCTGTACATCGCCGGCGAGCAGGGCCTGCTGCTGAAATGGGAGGCGGTACAGCAGCGTTTCGCCGCACTGGCCACGCCGTATCAGGGCAGTTTTTTCGGCGTCGTCGGCAAGCCCGGCGAAGTCGTGATCTACGGCCTGCGTGGCAATGCGTTGCGCAGTACCGATGGCGGGTCGAGCTGGACGCCGTTCGACACTGGCCTGCAGGTCAGCGTCACTGCCGCCACGATTGATGCCCAGGGTCACTTTCGCCTGTTCACCCAGGCGGGGCACATGCTCGCCGATCAGCGCGATAACGCCCAATTGCAATTGATGCCGCAACAGAACCCGTCACCGGTCGCCGGTGCCACCCTGGCCGTCGATGGTTCGCTGGTCGTGGTGGGTATGCGTGGCGCACGTGCGCTTCTCAAAGAATAAGAGCCAGAACATAGAGCGAGTACTCAGACATGGCCCCTACCAAGCAAGACAACATGCCGGTGATCCGCGACCTGCGCGATTTTGATCGGCGCTCCGGCAACCTGCTGGAACGGCTGGTGTTCAACTATCGCCCGCTGTTCATCGTGCTCATGACCCTGGCCACCCTGGTGCTGGGCTACATGGCGGCGACCCGTCTGGAGCTGCGCCCCGGCTTCGAAAAAATGATCCCGCAGAGCCAGCCGTACATTCAGAATTTCCTCGAGAACCGCCACTCGTTGCGCGGCCTGGGCAATTCGGTGCGCGTGGTGGTGGAGAACACCCAGGGCGACATTTTCGACCCCGAATACCTGAACGTGCTCAAGCAGGTCAACGATGAGCTGTTCCTCACCGAAGGCGTCGACCGCGCCTGGATGAAATCGCTCTGGACCCCGGCCGTGCGCTGGACCGAAGTCACCGAAGAGGGCTTTCAGGGTGGCCCGGTCATGCCCGACAGTTATCAGGGCTCGCCCTCCGATATCGAGCAGCTGCGCCAGAACATCAACCGCGCCGGCATCGTTGGCAGCCTGGTGGCCAGCGACTTCAAGTCGAGCATGTTGATCGTGCCCTTGCTGGACAAGGCTTCGGCTACGGGGAACGGCATCAACTATCACGCGTTCTCGCAAATGCTCGAAGAGCGTCTGCGCGACAAGATCGAATACGCCGGTGACCCTGCGGCGCGCAAGGCCGGGGAGGAGGGCAAGGGGCACTACAAGGTGCGGGTGATCGGTTTTGCCAAGCTGATCGGCGACCTGATCGACGGCCTTATCCAGGTGATGATGTTCTTCGGTCTGGCCGTGGTCACCTCGCTGGTGATCATCTACCTCTACACCCGCTGTGTGCGCAGCACCTTGCTGGTGGTCGGCTGTTCGCTGATCGCGGTGGTCTGGCAATTGGGCATCGTCGCCTGGTTGGGTTATGCCATCGATCCGTATTCGGTGCTGGTGCCGTTCTTGATCTTCGCCATTGGTGTGTCCCACGCCGCGCAGAAGATGAACGGCATCATGCAGGACATCGCCCGTGGCACCCACAAGCAGGTGGCCGCGCGCTACACCTTCCGCCGCCTGTTCATCGCCGGGGTCACCGCGTTGCTGGCCGATGCGGTGGGTTTCGCCGTGCTCATGCTGATCGATATCCCGGTGATCCAGGACCTGGCGATCACCGCCAGCATCGGTGTCGCGGTGCTGATTTTCACCTCGCTGCTGCTGATGCCGGTGGCGCTGTCCTTTGTCGGCGTCGGTAGCAAAGCCGCCGAGCGTGCGCTGCAAATCGACACGCGGGCGAGCGCGCATAAAGGCTTCGGCAAACTGTGGGACAGTCTTGACCGCTTCACGACAGCGAAGTGGGCCACCGGTGCCGTCCTCGTTGCAGCCTTGCTCGGGATCGGCGGATTCGTGGTCAGCCTGCAACTGAAAATCGGCGACCTCGACAGCGGTGCGCCGGAGTTGCGCGCCGACTCGCGCTACAACCGCGACAACGCCTACATCACCCAGCATTACGCGCTGTCCAGCGACCTGTTCGCGGTGATGATCAAGACCCCGGCGGAGGGCTGCCTGAACTACAAGACCCTGATCCTCGCCGACCGCCTGGCCTGGGAGCTGCAACAGTATCCGGGCGTGCAGGCCACGGCTTCGCTGGTCAACGCGGTACGGCAGATCACCGCCGGCACCTACGAAGGCAACCCCAAGCTCAACAGCATCCAGCGCAACCAGGACGTGCTCAACTACGCCGCGCAGCAAGCCTCGGTCAACTCCCCGGAGCTGTTCAACACCGAGTGCTCGCTGATGCCGGTGATCGCTTTCCTCAAGGATCACAAGGCCGAAACCCTCGATGCGGTGGTGGCGATTGCCGACAAATTCGCCAGGGAAAACAGCAGCGACGATCGCCAGTTCCTGCTCGCCGCCGGCAGCGCCGGTATCGAGGCGGCAACCAACATCGTGGTGCGCGAGGCCAATCGCACCATGCTGCTGTACGTGTACGCGGCGGTGACGCTGTTCTGCCTGATCACCTTCCGCAGCTGGCGGGCCACGCTGGTGGCGCTATTGCCGCTGGTACTGACCTCGATCCTCTGCGAAGCCTTGATGGTGGCCATGGGTATTGGCGTGAAGGTGGCAACGCTACCGGTGATTGCCCTGGGGGTTGGCATCGGCGTGGATTACGCGCTGTATTTACTCAGCGTCCAGCTGCAATACCAGCGCCAGGGCCTGCCGCTGTCCCAGGCCTACCGCAACGCCGTGTCTTTTACCGGCCGGGTGGTCGGCCTGGTGGGCATTACCCTCGCCGCTGGCGTGGTGTGCTGGATCTGGTCGCCGATCAAGTTCCAGGCCGACATGGGCATGCTGCTGACCTTCATGTTCCTGTGGAACATGCTGGGTGCATTGATATTGATCCCGGCGCTGTCGCATTTTCTTTTGCGAACTCATCACGTCCTGGGCAAGAAAACGGACGAGATGACGTCTGAAGTGTCAGTTGTCGAGGCGTCGCAAGGGCTTGAGCACTGCGACGCTGACCAGGCGGGTAAGGGCAGGATGCCCGTCAGTCGGGTGGAGTAAAGGGATATTCCGGGTTATGCGCCCTGCGGCACTAGCGATGGTTGCGATAGCGTTCGGTCAAGGACTGCACGAGGGTGACGTAGGATTGCGTCTCGGCGTAGGGAGGCACCCCGTTGTACTCGGCCACGGACGCTTCGCCGGCGTTGTAGCCTGCCAACGCCAGCACCTGGTTGCCGTTGAAGCGCTTGAGCAGCCAGGCCAGGTAGCGCACGCCGCCACGAATGTTCTGTCGTGCGTCGAACGGATCGTCCACGGCGAAACGCTCGGCGGTGGCGGGCATCAACTGCATCAGCCCCTGGGCGCCGGCCTCGGAAATGGCGTAGGGGCGAAACGCCGATTCGGCATGTATCACGGCGCGGACCAGCGCCCGGTCGACACCATAAAGACCCGAAGCGGCTTCGATCTCCCGCCGATAGGATTGGGTGTCCAGGCGCAGTGAGGCGACCTTGAAATCCTTCGGCGCCCTGCACAGGTAGCAGCCCTTGATGTAATAGAGATCAATGACATCGACCCGTGCGGAAATCCCCACGGGGCGCCGGCTCACATATTGACGAACACCCCTGTGGATGAAGGTGAACATCCGAACCCGCACCGCGTCCGAGTTGTCGTCCCGCACAAACCGTGGCAGGGCCATTGCCTTGGCGCCGACACCGGCGCCCGCCATGCCATTGAGGCGAGTGCAGCGGGCGCTGGCGATGGCTTGGCGGGTGTAGCTGATGGCACCGTCCCTGGCTTGGCACTTGTACATGGCGCTGGCGCACAGTGGAGCGACCAGCAAGGCCAGCCCGATGCCGCCAAGAAGGCTCTTGCGAGCCCATCGCCATGCTCTGCAACTCATCACATCGCTCCGCGCCACAGGCGCCGATCAGGCCTGGGCGCTGCCTTTGGAGGGGCTGTTCCGGGTGATCCGCCGTTTGTTCTGATAGTTATACGCCTTGTAACCGGCCTTGGAACTAGCGTTGACGTACGGGCTGCTTGCGACCCATTGCGGTCATTGGCAATTCTCTATTGCAGCCATTCCCAGGTTGCACATCCATGCGGGCATGCACCCAGTCGATGTTGAGCTACTCTTTTCTTGCCGGTTCCCAATGAGGAACTCGCCATTGGCGGATGCCTGGTTCAGGTGTCCAATTCTCCTGGCGCGACGGGAGGCATGCGATGCGGCAACCCAAGATCGTAATCGTCGGTGCAGGATTGGTTGGCGGATCAGCAGCCCTGTTTGCGGCCGTAGCTATTCCAAGTGCCGAGATCGTCATCATCGATGTCGAGCGAATACGAGCCGAAGGGCAGACGCTGGACCTCACCCACGCAGCAGCATTCTGGGGGCACAATCGCTTCTATGCCGGTGATTACGAGAACGCACGAGACGCGGACATCATCGTCATCACCGCTGGTGTCGGTCTGAAGCAAGGGCAGACTCGTCTGGACTTGGCCAGAACCAATGCGGCCATTGCAGCGCAAGTTGTGGATCGCACTGCACCGTTGGCCCCGGATGCAATCTACGTAATCGCGACCAACCCCTGCGATGTGTTGACCAGTGTCGTTTTTGACCGCCTGCGTTGCGCGCGCGAGCGCGTTATCAGCACCGGCACATCCCTCGATACCGGGCGACTGCGATCGCTGCTCTCCGAGCGGCTGGGCGTCGTGGCGCCTGCGATACACGCCTACGTTCTCGGCGAACACGGCGAATCCGCGGTGATCGACTGGTCCGGCGCGACGGTCTGCGGAATGCCCCTCGATATGTTCCTGGCCAGGAGCGGCAAAGAATTGGGGCCTGCCAGCCGCGATCTGATCCTGCGCTCCGTGCACGAGGCAGCCACGCTCATCAAGGAAGGCAAGGGCGCCACCCACTATGGAGTCGCCAGTGCGATTGGGCGAATTTGCCAGGCCATCGTACATAACACCGACCTCATTCTGCCGGTCGCTGTCGTGCATGCTGAAGTCGAAGGCGTACCAGAGGTGTGTTTGTCGCTGCCGATGGTGGTCAATGGCAGAGGTGCGCAGTTACTGGCCTATCCGGAGCTCGGCCCCATCGAGCGCGAGGCCTTGCAGCGCAGTGCGTGCATCGTCAAAGAGGCAACCGACAGCGTGCTTCTCGCCCGTTAGGGAAATTGCGCACGCTCTGAATAAACCGAACAGTGCCGCCAAGAGGTTTATATCATGGCTGTATTACCCGCAAAGGATTCGCAACCTGCAACCCCGGCCGTGACGAAACCGACGCCATCGGAAGGGCACCTCAGTAATGTCTGGAAATTTCTCGTCCCGGTGGGCATAGGTATCGTCCTCTGGTTCCTGCCGGCGCCGGCTGGCCTCGACGTGAAGGCATGGCACATGTTCGCCGTGTTCGTCGCCACCATCGCCGGCATCATGACCGCCCCTCTTCCGATGTCGGCGGTAGCCATTATCAGCGCCACGGTGGGCGTACTGGTTGGCGTCGTGAGCTTTGCCGACGTCACCAAATCCACGGGGACGGACCTCGTCTGGCTGGTGATGCTCGCCTTCTTCATCTCCCGAGGCGTGATCAAGACCGGACTGGGGCACCGCATCGCACTCCTGTTCATGCGGCTGCTGGGCAAGCGAACCCTGGGGCTGGGTTATGGACTGGTCATGACTGAACTCCTTATCTCGCCCGCCATGCCCAGCATCACCGCTCGCGCCGGTGGGGTGATGCTGCCGATTACCCGAGCGATGTCGGAGGTCCTCGGCAGCCATGCCGATGACCCTGAATCGCGCGGCAAGGTGGGGAACTACCTGATCCTCTGTGCCTTCCACGCCAATATCATCACCGCAGGCATGTTCATCACGGCGATGGCGGGAAATCCCCTGGCGGTCAAGATGGCCGCAGACCAGGGCGTCTCAATCAGTTGGCTCGAATGGGCGGTGGCAGCATCAGTTCCCGGTTTGTTGTGCCTTGCCCTCATTCCGGTGGCCTTGCTGTGGATTGTCCGGCCGCAGATTCGCCAGACACCCGATGCGAAGGCCCTGGCACAGAGAGAACTCCTGGCAATGGGGCCCATCTCGGCCAAGGAAATCATCATGGCGGTGATCTTCGTTGGCTTGCTGGTGCTTTGGATTTTCGGTGAGGATCTGAAAATCGGAGCGACGCTGGCGGCGGCTCTCGGTGTCTCGTTGCTGTTCATCACCGGCGTACTGACCTGGCAGGATGCCCTTAATGAGAAATCCGCCTGGGACACCATGATCTGGATCGGCCTGCTGATCATGCTGGCCTCCAAACTCAATGAGTACGGCATGGTTTCGTGGTTCGGCAAGGAGTTCGGGGCATACCTGGAGGGTTTCCCTAGGCTGGCTGTCTATATGCTGGTGGCGGCGATCTATTGCTACATCCATTATTTCTTCGCTAGCGCCACGGCACATATCAGTGCTCTGTTTCCCCTCTGCATGGCGCTTATGGTCGCTGCCGGCATCCCGCCATTCACAGCAGCGGTCGCTCTCGGCATCCTGAGCAGCGTCAACGGTTGTCTGACCCAATACGGCATCGGTTCCGGGCCGGTCATGTTCGGTGCCGGTTACGTCACCCAGGGGGAATGGTGGAAGACCGGCTTCTTGATGAGCGTCATCTACATGGTGATCTGGCTGGTCGTCGGCCCGCTTTGGTGGCAGTTGCTTGGACATGTTTGAGACGGCACCTAAAGTAGGGGCTGATTCTTTAAGAGCCTCACTGCCGCTTTCGTGATAATAGCGCTGTCTTCCTGCACCCTCTGTATTGGCAGGAGGAGGGATCTCGTTTCATTTCACCTTCAAAACCAGGATTGATCATGCGGATCTGGATGAGGGGCACAGAGCAGCTTGTCAGCCTATTGATGATGGCTGCGGGTATTGGCCTTGTCGCAATCATCACGAATGCGCAGGTTCTCGCCGCACCTCAAGTCACTCAAGAGATAAAAGGCTTGCTGGACTTTGTCGAACACAGTGAGTGTCAGTTTGTGCGCAATGGGAGCGAATACCCAGGTCCCCGCGCTCGGGCACATCTGGAGCAGAAACTGAAATATCTCGAAGGCAAGAACATGGTGAACAGCGCAGAAGACTTCATCGATCTTGCTGCCACTAAAAGCAGTATGAGCGGCCGCGCCTATGAGGTGCGATGTCCAGAAGGTGTAGAACCGGCAAACACGTGGTTGAAGAGAGAACTACAGAGGCAACGGCAACTGCATTGATTTTGCCTCAAGTCCGATAACAGTCTGAATGGCGCTCCGTGGTCAAGAAGCAAAGCGATCGACTTTTTCCGGGTGTTACATCTTTCCCCTGATTCAAAGAGACTCCTGATCGTCTGCTTCTGGCCGTTTTCTGCCGGTCACGAAGGGCTACAATCGGCCAGAAGCGGTCATCGAGTGTCTACAAGTCGAGTGGTGATCCAGGTTGGCCCCGTGCTGCACGAACTACAAAATAGCCAGGGCCTCGCGCCCGTGAAAGGCCGGTTCTACGCAAGCAACCTCACAGACGGCAGTTGTAAATCAAAAGCTTTGCCCATTACTTGTGGGGAGATTCCATATATGCATTGTTGGCGTCTGCTCCGCGTTGCTTTTGTGCTTTGCGCCAGCGCTCAAGAAGCTCACTATTGCCAGACGCCACTTCAATAAGCATCTGCAATGACAAGATAGAGCCAGGAACAATGCTTGTCTCATCAATTTCCTGTCCGTCAAAATCTGGATTGCTGGCAATTTCAAGGTTAACAACCCACCACACCTCTATTTTTCGCAGCAGCTCTAATAGCTCTTCGAAATGAGCTTCATGCTTTGATTCAACCTGGCCTGTTACCACTTCAAATAGTTGGTGCGCTAACAAATTTCTAGTTCTTTTGAGCTTTTCGTACCGCTCCAAATCTTCACTGCCTATGGCTCCACTTTCTTGCAGCCAATCAAATGATGCGTAAAGCGCGCTCTTGTTACGATACAAAACTCTATTCTGGTACTCAGGGCTAATGATTGGGCCGTTTTCGTCCCAGCCATCTGCATAAAAATTGCGCAGGCGATCAATCACCGCGTTTTTAAGTATCTCAAATGCTGTGATGAACATTGTCGCTAGAAAAAGAGAGGGTTTGACCACGTCAGGGTCAAGAAAGCGTTCCCAGCGTTCAGAGGTAGTTTCCATTATATTCCTAACACTTGGTTAAGGGGCTGGCTTTAGCCCGTCCCAGCAAGCGAAGCTAACGATTTGAACCACTTGTTAGATATTAGGTTTTTCCCCATGCTCAAATCGGGCTTCCCTAGCTGTTAGTAATGCGTGCTCAATGGACATTTCTCGGAAGCCATCGCAGCAGTTTCCTTTAACCGTATCGTAAACTTCGTTTTGAATTGTGATTTTTCCGCAACCATCGCACTGCAAAAACATATCATTGTACCCCCAAAACATTAGATCACCACATTCATGGTGTGAGTTTGGGGTCAGAACTTTTAGATACCCATTTCCGTTTTCAAGAAAAGGTATTTCTTCAAATGCAAGAATAACAAGCTCGCCAGATTGATTTGAAAACTCCTGCATGAGGTTCTCATCATAGTCAGGTCTACCCTTGACCTCGAAATAGCCAAACTCTGGCAGAAAAAAATCTGGCAAGTATGGCGTATCATTAACCACAAAACCTTCTTGCTCGTATATCCATTTAATTCCAGCGACATCAAAAAATACCGCCCATCTGGCCTCTAAACGGGATCTGAATTTGTGTCCTTTATATCGAGTCTGAATCGCTTTGAGCATGGATTCCAATCTCCTGTAAAAAGGCCTGACTACTAATGAGGCGGCATTGCTGACGGATAACACGCCTTGCGTTGCTTGTAACATCCATTGTCATGTAGTAACCCCTGATTGGTAGGGACGCGAAAATGGAAAGCGCGACTAAGCCAGGCGCAACAACGACATGAAAGGCAACACGTACCAAACCAGCCAAGGTGACGTGATGGCTAGACGTTACCGATCGGCCTCAAGGCTGTCTAGCTAACGTGTAGGAAAGTGTGGATATCACAGCGATGAAAAGCAGGTCAAAACAGGTGTGAGTTAGCTATAAATCAGTAATAGCAAGGCTTGACGGGAGAGCGCTGTCAGAAGAAAAGGCTCGAACTCCATAGATCAGTGAATCGCCACCGGTTTCGTAGACATATTCAAGAGGCTGCTTCTGGCCGACTTCAGCCCGAGCTGACCGGTTGAATCCACAGTCGATTGCTACCCTTCGTGAAGGGTAGTTAACGGCCCAAAGCAACCCTTTGCTCAATACCAAGCAACGTGAGACGCCCACAAACGCTTTGATGAGACAAAGGATTGCCTCGCTCCCTATCCTCCCGCCTCACGCACTCCTTGAACTGGACGTAGTTCGTAGGAATCCATACACGGAGTCGAATTTTATTTCAATAACAAAGAGCTTGGAGGGTAACATTAACGGCTCATTTCTTCTTTTCATCGAGACGTCTAAATTGTGTGGCGGTAAGCGCCGCGGAAACCTTCAGCGAGCCTTTATATTCCCGGTAGCCGGAAACCATGTCGCAGAAGTAGTTGTGATAGGAAGCGAGCCACGCGAATTTTGCAAAGACAACTGGAACGGTGGCATAGGCTTTGAGCGCCGACTCTATCTGCTTTTTATGGCGGCGAAGTGAACTATCATCGAGATAATCTTGATCGTCACCTTCTATAATGCATTCCGCCAGATAGTTCAAAAAATAGCGGCCATCAGGACCTTTCAACACATGCCTAAGTTGGGGGGCAATCCCACTGGCGTAGTACGTGAGGTGTTTGTCCACCAGCTTCATTGTGTTATCACACAAAACGACGACGGGGTTGACAGCAACTTTGCTCTCAAGACGATAGGCCTCAAGCAGGGCTGCTCCATATACGCTGTTCTCGTCCATGAATAACAGATCTACCGCTAGGCCGCCTCGGATGAAAAAGCCTTTCAACGCCATTTGAAACTGATATTCGTTGATGGCCCACAGGATGAACCCGAACTCGGATTCCATATCATCGCTGAACCGGGGATGGGCCAGCACCACGTTGTCAGTGAATGACTTGAAATAGAGCATCGACTCATGGGTGCTCTTCTTGAACTGGGCAATACTCTTGGCGAGAATTTTGTGAAAACTCTCCAACAACTTGTCTGCTCCGCCGTCCTTGTAGCCGGTTAAAATTCTGTCAGAAAAGCCTAGGACATCAAGAAAGGCGCAATAGGATAGCCGATGTACTGGCTTGCCAGCGGAGAAGTAGTCGGACTTCCCCTGATTCTGTTTTGTGGTGGTCTTCATCATCGAATCCAAAGAGCTGCTGTAAGCCTCGCAGCATAGCGTTAGTGTAAATTGTTTATTTCGCTTTAAAAGTCGGGCGTATTAGTCGTGATTTCTGCTTCACACCTGGCTCGCTGAGGGACTTCATTGCTCCCCTGCAGCCCGCTTTGGTTTGCGGAATGTGTAGAGCATCCGATTGCGTCTTAGCGATCCCGATATCAGGCTCACCTGACTATTGAATCGGATGGTACGTCCCTCAAATCGGGCGACATAAGTGCCGCCCATCAAAAGAACATCAAATATCAGGAAAACTCAGGCCGTATGGATGCCGGTGTATTCTCAAAGTTTGCAATTCGTGTCAGCGCTGAAACCACAACGAAGTGGCCGTAAAACTCATGAATTACTGAAATTGACGATTGAAACTCATCTATCCCAGTAGCATTTAAAAAATCGGCGCCCATGATTTTTACTTTGTAAATTTCATGACTGTAACCTTTAGCATCTGTGACCCTAAAATCTAAAATTTCCGCTATAGGCCCTCCGTTCAGAAGGTGGGTTTTCCAGTAGTCCTTCATCATCTTTAAAAATTCATGAGAACCGTCGGAGCTTTTCTCATTAAGATTCATGTAGAGGTGCTTTACCCTGTAGCAGTCTGGATTAATTTTTTTCTTTGTTTTTTTATATAGAACCCCGTGAGTCAGACAATCAAAGAAAGAATTCAGTCTGGCGGTGTCAACCGAGAATCCATATCCCTGTGGCTGCTTGGTTAGGTCCTTGAAGATTTTCTTAAATAGAGAACTGTTATTACGCATCAGTTGAGGCTTGACACTGGACTCGAAAACCTCTGATGCATTGCTTTGCACATCGGTTATACAATTTACACAAATATTGGCCAGAGCATATATGTCGTCCTTGTTTTTATCGTTATTGTGCACCTTGCATGACTTTACAGTCATTAGATTTACTTTTTTAGAGTCTGGAAAGAAAGATTGCGGTGGGATATGCTCTTTGCTGTTTGCATGATTTTCACAGCCGGGAAAATAACAACTGACCATTATGGCGCTCCATACTGAATTTTTTCCTGATTGCTCAGACGCGACTGGGATCTTAACAGGGCTCATTGTGGATATGATTCCACGCGTTTTTTAACTCTTAAAAGCAATGGAAAGCCGCCTGACTATCGGTTGTTAGTCGAAGAATCACCCCAAGCTTAACATTCGCTTCTAACCGGTAACTGTCAATCTCCAACGACCGCTTCGGGTCGCACGCGGGCCTTCGCGACAGGCACCGATAGGCCGGAAGCAGCCATTCGCGAGTGCACGCTTTGAGCCGATAGCTACCCCGCTCACCGATATCCAAATCCAGCGGTTCGGAATTCTGTTTCGAGGGAAGAAATGTTGGCCACGAAGGTCATCCTTTCTTACTTGGGCCCACTCGGTTCTACTGATCCGCATGGGCGTATCGCCAGGGGTTAAGCGGGTAGGCCGCCATCTAACAGGGTGACCGGTTATTCGTTTTGTACCTGGCAGGAGCAGCTTGCTCATGCAGTCACTTTACCGGCCAGACCATCAGCCGCGATTTGAGCAACAAAGCCTTGCCCACTGAAAAATCACCGCAGATTAAAAAATCAATTTGCCTGCCGCCGATCTGAGTTTCCGTATCATTCTGACCGGCAACCATAGCCGAAGCGCTGATTGCATTTTGATTCGCCCAATCACGGAGTTTTGTAAACTCGTCTTTACGCATTTTGCTCATGGGTACCAAGCGCGAAATAGTCGTTTCAAAATCATCCATAGTCAGGTCGCTTACATTCAGTTCGACGATACAGGCCCACGATGCTGGTGGGCCTCCGGAGGGCAAGATGAATGTTTAGTTAACCATGACCTCGTCCAGTGCCTGCTCGAGCGTGCTGACCGTGCGCTCGATATTGTGCAGCTTTTCGAGCCCGAACAGACCGATGCGGAAGGTCTGGAAGTCGGCCGGCTCGTCGCATTGCAACGGCACTCCGGCGGCGATCTGCAGGCCGTGGTCGGCAAATTTCTTGCCGGTCTTGATGTCGGGATCATCGGTGTAGCTCACCACTACGCCAGGGGCCTGAAAGCCGGCTGCAGCCACGCTTTTGATGCCTTTGCCGGTCAACATCGCGCGCACCCGATCGCCCAGCGCCTGTTGTTCGCCGCGGACCTTGTCGAAACCGTAGGCTTGCGTCTCTTTCATCACTTCGTTGAATCGCGCGAGGGAATCGCTGGGCATGGTCGCATGGTAGGCATGTCCGCCCTGTTCGTAGGCCTGCATGATCTGCAGCCACTTTTTCAGGTCGCAGGCGAAGCTGCTGCTTTGCGTCTGTTCGATGCGCTCGAGGGCCAGGGAACTGAACATCACCAGGGCGCAGCAAGGGGAGGCGCTCCAGCCTTTCTGGGGTGCGCTGATCAGCAGGTCGACTGCGCATTTGTGCATATCAACCCAAATCGTGCCTGAGGCGATGCAGTCCAGCACGAACAGGCCACCCACCGCATGCACGGCGTCGCCCACGGCCCGCAGGTAGTCGTCGGGCAGGATAATCCCCGATGAGGTTTCAACGTGGGGGGCGAAGACAATCTGCGGCCTCGAAGCCGCAATGGCAGCCAGCACTTCGTCCAGAGGGGGTGGGGTGTAGGCAGCCTGGCGACCCGTGTCGACCGGTCGGGCTTTCAGCACCGTGGTGGCCGCCGGGATGTTGCCCATCTCAAGGATCTGGCTCCAGCGATAACTGAACCAGCCGTTGCGTATCACCAGGCATTGCTGGTCGGTGGCAAACTGTCGCGCCACCGCTTCCATGCCGAATGTGCCGCTGCCCGGGACCACCGCAACAGCCTGGGCGTTGTAGACCTGTTTCAGGGTCGTGGAAATGTTCTTCATCACGCCTTGAAATGACTGCGACATGTGATTGAGCGAGCGGTCGGTGTAGACCACTGAATACTCGACCAGCCCCTCGGGATCGATATCGGGATATAGCTTTGACATGGGGTGACTCCTTTGACAGGGATCTCAGTGGTATCGACCCTGCCCTAAGCCTTCGCAAATGACAAGATTGCTCGGGATGGAATGGCGACTTCTGTCGAGCGGCTGGCATCAACAGGTCGATGACTGGACGTGGGCGTAGCAATGCTCGCCGGTGGCTGCTGAGTTGTGGGAGGGTGGGCCTTAAAGGTTCCTGCCTCCTTGCGTTCCGTCGATAACGACCAGTTACGAAGGGCAGGAACCGACCTGTAGCGGACATTTGAAAATGCCCCTTCGCCTGCGCACTGTTCATCTTTTTAGCTCCTTTACCGACGTTGATTGATCAGTGGAGCCGTACGAGCCATCCTCTCTGAAGGTTGTCCGTAATACCTCAGGAGATAGTGAGCGGGCTGACAATGTAATGTTGGCTTAATACTGAAGCGCTTATATCCACGCGCAATCAGCGCCTGCGCAAGGCAGCTACAAGCATGTGTTCAATTGATTGTTAGTGCCATATCTGACGGCTACACTCCAACCCCATGAAACGCTACCTGCGGCTTTGCCTCATTTTCATGATTAGCCTGGCGCTTCCCCTCAGCGGGATGGCGGGCGTTCAGGCACCGACAGAACCATGCCCAATGAAGTCGATGGGCATGGCGATGATGGACGACATGGGCATGGATTGTTGCAATGATATGAAAAGCCCAACCGAGCATGGCAAGCCCTGCAAGCCAGGCCAGGAATGCAAGACAGGCGGCATGCTGCAAGTCACGATCCTCAAGCCTCCTGTCACCGTGTTCAGCCCCGTAGTTTTTTCCTACTCCAGTGATTCCCTGCCTGTACAAACCCCGTCCGGGGTATGGCGACCGCCTCGCGTTTGATTCCTGTCCAGCATTGAGCCTCATTCCGCATTTGCGGGATGGACTGGCTGCGCGCCTGTCTTTTTGATGCGTGCAGTGAATGATCACAGGAATCGTAAACATGAACTCCAAGTGCTATTGCACAGGTTGGTCCTTCGTGGCCGGTCTGGCGGCAAGCGTACTGGCATTGCCGAGCTTCGCTGCCGCATTGACACTCGATGAAGCGCTGCGGCTGGCCGAAAACAATGCGCCGTCGCTGGCTGCACAGGATGCAAAGATTCAGGCCGCCAGCAGTGCGGCTATTCCAGCGGGTGAACTACCTGACCCCAAGTTGCTGGCCGGTGTGCAGAACTACCCCATCGACGGCCCGGATCGCTGGAGCATCAACGACGACTTCATGACCATGCAAATGGTCGGAGTCAGGCAAGAGATGCCCAACGGTGACAAGCGTAAAGCTCGCATCGAGGTCGCCAACGCCGCCGTTGATCGCGCTGCCGCCGAGCGTCGGGTTGCACGACTGAACGTGCGTCAATCCACGGCATTGGCCTGGATCAGCAGCTACTCGGTTGAACGCAAAGATGCGCTATTCCAGGACTTCTACAAAGAAAACCGTCTGCTGACCGACGCCGTCCGGGCGCAAATTGCCGGTGGCCGCGCTCAACCCGCCGATGCGGTGACGCCCAAGCAAGAAGCGGCTCAACTGGCGGAGCAACAGGACGATCTGGTTCGCCAGCGCGCCCAGGCACGAGCGGCACTAAAACGCTGGATTGGTTCAGCCGCCAACGACAAACCGGTGGGCAGCTTGCCTCAATGGCCTGTCGACTCCTCAAGCTACGTCCATAAACTGCAGCACCATCCCGAGTTGGCAGCGTTTACGCCGATGACCCGTGAAGCGCAGGCCAAGGTTCACGAAGCCGTGTCGGAGAAAAAGCCGGACTGGAGCTGGGAACTGGATTACCAGCACCGTGGCCGTGAGTTTGGCGACATGGTCAGTGTGCAGTTTTCCTGGGATCTGCCGCTGTTTCCTGACGCTCGCCAAAATCCCAAAATCGCAGCCAAACAGGCTGAGCTCAGCCAGCTTGAGGCCGAGCGCGAAGCCCTGTCACGCGAGCATACCCAGCAACTGGAGAGCGAACTGGCTGACTACGAGCGCCTCAATCGTGCGGTACAGCGAAACCAGGAAAGCCTGTTGCCGCTGGCCAGGGAAAAGGTCGAACTCAGCATGGCCAGTTATCGTGCCGGCAAAGGTGATTTAAATGCCGTGGTTACCGCCCGACGTGAACTCATCGAGGCGCGCCTCAAACAGATCGACGTGGAAGAGCAGCGAGCGTTGAGCCGTGCGCGACTGTATTTTGCTTATGGGGAGTCCAGCCAATGATCCTTAAAAAATGGAACGGGGCGTTGTTGGTAGGTCTCTCGCTGGCCTTGGGTGGTGCCGGTGGATATTGGTTTGCTCACCAGCGTGTGAGCGCAGTACCGGTTACCGCCACGCAGATGAGCTCCATTTCACCGGATGAACGCAAAGCTCTGTATTGGTACGACCCCATGTACCCACAGCAAAAGTTCGATAAGCCGGGTAAGTCTCCCTTCATGGACATGCAACTGGTCCCACAATACGCCAGTGGAGGTAGCGACCATGCGACGGTCAGTATCGATCCAGCTCTCACCCAGAATCTCGGTCTGCGCGTTGCCACAGTCACCCGTGGAGTCTTTGACTCCAGCCTCGAGGTGACCGGTGTCCTGGCATTCAACGAACGGGATGTCGCAGTGATTCAGGCACGCACAGCTGGCTTCGTGGAACGGGTCTATGCCCATGCTCCAGGCGATGTGCTCAAAGCCAATGCGGCATTGGCGGATATCCTGGTGCCGGAATGGGCCGCCGCCCAGACAGAGTTTCTTGCCCTGAAGCACAACGGTGATGTTGACCTGTTGGCGGCGGCCCGCCAGCGACTGCGGCTCACAGGGATGCCGGCAACACTCATTACTCAAGTAGAGCGTGGCGGTAAGGTCCAACCCTACCTGACGCTCACCAGCCCCATTGGTGGTGTGCTGCAAGAGCTGAATGTGCGTGTGGGTATGACCGTGGCGACTGGCGAGACTCTGGCCCGCGTCAATGGCCTGAGTAGTGTCTGGCTAGCCGTGGCCGTTCCCGAATCGGAGGCCGGATCGATCACCGTGGGGCAAACGGTTGAAGCGCAATTGCCAGCCTTCCCGGGGATAAAGCTCAATGGCAAGGTCAGCGCGATTCTGCCCGAGACCAATCCGGACAGCCGTACCCTGCGCGTACGGGTGGAGCTGCCCAATCCAGACGGGCGCCTGAGACCAGGTTTGACGGCGCAGGTCCGCCTGAATCGTAAATCCGAGCACAGCGTGTTGTGGGTGCCGAGTGAGGCGGTTATCCGCACTGGCCGACGTACCCTGGTGATGCTCGCCGAAGACGCGGGCCGCTACCGTCCGGTGGAGGTACAACCCGGGCCGGAAAGCGACGGCAAGACGGCGATTTTGAAAGGTCTGGAAGAAGGCCGGAAGGTGGTGACGTCAGGCCAGTTCCTCCTCGATTCGGAGGCCAGCCTCAAGGGCATTGTTGCTCGCACGGAGGATCAGGCGCCACCAAGTGCAGCAGCCTCCGGTTTTCATGAGGCGGATGGGCAGATCGTCGAGATCAACGACAAAGAAGTCACGCTCGCCCACGGCCCTTTCAAGACACTGGGCATGCCAGGTATGACGATGACGTTTCCACTCGCCAATCCGGCGCTGAGGCAGGGGCTCAAAGCGGGTGACAAGGTTCGGGTGGCGGTGAGCCAGACCGACGATGGTTTGCGGGTCGAACGTCTGGAAAAATCGGGGAGCCAGCCATGATTGCTGCCCTGATTCGTTGGTCAGTGGCCAACCGGTTCCTGGTGCTGCTGACGACGTTGTTTGTCACGGCCTGGGGTATTTGGTCGGTACAGAGCACCCCCATCGATGCGCTGCCGGACCTCTCCGATGTGCAGGTGATCATCCGCACCCCTTATCCGGGACAAGCGCCGCAGATTGTCGAGAACCAGGTGACCTATCCGTTGGCCACCACCATGCTCTCAGTGCCGGGAGCCAAGACGGTGCGTGGTTATTCCTTCTTCGGCGACAGCTTCGTGTATGTGCTGTTCGAAGACGGCACCGACTTGTACTGGGCTCGCTCGCGGGTGTTGGAGTACCTGAGCCAGATACAAAGTCGGTTGCCGGCCAGCGCCAAGCCGGCGTTGGGGCCGGATGCGACGGGGGTGGGCTGGATCTATCAGTACGCACTGGTGGATCGCAGTGGCGGGCACGATCTGGCGCAGCTGCGCGCACTTCAGGACTGGTTCCTCAAGTTCGAACTCAAGACCCTGCCCAACGTGGCGGAAGTGGCCACCGTGGGGGGCATGGTCAAGCAATACCAGGTGCAGCTTGATCCACTCAAACTGGCCAGCCTCGGCATCACTCAGGCTGAGGTGAGCGCTGCTATCGGCAAGGCCAATCAGGAAACCGGTGGGGCCGTGCTGGAGATGGCAGAGACCGAGTTCATCGTGCGCGCATCCGGTTACCTGAAGACGCTCAATGATTTTCGGGCGATCCCGCTCAAGCTCGACTCTGGCGGCGTGCCAGTGACCCTTGGCGATGTCGCCACTATCCAGTTGGGACCGGAAATGCGTCGCGGCATCAGTGAACTCGACGGCGAAGGCGAGACAGTCGGCGGCGTGGTGATTTTGCGCAGCGGCAAAAATGCGCGCGAGACCATCGCGGCGGTCAAGACCAAACTCGACGAACTGAAAAGCAGTTTGCCGGCTGGCGTGGAAATCGTCACCACCTACGACCGCAGCAAGCTGATCGACCGCGCGGTGGAAAACCTCAGCCACAAGCTGATCGAAGAGTTCATCGTTGTCGCGCTGGTGTGTGGGATATTCCTCTGGCACTTGCGCTCCTCCCTGGTGGCGATCATCTCCCTGCCGGTGGGGGTGCTGATTGCCTTCATCGTCATGCGCTACCAAGGGATCAACGCCAACATCATGTCCCTGGGCGGAATCGCCATCGCCATCGGCGCCATGGTCGATGCCGCCGTGGTGATGATCGAGAACGCCCACAAGAAGATTGAAGCGTGGCACGTGGCCAATCCAGGAGAGGAGTTGAGGGGGGAGCGGCATTGGCATGTGATGACCGACGCGGCGGCAGAGGTAGGGCCGGCCCTGTTCTTCTGTTTGTTGATCATCACCCTGTCGTTCATTCCGGTGTTCACCCTGGAAGCCCAAGAGGGGCGGCTGTTCGGTCCACTGGCGTTCACCAAGACCTACGCCATGGCCGCAGCGGCGGGATTGTCGGTGACCCTGGTGCCAGTGCTGATGGGCTACTGGATTCGCGGACGGATTCCCGGTGAACAACAGAACCCGTTGAACCGCTGGTTGATCAGGATCTACCAGCCAGCCCTGGACGCAGTCTTGCGTCGGCCGAAGATCACGCTGCTGGTGGCGCTGCTGGTTTTTTTCAGCGCGCTATGGCCAATGTCTCGCCTGGGTGGCGAGTTTCTCCCCGCGTTGGACGAGGGCGACCTGCTCTATATGCCATCGGCCCTGCCGGGATTGTCGGCGCAGAAAGCGGCGCAACTGCTGCAACAGACCGATCGCTTGATCAAGACTGTTCCAGAGGTCGAACACGTCTTCGGTAAAGCCGGTCGTGCCGAAACCGCAACCGACCCGGCGCCACTGGAAATGTTCGAAACCACCATTCAGTTCAAGCCGCATGAGCAATGGCGCCCCGGTATGAGCCAGGAAAAGCTGGTGGAAGAACTGGATCGCGTGGTGCGCGTTCCCGGTTTGACCAACATCTGGATACCGCCGATTCGCAACCGTATCGACATGCTGGCTACGGGAATCAAGAGCCCCATCGGTGTGAAGGTTGCCGGCACCAATCTGACGGAGATCGATGCCGCGACTCAGGCGGTCGAGCGGGTGGCCAAAGATGTGCCCGGTGTCAGTTCGGCTTTGGCCGAGCGCCTGACCGGTGGTCGCTATATCGACGTGGACATCGACCGCAAGGCCGCCGCCCGCTATGGGCTGAACATCGAGGATGTGCAATCCATCGTGGCCGGTGCCATCGGTGGTGAAAACATAGGGGAGACCATTGAAGGACTCGCGCGTTTCCCGATCAACGTACGTTATCCACGTGAGTGGCGCGACTCGCCAGGTGTCTTGGAGCAATTGCCGATCTACACCTCGTCAGGCAGCCAGATCACCCTCGGCACAGTGGCGAAGATCAAGATCACGGATGGTCCGCCGATGCTCAAGAGCGAGAATGCACGTCCTTCAGGCTGGGTGTATATCGATGTGCGGGGGCGGGACATTGCCTCGGTGGTTGCCGATCTACGTCGGGTCGTCAATGAACAGGTCAAGTTGCAGCCCGGCATGAGCCTTAGTTACTCAGGACAGTTCGAGTTTCTCGAAAGGGCAAACGCACGACTCAAACTGGTGGTGCCTGCCACGCTGTTGATCATCTTCGTGCTGCTCTACCTGACTTTTGCCCGCTTCGACGAGGCCCTACTGATTATGGCCACTCTGCCATTCGCACTGACTGGCGGGGTATGGTTCCTTTATCTGTTGGGATTCAACCTGTCGGTTGCCACCGGGGTCGGCTTTATCGCACTGGCCGGAGTGTCTGCCGAATTTGGCGTCATCATGTTGTTGTACCTGAAGAACGCCTGGGCCGAACGAGAAGACCTCGGCGACAGCTCTGAGCGTGGGCTGCTGGCAGCGATTCGTGAAGGCGCGGTGCAGCGAGTCCGACCCAAGGCAATGACCGTGGCCGTGATCATTGCCGGTCTGTTACCCATCCTGTTGGGCAGCGGCACCGGCAGCGAAGTGATGAGCCGCATCGCCGCGCCTATGGTCGGCGGTATGGTCACGGCCCCCTTGCTTTCGCTGTTTGTCATCCCGGCCGCCTATCGCTTGATGCGTCGCCAAAGTCTCCCAATCACACCCGTCACCCAGGAAGGAAATGTCGTATGAAACTGACCCTTATTGCTATTGCCAGCACCGCCGTTGTGTTCTCTCTGGCTACCCGCGCAGGGGACATGCCAGGAATGAAAATGGACGGTATGGAGGGCATGAAGATGGAGCAGGAAACAAAGCAGGCTCCAGTCGCCAGCGCCGAGGGCACGATCAAGGCTATGGATACTGCAAAGCATACGGTGACCCTGGCTCACGGCGCTGTTCCAGCTGTGCAATGGCCGCCGATGACCATGGCCTTTTCGGTGGCAGAAGATCAATTGACAGGGTTGAAGGTTGGAGACCGAGTATCGTTTTCCTTCCGACTGGAGGGTGGAAAAGCAACGATTGTTTCTATCAAAAAATGAAATATTGATGTTGTTCGTAGCCGGCACGCATCGACGTGCCGGCTTTAACAATTTTCACAATAATCAGCACTTCAGAGGCGCCGCGTGAATTGGGTGCTTCTGGCCGATTGTGGTCTGTGACGAGGAGCTGCTTCCGAGCCGAAGCGGACAGGCTCGTCGGCCTATTTGAATGATTCGCGAAAATCACTAATGACTTGGTTGATGGAAGGTCCTTGGGTGGTTGGGGGCTCCGGGCTCTCCCCAAATTCGCGCCAGATGAACAGTGTCAGTTCTGCTCCGTCAGTCAGTGATTGAACGTTTTCAGCTGTAGCGAAGGTCTCCAAAAGTCTGTATCTCGCATCCTTCCAGAACAGCTCTTCGACCCAGTGATACACAGGGATGAAATGGAAATGAATGGGATAGCCAGGGTCATGGCCGAATCGACTGATGTAGATCCACTTCGGCTTTAGTCGCGATTCAATGGCTTTCTGAACTGCTGCGAGCAGGCCACCCAACTCTGCCAGGGCACTGCCCGGAAGGTCGGCCAGCGAGTTCGCATGAGTCCGCGAACCCAGCATCAAATAACCGGGGAGCGCGGATGACATATGATGATTGAGTATCCAATGATCGGTTTCATGAATGATGAACCGTGGTGCAATTTCCATGTGCGTTGATGTCCTTCGGCGATCGGTCACACAGAGTATCAAGGCATCATGGTTACGTCCGCTCCTGGCCGATTGTTGCCTGTCGCGAAGGGCTGCATCCGACCCATGGATGCCTTTCGAGAAATAACGCTGACCTGGCGAAAAAAGAAATAAGCGCCCCTTGGTCTTACGCCTTTTCTTTGTCGAATCAGATTCCTCTGCTAAATTTTCTGCCGATGTGTTTACTGCCAGAAACACGTTTAACGAAAACTCCCAAGCAAGGAAGCGCCTTCATGAAAAAGACTCCTCTTTTCACCCTTGGTCTGCTCGCAACGGCGATGTTGCTCGGCGCGACTGCCGTGCAGGCGCAGAGTGAGCCAGTGGCTCAGGTGTCCGGGCCCGAGGCCGATGTGAAGGTGACCGAAACCTATGTGCGCATGATGGCGCGCGAAGCCTATTTCTGGGGTTGGCCGATGGCCAACATCTATAACCGGCGGCTGAAGTTCAAGGATCTGCCGCAGCCTGGCCTGATGGGCGGCATCGTGCCCGTGGCGCCGATCAATCATCTGTCGATGCTCACCGATTACATCTCGCCGGGTGAACGCCTGGTGGCCTGCCCGAACCAGGACGTGGTCTACGGCGCCGGCAGCATCGCGCTGGATCTGGAACCGGTGGTCTTGCAGGTACCGGATTTCGGCGACCGGTTCTGGGTGTATCAGGTCGTGGATCTGCGCTCCGACAGTTTTGCCGAACTGGGCAAGATGTACGGCACCAAACCCGGTTTCTACCTGCTGGTCGGCCCGGACTGGAACGGCAAGGTGCCTGAGGGCATCACCCAGGTTTTCCGCGCAAAGACCAACACCGGTTTCGTGATTCCACGGGTGTTCCAGGACGATACGACCGAGGATCGCAAGGCGATTCAGCCGTACCTGTCCGGCATCGATATGTACCCGGTGTCCAAATACGACGGCAAACTCAAGCAGCGTGACTGGAGCAAGTCGCCGAAATTCCCGGCAGAAGCGGCCGGTGCCGAAGAAACCCGCTGGGTGCTCCCGGAAAAATTCTTCGATGAACTGCCGGCACTCCTCAAGGACGCCAAGCCATTGCCCGGCGAAGAAGCACGCTATGCGCAATTGTCGGTACTGGCACAGATCGCCCAGCGTGATCCGGAGCTGAAAAAGGCCATGATCGACGAGGCGCAAAAGTCTGATGCCGAGGTGGTCAAACCGCTGTTGCAGTTCCGCAACTATGGCAAGCAGTTGCCCAATCACTGGAGCACCATCGACAACGGCGCAGCGTTCGGCACCGACTACTTCCTGCGTACGGCGGTGGCCCGCTCGAACATCTTCGTCAACAAGCAGGTCGAGACCAAGTACTTTTACCAGGACCTGGATCAGTCCGGCACGCGCCTCAATGGCGGCCAGCGCTACAGCGTGACCTTCCCTAAAGATGCCTTGCCGCCGGTCAAGGGTTTCTGGTCGCTGACCTTGTATAACGAACAGCACTTCTTCGCGGATAACCCGCTGGGCCGTTATTCCCTCGGCACCAAGAACAAATCGCTCAAGCCCAATGCCGACGGCTCGCTGACGCTGTACGTGCAGAGCGAATCCCCGGGTGCCGACAAGGAAAGCAACTGGCTGCCCGCGCCCAAGGGCGCCGACTTCTCCCTCTACGTACGAGCCTATTGGCCTGAAGCCGCCGCGATGAACGGCCAGTGGACGCCGCCGGCGGTGGTCAAGCTCAACTGAAAACCATGCCATGTTTTATCTTCAAACTGCGCCACATAAGGACATCCCATGAGCAGCTTGCGTAACACCCTGACCGCCCTGGCAGTGGCGGTCTCTCTGAGCGGCGTCGCCGATGCCGCCACGCGTTACGAAGAGCTGGCCAACCTGCCCTTCGAAAACGGTTTCCCGACCGAGGCCACCGCACGCAGCATGATCGACGAGCTGATTTTCCAGCGCGCCGTGCAGTCGTATCTCTGGTCGTTGCCGGCCATCAACATCTGGTCGATGAAGGAGGCGTCGGAGAAACAATTCGGCGCCGGCTACAACATCCTGCCGACCTGGAAGAAACGCATCAACGCCAAGACCTTGGTGACCACGCCGAACTCCGACCTGGTCTACGCCATGAGCTATCTGGACCTGGCGAAATACGGTCCGTTGGTGGTCGAAGCACCGCCCGGCGTGCAGGGCATGTTCGACGACTTCTTCCAGCGGCCGATTGTCGGTCCGACCATTGACGGCAAGACCTGGCGCGGCGACGTCGGCCTGGCCGGCCCCGACAAGGGCAAGGGCGGCACCTATGTGCTGCTGCCGCCTGGCTACACCGGCCCGGAGCCCACCGAAGGTTTCGTCTACCGCTCGCGCACCAACAACGTGTTCCTGTTCTGGCGCACCTTCTTCAAGGATCCGAAAGACCTGAGCGTGCCGGTGGCCGAGGTCGAGCGCACCAAGATCTATCCGCTGGGCAAGAAGGATTCGGCGCTGCCGATGCAGTTCCCCGATGCCACCGGTGCACCGATCAACATGCTGTTCCCCGAGGACGGCCGGTACTTCGATCTGCTGTCGCGCTTCATTGAAGCCGAAGCGGTCGACCCGGCGGACATGGACATGCGCGGCTTCCTGCACACCATCGGCATCGAAAAGGGCAAGGCCTTCGCCCCGGATGCACAGCGGCGCAAGCTGCTGGATGAAGCGGCACGCACCGCGTTCAAGATGAGCAAGGTGGTCACCAGTCATCTGCTGATGAAAGAGCCGGGCGGCCTGTACTACACGGATCGCCAGTACGTGAATACCTTCGCCGGGGAAAACACCGAGTTCCAGTCCAGCGGCACGTACACCAACCTCGAGCAGCGTGTGGCGTTCTTCACCTCTGCCTACTCGGACAGCCCGGGCATGGTGATGAACATGGTCGGCGCCGGCGCCAAGTATCCCGCCACCACCCGCGATGCCGACGGCAAGTTCCTCGACGGCGCCCACACCTACAAGCTCAACCTGCCCGCCAATGTGCCGGCGGCGTTGTTCTGGTCGGTGACGGCCTACGACAACCTGACGGCATCGGGCCTGGACAACGGCCAGCCGTTCCCGTCGCTCAACCAGATGGACAAACCGGCGCAGAACAGCGATGGCTCGACCGACATCTACTTCGGCCCTGAATCACCGGGTACGGGCAAGAACTGGATACGTACCGTGCCGGGCAAAGGCTTCCTGGTGATTGTACGTTTGTATGGTCCCAAGCAAGCGTTTTTCGACCAGAGCTGGAAGCCCAGTGATTTGATCAAACAGTAACGATGAATTGCCTTGCCCCGTTGTAAAGCGGGGCAGGGCGAACGGCTGACGCTTGGAGTGTCTACCGCTGTGCCAGATCTTGCAGATGTCGGTACCCGGCCGCCTGAATGAAATCGGGCAGATGCCAGATCGCTCCATTGGCTCCCCAGGCACCATCGTTGACTTCATCAAGGATGATCGAAGTCATGATGATTCGTGGGTCTTGCGGTGCTCGCGACCGGCTTACCGCTTGATGTAGCCGCTGCACATAGTCGCCTCTCATGGCCTCGTTCAGCACACCGGCTGGGACCTTGACCTGAATGATGCACGGAATGGCTTGAGCGCTGACATCCACTCCACCACAGGTCCAGGCGCCTGGCGCCACTTCCTCAACAAGTGTCCAGCACAGGCCGCGTTGACGTGGATCGTTGCCGATTTGCTCGACCGAGATGGCCACTTTCGTCATCTCTTCGCAAAGCAGCGCCCGTTGTTCGCAAGTAAAGGAACCTTGAGGCACCTTGATCAGGATGTTTGGCATACAGGTTTACGCTCAATGAAATGGAGTCGTCATTGAGCCTGCCCGGAACCGTTGCAACCAGCGACCGATTCGACATCTTTCGGGCATAATCAGCCAATGAATGATTTCACGATTCTGATACTTCCTGGCGCCTTCGCCACGAGTGTCGCACTGACCCTGGATATCCTTTCGACCGCGGCGGCACTCGCCCAGCGACTGGGCACAGTTGTACCTCGCTGGCAGGTCTGTGGGGTGAACGGCACTGGCGTGACGCTCGACCAAGGCCTGAAAATTACTGTTCGTCCCCTGGAAGTCAGCCCGGATGACCGCTCTTGCTGGATCATTCCCGGAATCGGCGTGGCCGATGCCTTCACGATCGAGCAACGACTGCAACAGCCGGATATTGCTCTGCTGGTTCCGTCATTACGCGCGCATGTGCAGGCCGGAGGGCAGGTCGCGGCGTCGTGCTCTGCGGTGTTCGTGTTGCAGGCGGCGAACCTGCTCGCAGGACGCTGCGTGACCACCTCTTGGTGGATGGCGCCTCTACTCCAGCAGTGGGCGCCGGACTGCAAGGTAGATGCAGACCGAATGGTGATCCTCGACCCGCCGCTGGTGACTGCGGGCGCTGCGTTAGGTCAGAGCGATCTGATGTTGCAGCTGCTGCGCAACCGTTTCTCCCCGGCTTTGGCCGATGCGGTTGCACGGACGCTACTGATAGATGGTCGGCAACTGCAATCGCCCTTCATGGTTCCTGCCATGATGGCTCAGGGAAATGAATTGATCGCGCAATTGACGGCTCACATCGAAGCCTCGCTACCGGTGGTCATCGGCGTCAGGGCGCTGGCATCCGACTTTGGCTTGTCAGAGCGAACCTTGTCTCGACACATCCACAAGGCCACCGGCCACAGTCCGTTGCGGCTGATCCAGCGGGTCCAGGCCAATAAGGCCAGGGAGCTGCTGGTCAACAGCAAATACTCCGTGGACACCATCGCCGAACGCGTCGGGTACCGAGATGCCACTTCCCTGCGGCGACTGATGAAGAAAATGCTCAACGCAACACCACGGCAGTTGCGTTAACCGGTGCGACGAACAGTATCCATTTCGATTGTCCGATTTGGGGTGTGACTCAGACAGTTCAGTTTGCTTTACCAGTCGCTGAACAACGCCAGCTAATGATGTGATACTGATAGTCCGCTACTGGCCGAACTCTGCCGTTGCTGACTGGCGGCTATGGGTTGAAATCAGTCACCTTAAAACAGCCCATCAAGTGCTGCTTGTTCCCAGTTCCACGTACCGGCGTGCCAGTTCGAAACTGGCTTCAAAGATCGACAGGCCCTTGCCAATGGCCGCGTTCATCGAACCCTGATAGTCAATCCCGGCATCGGCATAGCCTTTAACGGTTTCCCCCGAGCCAATTTTCGCGACCCAGTTTTTCAGGTTGTTCGCCGCCTCATCGGCACTGCCGGCGCTCTTGATCTGCACCTGCAGCATGGCGCCCAGCTGGGTCACCGCATTTCCCCTGTGTAATTTGTGCCGCCAGCGATCCCTCAACCCGCCAGATTTTTTTGTATATGTCGGAGTTAACGAATTGGAGCAGGCCAACCTCTGTCGTTCCAATTTCCGATGTTAAAAAACAAGAAATCGCTCGAAATTTGGAGGAGGCGATCGGGGTTTTGAAGGGAAAATTTGTGGTGAGTTAGCTGTGATTTTTAATGCAGAAAGCCCAGCCCTTGCGCCGGGGCCTTTGTTACTGTCGCCAAAATACATCGTATCCGATCCTTGAACTACATCTACCGTAAGGTAGGTAGCTCGTTTATCGTGGTATCTCTATCGAGCAGCTCCATAGAAGTAAGACTTCGCGAGACGTGTGGCATCCGCTTAAGGACGCTTACTGTCCGTCACGACATGCAGAAATCGGCCAAAACCTGCCCGTAACCAACGCCTTCAATCGCCCATGAATTGAACTGCTCGATACCTACAGCTACACAACCTGTAGCTGAGTGTCGGTGATGATTCCCGAGAAAACCGACTCTACCGGCCCAATGAGAACAACCGGTCCCACACCGTCCCATTCAACCGTGACGGTTCCGCCATCACATTCCACTTCAACGGAGTGGTCCAGCAGACCACGGCGTATTCCATTGACCACGGCACCACAGCAGCAGGAGCCAGAACCCAGCGGAATACCACCCCAGCGCTCCCAAATACGCAGGCGAATGCGCGTTCGGTCGATGATCTGTACGAAATGCACGTTCGTCCGGAGGGGAAACAGGGGATCGGTTTCTATGGCCGGCCCGATTGTCGCCACATCGACCGCCGCCAGATCTTCCACAAAGTAGGTGCAGTGCGGATTTCCCATGTTGCAAGCGGCCGGGTCACCCGCCAGTGGCAGAGCAGCCGTAGCCAACTCACGAGTCAGGGGGATGTCTAACCAACCGAAACGTGGTTCTCCCATGCTGACGGAAATGACACCAGTGGACATTCGTTCGCAAGTCAAAAGACCGCGGCTGGTTCGCAGCCCTATCGAAGTCGCGTTCGACTCGCGCATCAATCGGTCTGCGGCACCCCGGGTTGCGCTGCCACAGACATCCAGCGTGGAGCCGTCGGCATTCCAGAATTCCAGTCGCGCATCGGCATCGTCGCAATCAAGCACCACCGCCAGTTGATTAAACCCGATGCCCCGGTAGCGATCACCCATTCGACGAGCGAGCGCACTGGTCACCGGATTGGCCATCTTGCGAGCGTCAACAATGACGAAGTCATCGCCATTGGCGTGCATCTTGTGAAAAGGCAAGGGCATGAATAAGTCCTGGCTATGGGGAATGAGATGGATGATGTTTAACGGGATCGAGTTCTATTGGAAGCACTTTGTCAAGTTGGATGAGTCTAGCCTGATCAGCGCAAGGTTGCGGTCATCCCGGTTGGCCATGACCCGGGATGCCACGCGCCGCAAATTCTCGATCAGCGCCAGGCGCAGCATGATCGGGATGGCCCATAGCTCGCCCAGGGTCAGGGGCGTGATGGTCTGATAAGAGGCGATGAAACAGTTCAGGCTTGGCGCGTCGACCCGGGCATCGCCGTGCGCGATGGTTTCCAGGGCGATGTCGTAGACCCGCGGCAGGCCTGCCGAAGGGCCTTCGGCCAGGCGCGGCAGCTCGCGGCTATAGTCGTCGGGCAGGTGGGTCCTGGCGGTACGGATGTTTTTTTCGATCAGGTAGAAGTTGTCCAGCAGCCATTCCGCCGCAGGGGTCGCGCGCCGGCTGGACAGTTGTACGGTCTTGAGCGCTGCGCAGCTACGTTCCAGAAGCAATTGGTTGTCAGTCAGGCGGCCCAGCAAGGCATCCTTTTTTGAAAGGCGCCCGGTGTACAGTCGCTGTCCGACCCAATACAGTCGCTCAGGGCATTTGCGCTAAACCTGCTACGGCCTGCAAGAGCGTGGGCATGTTTTCCAGGGCTTTTTTTGGTTGTTCACGTAATTGCGGGGAACCCGATACCTGTAGGAGCGAGCTTGCTCGCGATGGAGGTCAACGATGATGCGGGGGAGCCTGACACCCCGCGGTGCTCTCAGGTTTTTCGTCGGAACGCCGCCCGGAGCAAGCTCGCTCCTACAGAACCCGCCGCGCACGGCCTCTCGAGGGGGCGTGCACCGCGAGACGAGCTAACGCTCGACCTCGTTGTTTGGTGGTGCACGCGTTCCCCTGTAGGAGCTGCCGAAGGCTGCGATCTTTTGA